>CAKUPQ010000001.1 GCA_934675205.1 uncultured Flavobacteriaceae bacterium | reverse complement strand
GCAGGGTGGTGTGTTTTGTGTTTCCATTGTTGACCGTATTTGTTTAATTTTTGGTCAACCTATTTTAGGACGATACAGAAAACCGAATTGAGTCTTTGGGAAGATGTTACCCGAAAAAGCCCGAAAAACGGACGAGGATTTATGAATTACGGATTAGCTCTTATGGCAAAAGGCGATTATCAAAATGCCGAAATCAACTATAAAAAAGCTCTTGAATTAACTCCTAATTACCCTACTCTTTATACTAATTTAGGGATTCTCAATAATGCTATGGGAAACAAATCTGAAGCAGAGGAATTTTTTAAAAAATCCGTATCACTCCCGACAAGCAACCATATTTCGGATTATTATTATGCCTCTTTTTTGTCTAATAACAACAGGAATTCCGAAGCAGTAGAATACCTTGAAAAAGCCTTACAGTCCTATTCCGAACACAAAGAATCACAATCATTATTGTTTACTATATTCCATAAACAACAAGATTGGGAAAAGCTGAAATCGGTTACAGAAAATATCCTGCAACAGAATCCGAACGACAAAAATGCTCAAACCTATTTAGACATTGCTCTAAACAAAACAACCGTTCTTGATTTGACGGAAGAAGAAACCATAAAAAATCCGACTCCCGAAAAATTCTTAAATTTGAGCTTGTTGTTTTTTCAAGCACAGGAATACAAAAAATGTATTGAAAATGCCAAGAGAGCATTAGAATTAAAACCCGATTATCCCGAGGCTTACAACAATATCGGAATAGCATACATCAATCTGAACGAAATCGATAAAGGCATTGAGGCTTATAAAAAAGCATTGGAATTAAAACCCGATTATGAATTGTCAAAAAACAATCTGAATCACGCTTTATCTTTAAAAAACAAAACAAATCTCACCGCAAATGATTACATCAATATAAGTTTACATCTGTATAATAATGGTAAATACAGAGAATGTATCGAAATGGCAAAAAAATCCATTGAAATACAACCAACAGCAGCAGCTTACAACAACATTTGTACTGCCTATAATCAACTGAAAGAATACGACAAAGCAATTCAGGCTTGTAATGAAGCTCTGAAATTAGATGCTAATCACAAACTCGCAAAAGGTAATTTAGCTTTTGCTGTCAGTCAAAAAAATAAATGAATTACAAAAAATGAACACAAATAAATACAGAAAACAGAAAGTAGCTGTTGTAATTCCTTACTATAATGCGGAAAAGCATATCATTAATGTAATTTCAAAATTACCTGATTATCTGTATGCTGTAATTATTATAGACGACAAAAGTCCGCAACCTCTGCCGAAAGAAGAAATCAAATCAGCCATAAACCCACAAATTAATTGTGTTTTTCTCGAAAACAAAATAAATTTAGGAGTTGGAGGAGCAACCAAAAAAGGGTTTATGTATGCTATGCATAACGATATTGATATTGTTATAAAAGTAGATGCAGACAACCAAATGGATTTAAGCTATATTCCGAATTTGCTTGATTCTTTGTTAGACGAAAAAATAGAAATGGCAAAAGGAAACCGCTTTAAAGATTTTAAAGCCTTGCAAAAAATGCCTGTTACCAGAAAAATAGGAAATCTTGTTCTTTCGTTTATGATTAAAGTTGCCACAGGATATTGGAATAATTTCGACCCGACTAATGGTTTTTTAGCTATAAAAACAAGCGTTCTGAAAGAACTTGACTTTTCCAATTTATCTGACAGATATTACTTTGAAACTTCTTTGTTAGCCGAATTGTATTTTCAAAAAGCAAAAATCAAAGATATACCGATGCCTGCTATATATGGTGATGAAAAATCAAGTATGAAAGTATGGAAAATGCCTTTTCTTTTCGGACGTAAGCTGACCAAAACTTTTTTCAAACGAATTATAAAAGAATACTTTCTGTATGATTTTAATGTCGGAACAATTTATATATTGTTCGGAATTCCGTTATTTTTATTCGGAGTAATTTTTGGACTTTTTCAATGGTTGCATTACGCATCGTTAAATACTTTAGCACCCACAGGAACAATTATGATTATTGTATTATCTATAATTTTAGGTTTTCAACTGATTTTACAGGCAATTCAATACGATATAATAAATGCTCCAAATGTTAAAAGATAAAAACTATTCTTATGAAACAAACTAAATATATTTTTAAAAATACTATCCTGAATATATTAAACAAACAAGGCACTGATGAAATTTTATCAGAAGCTGCACTCCCTGCTTATGCTCATAAAAATTTCCTGATTGATTATATATTTTGGAAAAGAGTAAGTATAGTTTCAAAATTTATCAAAGAAAAATCAACTGCTAATTCTTCTATTTTGGATTTTGGTTGTGGAACAGGCGTTTTATCTTATGAATTAGCTTCTAAAAATCATTCTGTAACAGCTATTGATTTGAATTTAAAACCGGTTGAAATATTAAAAAATCACATAGAGTATCCTGATGCGATTCATTTTATCGAAGGTGATTTATTTACTGTTGATTTTACCTTAAAATATGATTTTATTGTTGCTTTAGATGTACTTGAGCATATTTCTATTGGGGAATTGCCAAAATTTATTGAAAAGTTTAAAACCTTACTAAAACCTAACGGATACATTATTATTTCAGGACCGACTGAAAATATTCTTTATAAAATCGGACGAAAAATAGCAGGACGTGATTTTACAGGACATTATCATAAAACAAATATTTCAATGATAAGGCAAGTTTTTATGCAACATTTAAACGTAAAGACATTAGCTCGTTTAGTTTTCCCTTTTATTCTGTTCGAGATTTTTACAGCAAAGAATTCCAAAAAATAATTTCTTAATTTTTTTTGATTCAAATCCTACAAATTCTATCTCTTATAGAGTATCCGCTTTTCTACAAACATAACCACAGATTAAAAAGGATTTCTTTACATTTGTGAAAGTAAAAAAATCGTTTTGAACATTCAACTGAAAAATATCCTCAAAAACATTCCTTTCCGAATTATCGGAAACGAAAACACATCAATTAATAATATTTCGATTGACAGCCGTTCGTTGCAGAACGATAAAAACACCTTGTTTTTTGCTCTGAAAGGAAAAAACAACGATGCACATATATATATTAATGTGTTGCTCGAAAAAGGAATCGAAAATTTTGTGGTTTCGGAGCTTCCGAAAGACACTTCGAGGGGAAATTACATTTTAGTTGATGACACTCTGAAAGCCTTACAGGATTTCGCCTCGAATTACAGAGGTAATTTCGATTTTCCGATTGTCGGAATTACCGGAAGCAACGGAAAAACCATTGTCAAAGAATGGCTGAATTTCCTGCTTTCTCCCGATTTCAACATTGCACGAAACCCAAAAAGCTATAATTCGCAGGTTGGAGTTCCGCTTTCTGTTTTGGGAATCAACGAAAACCACAATTTTGGGATTTTCGAGGCAGGAATTTCCGAACCTGATGAAATGCAGAATCTCGAAGAAATCATCAAGCCCACAATCGGAATCCTGACCAATATCGGAGATGCTCACAACGAGGGATTCTCGTCCAAAAATCAAAAAATATCCGAAAAAGTAAAACTCTTCAACAACTGCGAAGTCGTTATTTATCAAAAAAATAACGAAATCGAAAATGCTTTGGAAAAATATTTCGTAAAGCAATTTGTCTGGAGCTTTTCCAATGAAACTGATGCTTTATTTATTAAAAAATCCCTTTCGGGAAATGTTACTCGGCTTCAGTTCAGCTATAACAGCCAAGATTTTGAGGTGGAAATTCCGTTTTCGGATTATGCCTCGGTTGAAAATGCGGTTAATTCGATGATGGTTTTGCTGTATCTGAATTACGACAAACCGACTATCGAAAGCCGAATGAAGATGCTCTACCCTATCGAAATGCGTCTGAAAGTAAAAAACGGAATCAACAATACGACAATCATTGACGACAGTTATATTTCTGATTTTCAGTCGATAAAAATTGCTTTAGACTTTTTGGAACAGCAAAAGCAACATTCCAAAAAATCGGTTATCTTTTCGGATATTCTTCAAAGTGGAGAAAACGAAAACGAACTTTACAAAAAAATAGCCGAGCTTTTCAGACAAAACAATATCTCGAAAATTATCGGAATCGGGAAAAGCATTTCCGAGCATAAAACATTTTTCGACAGCATCGAAGTGTACCAAACTACTGATGAATTTCTTTCAACTTACAACAGTTCCGATTTTTCTACCGAAACTATTTTGGTTAAAGGAGCGAGGAGCTTTCATTTGGAAAAAGTTGTTTCGCTTTTGGAAGAAAAAACCCACCAAACCGTTTTGGAAATCAACCTGAATGCCATAACCCACAACCTGAATTATTACAAATCGAAAGTCAATCCGACTACCAAAATTATGGTAATGATTAAGGCTTTCGGGTACGGAAGTGGAAGTTTTGAAATTGCAAAACTATTGGAATATCACAAAGTTGATTATCTCGGAGTAGCTTTTACGGACGAGGGAATTGCCCTCAGAAATGCTGATATTTTCGTTCCGATAATGGTAATGAATCCCGAGCCAAATAGCTTTTCAGCTTTGATTGCAAATGGTTTAGAGCCTGAAATTTATTCCATAAAAGAGTTGAAAAGCTTTAAATCGAATCTTGAAAAGCTTGGACGAAAAAATTATCCGATTCACATCAAACTCGATACAGGAATGCACCGCTTGGGATTTGAAGAAAAAGACATTCACGAATTAACCGATTTTCTTTCAGATAATCGGGAATTTTTCGAGATAAAAAGTATTTTCTCACATCTTTCGGGAAGTGATTCGGAAAAGTTTCGGGATTTTACCTTACATCAGTTTGAGATTTTCAAAAAAATATCCGATTTTATAAAAAAAGAACTGAAAATCAATCCGATTTGTCATATTTCCAACACTTCGGGAATTTCCAATTATCCCCAGCTACAAATGGATATGGTACGTTTGGGAATCGGATTATACGGAATTTCCAATGACGAAAGCGAAATCAAATTCCTTGAAAATGTAGGAACATTAAAATCCGTTATTCTTCAGATAAAAGAAATCGAAAAAGGCGAAAGTGTCGGATATTCACGAGGTTTCATTGCTGAAAAACCAACCAAAACAGCTACGATTCCAATCGGATATGCAGACGGAATTCCGAGAGCCTTGAGCAACAAAGGTTATGTTCTCATCAACAATCAAAAAGCTCCGATTATCGGAAATATCTGTATGGATATGCTGATGGTTGATGTTACCGAAATAAATTGTAATGAAGGAGATTCGGTTATTATTTTTGGGGAAAATCCAAACGTAACCGAAATCGCAAAAAACATAAATACCATTCCTTACGAGATTTTGGCAGGGATTTCACATCGGGTAAAAAGGGTTTTTTACAGAGAGTAGCCTCACCCCCAACCCCTCTCCAAAGGAGAGGGGAGTTTGATGCTGTCATAGCGAGGAACGAAGCTATCTAAATAACATTTCCCAACCTTTTTACAAGAAATGACATCTATACAGGTATAATAACTTTAAACTTTGAACGTTAAACCTTAAACAAAAAAGAAGATGAAAAAACTAATCTATTTATTTGCAATCGGATTTTCGTGCTTTTTGACAGCTCAAAAACCGATTTTTACTGATGCTAAAGTCCAAAACGCAACGGTTTATTTTAATTCGGCAGAGCTTACACATACTACAAGTGCTACACTTCCGAAAGGAACGAGCGAAATTGTCATCAAAAATGTGGCAAATTACTTAAACGAAAGTACGGTCAGAATTACAGCTCCAAAAAACGTAACGGTGATGTCGGTTCAGTTTACCACGAGCTATATTTCGGAATACGAAATTGACGAAACTTCTCCTGTTATCAAAAGGGTTAGGGATAGTATTCAGCTTGTTCAAAAAGAAATCAAAAAATTGCAAAACAAACGCACTTCCGAAAGCAAAACCATTGAGCTTTTGGACAAAAACCAACAGGTTTCAGGGCAAAATATAGGATTAAGCGTAGCTGAACTTACAAAAATGGTCGATTATTATTCAGCCAAACGAAATACCATTTTGGATAATATCGACATCATCAACGAAAAAGAACAAAAGCTGAACGAAACTTTAAAAAGGCTGAATGCAAACCTGCAAATCAACACTTCCAAAGAAGAAAAATCCTCAAATGGAAAATTGATTTTACAGGTAATGAGTGATATTGCCCAAAAAGCAGATTTTGAAGTGAGCTATCTTACCCAATATGCCTCGTGGAAACCGTTTTACGATTTAAGAGCAGAAAACATAACAGCTCCGATTGATTTGATGTACAAAGCACAGGTTACGCAAAATACGGGAATTGATTGGAAAAAGGTCAAACTTACCCTTTCGAGCGGTTCTCCAAATCAAAACAATCAATTTCCAACTTTACAATCGTGGTTTTTGAGGTATGCTCAACCTGTAACACATTATGGATATAACAATTCAGACGCTCAACTGAACGAAGTTGTCGTGACAAGCTATAGTCCAAGAGCAAAGTCTTCTGTTTCATCTGTTTCCGATTATACAACTGTAACCGAAAACCAATTAAATGTTTCGTTTGATATTGATATTCCTTACGATATTTTATCGAACGGAAAACAGCACAGTGTTTCTCTGAAAGAGCTGAAACTTCCTGCCAATTACAAATATTATTCGGCTCCAAGAGTGGAAAGTGAAGCCTTTTTGATAGCTGAAATCAATGATTATTCGCAGTTTAATTTACTTCCGGGAGAAGCCAATATTATCTTTGAGGGAATGTATGTCGGAAAAACATACATTGACCCGAATCAAATTACAGAGGAACTCAAACTGAGTATGGGACGGGATAAACGTGTTTCCGTAAAACGTGAAAAAATAGCAGACAAATCAGGGACAAAATTCCTTTCAAGCTATAAAGAACAGACTTTTACCTATGATATTACTGTCAGAAACAACAAAAAAGAAACTGTCGAAATGCTCCTAAAAGACCAATATCCGTTAAGCACAGACAAAGATGTAACCATCGAGTTATTAGATAAAAGCAAAGCAGAGGTCAATGAAGAAACAGGAATTTTGACTTGGGACATTAAACTAAAACCCAACGAAACCCAAAAATTCCGTGTGAGCTACAAAGTAAAATATCCGAAAGATAAGGTTATCGGGAATCTTTAATTTTTTTAGTCCGAAGTCCGAAGTATGTTTTTCTTCGGACTTCGGACTTTTTCGGACTTCGGGCTAAAAACTATACTAAATCGTATCTTCTTTCGTTTTGGTTAAACTGTTTTTGTTTATTGTATAAAAAATAATGTTTATTCGTTATGAATATTAGTATATTTGCACCCGATTTTTGTACAAAAGTGAAGAAGGTTTTTGTTGTTTTTTGTTGTTTTTTCATAGGAAATACTGTTTTCGGTCAGATTCACGAAATCGGTATTTTTGCAGGTGGAAGCAATTTTGTGGGAGATGTGGGTAAGGAAACGCACATTTCTCCCGATAGTCCTGCTTTCGGATTGATATACAAATGGAACAGAAGCACCCGACACGCTTGGAGGTTTTCGGCTATGCACTCCAACCTGAAAATAGATGATGCAAAGGCAGAATCAACAGCAAGGCAACAAAGAGGTTATGCTTTGGAAAATACGATTACAGAACTTTCGGCAGGATTGGAATTTAATTTTTTTGAATTTAACCTGCACGATTTAGGATTTAAAATAACCCCTTATGTATATACAGGACTGAATTATTTTTGGTACGACAAGATGTATTTCAATAGTGGAGTAGCAGAAAAAGAGGCAAAAAAAGGGAGTAATATTTCAATTCCGATGACTGTAGGGATCAAGTTTAACCTCAGTCAGAATTGGATTCTCGGTTTAGAATCGGGAGCAAGATACACCTTTGCCGATGATATTGACGGAAGCAACCCGCAAAACAGCAAATACGAACATTTGCAATTCGGAAATATAAATAGTAACGATTGGTATGTGTTTACAGGGTTTACACTTACTTATACTTTTGGAAAAAACCCTTGTTATTGCCCTTTGTAAGAAATGAATTTGCTTGAAAAAATAGACAAGGAAAGGCTGCCAAAGCACATTGCCATTATTATGGATGGTAACGGCAGATGGGCAAAACAAAGAGGGAAGTTACGTGTTTTCGGACATCAAAACGGGAAAAAAGCGGTTCAGAAAGTAGTTGAAAATTGTGCAAGGTTGCAGATTCAGAACCTGACTTTGTATGCTTTTTCTACAGAAAATTGGAATCGCCCTCAAGCAGAAGTAGAAATGCTTATGAAACTTTTGGTAGGAGCTATCAAAAGCGAATTAAGAAAACTTTCAGAAAACAATATCCGACTGAAAACCATCGGAAATACCGATTTACTCCCTGATTCGGTCAAAAAACAGCTTTCATCAGCTATTGAAAAAACCAAAAATAATACGGGAATGACCTTGACCATAGCCTTGAGTTATGGTTCGAGAGAAGAATTAACAAATGTTTTTAAAAATATTTGTGATAAAGTTAAAAATAACATAATTTCGATTGAGAGTATTGATGAATCGGTTATAAATCAGCACCTTTACACACACGATTTGCCCGATGTAGATTTGCTTATCCGAACCAGTGGAGAACAAAGGATAAGTAACTTCTTATTATGGCAAATTGCATACGCAGAACTGTACTTTACAGAAGTGCTATGGCCTGATTTTCAAGATAACGATTTATATGAAGCTATCATCAGTTACCAAAACAGAGAACGCAGATTTGGAAAAACAAGCGAACAGATTAAATAAACTTACTGCCTTACAAAAGAAGTTTATTGTTATAGGAGTTTTATTTTTAGGAACAATGGCTTCCTATGCCCAGCCTAACGAAGATTTTGCTTCGGGAAAATATTATATATTAGGAGGAGTTGAGGTAACAGGAAAACTCTCCTTTCAGGAGCAAACGGTTGTTACTTTTTCGGGATTAGAAAAAGGACAGAAGTTGCAAGTTCCGGGAGAAGAAGTGGCTAATGCTATTAAAAAGCTATGGGGATTGGGTATGTTTGCGGACATCAATTTTTATATAAACGAAATCCGTGGAGACAGTGTTTTTTTGCGTTTAAACCTGAACGAACTCCCAAAATTAGCTGATGTCAGAATTGACGGAATCAAAAAAAGCAAATCAGACGGAATCATCAAAGAGGCAAGTCTTACCAAAGGAAAGATTGTTAACGAAAATCTCATTACGACCACCAAAAATTACATCGAAAACAAATACCGCAAAGACGGATTTTACAGGACCAAAGTCATTGTTAGCACTCACCCTGATACGGTTGAAAATCAGGTGAAAATGCTTATCAATATTGATAAAGGCACAAAAACCCGA
Source organism: uncultured Flavobacteriaceae bacterium (assembly GCA_934675205.1). Classification (GTDB taxonomy): domain Bacteria; phylum Bacteroidota; class Bacteroidia; order Flavobacteriales; family Flavobacteriaceae; genus Flavobacterium. Next base: position 741,163 of record CAKUPQ010000001.1, on the reverse strand, counting down.
ATCAGCTCTATAGATTTTGAAGGGAATGAAGTGTTTTCTGACGGACAGCTTCGTAGAACGATGAAAAAAACCAAAGAGAGAAATTTCTTACGTATGTTCCGCTTGGATTTACGTGCCTCAAAATACATCAAAGATGAGTACAAAAACGATTTGGTTTCAATCGTTGATAAATATAAAGAAAACGGATACAGAGATGCCCGAATTGTTTCGGACACGGTTATGTATGACAAAGAGAAAGACCGACTTTCTTTTAACATTAAGTTAGAAGAGGGAAATAAATATTATTTCGGAAATATTAAGTTTTTAGGAAATTCCATTTATACGGACGAACAATTACGCAGAGCATTAGGTCTAAATAAAGGCGATGATTACAACGGGATTTTATTGCAGAAAAGAATCGAAGACAATGTTCCGGACGCACAGGATTTAACGAGTTTGTATCACAACAACGGATATTTATTCTCAAGAATCAATGCGGTTGAAACAAGAACGTATAACGACACCATAGACTTTGATATCAGAATTATCGAAGGACCGATTGCTTATTTTAACAACATTACGGTTGTAGGTAATGACAAAACCAACGATAAGGTAATTTACAGAGAACTTCGCACCAGACCCGGACAAAAATGGAACAAGGAATTGGTTATGCGAACAATCAGAGAGCTTGGACAGCTTAATATTTTTGATGCTGAAACTATCCGTCCTGATGTAAAGAATGCAGACCCTGCTGCAGGAACAGTTGATGTAGAATGGCAGGTAGTTGAAAAAGGAGCAAGTCAGGTGCAACTGCAAGGAGGTTACGGAGGAGGAGGTTTCATCGGAACTTTGGCTCTTTCGTTCAATAACTTTTCTATCGGAAGTTTGTTTGACAAAGAGGCTTACGACCCCTTGCCTATGGGAGACGGACAGAGTTTGTCATTGAGATTGCAGGGAAGTTCGTATTTCCAAACATACAGCTTATCGTTTATGGAACCTTGGCTTGGAGGTAAAAAACCGATTCAGTTTTCAGGGTCTTTGTCGTATAGTAAGCAGTATTTGTATAACTGGAGTACCCGAGATGTAAACAGAAGTCAGAGCTTTAATATTATTTCGGCTTATTTGGGAATCGGAAAACGTCTTACCGAGCCTGATAACGATTTTTATTTACGTCAGGGAATTGGTTTCCAATACTATGACCTGAACAATTACAACACAGGATTGTTTACCTTTGGAGACGGTTCTGCCCGAAATCTGTCTTATACAATCGGATTCAGCAGAAACAACAAAGGACACAACCCGATTTTCCCGACTTCGGGAGCAGAAATAGGTGTTACGGGTAAATTCACTTTCCCTTATTCTTTGGTAAATGGTGTGGATTATGCCAATTTGGGGAATATGGAAGATTATAAAATGAAATATAACCCGAATAATACGAGTATGGCAATCATTGCTAATGACGATATGCTGATTCCTTTAGAGGGAGATTGGATTAGAGCTACGGGAAATTACGATATAAACGGAAGACCGTATTACGAAAAAGTATATAACTATCAAGATGCGAGTACCGATGTAGCAAAAGTTGATCAAAAGAAGTTTGACTGGTTGGAATATTACAAAATTAAGTTCAACATTGATGCTTATACGCAACTTCGTGGTAAATTTGTTTTGCGTTCTGCTGCAGAATTCGGATATTTGGGAGCATATAATAAAGACCGAGGGTTAGTTCCGTTTGAAAGATTCTTTGTAGGAGGAGACGGATTGGCTAATTTCTCTTTGGACGGACGGGAAGTAATTCAGTTGAGAGGGTATCCGAACAACTCGTTATCGACAACAATGGTGCAAAATTCTAATGACGGAGGTACTATTTATAACAAATTCTCGTTAGAATTACGTTATCCGATAACAATGAAACCTATGGCATCTATTTACGGATTGGCATTTTTAGAAGCAGGAGCAGGTTACGAAACCTTTAAGGTCTATAATCCGTTTCAGCTGAAAAGGTCGGCAGGTCTTGGTATAAGAGTGTTTATGCCTGCCTTTGGATTATTAGGAATAGATTTTGCAAACGGATTTGACCCGCTACCCGGACAAACCAAAGCAAACGGCTGGGAAACCCACTTTATTATCGGACAGCAGTTCTAAAAAATTTGGCACGATATTTTCTAACGTATAAAACGTGAAGGTTATGAAAAAGTATTTATTAATTTTAGCATTAGGAGTTTTTTCCTTTGTTAGTTCGCAAAGTGCGAAAGGACCTAAAATCGGATATTTCGATATGATGCTTATTCTGAAAAGCGTTCCTGAATTTGCGGAAGCAAACAATCAGTTGGAGCTTAAAGCACAAAATTGGAAAAAAGAAATTGACGACAGACAAGCTCAAATCAATCTGATGATAGAAGAGCTGAAATCCGAAAGGGTTTTGCTTACAAAAGAACTTATTGAGGAAAAAGAAGAAGAAATTGATTTTCTGCAAAAAGAATTGTCAGATTATCAGCAAAAGCGTTTTGGCCCGACAGGAGATTTATACACTCAAAAAACGGTTTTGATTAAACCTATACAAGACCAAGTTTTTGTTATTGTGAACGAAATCGCAGACAGAAGAAATTATGACTTTGTGTATGATATGTCGTCTGCCTCAAATGGTTTGGTTTTTGCAAACAGACGTTTTGATATGAATGACGAAATCATCAATGCTTTGACAAGAACTGCAAAACGAGAGCAAGGACAGAAAAAGAAAATGAGCAAAGAGGAAGAACAGGCAGAAGACGACAAAAAATACGACCCTGATTTAAGACAAAAAGAAGAAGAGCGTCAGGCAAAAATTGACGAAAGACAACAAAAAATTGACGACCGTAAGGCTGAACAAGACAAGAAAAGACAGGAAAAATTAGACGAACGTCAAAAACAGTTGGACGAAAAAAACAATAAAAAGGCTGATGACTCTGAAAACGAAGAGAATGATGAAGATGGCAAACCTAAAAGGTTGACCAAAGAAGAAAGAGAAGCTCAAATAGAAGCCCGTAAAAAACAAATTCAGGAGCAAAGAGAACAAAAACAAAAAGAGAGAGAAGACAAAATAGAACAGCGAAAAAAAGAGATAGAAGAACGCAAACAAGGAAATAACAAACCTGCTGGGCAAGAAGAATCAGAAGAAGTAACGGAATAAACAAAATTAAAAACTCAAAAAGATAAAATTAAAAACAAATGAAACAAATGAAATCACTATTTATTGCAGTAGCTTTAATGCTTGGGGTATCGCAATTCGCTAATGCTCAAAAAGTTGCTCACATCAATGTTCAGGAGCTCATAGAAAATCACCCCGAAATGGCAAAGGCTAACAAAATGTTAGAGGAGATGGCAGAGAGATACGACAAAGATTACAGAGAGTCTGTTAATGAGTATCAAACCAAATTACAGAAGTATATCTCTGAAGAAGAATCTGTTTCTGAAGCGGTAAACAGAGACAGAGGAGAAGAACTTCAGAATATGCAAAAAAGCATTCAGGAATTTGCTGCTAATGCTCAAAAAACACTTTCTGAAAAAGAATTAGAACTTAAAAAACCTATCGGAGAAAAAGTTACAGCTACCATTCAAAAAGTAGGACGTGCCAAAGGATATGAGTATGTTTTGGACTCTTCTTTAGGTTCTGGAGTTATACTCTCTGAAGGTCCGGATTTGATTAATGATGTTAAAAAAGAATTAGGAATTTAAAACTTTCTGAATCCAAAAAAAGAGGCTGTTTTTGAAACAGCCTCTTTTTTTATGTGTTTATTATCTGAATGCTTTGTGTCGGAAGTATAATATTTTCTTTTTCGATAGTATTTTTTAATTCGAGTAAAACTTCGGAAGTCATCGCTAAAAAGTCCGGACGTACAGCCCAAGGTCTGATGTTGAAAGCAGCTGTATCTCCCGTCAATTCTGTAAGTACAACAGTAGGAGCAGGATTTTTAAGAATCTTGTCTTTATTTTTCAGAATATCAAGAAAAATCTGATTTACTTTAACCAAATCATTAGCAGTCGAAACAACAATTCGCAAGTTAGCTCTACGGTTTTTTTCTTTCGAAAAATTGACAATCGTTCCGTTTGAGAGAATTCCGTTTGGGATAAAAATAGCCTGATTATTGTCGCTGTTTATTTGGGTATTGAATACCTGAATTTGTTTTACCGTTCCCTCAACACCTTGTGCCTGAATGTAATCGCCAACCCTGAAAGGTTTGAACATTATGATTAAAAGTCCTCCCGTAAAATTCGATAACGAACCTTGAAGCGAAAGTCCGATTGCCAATCCTAATGCTCCTAAAACAGCTACGAATGATGTAGTTTCTACTCCTAATTTTGATACAACCGCAATAAAAAGCAATAGTCTGAAAAGCCACGAAATCATATTGAGCAAAAAGCCCGAAACCGTAGTGTCAACATTGCGTTTTTCGATGATTCTTTTGATAAAGTACATCAATATCCGGATAATTAACATTCCGACTACCAGTACAATTAAGGCAGAAACTATTTTAAGCGAAAAATTAAACGCATTTTCCAATAAACGCTCTAAAGCTTGTTCTATTTTTGTCAATTCTTCTTCCATAAATCAAACTTTTAGTTGATGTAAAACTTCATTAATATCCTGCAAAGGTAAGCCACAAACTCTATTTTGACATACAAAAAAGTGTAAAATATTCTCTGTAAACCTGCCTTTTAGAAGTGGAAGATTACTCGGTTTTTCGGTTGCAGAAACGGTAAGATTCGGGAGATAATTTCGGTTGATGATGGTCAAATTTTCGAGAGCATTTTCTCCACAAATGGCTAATTCTTTTTGAGACGAATCGAAATTCATAAATACATTCAGCCAATTCGAAAAAGCACTCGGATAATCAATATTGGAAACCACAATCCGCAACATTCTTTGACAAATTTCTTCATAATGCGAAAGCCCGAAATAAACCGAAAGCAAGTACAGATTTTGAGCCATAACCGAATTAGAACTATCCATTACATTATCTTCGATTTCGTAATTTTCCGAAACTAACAACTTGTCTTCTACGGATTTAAAACGAAATAATCCCTTTTCGGAATCGTAGAAATTATCTAATGTATAATCGGTTAGTTGTTTGGCATCGGTTAAATATTTTTCGTCAGAAGTTACTTCGTAAAGTCCGATAAGGGCATCAATCACAAAGGCATAATCTTCGAGAAATCCGTTTATTTTGGCTGTTTTGTTTTTGTACGTTCGGTAGAGATTTCCGTCTTCGCTCCAAAGATTTTGTTTGATGAATTCAATGTTTTTTTGTGCAATTTCTAAATATTTCGGATTCCCAAAAGCCTTGTAAGCATTTGTAAAACCTCTATTCATTATCGCATTCCACGAAGTGAGAATCTTATCGTCAAGACTTGGTCTTTCTCGTTTTTCTCTGATTTCAAACAATGCTTTTTCAAACGATTTCTTTTTGGATTGTAACTCATCAACCGAAATTCCGAAATCAGTAGCAATAATTTCAAGCGGTTTTTCCTGAATCAAAACATAATTATTATGCTCCCAATATCCGAAATCATTAATACTGAAAATGGCAGAAAACAATTCAAAATCGTCTTTAAAAATATTTTGTAATTCCTCTTTTTTCCAAACGTAAAAAGCTCCTTCTTCTTTTTTTTGGTTTTCGTTCAGGCTGTCTGCATCATAAGCGGAATAAAATCCTCCTTCGTTTGTAAACCATTCTCTTTCAACGAAATTCAGGGTTTTTTCAACAATTTCTTCATACAACGGATTTTGGGTCAGTTTATAAGCATCACTATACAAACTCACCAACTGTCCGTTATCATAAAGCATTTTTTCAAAATGAGGAACGTGCCATTTCATATCTACCGAATATCTCGAAAAACCTCCGTCAATCACATCAAAAATTCCTCCATAAGCCATTTTGGTAAGCGTAAGATTTACATAATCCAAAAGTGGTTCGTGCTTGTTCTGATAGGCATATCGCATCAAAAAACGAGAATTGGAGGGCATCATAAATTTTGGTGCTCTTGCATACCCTCCCATTTCCAAATCAAAACTTTTGCTCCATTTTTCGAGGAATCCGTTTAAAACTTCCTGATTATTTTCTGCAATGGGCTGTTCTATAATTTGAGTTAAGCTGCCTAAAGCATTTTCCAAATTCTCTGCATAATCCAGCATTTTTTGAGGTTCTTCCTGCCACATTTCTGCCAATTGCTCCAAAACGCTTAGCCATTGTTCTTTTCGGAAATAGGTTCCTCCCCAAACGGGTTTTCCGTCAGGAAGTGCCACAACATTCAGAGGCCAACCTCCTTGTTGGGTCATCAGCTGAACGGCTTTCATATAAATCGCATCAACATCTGGACGTTCTTCCCTATCGACTTTGATGCTCACAAAATGTTTGTTCATCAGTTCAGCCACTTCCAAGTCTTCAAACGATTCGTGTTCCATAACGTGGCACCAGTGACAAGCCGAATATCCGACAGAAATCACAATAAGTTTGTTCTGTTTTTGAGCTTGTTCCAAAGAAATATCGTTCCAACTTTTCCAAAAAATCGGATTGTCTTTGTGTTGCAACAAATACGGGCTTGTTTCTTTATGGAGTTCGTTCATTTTTTTTGTTTAGCGATTAAACAACAACGATTTACCTGTCATTATTTCGGGTTTTTCGACTTGCATTAAATCGAGAATTGTCGGAGCTAAATCCGCTAAAATTCCGTTTGTGATTCCGATTTTTTCATCATTTCCAACCAAAATAATCGGAACAGGATTGGTCGTATGAGCTGTATTCGGACTTCCGTCAGGGTTTATCATTGTTTCGCAGTTTCCGTGGTCGGCTATGATAATCGTAGTATAATTGTGTTCTAAAGCAGTTTCGACCACTTCTTTTACGCATTTATCCACTGCCTCACAGGCTTTTATGGCTGCCTCCATATCTCCCGTATGTCCTACCATATCTCCGTTGGCAAAGTTCAGACAGACAAAATCGGTTGCTTGTAACTGCAATTCGGGAATAAGAGCATCTTTTAAATCAAAAGCACTCATCTCGGGTTGTAAATCGTAAGTAGCCACTTTTGGAGAAGGACACAAAATGCGTTTTTCTCCCTCAAAAACTTCCTCCCTTCCTCCCGAAAAAAAGAACGTAACGTGAGGATATTTTTCGGTTTCGGCAATTCGGATTTGAGTTTTTCCGTTGTTTTGCAAAACTTCTCCCAAGGTATTATTCAGGTTGTCTTTGTCATAAATAACGTGAATATTTTTATACGTATCGTCATAATTAGTCATCGTTACGTAATACAGATTCATCTTATGCATATTGTACTCGTGCAGGTCAAATTGGGTTAGTACTTCCGTAAGTTCCCGACCTCTGTCCGTTCTGAAATTAAAGAAAATAACCACGTCACCTTCCAAAATCGTAGCAACAGGTATTAGCTGTTCATCAGTAATGACAATCGGTTTGATAAATTCGTCCGTTATGTCGTTATCATAACTGTTTTGAATGGATTGTATCACATCTTGCGAATGTTCTCCGAGTCCGTTTACGAGCAAATCATAAGCCAATTTTACTCTTTCCCAACGTTTGTCCCTATCCATTGCATAATATCTTCCGATAACCGAGGCAAGTTTTACGTTTGTATTTTCGGTATAATCCGAAATATCCTGCACAAATCCGATTCCTGATTTCGGGTCCACATCACGTCCGTCCGTAAAAGCGTGGATAAAAACATTTTTCAGTCCGAATTCTTCCGAAACATCAATAAGTCCTTTGAGATGATTGATGTGCGAGTGTACTCCTCCATCTGAAAGCAACCCCAAAAAATGTACGTTTTTATTGTTGTTTTTGGCATATTCAAAAGCATCTAAAAGTACTTTTTGCTGTTGCAAAGTTTTGTTTTGGACAGCGACATTTATTTTTGCCAAATCCTGATAGACAATCCTTCCGGCTCCGAGATTCATATGCCCGACTTCGGAATTTCCCATTTGTCCTTCGGGAAGTCCTACGTTTAATCCGTCTGTTCGCAGGGAAGCATTCGGGTATTTCGTATAAAGGCTGTCTATAAAAGGCGTGTTTGCATTGTCGATTGCAGAAACTTTCGGGTCAGGTGATTTTCCCCAACCGTCTAAAATCATTAAAATTACTTTTTTCATTTTGTAAGGAATATCTTACAAATTTATGGATTTAAACACAGATTTACACAAATTTACACAAATTTGAATGTAAAAATTAGTAGGCTTTTTTCTCTCCTTTTAAAGCATTAAAGACGGTTGTTACGATAATTTTCAAGTCTAATAAGAACGACCAATTTTCCACATAAAAAATATCGTATTTTACTCTATGGATAATATCCTGGTCGGTTTCGACTTCTCCTCTGTATCCGTTGATTTGGGCAAGTCCCGTAATTCCGGGTTTAATCAGGTGTCTGACCATAAATTTATCTACTTTTTGCACAAAGCGTTCGGTTTCTGCTATCATATGTGGTCTTGGTCCAACGACAGACATATCACCTTTAAGCACATTCCAAAATTGTGGAAGTTCATCAATGCTTGTTTTTCGCATAAAAGCTCCAACTTTGGTAATTCTCGGGTCGTTTTTCGTAACCTGTTCTGTGTCCGCTTCTGCATTGGGTTTCATCGAACGGAATTTATAGCAGTAAAACTCGCTGTAATTCAGCCCGTTTCGCTTTTGCTTAAAAAACACATTTCCTTTGGATTCTAACTTGATTAAAATTGCCAAAAAAGGAATAAGCCAAGACAAAATTCCGAGGATTACCAACAACGAAAACACGATGTCGAAAGCTCTTTTTACGATTTTATTGGCTCTTTTGTCTAAAGGCACATTCCGCAAAGACAAAATCGGAATATAATCGTAGTAATCATAAATAAGATTTCGTGCCAAAGGTTGTTTGTTGTCGGGAAGAAATTTGAGTGTTTTCAGATTGTTATCCGTAAAATCAATCAAATCATTGATGTCGTCATTATTGATGTTCGACAGCGAAGAATACACTTCGTCTATTCCGTTTGCCAAAACAAAATCATAACATTCTTTCAGTTGTTCGACTTTGTTTGTTTTTAAATCAAAAATTCCCTCTAATTTATATCCGTAATCGGGATTGTCATTAAAAAACTCTGCTAATTGTTCGGCTGATTTTCCGTTTCCGACTATAACCACTCTACGGAAATTCCCTCCGAAAACCACACGAAATCTTCGTAAGAAATAATATATCGAAAATTTAAAAAAGGCAATTACACAAAGTGCAGTAGTAACATACCAAACAATATCCGAAGGTTTTGAAAATTTCCAGAAAAATCCGATATAAGCAAAATTCAAAACCAAAAAGGCAATATATTGTTTAAAAAGGTTTCCGATTATCCGAAGGACTTTTGTATAGCGATATACTTCATAAAAATCAATATTCCAAGCAATAAAAATCCATGAGGCAGAAACAAAAAGATGATACCAAACCGTATTGAGTTCCTCCGGCAGCATCAAATAAGCAAGCACGTTTATCGTAAGCAAATCCAACGCATACGAAAACGGACGTATATATCCCGAATATCTGCCTGCTTTTCTTTTCACTATTTGATGTATTGTTTAAAGTCTTTGTGTTCTTCTTTGAGTAATTCTTCGGAAGACAACGATTTGAAATAGTCGTATGTTATTTTCATTCCCTCCGAACGAGAAACTTTTGGTTCCCAACCCAGAATTTCTTTAGCTTTAGAAATATTAGGTTGCCTTTGTAAAGGGTCGTTTACAGGCAATGGTTTATAAACCACTTTTTGGTTTGTTCCTGTGAGTTTAATGATTTCTTCCGCAAAGTCTTTTATGGTAATTTCGTCAGGATTTCCGATGTTTACCGGAAGATGATAATCCGAATGTAGCAATCTGAAAATTCCCTCCACTTGGTCATCAACATAACAAAACGAACGGGTTTGAGAACCATCTCCGAAAATAGTCAAATCCTCTCCCCTTAAAGCCTGACCGATAAAAGCCGGAATAACTCTCCCGTCATTCAGTCTCATTCTTGGTCCGTAGGTATTGAAAATACGTACGATTCTGGTTTCCAATCCGTGGAAAGTGTGGTAAGCCATAGTTATGGATTCCTGAAAACGCTTTGCCTCATCATAAACTCCTCTTGGACCTATGGTATTTACGTTTCCGTAATAATCCTCTGTTTGTGGGTGTATAAGCGGATCTCCATAAATTTCGGAAGTCGAAGCAATAAGGATTCTCGCTTTTTTAACTCTTGCCAATCCCAAAAGATTATGCGTTCCTAACGAACCAACTTTTAGGGTCTGAATAGGAATTTTAAGGTAATCAATCGGAGAAGCAGGTGAAGCAAAGTGCAAGATGTAATCTAATTTACCCGAAACGTGGACAAACTTGGTTACATCGTGATGATAAAATTCAAAGTTTTCAAGTTTGAAAAGATGCTCTATATTTTTTAAATCTCCGGTTATTAAGTTATCCATTCCGACAACACAATACCCCTCTTTTATAAATCTGTCACACAAATGAGAGCCTAAAAAACCTGCAGCTCCCGTTATAAGTATTCTTTTTTTCATATTCTTTTCCGTAAAAACAATAAAAAAGTCTTCAAAAATAATTGTTATTGTTTTGTTAAAACGCAACTATTGCGTTTTATTGTATGCTACACAAAAATAATGTTTTTTTCACATTAACTATGCTTTAATAAGATGCAAAAAAACAGAAATGGTTGCGTTATTTTTTAAATTATTTTTGTGTTTTCTGTTGAAAATAAAATCCGGGCAGAAAAAGCAACAAAAACAAAGGTTGTACTAAAAACTTTCTTACATAAAACAAAGAAAAAGCACTTCCCGTATAGTTAATAATCACAAACAAAACCGAAATCAATACTGCGAAAAATATCAGATACAAGACAGAACTTACTTTTATAAACTCTTTATTCCTGAAAATGACATAAATAATTCCGAGCGAAAGTAAAGTATTCAAAGCATAACGAAAAAAATAATTCAGAAATAATTTGAAATTTTCAAATTCGGGAAAGGGATTTTCTTGATAACTCCCTTTGAAATAGTCCAAAAAAGGATCGTAAAACCAAGTGTTTTCGTAGAATCGGATTAAGACAAAACCGATTAGAAACGGTAGTAGTAAAAGTATAGTTCTAATTGCTTTCATCTTTTTTATCCGAAATAAAACCCGAGTATTTTTTGACCCAAACAACCCAAAGCAAAAAGACAAATCCATAGATTATCAGTGGAAACAAAACTCCGTGGGTCAGGTGCGAATGTTGTGGATAATGATACAGAAGTGTTGCCAAAAAAGCAATTCTGAAAAGATTCAGAATGTGAATCAGGATAATTCCGATTAAGATAAAAGCCAAAGTTCTTTTGAATTTTCCTGCAAAAGCCATCACAAACGATGCAAACAAAATCATCACACTAACCGCATTACAACCCTCAACAATTCGGGCTACGTAGCGGTCAATATAAAATATTCTTGTCCATTGTTCTGCCGGAAATTTATAAATTTCCATAGCACCTCCAAACAAGTTAGAAACGTATTTTACCTGATACGAAACGCTTTCCGTGAAAGGGTCTATCGGATATTCGAGGTCTTTGTATTGGGATAAATACAAATTGTACAACAACGAAAGAAAACCGTAGGTTACGAAAAACAGAAATAAAAATTTCAGAAACGGACGGTATGTAACAAGATAATTTTTCACAGTATATTAAAACGAAAAATGTAATCCAAGGGTTACACTTTCATAATTTCAGCTTCTTTAACGCTTAATAATTCATCTGCTTTTTTGATATAATTATCGGTTAAATTCTGAACGTCTTGTTCAGCTGATTTTACGGTATCTTCCGAAAGTCCGTCCAATTTTTTGATGTCTGTATTGGCATCTTTACGTGCATTTCGGATTCCGATTTTAGCATCTTCTGCTTCTGCTTTTGCCTGTTTTACCAAATCACGTCTTCTGTCTTCTGTCAAAACAGGAATATTAATAATGATGTTATCTCCGTTATTCATTGGGTTGAAACCAAGATTAGCAATCATAATTGCCTTTTCGATAGGTTGTAACATATTTTTTTCCCAGGGAGTAACCGTAAGCGTTCTCGCATCAGGAACATTGATATTAGCAACCTGCGAAAGCGGAGTTTGAGAACCGTAATAATCTACTTTTACACTTCCAAGCATAGCCGGAGAAGCTTTTCCTGCTCTGATGTTCAAAAAACTTTTGTCCAAATGCATCAAAGAATTTTCCATTGATTCTTTAGCACTATCTAATATAAATTCTAATTCTTCCATTTCTGTCTTTGTTTAAAGTTTCAGTTTTAAAGTTTTAAATCTGTTCTCTATTCTCTATGTTCTGTTTTCTATGTTCTCTGTTTCCCCTGCCTGTCAGCAGACAGGTGTTTTCTAAATAGTTACAACCGTTCCGATGTTTTTCCCTTGGCAAATTTCGAGTAACGAATTTTCTTTATTCATATCAAAAACCACGATTGGAAGTTTATTTTCCTGACTTAAAGTGAAAGCGGTTGTATCCATTACATTGAGTCCTTTTTCGAGAACTTCCTCAAAAGTAACGGTTTCGAACTTAATTGCATTTGGGTCTTTTTCGGGGTCGGCCGTATAAATTCCGTCCACTCGTGTTCCTTTCAGAATCACATCTGCTCCAACTTCAATTCCTCTCAAAACAGCAGCCGTATCGGTTGTGAAATACGGATTTCCCGTTCCTGCTCCGAAAATCACGATTCTTCCTTTTTCCAAATGGCGAACAGCTCTACGTTTGATGTAAGGCTCTGCAATGGCTTCAATTTTGAGAGCGGTTTGCAAACGAGTAAGCATTCCTTTGTCTTCTAAAGCTCCCTGAAGTGCCATTCCGTTGATGATGGTTGCCAGCATTCCCATATAATCTCCCTGCACTCTGTCCATTCCATTGCTCGCTCCTGCTACACCTCTAAAAATGTTTCCTCCTCCGATAACAATTGCAATTTCTATTCCTTTATCGTGAATTTTTTTGATTTCGTCCGCATATTCGGAAAGCCTTTTTGGGTCGATTCCGTATTGTTGCTCTCCCATAAGAGCTTCTCCGCTTAATTTCAGAAGGATTCTTTTATATTTCATTTTTAGTTCTGTTGTTTGAAATTGTGCAAATATAAGGATTATTGCGAAAAGCAAAGAAATTAATGTTTAAGAGAAATAATAAAAAATCCGCTTTCATTCATTTGGATAAAAACGGATTTTATTAGGATTGGGAGCTAACAAAAAAAACTTATTAAGAAAGAAAAGCCCCTGCTTTTAGTTTATTGTTATTCTATTTTTGTTGCCAAAATGTCGGCAAAAACAAACATAAAAAACCCTCAACTTTCAGAAAGTTAAGGGTTTAAGTGCGGGTGATAGGACTCGAACCTACACACCTTGCGGCACCAGATCCTAAGTCTGGCGTGTCTACCAATTTCACCACACCCGCAATGATAGACTTCTCATTTTTAGAGAGTGCAAATATATGATATATTGTTTGTTTTAAGCAAGTTTTTTTTAAAATATTTTTTTTAAGATATTTATCAGGTTTTGGTAAGTGTATATTTATTATCTTTGGCACTTAATTTATCATACAGAATAACAAATATTTAATGAAAGCACCTACTTTTTCAAGACAAGATTCACTCAAGTTTTTCCGAACCCTTAATACTCGAGTGAATAATTATTTCAAAGAAAACAACATCAAAAAATCAGGAAACTGGAAACTGCACCTGAAAACCGTTATAATGTTTCTTCTTTTTTTAGGTCCTTATTTTTTGATTTTAACCCTAAACATTTCTGATTGGTGGAAATTGTTGTTTACAGTTATTATCGGAATCGGAATGGCAGGAGTAGGAATGAACGTAATGCACGATGGAAATCACGGTTCGTATTCTTCCAAAAACTGGATTAATAAAATAATGGGAGGAAGCATTTATGTTTTGGCAGGAAATGTATATAACTGGCAAGTGCAACACAATGTTCTGCATCATACCTATACAAACATTCACGGACACGACGAAGATTTAGATGCAGGAAAAATTATCCGTTTTACCAAAGAGGCAAAATGGCATCGTTTTCATAAATTTCAGCATTATTATTCGATTTTCCTCTACGGATTATTGACTTTCAACTGGGCTATTACAACCGATTTCTTGCAAATGAAACGCTATCTGAAAAGAAAGCTTTCGTATGGAGAACCAAAAAGCCCGACTTTTCATTGGACAATGTTGTTTGTTACTAAATTGATTTACTTTTCAATTTGGCTGGTTATTCCGATGCTTTTAGGAATTGTGTGGTGGAAAGTGCTAATCGGATTTTTTGTGATGCACTATGTAGCAGGACTGATTTTGAGTGTTGTGTTCCAATTGGCTCACGTAGTGGAAGACACGCACAATCCTGTTCCGAACGAAAACGGAGAAATGGAAAATACTTGGGCTATTCATCAGCTTTATACTACGGCTAATTTCGCTCCAAAAAACCGTTTGATGAACTGGTACACAGGAGGATTAAACCATCAGATTGAACACCATATTTTCCCGAATATCAGTCATATTCATTACGGAAAAATTGCAAAAATAGTGAAGGAAACCGCACAGGAATTTAATTTACCTTACTACGAATTTAAAACAACAAGAGAGGCAATTGCTTCACATTTCAGACATTTGAAAGAGTTGGGTGTAGAACCCGTAACCGCATAATTATTTGATTATGAATCATTTATTATCAACCCGAATTAATAATCTTGAAGTTTCTCAAACTTTGGCAATGGCTGCAAAAGTAAGAGAACTCAAAGCCGAAGGAAAAGATGTTATCAGTTTGAGTTTGGGAGAGCCAGACTTTAACACCCCTGATTTTGTCAAAGAAGCTGCAAAAAAAGCAATTGACGAAAATTACAGCACTTATACTCCTGTTGATGGTTATTTGGAACTTCGTGAGGCAATCTCCAAAAAATTCAAAAGAGACAATGATTTAGACTACAAACCCTCGCAAATTGTGGTTTCGACAGGAGCAAAACAATCTTTGTACAATGTAGCTCAGGTTTTGTTAAACCCTGGAGATGAATGTATTTTACCTGCTCCGTATTGGGTAAGCTATGCAGAAATCGTAAAGATGGCAGAGGGAAATCCTGTTATTGTTCCGACTTCGGTTGAAACGAATTTTAAGATTACCCCCGAACAATTAGAAAAAGCCATTACCCCAAAAACCAAAATGATAATGTTCAGTTCTCCTTGTAATCCGAGTGGATCGGTTTATAACAGAGAAGAATTGACCGCACTTTCGGAAGTAATCAAAAAGCACCCGAATATCTTTGTGGTGTCAGACGAAATCTACGAGCATATCAATTTTACAGGAAATTTCTGTTCGATTGCCTCAATAGACGGAATGTATGACAGAACCATAACTGTAAACGGAGTGTCCAAAGCCTTTGCTATGACAGGTTGGAGAGTCGGATATATCGGAGCTCCCGAATTTATTGCAAAAGCCTGTACAAAAATGCAAGGACAAGTAACAAGCGGAACAAATTCCATTGCTCAAAGAGCCACGATTTCGGCTGTTTTGGCAGACCCAAGCGTACTTGATTATATGGTTAAAGAATTCCACAAACGCAGGGATTTGGTTATCGGATTATTACAAGATATTCCGAATGTAAAAACCACCATTCCCGAAGGAGCTTTTTATGCTTTTCCTGATATTTCGTGGTATTTCGGAAAAACATTAAAAGAAAGAAAAATCAACAACAGTGAAGATTTGGCAATGTATCTTTTGGAAGAGGCCAATGTAGCAACCGTTACAGGTTCGGCTTTCGGAGATGCAAACTGTATCCGACTTTCGTATGCTACAAGTGAAGATGTGCTTATTGAAGCATTGCGAAGAATAAAAGAAGCATTGGTTTAATTTGGCAATAGGCAGTATGCTTTAAGCCGGTTACGATTTTCGTAAGATTTTTACTTTTGGAGAAAGCGAATCTTTAACAACAGGTTTTTCTTCTTCTTTTACTTTTAGGCTGTCGGTTGTTTTTTTGTTTTCGTTTACTCTGTCAATGATACGGACTAACATTTTTTCGTAGTTTTCAGAATCGGAAATATAATATTTGTGGCTGTTGCTAAACTGAAGACTGTCAATTTCGTATTTTTCGTAAATATAAACATCAGGCTGAATGTTGTTTTGTTCATACAGCATATAGTTAGTACTTTTTATGGACTGAAACAAAGTAAGGTCATAGAGAATGTCCTCCATTTTTTTTTCAGAAATCAGGTCATTGAGTTTAGGTTTTGTTTCAGTACAACCCAAAACGAATAAACCAATAGTGAAATATGTAAATAATCGTTTCATTTTTTTAGCCCCGAGATTGATCTATTCTCTATTAAACAATAACCGTTTCCCAACTTTTTCTTCTTTTACTTTCCCGTTCTGATAAACGAGCTTTCCGTTTACAAAGGTATGGGTAATTTTTGATTTAAAATTTGTTCCCTCAAAAGGCGACCAACCGCATTTGTACAAAATGTTTTCTTTGGTTACATTCCAAGGTTGATGAGGGTTTACAACGGTCAAATCTGCATAATAACCCTCTTTTATAAATCCTCTTTTTTCGATTTTAAAGATTTTGGCAGGGTTGTGAGCCGTTTTTTCTACGATTTTTTCAACGGAAATTCTCCCTTGCAAATGAGCCTCAAAAAGAGCGACCAAAGCGTGTTGAACCAATGGTCCTCCCGATGGAGCATCTATATATTTTTTTGCTTTTTCTTCTAACGTATGCGGTGCGTGGTCGGTTGCAATATTGTCAATTCTTCCGTCCAAAAGGGCTTTCCAGAGTTCGGTTTTGTCCTGTTCTGATTTTATGGCAGGATTCCATTTGATAAAGTTCCCTTTTTTGGCATAATCCTCATCGGTAAACCACAAGTGATGCACACAAACTTCGGCTGTAATCTGTTTTTCTTCCAACGGAATTTTATTGGTGAAAAGTTCCGTTTCTCTTGCTGTAGAAACGTGGAAAATATGCAGTCTTGCTCCTGTTTTTTTGGCTAATTCGATAGCTTGAGAAGACGACAGATAACAAGCCTCTGCACTTCTGATTTTCGGGTGATATTCTACAGGAATCTCTTCTCCGAATTCTTCTTTGTATTGAGCTAAATTGTTTTTAATGGTGGTTTCATCTTCACAATGAACAGCAATCAGCATTTTGGTTTTCGAGAAAATATTTTCGATGATTTCAGGATTATCAACCAACATATTTCCTGTTGAAGACCCCAAAAACATCTTGATTCCCGCTACATTTTCCGGATTGGTTTTCAACACTTCTTCGAGGTTGTCGTTGGTTGCTCCCATCATAAACGAATAATTCGCATAAGATTTTTCGGAAGCAATCCGGTATTTTTCTTCCAAAAGTTCTTGAGTAACCGCATTCGGAACCGTATTGGGTTGTTCGATAAACGAGGTAATTCCTCCGGCAACAGCACTTCTGCTCTCGGATTCTATATCGCCTTTGTGAGTAAGACCGGGTTCTCTGAAATGCACTTGGTCGTCTATCATTCCCGGGATAAGGTAGTTTCCTTCTGCATCTACGATTTTCCAATCAGAAGATTTAACGCTTATTTGCTCGGCTATTTCAGAGATGAATTCGTTTTCGATTAAGACATCTCCTTCAAAAATTACTCCTTCGTTTACAATTTTGGCGTTTTTGATAAGTATAACAGACATACTGAAATTAAATTTCTACAAAGGTAAACGACTTTTTGTTTTCGGATAATATATGGCGTTATATTTTTCAGAAAAAATATATCCAAACCAATACAACTTGTCTCTTTTAACCCATCATTTTATCTCCGAAACACGAAGTGTATTGACCATTCCTTTTTCGTGAACAGGCATTGCAGCCAAGTTGATAACCATATCTCCTTTGGATACATATCCTGATTGTTCAGCCATTTTGTTTACATCTCCAATAGTGTCATCTGTACTTACAAATTTGTCGTAATAAAGCGATTCAACTCCCCACAACAAACTCATTTGGGTCAGAATTCTCTTGTTGGAAGTAAACACCAAGATATGTGATTGTGGTCTCCAAGCCGAAATCTGAAAAGCGGTATAGCCACTATTGGTAAGCGTACAGACAGCACTTGCTTTGATTTCGTTTGCCATTATAGCTGCGTGGTAACAAACAAGTTTTGTAATATACCTTTTTGTTCGGGTTTGAGGAATATTTTTCGGAACCTGAATAAGTGGTGATTCTTCAACAGCCGAAATAATTTCAGACATTTTTTCGATAACCTGAACGGGATAATTCCCAACCGAAGTTTCTCCCGAAAGCATTACTGCATCTGCTCCGTCCATAACCGAATTGGCTACGTCATTCACTTCTGCTCTTGTAGGAGTAAGGCTTGTAATCATCGTTTCCATCATTTGGGTTGCGATGATTACCGGAATACGAGCTGTTTTGGCACGATGAACTAATTTTTTCTGAATAAGAGGCACTTCGTGAGCGGGAATTTCTACTCCCAAATCTCCACGAGCCACCATCAATCCATCGCAAAAAGCTACGATTTTGTCTATGTTTTCGACTGCTTCGGGTTTTTCTATTTTAGCAATAATCGGAATTTTATAGTCAGAATGTTCGTTGATCAAATCCTGTAATTCCTCTAAATCTTTAGGAGTTCGCACAAACGAAAGAGCAATCCAATCTACCTGATTTTCAATAGCAAAAACAGCATCTCTTTTGTCTTTTTCCGTAAGAGCAGGCAGCGAAACGTTTGTATTGGGAAGGTTAACTCCTTTTTTGGAACGCAATGGCCCTCCTTGAATTACTTTGGCTTTCACTTCGCTTTTTCCATCTGTATCCAATACTTCAAAAATCAGTTTCCCGTCATCAAGCAGGATTCTTTCACCTTTTTTTACATCTTTCGGGAAGTTTTTGTAGTTCATATAAACCCTTTCAGCTGTTCCGTCTATGGCTTCTTTAGTAGTAAACGTGATTACATCACCTTTGCTTACCACTACGTCCTCTTTCATTATTCCAACTCTCAATTTTGGTCCTTGCAAGTCAGCCAAAATAGCGGTATGGTATCCGTGTTTTTCGTTCAATCCTCTGATGATGTCGATTTTCGACTTTACATCATCATAATCTGCGTGTGAAAAGTTGATTCTGAAAACATTCACACCTGCTTTTACCATTTCGTGAATAACATTTTCCGTACTGCAAGACGGCCCTAAAGTGGCTACAATTTTCGTTTTCTTGTGGTTTAACATATTAAAATATTAAATTATTTTTTGATTTTAAATTGTCGGTATCTACCGTAAAAACAGCAGACACATTATTTATTTTCTTTATCCTGAACAAAATATCCTGAATTTCGTTGTTGTCAAATTCCGAGCCTTCGATTTTCAGAAAATAATCCACATTTTTGAATTCAGGGAGTAAATACACTTTTTGCTGTACCTGTTCAAAAAGCGAAAAATTATTTTCGGCTGTGTCTATCCATTTTTGGTTTTGCACCAAACTCCAGTACAAATCCTGATTTTCGTCTTCAAATCCGTATCTCGAAAACCTAACTTCCTTCGCATTATTTGTCGAAATAATGTCGTTTTTGTGTCTCGAAAGAGTCAGTTTAAGCATCTGATTGATGTTGAATGCCAATAAATAATCTTCGATAGTAGTGTTTATGGCAATCAGGTCGTAGTCAATTTCGCTAAAATCATCAATATCGAGTTTGTGGACTTTCATTCTTGTGAATTATAGTGTAAAGGTAATCAAATCAGGCAAAATAGTTGCTTTTGAAGTGAAAAACTTAAAATAAATTTAACGAAAACGTTGTAGAAACAAAAAACCGCCTTGTTAAAAAACGAGACGGTTTTTATTAGATGACAATTCTAAATTCTTATTTTCCGCTTAAATTTTTCATTTCGTTCTCAATCATATTGTAGAACTGGTCAATTTTCGGAAGTACAACCACTCTTGTTCTACGGTTAGTCGAACGATTTTCAGAAGTAGTGTTGCTCACTAATGGCACATATTCTGCTCTACCTGCTGCAATAAGCTGTGCCGGATTTACTCCCATACTTTGAAGTACTCTCACAACCGAAGTCGAACGCTTAACACTCAAATCCCAGTTGTCCAAAAGAACTCCCGAACGATACGGAACATTATCTGTGTGTCCTTCAACCATACACTCAAAATCAGGTTTTGAGTTTACCACTTTAGCTACTTTAGCCAAAACGTCTTTTGCTTTGTCACTAACTTCGTAACTTCCTGATTTGAAAAGCATTTTGTCTGCAATCGAAATGAAAACCACTCCTTTTTCAACATTTACTTCAATGTCAGGGTCGTTAATTCCTACTTCTCTTTTCAGTGAAGTAACCAAAGCCAAAGTAACCGAATCTTTTTTGGTTAAAGCATCTTGGAGACGAGAGATTTTCAAATCTTTTTCTTTCAGGCTTTCTAATGATTTTTCAAGGTTTGCAGCTCCTTGAGAAGAAAGATGTGTTACATTGTCTTTGTCTTTTCTCAATTCTGCATTAGATTCTTTCAACAAATCAATTTGCGATTGCATTCCGTTTTTTTCTGTCAAACAAGTGTTTAACTTTACTGTTGCTGTGTTCAGCAAATCCTGAATCTCTTTGTTTTTTCCTTCTAATTCAGCTATTTTCTTTTTTGAGCCGCACGAAGTAAGCATTAAAGCTCCTGCAATCGTGCATAATAAAACAATTCTTTTCATAAGATAATTTTGTTTGAGTCTATTTTTTTGCAAATGTATAAATTAAAAACACCAAATTTCTTAATAACTTGTTATTTAATGTTAGAAAAATGTGCTTTCTTCTTGACAAAGTAATCAAAAACTATGCTATTTGTGTAGTAATAATTATTTTTTTGATTAAAACTTCGTTTTTTGAGGTTTTTTTGCAAGGCTGTATAAAACGAAAAATGCGACTTTAAAACAGCCCAAGTGTGCTTGGGTTTCCCTTGTAACAGGAAATGAATTCCTGCGATTCCGTCCAGAGATAAACGAATGAAAAGAGTTGAAAACAAGTCTTTTTTCGGGTGGTTTTTGAGCAAGGTATAAAGTGAATTTCTGAAATTCAAAAAGGTTTTTTGTGGGGAATTTTCTTTGAGGGTTGCTCCTCCTACGTGAAAAACCACAGCATTAGGAACGTATTTTATGTTCAGATTCTCGTTTTGAATCCTCCAGCACAAATCGATTTCTTCCTGATGTGCAAAAAAATCTTCGTCAAAACCTCCGAATCTGTCAAAAGTTTCTTTTCGGATAAACAAACAAGCTCCCGAAGCCCAAAATATTTCGCTTACTTTGTGGTATTGGTTTTCGTCTTTTTCGACTGTCGAAAAAATTCTTCCTCTGCAAAACGGAAAAGCATATTTGTCGATAAAACCTCCCGCAGCACCTGCATATTCAAAGTATTCCTTGTTTTTGTAGTCTAATATTTTCGGTTGAAGAGCAACTGTTTGAGGCTCATTTTCAAAAATTTCAAGCATCGGATTGAGCCAGTTTTCGGTTACTTCTACATCAGAATTCAACAAAACCAAATAGGACTCACTAACCTGTTTCAGAGCTTCGTTATACCCTTTTGCATAACCGAAATTTTCCGAATTTCTGATGATTCCCACATTCGGATAATTCTCTTTCAAAAACCAAACTGAATCATCAGTCGATGCGTTATCTGCTACATAAATTTTAGCTGAATCTGAATACCGGATAACTGAGGGCAAAAACTTTTCTAACAAAGTTTTTCCGTTCCAATTCAGAATTACAACTGCTAATTTTTTTTGTTTAAAGTTCAAAGTTTAAGGTTTAAAGTTCGACTACGTCCAATCGTTTTGTTGTCAGATTTTAAATAGTTTAAGTAGTTCTTGTGCTGCCGTAAAAGGCGAAATTTCGTTTGATTCGACCTGTTTTTTGAAATCTTCAAGAGTGTTTTTTATCTTTTCATTTTGATAAAACCACATTTTGAGTTGCGATTCGATGGTTTCTAGAAACCAATATTGATTTTGCTGTTTTCGTTTGTTTTGGAAATATCCGTTTTCTTGAGTTAAAATAAAATAGTTATTGATAATATCCCAAACTTCAGGAATTCCGTCTTTGGTATAACTGCTACAAGTGGTTACTTTCGGATTCCAGCCCGATTTTTTGGGAGGGAACAAATGCAAAGCCCGATTAAACTCTACTTTGGCTGATTTAGCTTTTTTGATATTATCTCCGTCTGCTTTGTTGATGACAATGGCATCTGCCATTTCCATAATTCCCCTTTTGATTCCTTGCAATTCATCTCCTGCTCCCGAAATTTTCAACAGTAAAAAGAAATCGACCATTGAGTGAACAGCCGTTTCACTTTGTCCGACTCCAACGGTTTCGATAATAACCACATCAAAACCACAAGCCTCACACAGAATAATGGATTCCCTCGTTTTCCTTGCTACCCCACCCAAAGTCTCTCCCGATGCAGAGGGTCTGATATACGCATTTTCATCTTTTACAAGCTCTTCCATTCGGGTTTTATCTCCCAAAATACTTCCGTGCGAAATCGTACTGCTCGGGTCAATAGCCAAAACAGCCACTTTTTTTCCGATTGAGGTCAGATGTTTTCCGAAAGCCTCAATAAACGTACTTTTCCCGACTCCCGGAACTCCGGTAATTCCGATTCGGATAGATTTATTCGCATAAGGCAAACAACCATTTATCACTTCGGTTGCTTTTTCGGAATGTTCGGGATTGGTGCTTTCGACAAGGGTAATAGCCCGACTCAAAGCAATTTTATCTCCTTTGATAATCGAGCTGATAAGCTCTTTTGGAGTAGGTTGCTTTTGCCTGAAACGATTCACTCGCTCCACAGAAGATTTGCTGACAATTTCAATATCCGAAATTCCGTCAACTTCACTTAATGCAGATTTTTTGTTTGTCCGTTTCATCTGTTCTTTTTTCATTGATTTTTAGCGGTCAGATGCAATGAGCCACTCAACATTTAACTCCATTTTTTATTTTTTATGGAGTCGTTTAACCTTCGGTTTCGATTGGTATCGACTTTATTGTTACGGCTCATTTCATAAGAAACTTTTTTAAGCAACAACAGCATTTCTACTCCTGTAAATCAGATAAACACCTATAAGAATAAACGGAATACTCAACCATTGCCCTGTGGAAAGAATCGGATTTGCACCCTCAAAACCTCCCTGACTTTCTTTGATGAATTCGGCAAAAAAACGAACCGACCAAAGCAAAACCAAAAACATTCCGAACAAAAATCCTTGCTTTAATCGTGCATTGGTTTTCCAATACAAAAAGAGCAGTATCGAAAAAACAATCACATAACCGAAAGCCTCATAAAGCTGGGTTGGATGTTTGGGAGTAATATTTTCGATAAGAGGAGCAAATTCAGGGTTTACGATTACCTCTTTGTAAGCCTCTTTGTAGTTTTCAATTCCCGTTAACCTTGTTATTTCGTATTTGTTGTATTCGTCCTGAACGAACTTTATCCCTATTGACGAATCAGTAGCTTTTCCGAGAATTTCCGAGTTCATAAAATTTCCGAAACGAACAAAAATTGCTCCTAACGAAATGGGAATTACCACTCTGTCCAACACCCAAAGAATCGGTTTTTTGATGACTTTTCGGCTGTAATAAATCATTGCAATAATGATTCCGATAGCGGCTCCGTGAGAAGCCAATCCCGCAAAACCTGTAAATTCAAAACTCGGATTGGTTCGTATCGGAAGAAAAACACTTAAAAAATCTTCTTTGAACAGTTCGGGTTGGTAGAAAATTACGTGTCCTAATCTTGCACCAAAAATTGTAGCAATAAATGTGTAAAAGAAAAGCGAATCTAAATTTTCCATTGATTCGTTTTCACGAATGTAGATTTTTTTCATTACATAATATCCTAATGCGAATGCCAAAATCCACATTACAGCATAAAATCGTATCGTAAAAAACCCTAAATCTATCCCCTCGGACGGATTCCAAACCATATTCAAAGCGTGTATCATAACTGTGTTTTAAAAAGGTAAAGGTAAAAATTTGCTTTGGTTTTAAATATCTTTTGAGGAAATTTTTACCCTTTCGTAAAAAAGGTGTAACTTTAAACCTTGAATTTTTTAATCTTTAAACAAAATAGATATGGCAACAATAACATTAAAAGGAAATCCTGTTCATACAACAGGAAATTTACCCGAAATAGGTTCTCAAGCATTTGATTTTGAATTGGCAAAAACAGATTTGTCAAGAGTTTCTTTAGGGGATTTTAAAGGAAGTCGGTTAGTTTTAAATATTTTTCCAAGTATTGATACTCCGACTTGTGCAACATCTGTAAGGACATTCAATAAAAATGCTTCGGATTTAAAAAACACCAAAGTTTTGTGTATTTCAAAAGATTTACCTTTTGCACAAGCTCGTTTTTGCGGAGCAGAGGGAATCGAAAATGTGATTTCACTTTCTGATTTTGAAAACGGAAAATTCGGACAGGATTACGGATTGACCATTACAGACGGAGCTTTAAAAGGATTACATTCCAGAGCAATTGTTGTGGTTGATGAAAACGGAAAAGTAATTTACACGGAACAGATAAGCGAAATTGCAGACGAACCAAATTATCAAAAAGTTTTGGAAGTGCTTAAATAATGAAACACAACTCATTTTTTATCGGAAGACTCAAAAGTTTTAAATATGCTCTTTTGGGAGCTTACAAACTCATCACAACCGAACACAGCATTATGGTTCAGGTTTTTTGTGGGATTTTGGTTACTATTTTAGGCTTTGTTTTTGATATTTCTAAAATGGAGTGGATACTGCAAACCCTTGCTATCGGAATGGTTTTGGCTGTTGAAGGATTGAATACAGCTGTTGAAAAAACAGCCGATTTTATACATCCTGATTACCACGAAAAAATTGGTTTTATCAAAGATATTTCTGCAGGAGCGGTAACTTTTGTGGTTCTTTCGGCTCTTGTAACAGGGCTGATAATTTATGTTCCGTATTTTACGGAATTGCTTTAGAAACTGTTTAATCGAAAAACTCTACTTTTTCCCCAACATTCCCTTAATATTGTTGAGTTTCATCAGAGCTTCAACAGGAGTTAAAGTATTGATATCCAAATTTAGGATTTCGGATTTTATATCTTCTAAAATTGGGTCGTCAAGGTTAAAAAACGAAAGTTGTAAATCATCTTTTGTCGGACTTATCTTTTCGGATGAATGGTCTTTTTCTAATTGTTTGAGCATTTTCTGTGCTTTCTGAACTACGGTTTGAGGCATTCCCGCCATTTTGGCTACGTGAATTCCGAAGCTGTGAGCCGAACCTCCCTCTTGTAATTTCCGTAAAAACAAAACCGAATCTTTGGTTTCTTTGACCGAAACATTGAAGTTTTTGATACGTTCGCAAATTTCGGTCATCTGATTCAGCTCGTGATAATGCGTTGCAAAAAGCGTTTTGGATTGAGTCGGGTGTTGATGTAAATATTCTGCAATAGCCCACGCAATCGAAACTCCGTCATACGTACTTGTTCCTCTCCCGATTTCGTCCAGCAAAATCAAACTTCTTTCGGATAAATTGTTCAGAATCGAAGCGGTTTCGTTCATTTCGACCATAAAAGTAGATTCTCCCATCGAGATGTTATCCGAAGCTCCAACCCTTGTAAAAATCTTATCTACAATTCCCGATTTCAGGGAATCTGCAGGTACAAAGCTCCCGATTTGAGCCAACAAAACAATCAGTGCTGTTTGCCTCAAAATAGCTGATTTTCCGGACATATTCGGACCTGTAATCATAATGATTTGTTGCGAATGTCTGTCCAAATACAAATCATTAGCAATATACGGTGTTCCGATTGGAAGTCGTTTTTCGATAACAGGGTGCCTTCCTCCTTTTATTTCCAACGAAAAATCTTCTGAAATTTCGGGTTTTGAATACTTATTTTCGATAGCCAAGGTTGCAAATCCGGACAAGCAATCGAGTTGTGCAATCAGATTTGCATTGGTCTGAATCGGTTTGATATAGCCCGAAAGCCACATAATCAGCTTTTCAAAAATCTCGGATTCAAGTTGAGCAATTTTCTCTTCCGCACCCAAAATTTTAGCTTCGTATTCTTTGAGTTCTTCCGTAATATAGCGTTCTGCATTAACCAAAGTTTGCTTACGAATCCACTCACTCGGAACTTTGTCTTTATGCGTATTTCTGACTTCAATATAATAGCCGAAAACATTGTTAAAAGCCACTTTCAAAGACGGAATCCCCGTATTTTCGGACTCTCTTTTTTCTAAATTTTCGAGGTATCCTTTTCCTGAATTGGAAATATTGCGAAGCTCGTCCAGTTGAGAGTTCACTCCACTTGCAATGGCATTTCCTTTGTTTATCGAAACAGGAGCTTCTTCATTTAAGGTTTCAGAAATTTTTTGGATAACAAGCTGGCAATCATCAAGGTTTTTTCCGATTTTTTGTAAGGATTTATCCGAACTTTCTGAAGCTGTTTTTTTGATAGGTTGAATTGCTTTAAGCGAATCTTTTAAAATTACAACTTCTTTCGGGGAAGCCTTTCCGGTTGCGATTTTTGAAATCAAACGTTCCAAATCCGAAATTTGTTTAATCTGATATTGAATAGATTGCAGAACTTCCTGATTTGATTTTAAGTAATCCACTACATCAAGACGTTCTTCGATTTTTATTTTATCCTTTAGCGGAAAAGCCAACCAACGTCTTAAAAGTCGTCCTCCCATTGGAGAAATCGTTTTGTCAATCACGTCCAAAAGCGTAACCGCATTCAGATTCGGACTGGAATACAACTCTAAATTGCGAATCGTAAATCGGTCTAACCAAACATACGCATCTTCGACAATTCTTGCAATGGAGGTTATATGTGAAATTTTATTGTGTTGTGTTTCGGACAAATAATACAGAATCGCTCCCGAAGCGATAATTCCGTTTTGCAAATCTTCTACTCCAAAACCTTTTAGGGAGTTGGTCTGAAAATGATTCGTTAAACTCTCAAAAGCGTAATCGGATTTGTAAATCCAATCTTCTAAATAAAAGGTATTGTAATTTTCTCCGAATGATTCTTTAAACTGATTTTTAAAATGTTTGGCAACCAAAACCTCACTCGGACTAAAGTTCTGAAGTAATTTATCAATATAATCCCGATTCCCTTCAGAAGTCAGAAATTCTCCTGTCGAAACATCTAAAAACGAAATTCCAATGCTTATTTTTCCGAAATAAACCGATGCCAAAAAGTTATTTGTTTTGGCACTCAACACTTCGTCATTCATTGCTACTCCGGGAGTAACGAGTTCGGTAACTCCACGTTTTACGATGGTTTTGGTCATTTTCGGGTCTTCGAGCTGGTCGCAAATCGCAACCCGAAGTCCTGCTTTTACCAATTTCGGCAAATAGGTATTCAAAGAATGATGCGGAAATCCTGCTAAAGCCGTTTCGGATTCACTTCCATTTCCTCTTTTGGTAAGGGTTATTCCGAGAATTTTAGACGCTCGAACAGCATCTTCTCCGAAAGTTTCGTAGAAATCCCCTACTCTGAAAAGCAAACAAGCATCAGGGTACTTTGCCTTGATGCTGTTATATTGTTTCATTAACGGAGTTTCTTTTTTCATATTTTATTGTTTAATGGAACGCAGATGACACAGATTTTTATGATTAGTATAATTTATCTGTAAAAATCTGCTTAATCAATGTATCTCTACCTGTCGGCAGACAGGTGCATTCTATAAATCTTAAAATCCAAATTCGTTAATATCGGAATCGTCTATCAAAGAATCGTTTACAACCGATTTACATTCAGCCCAAGGGGCAAGGTTTTCGGGTTTTTTAAACTCTCCTTTAGACACATCAAGAGTTTGGTCTTCGTAGCATTTCTTCATATAAATTCCCCAAATCGGGAGAGCCATAGTTGCTCCCTGTCCGTAGGTTATTGTTCTGAAATGGGCTGCCCGGTCTTCGTTTCCGACCCAAACTCCCGTTACCAGATTCGGAACCATTCCCATAAACCAACCGTCTGACTGGTTTTGTGTCGTCCCTGTTTTTCCTGCTATCGGATTGGTAAATCCGTAAGGATGTCCTGTTACTCGTTTATAATCTGCACGATTAGATTTTCCTGTCTTTAATCTTGCTCCACTTCCTGATTGGGTTACTCCCTCCAACAACTTTATGGCAGCATAGGAAACATCTTTGCTTAACACATCTTTCGGTTCGGGAATATGTTCGTACAGTATTTTTCCGTTTTTGTCTTCAATGCGAAGAACGGTTTGTGGCATAATATACACTCCCATATTGGCAAACGTACTGTAAGCGGCTACCATATCGTGAACAGAAATATCAACTGCACCTAACGAAATCGCAACCTGCTCTGGAATTTCTGCATCTACTCCTAATCTTTTGGTCATATCTACTACGGCTCTCGGACCAACCATATCCATCAGTTTGGCAGAAACCGTATTGATTGAACTTGCCAGAGCTTTGTTTAAGGTGGTTTGTCCCACGAAATTATTTGAAGAGTTTTTAGGTGTCCAATCTTGGGAAACTCCCCATTTCCCTTTTGGGATAGTAAATGAAGCGTCTATAATCGTATCACAAGGCGATTTGTGCAACTGTTCCATTGCTGTTACATACACAAACGGCTTGAAAGTCGAACCGACTTGTCTTGCCCCTTGTTTTGCGTGGTCATATTTAAAATATTTGTGATTGATTCCACCCACCCAAGCCTTGACATAACCCGTTTGAGGTTCTACGGAAATCATTCCTGTCCGCAAAAAATGCTTGTAATATCGGATAGAATCCATTGGGGTCATAAGCGTATCTATTTCTCCTCCTTTCCAAGAAAAAACGGTCATTTCAGTCGGAATTTCAAACGATTTTTTGATTTCGCTTTCTGATTTTCCTTGCTCTTTCATCAACCTCCAACGCTCGGAATCCTTCATCGCACGAAGCATAATACGTTCGGTCTGTTCGTCATCTAAATTTACAAACGGGGCATTTTTTTTGTCTTTAAACTGAATGAAAAATTCTTCCTGTAAATTCGATAAGTGAGCCGAAACAGCCTCCTCTGCATAGGCCTGCATACGAGAATCTATTGTGGTATAAATTTTAAGTCCGTCTCTGTAAATGTTATAATTTGTTCCGTCTGCTTTGGGGTTTTCTTTTGCCCAATTTCGCATATATTCCCGTAAATATTCTCTGAAATACGTGGCAATTCCCTCATTATGCGATTCGGGAGAATACTTTAGTTCCAAAGGTAATTGTTGTAACGAATCTTTTTCTGCTTTGGAAATAAAATCATTTTTAGCCATTTGCCCTAAAACCGTATTTCGTCTGTCTGTTACCAATTCTACCCTACGTCTTGGATTAAACAAAGACGGATTTTTTAACATTCCGACCAAAACAGCTGCTTCTTCTTTGTTCAATTTTATCGGTTCTTTGGAAAAATAAATCCTCGAAGCCGAACGGATTCCGACTGCATTATTCACAAAATCCACCTGATTCAGATACATTGTGAGGATTTCCTGTTTGGTATATCGACTTTCCAAACGAACGGCAATAATCCATTCTTTGATTTTTTGAAGCATCCTTTCTACAATATTCTTTGACCCTTCTTCGTGAAAAAGCAATTTTGCCAACTGTTGCGTAATGGTACTCGCTCCTCCTCGACTTCCCATAAAAACAGCAGCTCGAAGTGTTCCTCTGGCATCAATTCCCGAGTGTTTGTAAAAACGTTCGTCTTCGGTAGCTACCAAAGCATCAATCAAATCTTGTGATAAATCTTCGTATTTTATGGGAGTTCGGTTTTCGTTCAGATATAATTTCCCAATGGTTTTTCCGTCAGCCGAAATAATCTCAGACGCTAAATTAGAAGACGGATTTTCCAACTCCTCAAACGTAGGCATTTCTCCGAAAGCTCCTACCGAAGCCAACAAGAAAAGAAGAACTACAAAAGCAATTCCTCCTGCAAAAAGTCCCCAAAACCATTTGATGTATTTTGAGAAATTATTGGACTGTTTTTGTTTTTGAGCCATAATCTACTTGTGTTTTTCTATACTTAATCCGACATCAAAAACTCCGTCTAACCTTTCAAGACCTTCGACTTCGTTGCGTTTTCGCAAAGCCTGTTCGATGCGTATGCTATGTTTTCCCGTTTCGGAAAAACGGTAATTTTCTTTGTACCACAATTTACTTTCTTTAATATCCGAAAAACCGTTGCCTAACATTTTTCCGTCAGGCGAAGCCATTATATATTCCAACGTATCGACTTTGATCTGTTCACTCGGGCTTTCGTGGGAAACTATCAGAAAAATATTGCTGAACGGATAGTTGTTATTTGCTCTGATATTCAAAAACAAATTGTACGGAACAACCGAATCCTGAATTTCAAAATCAAAACTCACAATGCTATCTCTGTGCCAGGATTTTCCAACCGATTGATAGGAATCAAAAACAGGTTTTTCTCCGCACGAAAAAAGCAAAAAAACAAACGAAAACAAAACGGAAATTTTAAGTATTCTTCTCATTCTTCTTGTGATTGTGTTTGCGGTTTTTGTTTTTATTTCGGTTTTTATTCTTGTTTTTCGGAGTATCAAAACGAGTAATACTTTCTTGCCCTATGGTATCTTTGAAATCAACTTCTTCGGAAGATTGTGTTTCAACTGTGTAATCTTCCACAGTTTCAATCTTTTTTCCTTGTTTGTTCAAATCCAAAATTTCTTTGACTTTTGAAACCGGCAATACATACCAATTAGCCGAATTTTCTTTATATACAAACCACATCAGTTCCTTGAAAATATCTATTTTCTGACAATACGCATCGCCTTTTTCGGTTTTCAATACCGTATCGGCACTCGGAAAATCTTTAAGAGCATCCATATAGCTGTCTAATTCGTAGTTCAGACAACATTTGAGTTTTCCGCATTGTCCTGCCAGCTTTTGAGGATTCAGGCTCAACTGCTGATAACGTGCGGCAGAAGTATTTACACTTCTGAAATCCGTAAGCCAAGTCGAACAACAAAGTTCCCGACCACACGACCCAATTCCTCCAAGCCTTGATGCTTCCTGACGAAAACCGATTTGTTTCATCTCGATTCGGGTTCTGAATTCCGTTGCAAATTCCTTAATCAACTGACGAAAATCAACTCTTTCGTTTGCCGTATAATAGAAAATAGCTTTCGAGCCATCTCCCTGAAATTCAATATCCGAAATTTTCATTTCCAATTTCAATGCAATGGCAATTTCACGAGCACGAATCTGTACTTTTTCTTCTTTTTTTCGGAATTCGCTCCAAACGTCAATATCTCTTTGATTTGCTTTACGATAAACTTTCGGGAGTATATCATCAGGATTTATTCCCTTTTTCTTCATCTGAATCTTAACTAGTTCTCCTGTGAGTGTAACAACTCCGATGTCGTGTCCGGGAGAAGCCTCCGTAGCTACCACGTCTCCGATAGCCAAAGAGAGGTTTTCGGTATTTCTGAAAAATTCTTTTCGGGAGTTTTTGAATCGTATCTCAACTCCGTCAAACTGCGACTGAATCGAAGATGACATATTGGATAACCAATCAAAAACCGATAATTTATTACAAGAGTCCGTTCCGCAACTTCCGTGGTTATTACAACCTTTCGGGGCAGAGCCGTCTTTTGTCGAGCAACTTGCACAAGCCATATCTTACCTTTCTTTATATAGAATCCCAAAAAATGGGATAGAAATTCATTTGTTTATAACAAGCAAAGATAAATATTTTTGAGAAAGTATAGATATGTTTTTTTAAAGATTTACCTTTCGGAGATTCAACAATAATATAGTATCTTTGCACCTTGAAGTTTAAAAACCGAAAAAATGCTCCATAAAAACATTAAACTTGCTTTAGCTGTTCTGCTGTTTGCTACTGCTATTTGGCAATTTACCGAAAACAACATCGGAAACGGAATCTTTTTAATTCTGATTGCTCTGATTGTGATTTTGCTGTATTTCAAAAACGAAATCATCATACTCGCATTTCTAAAATTGCGTAAACAAGATTTTGCAGGAGCTCAAAAATGGCTGAACAAAATCAAAAATCCCGAGGGGGCTTTGGTCAAAAAACAGCAAGGATATTATTATTATCTGAACGGACTTATGGTGGTTCAGACCAATTTGAATCAGGCTGAAAAACACTTCAGAAAAGCGGTAGAATTAGGCCTTAATATGAATGCTGATTTGGCTTTGGCAAAATTGAATTTAGCCGGAATCGCAATGACCAAAAGACGTAAGCAAGAGGCAACATTACTTCTGAACGAAGCCAAAAAGTTAGACAAGCAAAATATGCTTAAAGAACAGATTGCTCAAATGAAAGAGCAAATGAAAAGAATCTGATTAGAGTTTTCCGAACAACTTTTTTATCCGTAGTGAAATCACTCCGAAAACAGCTTCTTTGATAATTCCCGAACTCATCTTGGACTCTCCTTTGGTTCGGTCGGTAAAGATTATCGGAACTTCAACAAGAGAAAAGCCTTTTGCAAAAGCCCTGTATTTCATTTCGATTTGGAACGCATATCCTACGAATTTGATTTTGTCGAGGTTAATGCTTTCGAGAACCTTTCGTTTGTAGCAGACAAAACCCGCAGTTGTATCGTGGATTTTCATTCCCGTAATAATTCGCACATAAACCGATGCAAAATAAGACAAAAGTACTCTTGACAGTGGCCAATTCACAACATTTACTCCCGTTACATATCTCGAACCAATTGTCATATCTGCATTTTTTTCGGAACAAGCCAAGTATAATTTTTCCAAATCATTCGGATTGTGCGAAAAATCTGCATCCATTTCAAAAATATAATCGTAGCTATGGGCTAAAGCCCACTTAAATCCGTGAACGTAAGCACTGCCTAATCCTGATTTTTTTGGTCTTATTTCCAAAAAAAGTCTTTCGGAAAATTCGCTTTGAAGTTCCTGTACTTTTTTAAACGTTCCGTCAGGGGAATTATCATCAACAATCAAAACATCGAAATCCGTATCCAAAGTAAAGACAGCCCGAATGATGATTTCGATGTTTTCGATTTCGTTATAAGTCGGAATTATGACAACTTTTTTGTTCATTCATTAAAAGTAAACAAGCAAAAGTAAAGTTTTTAAATATTAAACTTCATAAGGAAAGTATAAATATTTAGTTCAACCAAAACAAAAGTGTCAATAAAATTAAGGAAAATCCGAGTAAACGGAAATAAATCGAATTTAAACGAAAAGCATCATTTATCCAAAATAATAATGCCCCTAAAACAGCAATAAAAAATGCCCCGAGAGCAGGAAACCAAAGCAGTTCATATAAAACTCCTACAAAAGCATAATTATAAACATTACCAATGATTTTTACAGATAGCCAGACAACCAAAAAGAACAGATTAAAGCTAAAAAGTATTTTTGGGACAACTCTGTTTTGTGGCATGTTGATTGTTTTCATTTTAACTTTCTCTTTATGGATTGCTTTACTCAAACGGGTTATATTTAACCGCTTCCCAAGTCGGATTTTTTAAGTCCACATAATAGTAGTGCATCAAATCATTTTTGTCAAAACTTCCGTTTTTGTTGATGTCTTCAATCGTTCGGAAATACAAACGATTCTGAATTTCAATCGTATTCCAATCAATAAGTTCTTCCAAATCAGCCGAAAGTTTAACAAAGTTATCTCCGTCTATTTGGCTTATATAAAGTGTTTTGATATCGTTGGCATCAATCTTTCTATCTCGGTTGGTATCATCATCAACCAAAGTATAAACCAAAATTCCTTTGTTTAGCTTTTTGGAAATTTCGTCAAGATAAGTAACGGTATGGATTTCGACAACCTTGTCTGTCAGGGTTTTTGTAATTGTGGAATCTAAATGCTGAAATTTCAGATTGCTCAAATATCCTGTCAATTCAAATCGGTTGTAGTTTGAAATAGAGTAACTTACGGAATTCGTTTTGCTCGAACCGTATTTTGAAGAACGGTTATCATACAAACGAACATCTCCGATTGCGTGAATCAGGTATTTAGTTCCCTCCATCAGCACAGGCAAATCGGCTACTTTGATTTGAGCAGTATCAATTTTTACTTCGGGTTTAGTCGAAGTCGGTTCCTGATACGTAACTTTCGGGGGTTCGGGTTTTTCCGTACAGGCTGTAACCACAAACAAAACAAACAAAAATAAATATCCTGATTTTTTCATCTTTCAGAGATTTAGTAATTCAAAAGTAGGTCTTTTTTGATTAATTGCTACCGGTTAATTGTTAAAAATTTTCTGTTCTTTTTCGAAATTATGCTTTCGGAAGAAAAACTTCTGCCATCATACATCTTGCACTTCCTCCTCCACAAGCCTCAATTACATCAAGCGAAGAAGATAGAATCTCGGAATACTTTTCGATTTTTGAAATTTGGTCTTTGGTTAAGCTCTCGTGAGCCGATTTGCTCATGACCAAATAGCTTTTGTCATTTGCTCCTTTTACTTCGAGCATATTTCCGGCAAAATTATTCACTTGGTCTTCGGTTATCAGAATTACCTCTTTTCCGTCTGATTTTAGCGAATCCAAAACCAATTTCCGCTCTTGTTTGTCATCAATCGTATCAGCACAAATCACAGCAAATTTTTCTCCCAAACACATCATTACGTTGGTATGGTAAATCAATTCTCTTTTCCCGTTTACGGTTTGATAGGAATGGAAAATAATAGGAGCTAAATCCTGGTCTTCACAAAATTCGATGAATAATTCTTCGTCAGCTCTCGGAGATAAAGCACAATAAGCCTTTGCATTGGCTCTGTCCAACAAAATACTTCCGGTTCCTTCCAAAAACATATTTGCCTCCTCAGCTAAGGTATAATCGGTTACGTTTTCGATTAAAAATCCGTTTTCTTCGATGATGTCCAAAATGTCTTCCCTACGTTCCTGTCTTCGGTTTTCGGCAAACATCGGATACAGAATTACATCTCCGTTTTGGTGAAACGAAATCCAGTTATTCGGAAAAATACTATCGGGAGTATCGGGAATATGCGTATCATCTACAACAATTACGCTTACTCCGACTGCTCGTAGCTTTTCCACAAAAGCATCAAATTCTTCTTGTGCTTTTTTGTTGGCATCTTTCGGAGAAAGATTATCCAAAACTTTTTGGTAATAATTGTTTACAGCTGTCTGCTCATTCATTCGGAATGCAACAGGACGAATCATTAATATGGTGTTTGTGGTTTGTTTCATTTTTGTTTTTTTGTTTTAGTTATATAAGATGGTCTGTTCTGTAAGGAAAATTACAAATGAATCTCTGTTGTTATGTTGTTTTCTAATATCATCTTATCTGTGTCAATTTTTAAAATCCAAGAAGAATGTTCGGTAAAACTTTTTATTGAAAGAGGGCTTGTTAAGTCTTGTATTTCTCTTGGGAACGACTTATTATATCTTTCAATAACATACTCTTTATTATTGTAAATTATAGTCAGAGATTTGATTTTGTCATAGTCAAAATTTTCAGGTAATGACAGCTCATAATTGTTTTTGTCAAATATAGAAAATGAATTACCCTCAAATAGAGTAAGAATTAAATCCAACGAAATGTTTTTATCCTGAACAGGTTTTTTATCTATAAAAACACTTATTGTAAGAGGTTTAGACTTTGCTTTTATTCTTTCTAAAACAAGAATAATATCTTCATACAGAATATTTTCGTAATCTGTTACTAATTTACTTAACTCTGCTTTGAGTTTAGAATCTTCTAATACAGAGCCTTTATAGTTTTTATTTTTTTGTAGTTTAATAAACTTTTCAATATCACTTGTAGAATATTTTGTTGAGTAAATATCTAAAAGATTATAATATGTTTGGCTACTGAAAGCCTGTATTTCGTTCGATAAAAATTCATCAAATATTTCAACATCTTCTTTCTTATTGAAATCTAACCCATAGTTTTCAAAAATGGTTTTGGTCTGTTCTTTTATAGACAATTCAATCGCAGAAAACACATTAGTTACAATATTTTCACATTCTATCAACTCAAAAAATTCTTCAGTTTTCGTGTTTTCTTTTTGAGCATAGCCCATTAAAGACAGAAAAACAAAAGCTATTTTAAAATATGTTTTCATTAGATATTTGTTTTTAATCTCTGATTAAAGGCAAAGTCGAACATCTCAACAATCCCTCTTGTTTTGAAATTTCTGCATACGGAATTTCCTCAACTATAAAGTTATTTTCTCGTAACCAAGTATTTAAACGAGTAAAATTCTTTTCGGAAACCACTACATCAGGAGCAATCGAAAAAATATTGGAGTTCATATTATACATTTCATCTCGTGTGATATGAAATAAATTTTCTTTTCCGAACAAATCGACCAAATACATATAATCGGCTTCTTCTCTGAAACCTGATTTGTAGATAATTCCTTTGTTTTTCCCGACAGGCTGAAAACAACAATCCAAATGCAAAGCATTATCTCTCGGTTCGATTTTGGATTTTACCAAATCAAATTCCTTTACGATTTTATTCGGAAAAAGGGCTGCGATGTACTGAACTCCCTCCATATTGGTTCGGGCTGTAATGTAATTTTTGTAATCACTCCCTTTATACGTCCCGATAAAAATATGGTCGTTATACAGCATTACATCTCCACCCTCAATATGAACTTCTTCGGGAGGACGGACAACTTTTGCAGGATTCATCTGGTCAATCACATAATTAATTGCGTCTAATTCCCGGTTTCGGTCTTCCAAAATGTTGGCTTTGATAAAAACATCATCAATCACAAAACCAATATCCCTGGAAAAAATCTGATTATAATTTTCAATGATTTCAGGACGGTAAACCTGTACGTCATATTTTTTAAAAACTTCATTAAAAGCTTCCATTTCCTGAACCATATCGGGTTCAACAGGGTATGTTCCTGCCAAAATATGTTCCAATGATTTCGGGTCGTAAGCCTCATCTGCTGTTGGAGTCTGTCCGTTGCTTTGAGCCGTTCCTAATACCACAGCACGAAGTCTTGAAGTTTCGTTTTTTACGTTTAATTGTAGCATAAAAGTCTGTTTGTCTTTCAGGCAAAAATAGTGAAACTTTCCCGAAAGGCAAGTTTTAAACAGACTCTAATTTACTTAACAAACTTCTGTATCAATATTTCGATTATCAAAAATAACAAACCAAGCAATACAAACCATTTCCAAATGTTGTTATCGGTTCTTTCGGATTGTAAATCAGAGAATATATTCGAAATGTTTTTTTGAGGAAAATCAGACAATACCGAAATATTATCTTGGGTCAAATCCGATTCGGTTCGGTTATAATTGAATCCGATATTCGTTAGTAATTCATCATTTTTATAGATTCCGTAATTGCCTGCATTTTTCGGATATTCGTTGAAATTCAGCTGTACTTTTCGGTTGAAAATTTGTTGAGACGGGATAAATTCTTCCGTTTCGTTTTTCACTTTCAGGATTTGTTCTTTTGACAGATTCACTTCTACAAAAAACGGATTTCCATCTGCAATAAATTGGCTTACCACTCCCGAATTATTCTGATTTTGAGCCATATTATAAAAACTCAAAACCACCAAAGGTGAATTCAGAAAATTGCTGTTTTCTTTATTGATTGGAGCTGAAAATAGATAAACCGAACTAATGTCTTTTTTGATTTCCGTCAGAAAAACAGTTCCGTCTTCATACGACAAAACAGAGGGGATATTTCCTTTAACCGAAAAGGATTGATTTACACTTGGATATTGAAAATTATCGGTTTTTTTCTCGAATACATTTCTGAAAACAGGGTGTTCAAACGTGATTTTCGTAACCATTTTTTTATGGTTTTGAACGGGTTCAAAAATCACATTTCCGAATTGTGAGGCAAAATTCGTCAGATTTTGAGCAGTCGCTTTTTCGGACGGAATCACAATCACATTTCCTCCGTTTTCGACAAAGGCTTTCAGAGTTACAATCAAAGATTGCGGAATTTCCTCCAATTCGTTCAGCACAACCGTATTTTGGCTTTCGATTAGATTATAATCTAATGTTTTGATTTCAAAAGTCTGAAAATCAAAATGTTCCTCTGTGTAAATTCGGGATAAAAATTCGTTTTTAGTGGCTGTTCCAACCGCAATAACTTTAATTTTTTCGGGTTTTGAAATACTGAAAAAATAGTGATTATCATATTCTAACGAATTATCCTCAACCGAAACATATCCGTTAAAATCTTCTTTCGGAATGGTAAAAATAATTTCGTTTTGGTTTTCGGGAAGTAGCGTTTTGGCTACTAATTCCCGTTGGTCATACAAGGCAACCGAAGTTTCATCTGCCTTTTTTCCGTACTCCGAAATTTTGACTTTCAGTTCATAAAATTCGTCCAAAACCTGATGAATAGACACACTATCAACCGAAACATTATAGGTGTTTTCCGCTTTCGGAATCGAAAAAACAATGTTGTAATCCTTATCTAAAGCCTGAATATCCTGTGCTTTTAAGGATTTTCCGTCTGTGATAATTACGATGTCTTTTCCTTTGTTGGGTTTCAGGGTTTTGATTTTAGCCATTTCATTTTCAATCGAAAAAGGCGTTGTGCTGTAACCTAAATTCTGTAACTCTTTCTGAATCGAACGAATATCCGTATCATAAAAAGAATTATCGGGAGTAAGCAACGTAAAAGTCTGTTCTTCGGGAATATTCTCTAACAATTCCTGAACTGAACGCGTTAAGATTTCGCCTTGTTTTCCTTTGGCTTGCATCGAATACGAATTGTCTAAAACCACAAAAAGTTCGTTGTGTTTCCCTTGTGTATCTTTGGCTTTAAAGTAGGGTTGAGCAAAAGCCAAAATGATAAAAGCAAGTAAAAACAACCTCGTAAAAAGCAACAACCACTTTTTGAGTTGGGAACTTTTTCGGGTTTTGATGTCTAATTCCTTGAGGAATTTTACGTTTGTAAAATATTCTTTTTGGAATTTCCGTAACTGAAATAAGTGAACGATGATAGGAATTATCAGCAGAAAAAGAAAGTAAAGAAGTTGCGGATATTTGAAATACATCGTTTTTTTTAAGGTACGAAGTTAAGAAATTTTAGAGAATAATAAATCATTTTCTGATTTCTATCCAAGTCTAACCAAAGCATTTAGCTTGACTAACAACTCTTTAGCAAAATCGTTTTTAAATTCTTTTTTGCGATATTTTGTTATCGGTTGAATTCCCGTAATGATATTTGTGATAAAAAGTTCATCAGCTTTTTGCAGGTCAAAAGGCGAAATTGGTTCTTCAACCACTTCGATTCCCTCTATTTTTTTGGCTATTGCAAGGATTTGTTTTCGCAAAATTCCTCCGATACAACCCTCTGAAACAGGAGGAGTGATAAGTTTTTTATCAAGTAACATAAACAAATTTCCGTTTAGTGCCTCGATAACATTTTTGGAATCATTAATAAGTAGGCAATTCTGCAATCCGTTTTCGTCAGCAAAAATACTTCCTGTAATATTTATGGCTCTGTTCGTAGATTTTACGGAAGACAGAAGCTGTTTGGTAACATAAAAATCTTTGTACAAATCCACTTCATAAGGCTGTTCGGAAATCGAATAAAGAGGATTTTCGAGAGGTTGGGCATTTATCAAAAAACCGACATCGTTGGTTTTGGGCAGATAAAATCCGTCAGAATCCCTGTAAACCGTAATCCGAATCCTGTAGCTCGGAGCTTTTTCTTTTTCAGCAATGAGATTTAACACTTGTTGCTCAAAAAATTCCATTGTGAAATTCATCGGAATTTCCATTCGTAAAATACGCATCGAAGACATCAGCCTGAAATAATGGTCTTCAAAAAACAAAATTTTGTTGTCTAAAACTTTTAGGGTTTCAAAAACCGCATCTCCAAACAAAAAAGCCCGATTGTTATACAGCTGATTCAGCTTGGAATCTATTATGTTTCCGTTAAAGTTTATCATAAAAAAACACTCCGTTTTATTGGAGTGTAAAGATATTGAATAATAATTTCAGAAAAAATTAAGCAGAGCCTAAAACTTGTTTTAAATCTGCAATTTGTGTTTCCCAAAGCTGTTTTGCCTCCTCAACTTCGTCTTCTTCAGCAAAATCTACCACTACCAAAGACACATCTTTCGTAAGTTCGTCCTCCTGAATTTTGAACTCAAAATAATAATCAGTTTCGTTATCATCATCGTCCAACCAACGAAAACGAACCTTTTCTGATGATTTTTTGGTTGACATTTTCGCTTTCGTACTTTCTGAATCCCATATAAAAGTGAACACTTCTCCACGAGAATTTACATTGTCGGCAAACCACTCCGAAAGCCCCGAAGACGTTGATATATACTGATATAATAATTGTGGAGATGCAGTTATGGGGAACTCTATTTCGTATTTGATTTTTTCTGGCATATCTAAACTAAAAAAATAATTTCCGAAATATATAGAATAAGAATCAGAAAAAAAAATCATAATTGAAAAAACTTTTATTTTTTATGTTGTTTAGTAAGAAAAATCGTTTTAAATTTGCAACCCGATTCGATAACCGATTCACAACAAGGCGAGGTAGCTCAGTCGGTTAGAGCGCAGGATTCATAACCCTGAGGTCACGGGTTCAACTCCCGTCTTCGCTACTACAAACGGCTCAAACCTAAACACACAGGGGTTTGAGCCTTTTTTTAATAACAACACAACAACTATGAATGCAACTAAAAAAATTCAGTCTGCACTGATTTCGGTTTTCTCAAAAGACGGATTAGAACCGATTGTAAAAAAACTTCACCAGCTTAACGTAACGCTTTATTCCACAGGAGGAACAGAAGATTTTATCAAGAATCTCGGGATTCCCGTTGTTCCTGTTGAAAACGTAACCGATTATCCCTCGATTTTGGGAGGACGAGTAAAAACCTTACATCCGAAAATTTTTGGAGGAATCTTAAACAGACAAGATAATACGTCTGATGTTCAGCAAATGCAGGAATACAACATTCCTCAAATTGATTTGGTAATTGTTGATTTATATCCGTTTGAAAAAACTGTTGCTTCAGGAGCTTCCGAAGCTGATATTATCGAAAAAATCGACATCGGAGGAATCTCGCTTATCCGAGCTGGAGCAAAGAATTTTAAAGATACGGTTATCATTTCTTCGGTTGAACAATATGCCGATTTCCTGAATTTGTTAAACGAAAAAAACGGAGAAACTTCTTTGGAAGACAGAAGAAAATACGGAACGTATGCTTTTCATATTTCTTCCAATTATGATACCGCAATTTTCAATTATTTTAATGATGATGATTCGTTTTTGAAAATAAGTCAGACAAACGGAAAACAGCTTCGTTATGGAGAAAATCCGCATCAAAAAGGATTTTTCTTCGGAGATTTCGATGAAATGTTTGAAGTTCTGAACGGGAAAGAACTTTCGTACAACAACCTTTTAGATGTTGATGCGTCTGTAAATCTGATTGCAGAATTTAAAAACGACAAGCCTACTTTTGCTATCCTAAAACACAACAACGCTTGCGGATTGGCTACAAGAAATTCTCTGAAAGAAGCTTATTTAGATGCTTTAGCAGGAGACCCTACTTCGGCTTTTGGAGGAGTTTTGATTGCCAACACAAACCTTGACAAAGCCACAGCAGAAGAAGTAAATAAATTGTTTTGTGAAGTGGTAATCGCTCCGAGTTATGATTCGGAAGCAGTTGAAATTCTGAAAGAAAAGAAAAATAGAATTATTTTGG
The DNA here is from genome assembly GCA_934675205.1 of uncultured Flavobacteriaceae bacterium. Lineage (GTDB taxonomy): Bacteria > Bacteroidota > Bacteroidia > Flavobacteriales > Flavobacteriaceae > Flavobacterium. The sequence continues at coordinate 699,514 of CAKUPQ010000001.1, read as the reverse complement.
TTCAAAAACCGGTTACTCTTGCTGAAAATCAGGTGCGTACTGCCTTAAACGGGTTTTTAGTTCAAGGAAAAGATAACATTACGGATAATAAAGAAATGCTTACAACCGTAACGAAACTTTCTCCTTCTGAACAGGAAATAGAAGATTTATTATTCGCTTCTAAATTGTGTAAAAACACCAAATCGAACACGATTGTTTTGGCTAAAAACCGACAGCTTATCGCATCGGGAACAGGACAGACTTCGAGAGTTGATGCGTTGCGACAAGCTATCGAAAAAGCTCAAAGTTTTGGATTTGATTTGAGTGGTGCGGTAATGGCAAGTGATGCGTTTTTCCCTTTCCCTGATTGTGTGGAGATTGCAAATAATGTTGGAATCAAAGCGGTTATTCAGCCCGGAGGCTCTATCAAAGATCAATTGAGTATTGATTTTTGTAACGAAAATCAAATGAAAATGGTCTTTACTGGAACAAGACATTTTAAACATTAAAAACATTTTTAACGTTGCTTTAAACCGTATTTCAAAGTTAAATGATTAACTTTGGTACATTGAAGTTTAACCTAAAAAGATAAAATTATGGCTTTTGAGTTACCAAAATTACCGTATGCTTATGACGCATTAGAACCGAATATTGATGCAAGAACAATGGAAATCCATCACACAAAGCATCATCAGGCATATACTACGAATTTGAATAATGCTATTGCAGGAACAGATTTGGAAGGAAAAACAATCGAAAATATTCTTATCAATTTGGATATGAGCAACAAAGCTGTTAGAAATAACGGAGGAGGATATTATAACCACAATTTGTTTTGGGAGGTTATGTCTCCAAACGGAGGAGGAGAGCCAAAAGGAGAATTGCTTGAGGCTATCGAAAAAGCATTTGGTTCGTTTGCAGAGTTCAAGGTACAATTTGCCAAAGCAGCAGCTACTCAATTTGGGTCGGGTTGGGCTTGGCTTTGTGTACAAAAAGGAGGAGCTGTTGAGGTTTGTGGAACTCCCAACCAAGACAATCCGCTTATGCCTGACACAGGTTGTGGAGGAACTCCGATTTTAGGACTTGACGTTTGGGAACACGCTTATTACCTAAACTACCAAAACAGAAGACCTGATTATATTGAGGCTTTCTTTAATGTAATTAATTGGGAAGAAGTTTTGAGAAGATATGTTACTGAAAAGTAATCTTTTCTTTAGAAAATAGAGAATAGAACATAGAGAATAGAAAAATCCCGAAACAAAGTTTCGGGATTTTTGTTATAATTTTGAAGCTAACAAATAAATCACTGCCATTCGGATTGCTACTCCGTTTTCGACCTGCTCCAAGATAACCGATTGTTTGGAATCTGCCACATCAGAAGTAATTTCCACTCCCCTATTGATTGGCCCGGGATGCATTACTACAATTTCTTTGTTTAACGAATCCAAAATCTCTTTTGTCAGCCCGAATTGTTGGGAATATTCACGGGTATTCGGAAAATAACTCACTTCCATTCTTTCGTTCTGAACCCGGAGCATATTTGCCACATCACACCATTCCAATGCTTTGATAAGATTATTTTCGACTTTTACTCCTAATTTTTCGATGTATTTCGGAATAAGCGATTTTGGTCCACAAACCCGAACTTCTGCTCCTTGCATTTGCAAAGCAAAAATATTTGACAAAGCCACTCTCGAGTGTAAAATATCTCCGACAATCACAACTTTTTTACCTCCGACATCTCCTAATTTTTCACGAATGGTAAACGAATCCAAAAGTGCTTGTGTCGGGTGTTCGTGAGCTCCATCTCCTGCATTGATGATACTTGCTTTTACGTTTTTCGACAAAAATTCGGCTGCACCTGCACTCGAATGTCGCATTACAACCATATCCACTTTCATCGAAAGGATATTATTAACCGTATCAATAAGCGTTTCTCCTTTTTTAACCGATGATTGAGCAGCCGAAAAACTGATTACATCAGCCGAAAGTCGTTTTTGAGCGAGTTCAAACGAAAGTTTTGTTCGAGTAGAATTTTCAAAGAAAATATTAGCAATGGTAGTATCCCGAAGTGAGGGAACTTTTTTGATCGGACGGTTGATAACCTCCTTAAAATGGTCAGCCGTTTCGAAAATGAGTTCGATATCCGATGCGGTTATGTATTTTATTCCGAGAAGATGATTAACGCTTAATGTTTTCATTATGTTATTGTTTTTCCAAATAAATGACGTCCTCTCCGTGTTGTTCTTTCCAGTGAACTTTTACTTTTTCATCTCCGATAGCATCGACCTGACGACCTCTGTAATCGGGCTGGATAGGCAAATGTCGTGAAAAACGTCTGTCAATCAGCACCAAAAGCTCAATTTCCGATGGTCTTCCGAACGACTGAATCGCAGTCAGAGCCGATCTAATACTTCTACCGGTATAAAGTACGTCATCAATAAAAACCACTTTTTTACCCTCTACCAAAAAGTCAATTTCGGTTCGGTTTGCTTCCAAAGGTTTTTCGTTTCTTCGGAAGTCGTCTCTGAAAAACGTAATATCCAAAAAACCGAGTTTGATGTTTTTGATTTTGTATTCGTCCTGAAGAATAGATTTTATTTTTTGGGCAAATAACGTTCCTCTTGGTTGAATCCCGATTAGAATCGTATCTTCAAAATCCAAGTGATTTTCGATAAGCTGACAAGCCAAACGATGTAGGATAATGTCGATTTCTTTGGAAGTAAGTAAAACTTTTTGGCTCATTATTAATAGTTGTGTATGCAAAAATAGTTATTTTGTTTTAATTTGTTTCATTCACAAAAGTTTAATAAATAGGTTTTTTTCATTTTGTACCTTTGTGGTCAGAAATTTGTACGATGAAATTTATTTTGTTTTCAAAAAAGCCTCTTTGTTTGTTAATTTTTGGTGTATTGAATTTTAACTATTCTGCAAAAGCTCAATATATCGAAGTTGATGATTCGTATTCGGCTCAACAATTGGTGGAAGATATTTTTATAGGAACACAAAATTCGGGTTGTATAGAAATTTTCAACGCACAATTTACCAATGCTTACAACTTCGGAGGAGGACAAATGAGCTACGGATATTTTAATCAGGGGAGCAGTAATTTTCAGATAACAGAAGGTGTTTTGCTGACAACAGGAAGAGCCATTTCTGCCATTGGCCCAAATGATTTTCTTTTAAGCGAAGGTCCTGCCGGAAATGCGTGGCCCGGAGATTCGGATTTGGAACAGGCAGTCGGGCTAAACAACACCATAAACGCAACCGTTTTGGAATTTGATTTTATCCCTTATACTACTTCTATTAGTTTTGATTATGTTTTCGCTTCCGAGCAATATCTTACTTCGGGAACTCAAAGCCAATGTAATTATACCGATGCTTTTGCCTTTCTGATTAAAAGAGCTAATGTGAGTGAGCCTTATACGAATCTTGCAGTTGTTCCGGGAACAGACACTCCTGTTGCTGTCAATACCGTACGGGGTTCGGGGGGTTTGTGTCCTCCTGTAAACGAGCAGTATTTTGAGAGCTTTAATGACGAAGAACACCCCACAAATTACAACGGACAAACCAAAATTCTCACAGCTCAAACCGATGTTATTGCAGGGGAAACCTATCATATCAAACTCGTTATAGCCGACCAAGGAAACAATTTGTATGATTCGGCTGTGTTTTTGAGAGGGGGGAGTTTTTCCAACGGAACAAAAGATTTAGGACAAGACCGACTTATTGCTAACGGAAACCCTGTTTGTGAAGGAACGAATTTTGAAATTGATGCTACAACTCCTAATGCAGATACTTATACTTGGTACAGAAACGGAGTGCTGATAAACGGAGCTGTAAATTCTGTTTATACGGCTGTTGAGAGTGGAAGTTATGAAGTGGAAATTGGTTTTACGGGTGCTACCTGCGTATTGAGAGGGGAAATTACAGTTGAATTTTCTCAAAATCCACCTGTAAATAGTACAACGCTTGTGCAATGTGAGGACAATAACGGAAATGCTATTTTTAACCTGACTTTGGCAGAGAATGTGATTATTCCGAATTCGGGAAATTTTGATTTTAGTTATTTTCAGAATATATCAGATGCTCAAAATAACAATCAGAATACGATTCCAAATCCACAGCATTATACCACAAACAATCCGAATCAAATCATTTATGTACGGGTTGAAAATCAGTTTGGTTGTTATTCTATTGCGGAGCTTTCGCTTTCGGTTTCCAATAATTCCGTTCAGAATCCTACTGATTTGGAACGATGTGAGGGAGATGAAATTTTTGATTTGACCGAAAATCAGAATGAGATTGCTATACAATCCCCTGCAAATGCGGTTTATCAGTATTTTCAGAATTATAATGATGCTCTTTCGGGGAACAATCCGATTGCGAATGTAACCTCTTTTCAGGCAGGAAATAATACAACTATTTATGTACGAATTTCCGAAAATGGAAACTGCTACGGAATTGTTTGGTTTGACCTGATTGTCCGTTCGTTTGGTATTGATGTAAGCAATGAGGAGGCTTTTTTGTGTGAGGGAAATCCTGTTACGATTTCAGCTCCAAGCGGATTTTTAAATTATTATTGGAATAACGGACAAACCACTCAAAACATCAATATAAGTCAGGCAGGGAATTATACCGTAACTTTTGAAAATCAATACGGTTGTACTGCCTCCAAAACTTTTGTGGTAAGCTCATCTTCTGCTCCGGTTATTACTTCTGTCAGTATAAATGATATGAATTCTTCAGGGAATTCGGTTTTGGTAAATGTGCAGGAAACAGGGAATTACGAATACTCCATTAACGGAATCGATTTTCAGCAGAGTAATTTTTTTACAAATGTAGCTTCGGGAGGATATACGGTTTTTGTAAGAAACGAATGTGGTGTGGCAACAGAGTCGATTTTTGTGTTGGATTATCCTAAATTTTTCACTCCAAACGGGGACGGAATCAATGATTATTGGAAAATTCCGTTTTTAGCTGTTCAATATCCGACTGCAGTTATCGAAATTTATGACCGATACGGAAAGCTGATTTATATGTTTTCCGCACAAAATAACGGTTGGGACGGAACTTTCCACAACAAAAAACTCCCTGCCACAGATTATTGGTTTGTCGTAAGACTTCCTGAAAGAAACGTCAAAGGACATTTTTCATTAATTAGGTAATCTGTAAATGCTACTTGTTTTAAATGTTCAAACTATAAATATATCGCATTTTCGGTTGAAAAGGGAAAAAATTAAGAAAACTTGACTTTAATTTCTTGGTCTTAAATAAATCATAATTACAAAAATCAAAACAATAGGAAAAAATAATACTAGAAGAACATAATCTCTTATTTTTATAATCGTTCTATCACCAAACACTTGAAATGTCTTTTCATTTAGATAATCTACAAATGATGTTTTTTCCTTATATTTAAACAGTCCTATCTTTTCAGATTTTTCAAACCAACCTCCTCTGTCTACAATAAAATCATTACTATATCCATAAACATTCAAGTTTTTATCATCTGTTTTGACAAACATAAAAACTTCATAGTTATCTATTTTATTGAAATAGCTGTAAAAACAAAAAATATGATTAAAATCAATTAAAGAAAAGTCTTCTTCGGTCTCTTCAATTAGTTTGCTTTTAAAGTTAATGTTTAAGTTAACTAACTCAATTATATCAGTATAATTTGTATTTAAAACATTTGATTTTTTTCCTGCTTTTTTCAAAAATTCAATAACAACCTTTGGCAGACTAATATTCAAGGAATCCATTAGAAAATTTATATCCGATTCAACAAATCCAAGATTTGGATTGTTTTTTTTGGTTACAAATCTTATTTTCTTTGAAAAAAACATAAAAATCAGCTTTGTTTAATCTCATAAACGAGAAGTATATCTCTTTTTCCTCAAATAATTAAACACCACTCCGAAAAGAGCTAATAAAACAATCGGAAGTCCGACTGTGATGATTTGTGATTGAGTATATTTCGCTTTGACTTTGTCTTTGTCGAAAAAGGCAAGTTTTACTTCTTTGGCTCTGATATTTATAACTCCTTCTTCATCAAGCAGATAATGAACGGAATTAGTCAAAAAATCTCGGTTTCCGTAGATTTGTTTTGTCCACGTGTCGTATCCATTAACCAAAAATCGCTTGTTTGCATACATATAATTCACAAAATCTCCGTCCGAAATGACAATCATTTTTCCGTTTTTTCCGTCATCTTTCTGGTTGGAATACTGAAATGGCTTCACTCGGTTTTTGTAAGCTGATGTAAAATTTCCCTCCAACAAAACTCCCGTTATACTCGGTTTTCCTGCAAATGGCTCTATATCTTGAAACTGAAAAAGCTCAATCGGTTGAGGAACTCCAACTGTTCGGGACATTTCTGAACTTTCCAACAAAACCGTTTTTTTGATTCCGTTTGCTAACGTATCAATGCTGTTGGCAAATTCGTGCTTTATTGCATTTACACTTTTATTAATGATGTGATTTTCTTTGGAACGAACCATAAACGAATACCACCAATCCAAAGGCAATTCCTGCCCGCTTTGGTCTTTTACAGTAATCGGAACGGAATAATAATCCTGAATTAAATTATAATTTATCCGTATTCCGTACCTGAACAACATATCGTCAAGATTCAAATCTTTTTCCACCAAGGCTACATTACTTTGGGAAGAATTACTCAAACTGTCCAAATGAAAAGGCACTTGGTCAATAAACCACATCGTCTTTTTCCCTTTCATTATGTATTGGTCAAGAAGATATTTTTCCCTTTCGGAAAAAGGTTGAGTCGGTTTGGCAATAACGGCTAAATCAAATCGGTCTAAATTACTGATGACCTGCTCATTATCGTCCTGAAGATTTTTTATATCAAATTCTCCTATTTGGTAATACGGTTGCAAACCAAGGATAAAATCGGTTATGTATTTGTCGTCAATTTCTCCGTTTCCTTTGAGAATAGCAATGCTTTTCTTTTCTTTTATAGTGAGTTTTGCAATCGCATCTGCAAAAGCATATTCTAATTGTTCAACCGATTTCTGAATGTTATCCGAGGCAGACGTTCCCGCATTATTTACCAAAAGCGGAACACGAACAGATTTTTGATTCATATCATCATACCCGATAGCCCAAGGAAAAATCCGTACAACCGACTGATTTCCCTGTTTTGTAATCGGAATATTCGTAGGAGTAAGCCCTAAATTATCCAATTCAAACATTGCCTGACTTATGTCCTGTTCTCCCTCCAAAGGATTTTCAAAAGCAAAACGTATATTGCTGTTTATACCTCTAAATTCCTCCAAAAGCTGTTTGGTTTCCTGTTGCAAACGTCTGAATTCCGAAGGAAAATCATCTCCCTGTAACAAAATCGTAAACTCCAAAGGGGTGTTTACCTGTTTCAGCAAATCTTTGGTCGTTTGTTGCAACGTATATCGCTTATCGTGAGTCATATCAAAGCGTTTATACACAAAACCTCCGATAAAATTCAAGGCAATAATCCCTAAAATCACATAAACAAGCTGTTTGATATTGTTCTTATTTTGAGCTTTCATCAAGTTGTATTTTTAAAGTCCAAACCTGACAGGTTTCAAAAACCTGTCAGGTTTACTAATTTTTCAGGGATTTAAGTTTAAAAACGGTTAATGATAAAAACAGAATCGCAACACTCAAAAAATAAATAATATCCCGAGTGTCCAAAACTCCACGATTGATACTTTTGAAATGATAATCCATTCCTAATGAGGCAACAAAATCGTTATAAGGCGAAAATTGTGAGGCTAATCCTTCCATTCCGAAATACAGCAAAAAGCACAAAAAAACAGCCAGAATAAAGGCTACAATCTGATTTTCTGTAAGGATAGAAGTGAAAATTCCGACAGCTGTATATCCTGCAATCAGAAAAAGCAACCCGAAATACGACCCAATAATACTTCCTGAATCAATAATAGTCGGAGGGCTTGTAAGTCCGTAAATCACATAGACATAAATCAAAGTCGGAAGTAAAGCAATGATAATCAGCAAAAAAGCTCCGAAGAATTTTCCGTTTACAATCTGCCAAACCGAAAGTGGTTTGGTAAGCAACAGCTCCAATGTTCCCTGTTTTTTTTCATCGGAAAAACTTCGCATTGTAACAGCAGGAATCAGAAAAATCAAAACCCAAGGTGCTAACGTAAAAAACGGGGTTAAATCAGCAAAAGAGTTGTCCAAAATGTTGAAATCTCCCTGAAAAACCCACAAAAACAACCCGTTCAACAGCAAAAAAACAGCTATTACCAAATAACCGATAAGCGAACCAAAAAAAGATTGTATTTCCCTAAATAATATTGATTTCATTTTCTTGTTTAATTGTTTAATCGTGTTTACGGAAGACTTTCTAATTTATCGACACTCCAAGCCTGTGGTTTGTCATTAAACAAGGCTTTGGTAAATGTCCAGACCTCATTAAATAATTCCGAATTTCGGTAGTTTTCCAAATCTTGTTCGCTTTCCCAAATGCTATACGTAAAAAACACCGATTTATTGCTTTTGTCTTGATATAATTCCAAAAAAGTATTCCCCTTAAAATTTCGGATATGCTCCTTGTTCTTATGGAAATTCTCCAAAAAAGCTTCGACTTTTTCGGGGTGGAAACTCATTTTTACTATTCTTATAAACATTTTATTTCGGATTTGTCATTGCGAGAAACGAAGCAATCTAATTTTTATTGGAAACCTTTATCACAACAATTCCGTTATGTTTCGAGTCCATAACAACTTCTTGACTTTGACTTTCAAACTTAAACATTGTGCCTAAAGCATATGATTTAACATCATTATTAACTCTTTTGAATCCCATATTTTGTACGTCCTTTGCAAAATCCTGTAAATTTAATGTTTGCTTATTACCTGCAAAAACTATCGTTCCGTCTATTATTTCAATTACCTGTCCATACATTTGATGATAATATGCTCCTCCACTTTCTTCTGCCCACCCCTCATTAATGCTGTTTAGCTTTTGTAATTGTTCCGACTTTTCTAAATGCATAAGCTCAAAGAGGTGTTCCATTTTAATAGATTTGGTAAATTTTTTAAGCTTGGATGCATCAGTTAAAAACTCTACATTTTGCGGATTGTTTTTATCGTAAATAATATTGATTTTCTGTCCGTTATAAAACTGATGAATGTTTGTAACTTCTTTTTGTATCTGATAGGGTTTTCCATTTTCATCAGAAAATTTAGCCACTACATAATATGACTTATGGGTTCTTCCTCTTCTCGAAAAAGATTGCTCATACATATTTACTACTTCTGCCTGAACCTGAATTCCGTTTAATTGTATCTGCTTTTCTATTGCGTTTTCATAACTGAACATCAATATTAAAAAAGGAATTAAGGCAGGTATTGCCATCAGAAAAAATAATATAAAATGATAAGTCGGTTTTTGTTCGGGATTATATTTTAATGATTCGTAAATTTTTTCTTTTTCCCACGAATTATAATAGAAAAAAGCATTATAACTGAAGAAAAGCATAATTCCTGTTCCTAATAACGAAGTCATTACAGGGTAATTTCTCATCGAAGTTTTATCAAGGAAAAAATAAAACACAATAAAAGTCAGTACAGCTAACGCGGTATTCAGAATAAACAGCCTCTTGTTTCGCTTTGTAAATTCAGGATATTTTTCTTCAAAATACAGTTTGTACGTTTCCTCAACATAATTATCAACTTCGGGTTCCTCAATTTCTTCAGAAATAAAATATTCTTTTATTCTTACAAGCGACCCTCCTCTTTTATATCTTTTTAGAGCCTCTTGGATTAAATTCTCCCTTTTTTCCATTTTGTAGTATTTTTAAATTTTCATATTCAGATAGATTGCCACACTCCACTTCGTTTCGTTCGCAATGACAGAATACGGATTAAACCGCCACAACTCCTTTAATAAGAGGGTGCGGGTCATAATCAACCAAAGTAAAATCCTCAAATTTGAAATCAAAAATATTGTTTACTTGCGGGTTGAGTATCATTTTCGGAAGTTTTTTCGGCTCTCTCGAAAGCTGTAATTCCAACTGCTCGAAATGGTTGTTGTAAATGTGAGCATCTCCAAATGTATGGATAAATTCTCCTGCTTTTAAGCCTGTTACCTGTGCAATCATCAAAACCAATAAAGCATACGAAGCAATATTAAAAGGCACTCCCAAGAAAATATCTGCACTTCTTTGGTACAGCTGACAAGACAATTTTCCGTCTGCTACATAAAACTGAAAAAATGCGTGGCACGGAGGAAGTGCTACTTTTCCGTCTGCTACATTTTCGGCAAAAGACTTTGAAGTATCAGGTAAAACAGACGGATTCCAAGCCGAAATAAGCATTCTTCTGCTGTTCGGATTGGTTTTCAGCATTTCGACAAGTTCGGAAATCTGGTCGATTTCTTGGCTATCCCAATTCCTCCATTGATGTCCGTAAACAGGTCCTAAATCTCCGTTTTCGTCAGCCCATTCATCCCAAATACGGACTCCGTTTTCTTTTAGGTAGGCAATATTCGTATCTCCTTTCAAAAACCATAAAAGCTCGTGAACGACAGATTTAAAATGTATTTTTTTGGTCGTAACCAAAGGAAACCCCTCACTCAAATCAAACCGCATTTGGTAGCCAAAAACACTTTTTGTTCCAAGTCCTGTTCGGTCGCCTTTTTGAGTTCCGTTGTCTAAAACGTGTTGTACTAAATCTAAATATTGTTTCATTTTCAGTTATTTGGTTGTCAGTTGTCGGCTGTCTATTTTCTTTTGCTGGTCAATGTAAAATATATTTTCATCAGAAGTCCGTAAACCAAACCTCCGAGCATCATTATTACGAAATTTATTCCAAGATAAAGCCACGACAACATTTTTCCCTGCAAAACAGCAAAGGCAATTCCTACTATCAGAAACATCAGGAATCCGAATTTTAGTCCTGTTTTTATCCAATTATTTCCAAGAAAAAGATGTTTCATCTGTTTATCTTTATTTGCTTTTATCGGTCAGACGGAATGCCCGCAACCATACTCTCACGAGTTCAAAAACCCTTTGTGTTTGGGCATTTCATTATTTTTCTCTACGAGATATTTCATCTCTGATTTTTACTGCTTTTTCGTAATCTTCACTGTTTACAGCAAGTTCCAAAAGCTCGTATAATTCTTCTGTCGTATGGTTGGTATAGGTCATTTCGGCACTTACAGGATTGCTCTGTACCTCTGTCAAATCCAAAGGGTCGTCTTCTTTTTGTTCAGGCTCAAAAGGATTTACCTGAAGATAAATTCCCGCTTTGTCCAAAATGTTTTTGTACGTAAAAATCGGTGCTTCAAAACGCAAAGCCAACGCAATCGCATCAGAAGTACGAGCATCAATGATTTCCTCGATTCTGTCCCGTTCGCAAATAATACTCGAATAGAAAATTCCGTCAACCAACTTGTGAATGATGACCTGTTTTACGACAATATCGAATCTATCCGCAAAATTTTTAAACAAATCGTGTGTAAGTGGTCTCGGAGGTTTTATCTCTTTCTCCAAAGCAATAGCAATCGATTGTGCCTCAAAAGCTCCAATCACAATCGGTAACTTTCTCTCTCCATCAACCTCATTCAGAATCAAAGCGTAAGCTCCGTTTTGTGTCTGGCTGTACGAAATCCCTTTTATAGACAGTTTTACTAAACTCATTTTAAATCAAAATCTTCAATCTCACAAAAGTATAAAGAATTTTTGGTTTTTTAGAAACGAAATTGTGCTATCCCTCAAACTCTTCAATCTTTACAGCATCTTCAATCGAAAAATCTCCGATTTTGGTTCTTCGTAAAGCGGATAAATATGCTCCTGAATTGAGAGCTTTTCCGAAATCATAAGCGAGAGAACGAATATACGTCCCTTTGCTACACACTACTCTAAAATCAATTTCGGGAGGTGCAATTCGGGTGATTTCAAATTCGTAAATACTAACTTTTCGGGATTGAATTTCGACTTCTTCTCCAGCTCGTGCGTGTTCGTACAATCGTTTTCCGTCTTTTTTGATAGCCGAAAAAACAGGTGGTTTTTGGTCAATTTCTCCGATGAATTGCTTTGTGGTTTCTCGGATTAAATCTTCTGTAATATGCTCGGTTGGATAGGTTTTATCAACTTCGGTTTCCAAATCATAAGACGGAGTGGTTGCTCCAAGAGTAATTGTTCCGGTATATTCTTTAATCATTCCCTGTAATTCGGAAATTTTTTTAGTGAATTTTCCGGTACAGATAATCAAAAGTCCCGTAGCAAGAGGGTCAAGTGTTCCTGCGTGTCCGATTTTAAAGGATTTCGGAAGACTGTATTTTCGTTTTAAGGTGTATTTTATCTTATTGACAGCCTGAAACGAACTCCAAGTCAAAGGTTTGTCAATGAGTAAAATTTTTCCGAGTTGGTACTGGTTTTGTTCTTCCATCAGTTTCAATTACGAATTAAAAATTACGAATTACGATTTGGTAAATTCAAAACCACATTTCGAACATCTGTACTTTTGTTTCATATATAAAGGAAGTGAAAGAGAAAACAGTCCAACCATAAAAGCAAAAAATGATTTTATATCAAATATTGAAGTAACCATTTCAACTTTGTTGTTTTCGCATTTCGGACATTGAATAGCATTTCCATTATCATCAACAGAATAGCGAGAAATCTCATTTAAAACAGCTTTTGCTTTTTCAACATCTTCTTCCCAAACTTGTAATTTTACTCCTCCGATTGCATTACTCACTAAAGGGTCTGTATCAATAGTCAGACTATCAGCTAAAAAAGTTCTTATTCCTTCAGCTTCTAATCTTCCTTGAATAATAATGGCTTCTGAAGTATATTGAAATCGAGCTATTGTTATCATCTATTCTCTATGTTCTGTTTTCTATTTTCTCAATCAAACAAAAGTATAAACAATCACAAAAAGCCCGACAATCGTACAATAAACAGAAAAATATTTAAGTTTCGCTTTTTTGACAAATCCAATCATCCACTTACAGGCAAAAAGTCCCGAAATAAAAGCTGCTAAAAATCCTACAAAAAGCGGAGCAAACTCAAAATTAAAAGCCGTTGTTGCTCCGTCTGAATTGGCATCGAGATACATTTTTGCCGTTGCTCCCAAAATCAAAGGAAGCACCATTAAAAACGAAAATCTTGCCGCTTTTGATTTGTCATTACCCAACAAAATCGAAGTCGAAATCGTAGAACCTGAACGGGAAATCCCCGGAAGTAAAGCAGCAAAAGCCTGTGCAATTCCGATAATAAACGAATCTCTGAAACCAATGTCTTTTCCTGTATTTTTTGCTCGGTCTGCAATGAACAAAAGTGTAGCTGTAATAAGCAACATAAACCCGACTAATCGTAGATTAGAAAACAATTCTTCGAGGGTGTCTTTGAGTAAAACTCCTACAAGTGCAGCAGGAATCATCGACAAAACGATTTTTAGAGCAAACCGAAACTCCTCATTCCATTTAAACTGAAAAAGTCCTCTGAAAATCTGAAAAATATCTTTTCGAAATACAACAATCGTACTCAAAGCAGTTGCAAAATGAAGTACAATCGCAAAAAGCAGGTTGTCTTCCTCGTTATGCTCTAAACCTAAAATTTCTTGAGCAATTACGATATGTCCGCTTGAGGAAACAGGCAAAAACTCGGTTAATCCCTGAACGATTCCAACAATTAAGGCTTTGATGATTTCGCTCATTATTTCTCTTTTTTATCCTTTTTGAAGATAGCATAAAAAGAAATCCCCATTCCCAATAAGACCAAAGCAGGTGCTAAATGGATTCTTCTAAAGTTGAAAATAGCCTCGCTAAATTCGTTTGGATTATCGTTTCCTCCTCCAACCATCAGAATAAAGCCAAGAACTATTACTCCTATTCCGATAAGAAGAATTTTATAATTGGTTTTAGTAAATAAAAATTCGTTTTTCATATCTTTTCTCTATTTTCTTTGTTCTATTTTCTTAAATCAATAAAGGTCATCAGTTCTTAAATTCAAAAATCGTTGTGTAGCAAAGAAAGTGCTTATCCAAGTGATTAAAATTCCGAATAACAGCACACCTCCGAATACGATTCCCATTGAGGTATAGTCGGTTATAAACCCGAATTGAGGGAATTTTTTGTCGATATAATACAACCCAACATACAAAGCGATGATGACAAGAACTGCACCGATTATTCCGAGTCTTACGCTCCTCCATATAAACGGACGTCTGATGAATGATTTGGTTGCTCCAACCATTTGCATTGTTTTGATAATAAATCGGTTAGAATAAATCGAAAGTCGAAGTGAGCTGTTGATTAAAAGCACAGCAATCAGGCAGAAAAATCCCGAAACAATAAGCATATAAAGGCTGATTTTCTTGATATTATCGTTTACCATATCAACCAAAACATTGTCGTAATTCACGCTTTTCACTTCGCTTTGTTCTTGGATTTCGGAAACGATTTTTGTCAAGCTATCCGAAACCACATAATCGGCTTTTAGGCGAATGTCATACGAATCCGAAAGCGGATTTGCTCCCAAATGTTCAACGAAATTCTCTCCTAAATCTTTCTGATGTTGTTCTGATGCTTGTTCTTTCGTAACGAAAACAGCAGTATTGATATAGTTTTTTTCTGCGATAAACTGCCCGAATTTTTCAACGGATTCTTGAGTTGCATCTTTCTCGAAAAATATTGTCATCGGGATTTCCTGTTTAAAATTATCCGAAAGTTTTTTGGAATTTATCACAAAAAGTCCCAAAGTTCCGAGCAGGAACAATACCAAAAATATACTCAAAACCACCGAAAAATAAGAAGAAACCAATCTTCGTTTTTGGTATTTTTCAAAGGAAGATGCCATAAAATCTGATTTAAGCCGTAAAAGTAAGAAAATTACTCGAATACTTTATAACGTTCAGACTTTTTACTTTAGTGTAATAAATGTAAATTTGCCACTGTTTTTATCTGAAACACAAAGTATAATGCTTAAATCAATCATAATCGTATTTTTAGGAGGAGGTATCGGAAGTGCTTTTCGTTATCTGACTTCTGTATTTACGGAAAAATATGTACAGCAGTCTTTCCCTTGGGCTACGTTTGTTGTGAATATTATGGGTTGTTTGATTATCGGGGTTTTGGTAGGATTTTTTACAAAACAACAAGTTGAAAATGCTGATTTAAAGCTGTTATTTGTAACAGGATTTTGTGGAGGATTTACTACTTTTTCGGCTTTTGCCCTTGAAAATATAAAATTGTTCCAATCGGGAAATACATTTTTGGCACTTTTGTATATCGCATTAAGTGTAATTTTGGGAATATTAGCCGTTTGGAGCGGAATGTTACTAATGAAATAAAGAATTCAAAATTTAAAATATTAAAGAAGTGAAATACAATCCGAATGAAATCGAGCCGAAATGGCAGAAATATTGGGCAGAAAACCAGACTTTTAAAGCAGAGAATAATTCCGACAGAGAGAAATATTACGTTTTAGATATGTTTCCGTATCCATCGGGAGCAGGGCTTCACGTTGGGCATCCTTTGGGCTATATTGCTTCGGATATTGTAGCGAGATACAAACGTCACCAAGGTTTTAATGTGTTGCATCCACAGGGTTACGATTCTTTCGGATTGCCAGCAGAACAATATGCTATTCAAACCGGGCAACATCCTGCCATTACTACGGAAACCAACATCAATCGATACAGAGAACAGTTGGACAAAATCGGTTTTTCGTTTGATTGGAGCAGAGAAGTGAGAACTTCCGACCCTAATTATTATAAGTGGACACAATGGATTTTCCTTCAGTTGTTCAATTCTTGGTACAATAAAACTTCGGATAAAGCAGAGGATATTTCGACTTTGGTTTCGGCATTTGAAAAAGAGGGAAATGCCAATGTAAATGCAGTTTCAGACGAAAATATTGACGTTTTTTCGTCAAGCGAATGGAACTCATTTTCAGCCGAAGAAAAACAAGATATTTTACTGAAATACAGACTTACCTATTTAGCTGAAACCGAAGTAAACTGGTGCCCTGCCTTGGGAACAGTTTTAGCCAATGACGAAATCGTAAACGGAGTATCGGAACGTGGAGGACATCCTGTTATCCGTAAGAAAATGACCCAATGGAGTATGCGAATTTCGGCTTATGCAGAACGCTTACTACAAGGTTTGGAAACGATTGACTGGACGGAAAGCCTCAAGGAGTCCCAAAGAAATTGGATTGGAAAGTCCGTAGGTGCTTCTGTTGAGTTCACAGTTCACAGTTCACAGTTCACAGAACCATCAACTGTAAACAGTAAACCGTTAACTATCGGAGTATTTACCACCCGTCCCGACACCATTTTCGGAGTTTCGTTTATGACCTTAGCACCCGAACACGAATTAGTAAAAAGCATTACAACACCTGAACAAAAACAAGCTGTTGAGGCTTATGTTGAAGCCACTGCAAAGCGTTCGGAAAGAGAACGTATGGCAGACGTAAAAACCATTTCGGGAGTATTTACGGGGGCTTATGCAGAGCACCCTTTTACCAAAGAACCTATTCCGATTTGGATAGGCGATTATGTGTTGGCAGGTTACGGAACGGGAGCTGTGATGGCTGTTCCGTGTGGAGACGAAAGGGATTATGCTTTTGCAAAACACTTTAATCTTCCGATAAAAAATATCTTTAATCAGGATATTTCGGAACAGGCTTTTACCGAAAAAGGAGGTTTTGTATATGAAAATTCCGATTTTCTGAACGGATTGGATTACAAAGCCGGAACTGCAAAAATCATTGAAGAGCTAGAAAAAATCGGAGCCGGAAAAGCCAAAGTGAACTACCGCTTGCGTGATGCGGTTTTCTCACGTCAACGCTATTGGGGAGAGCCATTCCCGGTATATTATGTGAATGGTTTACCACAAATGATTGACCAAAAATACTTACCAATTCGTTTGCCGGAAGTAGAAAAATACTTGCCAACAGAAGACGGACAACCACCACTCGGAAATGCTTCGGTTTGGGCTTGGGATAGTGTTCAGAATGCAGTTGTCAGTAATCAGTTGATTGATGACAAAACGGTTTTTCCATTAGAATTGAACACAATGCCAGGTTGGGCAGGTTCTTCGTGGTATTGGCTGCGTTATATGGATGCGCAAAACGAAGGCGAATTTGCCTCAAAAGAAGCGTTGGACTATTGGCAAAATGTAGATTTGTATATTGGTGGAAGCGAACACGCAACAGGTCATTTGTTGTACAGCCGTTTTTGGAATAAATTCTTAAAAGACAGAGGCTTTGCACCAACCGAAGAACCTTTCAAAAAGCTGATTAACCAAGGAATGATTTTGGGGATGAGTGCTTTTGTTTCAAGATGGACACTTTTTTGTAAAGATGCAATAGACCCTATAATAGAAGAAAAATTAAAGAAAGAATTTCCTGTAATATATTGTTCCTCTCAATTTTCAGATAAATTTTGTTCCGAATTACCTTTGGTTCAAGTTTCTAAACTACAAAATCTTCCACAATTAGAGGAGTTTTTATCTAAAGCCTCGAAACTTACTGATATATACAACTTATATTTTGGAGATTATAGAGTTCACGTAGACGTTTCTTTAGTTAATTCTTCGGATGAGTTAGATGTCGAAAAATTTAAAACTTGGAGACCAGAAAATATTACCGCAGAATATGTTTATGAATCAAATAACGTATTTAAGGTTAATAGAGAAGTCGAAAAAATGTCGAAGTCAAAATACAATGTAGTCAATCCTGATGATATTTGTAACGAATACGGAGCAGATACTTTGCGTTTGTACGAAATGTTTTTAGGTCCGCTAGAGCAAGCCAAACCTTGGAACACAGCCGGAATCACAGGGGTTTTCGGATTCTTGAAAAAACTTTGGCGATTGTATTTTGACGATAATGGCTTGAACATTACCGACGAAGAACCAACCAAAGAAATGTACAAATCCCTGCACAAAACCATTAAAAAAGCAACCCAAGACATTGAAGACTTTTCGTTTAACACCTCAGTTTCGCAGTTTATGATTTGTGTAAATGAACTTTCGCAACAAAAATGTCATCATAGAGCGATTTTAGAGCCTTTGGCTGTTTTGGTTTCGCCTTATGCTCCGCATATTGCAGAGGAATTATGGAGTAAATTAGGACATTCCGAAAGTATTTCAAAAGTGAATTTCCCTGTTTTTGAAGAAAAACATTTAGTAGAATCCGACAAGGAATATCCTGTTTCGTTTAACGGAAAAATGAGATTTACAATCAATCTTCCATTGGATTTATCGGTTGCCGAAATCGAAAAAATCATTTTGGCAGACAGCAGAACCCAAGAGCAATTACAAGGTCGTGAGCCGAAAAAAGTAATCATCGTTCCGGGGAAAATTATTAATTTAGTAGGATAGACGAAAGACAAAAATTTGTACATTCGCAGTCTTATTTATGTTACAGAAGTAGAAAAGCATTAGAAATGAGTAGTAAATTCAATGAATATAAAGGGCTTGATTTGCCTGTTGTAGCTGATGAAATTCTAAAATATTGGAAAGAAAATGACGTTTTCGGTAAAAGTATTGAAACCCGTGAAGGGAAAACGCCTTTTATTTTTTTCGAGGGACCTCCGTCTGCCAACGGACTTCCGGGGATTCATCACGTAATGGCTCGTGCTATTAAAGATATTTTCTGTAGATATAAAACCCAAAAAGGATTTCAGGTAAAACGAAAAGCTGGTTGGGATACACACGGACTTCCTGTCGAACTCGGAACGGAAAAAGAACTCGGAATCACCAAAGAAGACATCGGAGTTAAAATTTCGGTTGAGGAATATAACGAAGCGTGTAAAAGAACCGTAATGCGTTATACCGATGTGTGGAATGATTTGACCGAAAAAATGGGGTATTGGGTGGATATGGAAAATCCGTACATTACCTACAAACCCAAATATATGGAATCGGTTTGGTGGTTGTTAAAACAGATTTACGACAAGAACTTATTGTATAAAGGCTACACCATTCAGCCGTATTCTCCAAAAGCAGGAACGGGATTATCGTCTCACGAATTAAACCAACCGGGAACGTATCGTGATGTTACCGACACAACCATTGTTGCACAATTCAAAGCAAAAAACGAAACGCTACCAAACTTTTTACAAGGTTTTGGAGATGTTCATTTCTTGGCTTGGACGACTACGCCTTGGACATTGCCTTCAAATACAGCTCTTACGGTTGGAGCAAATATTGATTATGTTTTAGTTAGAACTTTTAATCAATATACGTTTGAGCCAATCAATGTGGTGTTAGCTAAAAACTTGATTGCAAAACAATTCGGAGGGAAATATTTTGTAGCGGAATCCGATGAAGATTTTACAAATTATAAAGCCGAAGACAAGAAAATCCCTTATCAAATCGTAACCGAAGCAAAAGGAAAAGATTTGGTTGGAATAAAATACGAACAACTTATTCCGGTTGCACTTCCGTACCAAACTCCTGAAAATGCGTTTAGAGTAATTTCGGGTGATTTCGTAACGACTGAAGACGGAACAGGAATCGTACATACTGCTCCTACTTTTGGTGCAGATGATGCCAAAGTTGCTAAAGAAGCCACTCCGGAAGTTCCTCCGATGCTGGTTTTAGACAAAGACGGAAATGCGATTCCGCTTGTAAATCTTCAGGGAAAATTCATTGACGGATTGGGAGATTTATCAGGAAAATACGTTAAAAACGAATATTATCTTGACAATGAAGCTCCCGAAAAATCGGTAGATGTAGAAATTGCCATTCGTCTGAAAGAAGAAAACAAAGCCTTTAAGGTTGAAAAATACGTTCACAGTTACCCACACTGTTGGAGAACCGACAAACCGATTTTGTATTATCCGTTGGATTCTTGGTTTATCAAAGTTACGGAAGTCAAAGACCGAATGTTTGAGCTAAACGAAACCATCAACTGGAAACCCAAAGCAACCGGAGAAGGACGTTTCGGGAATTGGCTCAAAAATGCAAATGATTGGAATTTATCTCGTTCAAGATATTGGGGAATTCCGCTTCCGATTTGGAGAACAGAAGACAAAACCGAAGAAATTTGCATCGGTTCGGTTGAAGAATTGTATAATGAAATTGAGAAATCCGTTAAATTCGGGTTGATGAACGAAAATCCGTTTAAAGATTTTGTAGTTGGAAATTTATCTGAAGAAAATTACGATTTGATTGACCTGCACAAAAACGTAGTTGATAAAATCGTTTTGGTATCCGCTTCAGGAAAACCAATGAATAGAGAAACCGATTTGATTGACGTTTGGTTCGATTCGGGTGCTATGCCTTATGCACAATGGCATTATCCGTTTGAGAACAAAGAATATATTGACCAGAACAACTTCTACCCTGCAGATTTCATTGCGGAAGGAGTTGACCAAACTCGTGGTTGGTTTTATACACTTCACGCAATCGGAACATTGGTTTTTGATAGTGTAGCTTACAAAAACGTAGTCTCTAACGGATTGGTTTTAGATAAAAACGGACAGAAAATGTCCAAACGTTTGGGAAATGCAGCTGACCCTTTTGAAACCCTGAAAGAATATGGTGCTGATGCTACCCGTTGGTATATGATTTCAAATGCCAACCCTTGGGATAACCTGAAATTTGACCTTGACGGAATTGCAGAAGTTCGCAGAAAATTCTTCGGAACACTATATAATACGTATTCGTTTTTTGCTTTATATGCGAATATTGACGGATTCAAATATGCAGAACAGGAAGTTCCGCTTTCTGAAAGACCTGAAATCGACAGATGGATTTTATCCGAACTGAATACATTAATTAAAGAGGTCGATACGTTTTATGACGATTACGAACCAACAAGAGCAACTCGTACTATTTCTGATTTTGTACAGGAAAATTTGAGTAATTGGTACGTAAGATTGTGTAGAAGACGTTTCTGGAAAGGGGAATATTCTACGGATAAAATTTCGGCCTATCAAACGCTTTATACGTGTTTGGAAATTGTGGCTAAATTGATTGCTCCTGTTGCTCCGTTTTATGCGGACAGACTTTACAAAGATTTAAACTTGGCTACGCAAAAGGAAACTTTTGAAAGTGTACATTTGTCCGATTTTCCGAAATACGACCAAAGTGCTATCGACAAGTCGTTAGAAAGAAGAATGCAAAATGCACAAACGATTTCTTCGCTGGTGCTTTCGCTTCGTAAAAAAGAAATGATAAAGGTCCGTCAACCGTTGCAAAAAGTAATGATTCCTGTTTTAGACGAAAACCAAAAACAAGACATCAAAGCCGTTTCAGATTTGATAAAAGCAGAGGTAAACGTAAAAGAAATTGAACTTTTGAACGATGCATCGGGAGTTTTGGTAAAACAGATTAAACCGAATTTCAAGACTTTAGGGCCTCGTTTCGGAAAAGATATGGGACTGATTTCTAAAGAGATTCAAGGTTTTTCTCAAGAACAAATAAACGAATTAGAAAAAAAGGGAGAAATTTCTATCGAAATTAACAAAAATAGTATTATCTTGTCAAGCGAAGAAGTAGAGATTACTTCGCAGGATATTCCGGGTTGGCTGGTAGCTTCTGCAAACGGGATAACAGTGGCTCTTGATGTTACCATTTCCGAAGAATTGAAAAAAGAAGGAATTGCAAGAGAACTCGTAAACCGTATTCAGAACATCCGTAAAGATTCCGGATTTGAAGTAACGGACAAAGTAAAAGTTCAGATTCAGACTGAAAGCGAAATTGCAAATGCAATCAGAGATAATGCAGAGTATATCAAAGCGGAAACGCTTACGGAAGATTTGCAAATTGTCGAAAGTTTGAAAAATGGTACGGAAATTGAGTTCGAGGGAACAAAAAGTTTAATATTAATATCTAAATAGTTGAATTATGACAGAAGAAAGACTAAGATATTCGGATGCCGATTTAGCAGAATTCAAAGAATTGATTTTACAAAAAATAGAAAAAGCTCAAAGCGATTTGGAGCTTATCAAAAGTGCTTATATGAATGATTTGAACAACGGAACAGACGATACTTCTCCTACGTTCAAAGCCTTTGAGGAAGGTAGCGAAACGATGAGCAAAGAGGCAAACTCACAACTTGCCATCCGTCAGGAAAAGTTTTTACGTGATTTAAAAAATGCACTCGTACGAATCGAAAACAAAACCTACGGAGTTTGCAGAATCACAGGTCAGCTGATTAACAAAGAACGTTTGAAACTCGTTCCTCACGCTACTATGAGCATCGAAGCAAAAAATATGCAGAAATAAAACATTACTTTTAAAAAGCGAAATCAACAAGGTTTCGCTTTTTTTATTCAAACTATAGTTGTTTCACGGAGATTCTCAAAGTTTTCACAGAGATTCACAGAGAAAATTTTATATATATTTCGCTTTTAAAAACTCTGTGTATCTTTGCGTTTCTCTGTGAATCTCTGTGAAACAGCCATAATTCAATATGCAAAACATCTTTTCAGACGAATATTTTATGAAAAAAGCCTTGTTGGAAGCACAAAATGCTTTTGACAAAGGCGAAATTCCTGTTGGGGCAGTGGTTGTGATTAACAATCAGATTATTTCGAAATCGCACAATCTTACCGAACTTCTGAATGACGTAACGGCACATGCAGAAATGCAGGCAATCACTTCTGCCGCTCATTTCTTGGGAGGAAAATACCTCAAAGGTTGCACGATTTACGTCACTCTCGAACCTTGCCAAATGTGTGCAGGTGCCTTATATTGGAGTCAGATTGACCGAATTGTTTTCGGAGCAAACGATTCTCAAAGGGGTTTTCGTGCTATGGAAACGAAACTTCATCCGAAAACCACTATAAAAAGCGGAGTTTTAGAAGACGAATGTGCCGAATTGATGCTTCGGTTTTTTCAGGAGAAAAGAAAATAATTTTTGGGTGTGCCCCTACGGGTCGGGCTATTCGTTTCAATCTTTTATTCCGCTTCACTACATAAAAGGATTTCCACTTCTATCCCTCACACGGGCTTTGTCATTGATTCAACTTTCGTCAAAACAGTAAAATTTTGCTTACATTTAAACCAAAAATCAACTTTTGACAAGAAAAATAATCCATATTGATATGGATGCTTTTTTTGCATCTATCGAACAAAGGGACAATCCGTCTTTTAGGGGAAAGCCTTTGGTTGTAGGTTATCCTGGCCCAAGGGGAGTGGTAGCAGCCGCAAGTTATGAAGCCCGAAAATTCGGAATTCATTCTGCTATGTCTTCACAAATGGCAATCAAAAAATGCCCTGAACTCATCTTTGCCCCTACTCGTTTCAAGGTTTACAAGGAAGTTTCCCATCAGATTCGCACCATTTTTTTGGAATATACCGATTTGGTTGAGCCACTTTCGTTAGATGAGGCTTTTTTAGACGTAACCGAAAACCACAAGAATATGGAATTTGCTATGGATATAGCAAAAGAAATCAAGGAAAAAATTTGGAAAACAACAGAGCTTACTGCTTCAGCCGGGATTTCGTTCAACAAGTTTTTGGCTAAAATCGCTTCAGATTACAACAAACCCAACGGAATGTTTGTCATTACCCCAAAAAGAGCAGAAAAATTTGTGGAACAATTAAAAGTCGAACGTTTTTTCGGAATCGGAAAAAAAACAACCGAAAAAATGCACCAAATGGAAATTTTTACCGGATTGGATTTAAAGCAAAAATCAGAAGAATTCTTAACCGAACATTTCGGAAAGTCAGGAAAAATGTATTACCTAAATGCCAGAGGAATCGACAATCGAATTGTAAACCCAAACCGAATCCGAAAATCGGTAGGAACAGAAACCACTTTTTCAGAAGATACCGATGTACCTGAAATTCTTCAAAACGAATTAGAATTTGTTATTGACGATCTTTTTAAGAGAATCAAAAACGCACAGTTTAAAGGAAAAACAATTACGCTAAAAGCAAAATACAGTGATTTTCAGATTATATCCAAGAGCAAAACATTGCCTTCTTATATTGATAGTTTTGAATTGCTGAACAAAACCGCTTTTGAATTACTTGAGCTGATTCCGCTTGATTCAAAAATTCGACTCATCGGATTATCCATAAAAAACAACGAACCCAAAAAAGAAGATACTCCCGAAAGAAAAAGCATAAGTATTCAATTAAGATTGCCTTTTGAATATTGAAAACTTTGAATTACTCAAAGTGCGTAACACTTAACTATGCTTAATCCGCAGCTGTTGCATCGGGTTAGCCAAACGCATAATAGGTTAATAAAATATTTTTACAGAAGAAATCCTGAAAAAAAATGCTAATTTTATAGGCTGAAACAAATTACACCTAATTATGATAAATAAAAAAGTAAATTCGGTCGGGCAGGCACTTGAGGGAATCGAAGATTCGATGACCATTATGCTCGGAGGTTTCGGACTTTGCGGAATCCCTGAAAATTCGATTGCGGAACTTGTTCGTAAAAACGTAAAGGATTTGACTTGTATTTCCAATAATGCGGGAGTTGACGACTTCGGATTGGGATTGCTGTTACACAAAAGACAAATCAAAAAAATGATTTCTTCGTATGTGGGAGAAAACGCAGAATTTGAACGTCAGATGTTAAGCGGAGAACTTGAGGTTGAGCTTACTCCACAGGGAACTTTGGCCGAAAAATGCAGAGCTGCACAAGCCGGAATCCCTGCCTTTTACACTCCTGCAGGTTACGGAACAGAAGTAGCAGAGGGAAAAGAAGTCAAAATTTTTAACGGAAAACCACATATTCTGGAATATGCTTTTGAGGCAGATTTTTCGATTGTCAAAGCCTGGAAAGGAGATGAAGCAGGAAATCTGATTTTCAAGGGAACTGCAAGAAACTTCAATCCGTGTATGTGTGGAGCAGGCAAAATCACGATTGCAGAAGTTGAAGAATTAGTCCCTGCAGGAGAACTTGACCCGAATCAGATTCATATTCCGGGAATTTTCGTTCAGAGAATTTTCCAAGGAGAGAAATACGAAAAGAGAATCGAACAAAGAACAGTAAGAAAAAGAGATTAATTATGGCTTTAGATAAAACAGGAATTGCAAAACGCATTGCAAAAGAGTTGAAAGACGGATATTTTGTAAATCTCGGAATCGGAATTCCGACTTTGGTTGCCAATTATATTCCCGAGGGAATTGATGTGGAGTTTCAGAGTGAAAACGGAGTACTCGGAATGGGACCTTTTCCGTATGAGGGAGAAGAAGATGCAGACCTTATCAATGCAGGAAAACAGACGATTACTACACTGAAAGGAGCAAGTTTTTTTGATTCTGCCACAAGTTTCGGAATGATTCGTGGAAAGCACGTGGATTTAACCATTTTAGGAGCTATGGAAGTTTCGGAAAACGGAGATATTGCCAACTGGAAAATTCCGGGAAAAATGGTTAAAGGAATGGGAGGAGCTATGGATCTAGTAGCTTCTGCCGAAAATATTATCGTAGCAATGATGCACGTAAACAAGGCAGGAGAGTCTAAAATCCTGAAAAAATGTACATTGCCGCTTACGGGAGTACAATGCGTGAAAAAAGTGGTTACCGAATTGGCTGTTTTGGAAATTACCGACAAGGGTTTTAAACTGTTGGAAAGAGCTCCGGGTGTTTCTGTCGAAGATATTATTAAGGCAACCGAAGCGGATTTAATTATCGAAGGAGAAATTCCCGAAATGCAAATTGACTAAACTATGAATTTCACCAAAGAAAATTTTTTAGAGTTCGGAAAACAGATTTGCAAAAATACGCTGATGGAAACTTTAGAAATAGAGTTTACAGAGGTTGGAGAAGATTATCTCAAAGCCAAAATGCCTGTAAATCCGAGGGTTCATCAACCAATGGGATTGTTACACGGAGGAGCATCGGTTGCCTTGGCAGAAAGTGTCGGAAGTGCGGCATCGCTTATGTTTATTGATGTTTCCAAGTATGAAGTCAGGGGAATTGAAATTTCTGCCAATCATCTGAAAAGCAAAAAAGAGGGAACTGTTTTTGCTACGGCAAAAATTATCCACAAAGGGAGAACGCTTCATTTATGGGAAATAAAAATCACAGATGAAAACGACAATCTGATTTCACTTTGTAAACTGACCAATATTGTTTTGCCTAAAAACGCATAAATTTGCTTAAAAATGCTTAAACGAATTCAAGAAAGCCTTTCGGAAAAATTACCTTTTGCAATATATGCAAAACCTAATTCGGTTGAGGTAAACGGAGTTTTTCAAAAAAATATTGGCTTGAATTATTTAGAGGATTTTTCTCAAAGCGGATTTGTATTCGCTCCTTTTGACGATTCTCAAAAATCAGTTTTCATTCCGTTTGACAAGTCGGATTTCGTTCAGGAACAATGGAATGAAAAACCATCTTTTGAAGAAAACAAAATCATAGATTTTCCGTATTCTGATTCAGATAAATTCCGTTTTGAAGAATTAATAAAAAAGATGGTTTTAGAAATCGAAAAAGGGCAGATAAGCAAAATTGTAGCTTCTCGAAAAGAAGATTTTTTTCCTTATAATCTGAATGTTTTTGAGCTTTTTCAAAGAATGTTTTACAAATATCCGACAGCTTTTCGGTATTGTTTTTATGCTCCCGAAATCGGATTTTGGTTGGGAGCGACTCCCGAAAAATTGCTTTCTGTTAGTGGAAATGAATTGCAGACAATGGCTTATGCAGGAACACAAAAATTTGAAGGAAAAACCAATGTGATTTGGCAGGAAAAAGAAAAACAGGAACAGCAATTTGTAACCGATTTTATTGTAGAAAACTTAAAATCGGAATCCGATAACATTGAACTTTCAGCCCCTTTTACCTCACAAGCAGGAACGCTTTTGCATATCCGAACGGATATAAAATCGCATTTGAAAAACGGTTTTTCTTTGGAAAAAATCGTAAAAAAATTACACCCGACTCCAGCAGTTTGCGGATTTCCGAAAGATTTGGCTAAAAAATTTATCTTAAAAAACGAAGGATATAACAGACGTTTTTATTCGGGTTTTTTGGGAGAATTGAATATAAATAATGTTACGGAATTATATGTAAATCTGCGTTGTATGGAAATCGAAAACCAAAAAGTAAGTTTTTATATCGGTTGCGGAATCACAAAAGACAGCCATCCCGAAAAGGAATTTTTTGAAACTGTAAATAAGTCGGTTACTATGAAAAGCCTGTTTGATTATAGTAGCTAAAAAATCAAAAAGAATCGAAAAAAACCTCATAACTTAAAAAAATGAAATTAGATATATTAGCATTCGGAGCACACCCTGACGATGTGGAATTGGGTTGTTCGGGAACTTTAGCCAAAGAAATTTCTTTAGGCAAAAAAGTCGGAATTGTCGATTTGACACAGGGAGAATTAGGGACTCGTGGTTCAGTCGAAAAACGCTATCAGGAAGCAGCCAAAGCCTCTGAAATATTAGGGGTTTCCGCTCGGGAAAACCTAAAATTCAGAGATGGTTTTTTCGTAAATGACGAAAAACATCAGTTGGAAGTTATCAAAATGATTCGCAAATACCAACCCGAAATCGTGATTTGTAATGCGGTTGATGACCGACATATTGACCACCCGAAAGGGAGTAGTTTGGTTTCTGACGCTTGTTTTTTATCGGGATTGCGAATGATTGAAACCGAACTGAACGGAGAAAAACAGGAAGCTCACAGACCCAAAGTGGTCTATCATTACATTCAATGGAAAAATATCGAACCCGATTTTGTGGTTGATATTTCGGGTTTTATGGACAAAAAGTTAGAAGCCGTTTTTGCGTATGATTCACAGTTTTTCAAACCTGATTCCAATGAACCCGTAACTCCGATTGCTACTAAAAACTTTCAGGAAAGCATCGAATACAGAGCCAAAGATTTAGGACGGTTGATAGGAGTAGAATATGCGGAGGGCTTTACAGTTGAACGGTATGCAGCTGTAAATAGTTTGTCAGATTTGATATAAAAATTTTGCAACTGAAAACTTTTGTGTATATTTGCACTCTCAAAAGAGAAAACGGTGATTGTAGCTCAGTTGGTTAGAGCGTCGGATTGTGGTTCCGAAGGTCGGGGGTTCGAGACCCCTCATTCACCCAAAAAGCGACTTTTAAAAAGTCGCTTTTTTTATTCCAAAAACTCCAAAACTTTCCGTCTGTCGGCAGACAGATAAATAAAAAATAACTACTTTTGCACCTATGCAACACAATGTACTTATTTTAGATTTCGGTTCGCAATACACACAGCTTATTGCCCGTAGAGTCAGAGAGTTAAATATTTTCTGCGAGATTTTTCCGTATAATAATCCTCCGAAAGATTTGTCTTCTTACAAGGCAGTTATCTTGTCGGGAAGTCCGTTTTCGGTAAGAGCAGAAGATGCTCCACATCCCGATTTGTCGGAAATCCGAGGTAAAAAACCACTTTTGGCTGTTTGCTACGGAGCTCAATATTTAGCTCATTTTTCAGGTGGAGAAGTTGCTCCGTCCAACATTCGTGAATACGGAAGAGCTAATCTTTCGTACATCAAAGAAAACGAATTATTTTTTGAGGGAGTTACTATCGGAAGTCAGGTTTGGATGAGCCATTCCGATACGATTAAGCAATTACCAACAAACGGAATCCGTTTAGCATCGACCAAAGATGTTGAAAACGCAGCTTACAGAATTGAGGGAGAAACGACTTATGCGATTCAATTCCACCCTGAAGTGTACCATTCGACAGACGGAAAGAAAATGCTGGAAAATTTCTTGGTAAAAATTGCGGAAGTTCCGCAGGTCTGGACTTCAGATTCGTTTGTGGATACTATCGTAAAAGAATTAAAGGAAAAAATCCAAGACGATAAAGTCGTTTTAGGGCTTTCGGGAGGAGTGGATTCGACTGTTGCGGCTGTACTTCTGAACAAAGCAATCGGAAAAAATTTATACTGCATTTTCGTCAATAACGGACTTTTGCGTAAGAATGAATTTCAGAATGTGCTTGACCAATACAAGGGAATGGGTCTGAATGTAAAAGGTGTTGATGCTTCGGACAGGTTTTTGTCCGAACTGGCAGGAATTGACGACCCTGAAACAAAACGTAAAACGATTGGTAGAGTTTTCATCGAAGTTTTTGACGATGAATCACATTTGATAGAAGATGTAAAATGGTTGGCACAAGGAACGATTTATCCCGATGTAATCGAATCGGTTTCGGTAAAAGGACCGTCAGCTACGATTAAATCGCATCACAATGTGGGAGGATTACCCGATTTTATGAAGCTCAAAATTGTTGAACCTTTGCGAATGTTGTTCAAAGACGAAGTTCGCAGAGTAGGAAAAACATTAGGAATTGATGATGAGCTTTTGGGAAGACACCCGTTCCCCGGACCGGGATTGGCAATCCGTATTTTGGGAGATATTACTCCCGAAAAAGTACAAATTTTACAGGAAGTGGATTCCATTTTCATAAACGGACTCAAAGAAAACGGATTATATAATAAAGTGTGGCAGGCAGGAGCGATTTTATTGCCTGTAAACAGTGTGGGGGTAATGGGAGATGAACGTACGTATGAAAAAGTTGTGGCACTTCGTGCTGTGGAATCCACAGACGGAATGACGGCAGATTGGGTACATCTTCCGTATGAATTTCTGATGAAAATATCCAACGAAATCATCAACAAAGTCAAGGGAGTAAACAGGGTTGTGTATGATATCAGCTCAAAACCACCTGCAACCATAGAATGGGAATAGTTTTTGCAGTAGTGCAAAAATGTTAAAATATAAGTATGAAAAAAATATTTGTTTCGATGCTTTTTCTGATGGCATCTTTGGGGGTTTTTGCACAAAATTACATACAGCATACGGTTGTAAAAGACGATACCGTTACGAGTATGGCAAGAAAATACAGTGTAACCGTACACGACATTTATACGCTTAATCCCGATACCAAAAACGGAATCAAGTTAGACGATGTTATTCTCATTCCCAAAAACGAAAAAAACGCAAAATATGCAACGGGAACGTATCATACCGTACAGCCCAAAGAAACGTTTTTTGGTATTGCTCAAAAATACGGAGTTACTGTTCAGGCAATACAAGAGGCTAACAAAGCCATTTTGGAAAACGGACTGCAACCCGGCTTGGAATTATTTATTCCCACAGGAAAAAAAGCAGAAAGTTCTACTACAATAACCAAAAATGACGACATTATCCATATCGTACAGCCACAGGAAACCTTTTTCGGAATTACTCAAAAATACGAAATATCAAAAGAAGAACTTGTTGTCAAAAATCCACAACTCAAAAACGGACTCAAAGCAGGAGATACTTTGAAAATTCCTTTCAAAAAACCTGTAAATGAAGACAACACCTTTGAAGCAATCAGAAAGAAAGAGCTTAAAAACTTCGCAGTCAGCAATAAAGAAAAGAAAGAAGTTGTTGTTATGCTTCCTTTCAGAGCATCAAGAATCGGAAATGCACAGGAATCATTTAAGACAGATAAGTTCTTGAATATAACCGTTGATTTTTATTCGGGAATGATGATGGCTATTGACGAAATCAGAGAAAAAGGAGGGAATTTCAACATAACCATTTATGATTCGGAAGAAGTAAATGCAACCAATTCTTCGATTGAACATCTGATAAAAACCAACGATTTTTCTGATGTGGATTTGGTTATAGGTCCTTTTTATCAATCACATTCCGAAAAGACAGCCTCCCTTTTAGAATCGAAAGGTGTTTTGGTGGTTTCTCCGATTTCGAGAGAGGGAAAAGCAATTCACAAAAACCTGTATTTTGCCACTCCTCCTTCGGAGGTTTCCAAAAAAATGATGTTGGACTATCTGAAAGGAAAAAACCAGAATACCATTGCTGTTGTTGACAGAAAAAAATCAAGTTCAAAAGAGTTTATCAGCCAAAATTATGAGGGAATTCCGTTTGTTGGGTTTGACGAAAAAGGAGGAATTGATTCGGAAAATCTGAAATCGTTGCTCAATAAAGACAAGACAAACTATGTGATTCTCGAAACGGAATCAACTTCGATGGTGCTTAATACGGCAAATCTTTTGTCAAAACTGAAAGATTCATATAACATCATAATGGTTGCTCTTGACCGAAATAATGCTTTTGAGTCAGACGAAATCAAATCGCAAACTTTAGCTGATTTGAACCTGCATTATCCCTCTGATATGAACGAATCTACATCCGAAAAGTTAAGTTCGTTCTATACGGAATACAGAAGTAAAAACAATGTTTTACCGAGTGCCATGGCTGTAAAAGGATATGACATAACGTATGACGTATTACTTCGTTTAGCTCAAAGTGATAAATTTGAAAAAACAGCTGATAAATTTGCAACCCAACAAGAGGAAAGCAAATTTAATTATATAAAATCTTCGGACGGAGGATACTATAATGCAGGAATCTACATCTTGTATTACGATACGGATTTAACCATAAAAGAGGCAGAATAATGACATCAAAAGTAACTTATACAGGAAATTTAAGAACCCAATCGGTTCACTTACAGTCAGGAAGCGAAATCATCACTGACGCTCCGATTGATAACAACGGAAAAGGAGAGGCTTTTTCTCCTACGGATATGGTTGCCAATTCGTTGGCTACCTGTATGTTTACCATTATGGGAATCAAAGCCAATTCGATGGACATAAATTTTGATGGTTCAACAGCTTCGGTTACCAAAATTATGCAGTCTGACCCTCGTATGATTTCAAAAATCATTGTTGATTTTCAGATGAATATCAAGACAGACGAAAAAACCAAAACCATTTTGGAAAGGGCTGCACTTACCTGTCCTGTTTATTTGAGTCTGCACCCCGATATTCAGAAAGAAGTTACTTTTAACTGGCTGTGATTTCGACAAGCTCAATCTGACGAGATATGAATCAAGAAGAACAACGGAAATTATTTTTAGAACTGACTCAAACCAAAATGCCTTTCGGAAAATACAAAGACCGTTTGCTTGTTGATTTACCCGAATATTATTTAGTTTGGTTTAAAAACAAAGGTTTCCCGAAAGGAAAACTCGGACAGCAACTTCAACTGATGTACGAAATTAAGCTCAACGGATTGGAATATTTACTTCATAAGGATTTATTATAAAATCTTTTGCTCTTGCTTAAAACCTGTAATTAGCTGTTAAAAGCACATATCTCGGGAGTAACAGGATAAAATTTATTATTCAAAACTTCCCGTACTGAATTTTAAACCTGAAATTGTATAATTCGTTTCGTTATTTTCGAGAACTTCCATATTGATTTTTCCGACTATCTTTTTGTGTCCGTTCTCGTATATTTTTTCTTCTATGATAAAATTTCCTCTTGTATCATAATTTTTCCATTCATTTAAGTTCAATGTAGGATTTTGATTAGCTGTTAAATTTCCGATATACTTATAAAAAGAAACTTTGTTTTGAACAGAGGTTTCTTCAAATTCAAAAGCTGTTCCAACAGGAAAATTCCAAAAATCCTGCTCAATATTGATTTCCAACCTGTAACCATTATTGCTGAAATATCTGTGAAGTTGGGTTTGATTATTGTATTTTGTTCTGTAATTATGATAGCTGTTCAGATTTATATTTTCTGAAAAATATTCAATTCCTGTATTTACAACAGAACAATTTACAGAATTAAAAGATTTAATACCAATACTTCCTGAAAGTTCTCTCGAAATATGGTTTTGGTTTTCTAAAAAAACAGTTCCCGAAAAATCGAATTTAATATTGTTATTTAACGGATTGTACTCAAAATTTTCAATACTAAAAGTTGATAAAGGATTAAAATTTGGAGTTAAAAATATTTTTAATAGTTGTGGAGAAGGAGCATTTGGAGACCTGTCATATTCATCATACCAAACTTGTTTTAACTCTCCATTTTTCTTAATATCAAATTTGAGTCTGAATTGTATTTTGTCTTTCTCATAATAAAATGTGCTTATGTACAAAGCATCACAATTTTCATTACCTCCAATATTTTCGTTGATTAGTTTATAAGATGTTCCATTAACAGAAACATCAAGAGAATTAATAATTTCTATTGGAGCAGAATTATCATCTTTTTCACAAGAAAAAAGAATAATAAATAATAAAAATGCTGTTATTTTTTTCATAAATACATAAAGTTTAAATCGGGTAGAAGTATTACTTCTACCCGAAATTGTTTAATCCTGAACTTGAATAGGACGTATTTCTATCAAACATCTCGAACTACTATAAACACGAGGATATAGCTGATTATTACAAGGATTTTTATTTAAAATATTGTCTCCAAAAGCGACATCAAATTGCCCTAAAAAATCATCTCCTTCAACCCATTTGAATACTCTGGCATCTGTGTTTGTTTCTTCTGATGAAGCTCCAAATTTTAGCCCAATCTTAACTATATCCCACAAAGAAAACCCTACATCAACTTGAATATTTGTATTATATTTTTTCACATTAGTAGTTGTAAATTCGTGATTTGTTGTAAAGTCTAATTCTTTAACTTCATAATACCAATGGTTGGAATATTCGTTTAAATCCCAAGGGTTAATGTGTAGTTGTGTAGCATCAATAGCAAGAGAAGTAAAATCTATACCCTTAAAACCATTGATAATTGGTTTGTAATATGTCTTTTTCCAAAAAATTGCTTGTGTAACTTTTTTAGTTTCGTATGTATAAGTAAATAAATCACTCGGTTTTGCATCAAAAGCCAATGTTGTATTTAAAGTTCCTCTTTGTTTTGAATTATCAGTAATAGAAATACCTATTTCAAAATTACCATCTGTCCAAGGTGTTCTTTTTTTACTTGACCAATCTTGATTTATCAGTTGAGGGTCAGGGTTTGAGCCGTGAAACTGATTTGACATAAAGTTAAAGACATCTTTTGGATTTCCTGTTAATTTAAAGTAGGTAATCGCCTCAACATACTTTCCTCCTACATAAGTATTCGTAGTTTGTTCAGGAGTAAGTTGATAATAAATATTATCTCTTTGCCAAGCCTGTGTAACAACACCGTCAAAGACATTATAAGCATCTTTTAAGAATTGAGCAACATTATTTTGTCTTCCGGGTACATATGGGAAAGGAGGAGTACAAGAATTTCCATTATTACCATTACCTCCTGTCGGGTCATCAAGATACGGAGTTAAGACGGCAGGTGTCAATATATTGTTAAAATTATCATCAAGAAATTGATATGTTAACCCATCTCCTGCGTCTAATATTTCTGATGACCTTAAAAAATTATGATTACCTGTATTGACAACTAATCTTTCATTATTTTTTATAACAACAACAGGATACCCTGGTATTAAATCTTCGTCTAAAAGATATTCAATCTCATTTAAAGCATCAATCATCGGAACTTCATTTATTCTGTCAAGTCTGATACCTACTACGGGAATTTGTTCAAGGTTATTTACATTCCAAGTTTCAGCCGAGAAAGAATTTTCAGGCAGTTTTGGAACAAAAATAGTTAATAAAGGAAGTTGATTCTCAATTTGAATCAAGCGATTTTCATCATCAAAATAACTTATCAAAAGACTTCGTACAGTTTGACCATTATCCAAAGAACGATTTTTAATAAGATGATACATTACATCATAATCCTTGTTAAACATTTTAAGAGCTTCTTGTTTAATAAGTGCTCTCAATCCTTGATTGTCTTTAATAGCTGAAGCAAAAACTCTACCGAATTCTAACTTCATTCTGTCTTGCTCGTGAAGTTCTAAATTTTCAATACCTTCACTTAACTGCCTTTGATTAGCAGCACTTCCTCTTTCTCTTTCAATAATATCATCATTACAACTTTGAAAAAGTAATCCCATTGAAAGAAACAAAATAACACTAATTTTTCTCATAATCTTAAACTTGTATTTATACGCAAACCTAATCATTAAACGGTTTGCAGGGTTAAAAATATTTGAATTTTGCTTATTTACTGATGCTACAACATTGTTGTAGTTTTAATCAGGTTTCGCTGTTTGTTTTAATTTCCGTCATTATCAGATTGGTCATCGTCTTTGTACCCTCCTTTATCCCAATCTTTATCTTTATCAGAATTGGGGTTTATTTCTTTTTTTGAGCTATTAACTTCTAGAGCCTGAATATCATTATCCCAATCATCTGTACTGCACGAGGCAAAACAGCATACCAGTCCTATTAACAAAGCATATTTTTTCATAATTATTTTTTATGTGTTAAACAATTATGAACTTCGCCGGCTTTGTTCATTTTTCTGCGACAAACTAAAAGCGGTTTTTTGTGTTTTGCAAGAACTATAACTGCCAAAACTTAAAAATTTTAAGATTTGTCAGTTATTCAAAAACACATTAACATTCTTTATATCAACAGGTTAATTTTGTAAAAAAGGCTATTTTGATGTTGAAATAAAAATTCGTATTTTTGAGTGTTTAAAAACCACTTTTTATGTTGTTTTACCCCAAAAACTACCTTATTTCTGTTCTGACTTGCACCCTTATTTTTGTTTCGGGAGGTCTTTTTGCACAAAAAAATCAGGACAGCCTGTCCAAATATTCGTATTTTGAATTAGATGATTTAATTCATTCAAGCGAAAAAGACTCCTTAAAAAACGCTGTTTATCTTAACTATTATCTGCAAAAAGCAAAAAGAGAAAATAATAACGAGCGGTTAAGTACTTACTATAAAAATTATGTTTTTTACCAAAAACAGGAAAACCGTATTGCCTTTATAGACAGTGCTTTTCATTATGCCTATAAAACCAATGATAAAGCCCTTATCGGAGATACTTATCTTACCAAAGGAGTAGTTTATCACAACATAAAAGATTATAGACAGACATTGAATAACTATCTGAAAGCCAATGATTATATTTCCCAAACTAATGATATCTACAAAAAGCACCGAATCAAATATCTTATAGGAATCATCAAAAACTATTTAGGGAATTATGAAGATGCAGAAAAATTGTTCAGAGAGTGTATTGCTTATTTCGGGCAGGACGAAACCAATTATAATATGCAAAGGGGCTATGTCAAATCGTTAGAGGGTTTGGCTTGGTCAGTTCTTAAAACCAACCGAACAGAAGAAAGTAACCAAATCCTGCAAACTGCCTTAATATCAGTTCAAACAGCAGGTTTTACCGAGCTTGATGGGCATTATATCGTTTTTAAGCAAGGTATCAATGAGTATTTTCTGAATCATTATGACGAGGCAATCCGAAAAATTGAGGAACAACTGCCTTATCTGTACGAAAATGAAGATTTTGCGTGGGCAACCGTAGGTAACTTTTATATCGGGAAAGCCTATTGGGACAAAAACGAAAAAGAAAAGGCAATCGGTTATTTCGAGAAGGTAAACGAAGTATTTGAAAACCAAAGCTATACACATCCTGATTTGCGTGAAAGCTACGAAATACTCATTAATTACTACAAAAGCCAAAACGACAAAGAGAATCAGCTCAAATATATAGAACAGCTCGTAAAAGCCGATAATGTTTATAATCAAAACTATAAGCACCTTATCGGTCAGATACACAAAGAATACGAAACCAAAGATTTGTTACAGACACAAAAACAGTTGGAAAGGTCTTTGTTTGTTCAGAAGAATAAAGTTGTTATAATCTCCGTATTTGCAGGTTTGCTGTTTGTGATAAGTGTTTTTGTTTATATGTTTCAGCAAAAGAAAGCCAAAAGAAAAGCACAGGAGCTTATCAAAGAAATCGAAACAATAAAACAGGCAGAAGTTATTCCGTTTGAGCCTGAAAAAACTATTCACAAATCACAACTGATAAAAGATGAAACCGCTCAAAAAATAGTAAACAAGCTCGATATTTTTGAAGAACAGAAAAAATTCAGAAAATCAGATATTTCTTTAGAAAAATTGGCTAAAGAATTTAAAACCAATCCTGCCTATCTGTCAAATGTAATTAACACCTACAAAAACAAAAGCTTTTCAGATTATACCAATGGCTTACGGATAGATTTCTTCTTTTCCGAGATAACAAACAATAGTGATTCCGATTTTTTCAGATTCTCCATAGAGGGAATTGCAAAAGATTTAGGCTTTAATAATTCAGTTGCTTTTTCAAGAGCATTTAAAAAACAAAAAGGAATAAGCCCCTCCGTTTTCCTCAAAGAACTCAATAAAAGAAAATCCTTGGCTGTTGTTGGAGTTTTTTCCGCATAAAAATCCTCCTCTACTTTTTTGCATTTCAATATCATTTTTTGAGAGAATTTCCGTTATCTTTGAAACCACCTTTTTAGAAGCCAGAAAACGAATGAATAAATATACAGCTATCTTATTTTTCTTTATAGGATTTTTAGCATTTTCACAACAAACCGCAAGAATAAAGGGAATCATCTTCAACGAAAACAACAAACCTGTTTCGGGGGTTACCGTTGCTTTTTTAGACCAAACAACCGTTTCTAACGAAAACGGATTTTATATGCTTTTGGTTCCTGCTAACACAAACAGCAGATTGTTGTTTTCGCATTTGAGTTACGAATCCTACTGGCTTACATTAGAATTAAAACCGAATGAAGATTTTGAGTTTAATCCGATTTTGAGCACAACTTCCGAAGTTATTCCGACCGTTGTTATTGACAACAAAGGAAGAAAACGCATTGAGGGAGTAACCCATATCGAACCTCAAACCGTTCGGCTTATTCCGGGAGCTAATGCAGGGGTTGAAAACATCATCAAAACACTTCCGGGAGTGTATTCTAACAACGAATTAAGTACGCAATACAACGTAAGAGGAGGAAATTATGATGAAAATCTCGTTTATGTAAACGAAATCGAAATTTATCGTCCGTTTCTGATTCGCTCCGGACAGCAGGAAGGATTGAGCTTTACCAATACCGATATGGTCGGAAATATTGACTTTTCGGCAGGAGGTTTTCAATCGAGATTCGGAGATAAATTGTCTTCTGTTTTGGATATTACCTATCGTACCCCTACCCGATTCGGAGCAAGTGCAGAAGCGAGTTTTTTAGGAGGAAGCCTTACTCTGGAAGGCGTTTCTAAAGACCAAAAATGGGGTGCAATTGTAGGTGGACGTTATAGAGATAATTCACTTTTGGTAAATTCACAGGATACCGAAACCAATTTCAGACCGAGATTTGCAGATGTTCAGTCCTACATAACTTTTACGCCTAACAACAAATGGCAATTTAGTTTTTTGGGGAATATTTCGTCCAACCGATACGATTACGAACCACTTGTCAGACGGACAAAATTCGGAACAATTGACAATCCGACCGAGCTTTCTGTTTTTTATGAAGGACAAGAAAAAGACCGATATACGACTTATTTCGGAGCATTAAAATCAACCTATTTAGTCAATGAAAATTTCAATCTGAAATTAATCGGTTCGTTATATCACGCAACCGAACAAGAATATTTTGATATTTTAGGACAATATCGTTTGGGAGAAGTCGATACGAATCTCGGTTCGGATAATTTTGGAGAAGTCGAATTCACAAGAGGAATTGGCTCACAACTCAATCACGGACGAAACGACCTCGATGCCCTTATTGCCAATATCGAACTGAAAGGATTCCATTATTTAGGAAAAAACCAAATCGAGTGGGGAGCAAAATACACCCGTGAAGATTTAAGGGACAGATTAGTGGAATGGGAAGTTATTGATTCGGCTGGATTTTCGTTAAATCCTCCTATCGGATATGACAAAAACGACCAACCGTACAATCCTTATACGGGTCCGCTTGTTCCATATCAGAATGTGAGAGCTACAAATTTCACTACCATTGACCGGCTTTCGGGATTTGTACAATTCAACCGAAGAGGAAATATAAACCAACACGAAATTTGGTATAATTTGGGAGTTAGAGCCCATAATTGGACAGTTTCGGGAGAGGGAATTGAATCGTTCAATCAAACGGTTTTCAGTCCGAGAGGGCAGTTTGCCATTAAACCGAATTGGAAACACGATATGGTTTTCAGAGCTTCTGTCGGAATGTATCACCAACCTCCGATGTACAGAGAATTGCGAAATCAATTTGGAGAAGTTGTACCAAGTGTAAAAGCCCAACAATCCATTCATTATGTATTGACCAATGATTACAGTTTTAAACTTTGGGAACGGGATTTTAAATTGGTTTCGGAATATTATTACAAGTCAATGTCAGACGTAAATCCATATACTTTGGAAAATGTCCGAATCCGATACCGAGCAGAAAACAATGCAGAAGCGTATGCTACAGGTTTTGATATGCGGTTGAACGGGGAGTTTGTTCCCGGAACGGAATCGTGGTTTAGTTTTGGGTGGATGAAAACCGAAGAAAACATCGAAGACAGAGGGTATATTGCAAGACCAACCGACCAACGATTGAAATTCGGAGCATTATTTCAAGACTATATGCCGAATATTCCGAATGTAAAAGTATATCTGAATTTGGTTTATAACACAGGACTTCCGGGAGGTTCTCCGTCTTATGCAGACCCTTACGTTTATCAAAACAGGCTTAAAGATTACAGACGTGCTGACGTTGGATTTTCGTATGTTTTTGTCGATGATTCCAACAAAGAAATAGAAGACAGAATAGGCTGGTTCAAAAACTTTAGGGAACTTTCTGTAGGATTGGAAATTTTCAATTTGTTCAACAACCAAAACGCGATTACCAATACTTGGGTGCGTGATGTTTATACAAAAAGTCAATACGGAATCCCGAATTATCTGACCTCAAGGGTTTTTAGTTTGAAATTGAGCATGAAGATTTAGTATTATTTTCTTATATTTGGGGTTTAATATTTCATATTATGAATAATATAAAAGACTACGTTAGTTCTAACAAAGACCGATTTATTTCGGAATTAATTGAACTCTTAAAAATTCCGTCCGTAAGTGCGGATTCGGCTTATTCTCAAGATGTTATCAATACAGCAGAAGCTGTAAAAACAAGCCTTGAAAAAGCAGGTTGTGATTTTGTCGAAATATGCGAAACTCCGGGTTATCCGATTGTATATGGAGAAAAAATCATAGATAAAAATTTACCAACTGTTTTGGTTTACGGACATTATGATGTGCAACCTCCCGACCCGATGGATTTGTGGGATTCTCCTCCTTTTGAACCTATTATCAAAACCACTCCAACGCACCCTGAAGGAGCAATTTTTGCTCGTGGAGCTTGTGATGACAAAGGTCAGATGTATATGCACGTAAAGGCTTTTGAATATATGATTCAGAACAATAACCTGCCTTGCAACGTGAAGTTTATGATTGAGGGAGAAGAAGAAGTGGGCTCGTCTTCGCTTTCGTGGTTTGTGAAACGCAATCAGGAAAAACTGAGTAATGATGTAATTCTGATTTCCGATACGGGAATGATTTCTAACACACAACCCTCTATCACAACAGGATTAAGAGGTTTGAGCTACGTGGAAGTAGAAGTAAAGGGTCCAAACAGAGATTTACATTCCGGATTGTACGGAGGAGCAGTGGCTAATCCGATAAATATTCTGACTAAAATGATTGCTTCGCTTCACGATGAAAACAATAGAGTTACCATTCCGCATTTTTATGATAAAGTAGAAGAACTTTCTTTGGAAGAAAGAGCCGAAATGGCAAAAGCTCCGTTTTCGTTAGAAAATTACAAAAAAGCTCTTGATATTGATGATGTGTATGGAGAAACTGGTTATGTAACCAATGAAAGAAACTCAATCCGTCCGACTTTAGATGTAAACGGAATTTGGGGAGGATATACAGGAGAAGGAGCAAAAACAGTTATTGCGAGTAAAGCTTATGCTAAAATTTCGATGCGTTTAGTTCCGAATCAGGATTGGGAAGAAATAACGGAATTATTCAAAAATCATTTTGAAAGCATTGCTCCGAAATCGGTTAAGGTAAAAGTTACTCCACATCACGGAGGTCAAGGATATGTTACTCCAATTGACAGCATTGGGTATCAGGCCGCACACAAAGCATATTCCGACACGTTTGGAGTAAATCCGATTCCGGTTCGTTCGGGAGGAAGTATTCCGATTGTAGCTTTGTTCGAACAAGAATTAAAGTCTAAAACTATTCTTATGGGATTCGGATTGGATTCGGACGCTATCCATTCACCAAACGAACATTTCGGAATTTTCAACTATCTGAAAGGAATCGAAACCATTCCGCTATTCTATAAATACTTTACGGAATTATCGAAATAAGAAAATAGAGAATAGAACACAGAGAACAGAGAATGGAATACAGAAACCGTATTCCGTTCTCTGTTCTCTAAAAAAGGCTCCATAGTTCAATGGATACCTGTCTGCCGACAGGCAGGGAATATCAGATTCCGATTCTGACGATTTGGATTCTCTGATTAAAATAGAGATTTTGTTATTATGCTTATACTGTAAAAAATAAAAAGGCTCCATAGTTCAATGGATACCTGTCTGCCGACAGGCAGGGAATATCAGATTCTGATTCTGACGATTTGGATTCTGATTAAAATAGAGATTATGTTTTATACTTATGTTTTAAGGAGTAAAGTAGATAGCAGACTCTACAAAGGACATACAAGCGATTTGGAAAATCGTTTGAAAGAGCATAATTCAGGAAAGACAAAGTCAACTAAAGGATATGTTCCTTGGAAATTAGTCTATTTTGAAACTTTTGATACAAAAGAAGAAGCAATGAACAGAGAAAAATTCTTCAAAAGTGGAATAGGTAGAGAATTTCTGAAGAATACAATAAAATAAAAAGGCTCCATAGTTCAATGGATAGAATATCAGATTCCGGTTCTGACGATTTGGGTTCGAGTCCCGATGGAGTCACTAAATAGCAAACCACTTAAAATGAAGTGGTTTCGTTTTTAATAAGGCTTTAGGTAAATAATGCATTGGTTTTTGTTTATATTCGGGTTGATAGAAAATGCAGATGATGAAAGGGGTTTGTTCATTATCAGTTTTTTGACTCTTTTTGTGCTGTTACCAATCCTTGTGTATATAACCCTCGTATTTATTTATCAGCAAATTCCATTTTTGTTTGTTTATACTCATTTTCCCCTGAAAAAATTATCGGAAAGAGAGAAATTTGTTCTGCAAAGTGAGGTTGATTATTACAAAAAATTATCCGACAAAAAGAAAAAATATTTTGAACATCGGGTAGCAGTTTTTTTACAGACACACCCGATTATTCCGAGAGAAGATATAGAGGTAACTCCACAAATACGAGTGCTTATTGCCTCTTCTTCGGTTGCTCTTACTTTCGGGCTAAAGCAATACACCTATACTTCGTTTCAAGCCATTTTGCTATATCCTGATATTTATTTTTCGACCTTAACTGAACAGTATCATAAAGGAGAATTTAACCCTAAAAATAAAGTTTTAGTTTTTTCGTGGAAACATTTTGTGGAGGGGCAACTCGCCTCTGATGACAACATCAATTTAGGATTGCACGAATTTGCCCACGCTTTGCACTTCGAAATGAAATTAGGACAACACCCTAATTCACATCATTTCAAAAAGAATTTTCTAAATCTTTTGCTCGAAATGAAAAAAACCGACAAAAGGGAAAAGTTGCTCAGCTCGACTTATTTCAGAGAATACGCCTTTGAAAACAAATACGAATTTTTGGCTGTACTTGTGGAGCATTATTTTGAAACTCCCGATACGTTCCGAACAGAATTTCCTGTTTTTTACAAAAAAATAAGAAAAATGCTCAATCAATAACACAAAAAATCCCACTCGGTTGGAGTAGGATTCTCTGTAAATTGAACAACTAAACTAATATTACTTATTGAATTTAGCGTATTTGTTTTTGAACTTGTCAATACGTCCTGCAGTGTCAACCAATTTAGATTTACCTGTATAATAAGGGTGTGAAGTTCTTGAAATCTCCATTTTAAACACAGGATATTCCACTCCATCAACCTCAATCGTTTCTTTAGTTTCCACAGTAGATTTAGTAATGAATACGTCATCGTTTGACATATCTTTAAAAGCTACTAATCTGTAATTTTCCGGGTGAATTCCACTTTTCATTGCTGTAATCTTTATTTTATGAAAATAACTTCTTCTCTGTTTTTGAGTTTGCAAATGTACGAGTATTTTTATTAAAACCAAACTCCATAACAAAAAATTGTTGATTTTTTTGTTCATAAATAAAAAACAAACTTTATCAGCCTTTAAGTATGCGGCTTTTTTAAATAGTTGTAAAATGATTTTTAAACTGTTTTTCTTGCGGAAATCAAAATAATTTTATGTATATTTATAGTCATAAAACATAACTTGAAAGCAAAATGAAAAAGAATGTTCCCGTATCCACAATTATGACAACCAATGTCATCAAACTGAACGTAACCGATAGTTTAGCCAAAGCCGAAAAGCTTTTTAAAGAAAAGAAAATCAGACATATCCCTGTGATGAACGGAAATAAAATCATCGGAATGTTGAGCTATACCGATTTGCTGAAAATCAGCATTGCAGACACACTTGACGAAAACGAAGAAGAAATCGACATTGCGGTTTATAATGTTTTTACCATTCAGCAGGTAATGGCAAAAAATTTGGTTTGTATTTCCCCTGATACATCTATCAAAGAGGCAGCCGAAATTTTGGCAACCCGTGAATTTCATGCACTACCCGTTACCGAAAACGGAGATTTAGCAGGAATTCTGACCACAACAGATTTGATTCGGTATTTGATAGAGCAATATGAGTAATTTTCAGCAGGGAGTTATGATTGTAATAACATTCATACTAAAAACTGAAAATCCAATTTTTCGGAGTACTTTTGCACGGTTTTCCGATTAGAATCTTATGAACTTATCTGTTTATTTTAGGGAATTCTCTAAAAATATAAAACTCGCTTATCCTGTCATTCTCGGAATGGTAGGACATACACTTATCGCTATTGTCGATAACATTATGGTCGGAAAGCTCGGAGCAGCCGAGTTAGCAGCTGTTTCGCTCGGAAACAGTTTTATTTTTGTGGCAATGTCCGTAGGAATCGGTTTTTCGACTGCTATTACTCCGATTGTGGCTCAAAATGATGCTCGAAAAGATACGGAAGGGGTTCGCAGTGCTTTTCATCACGGACTTATTTTGTGTTCGAGTATCGGAATTGCCCTTTTTGCATTGGTTTATTTCTGTAAACCCATTATGCACTATATGGGGCAACCCGAAGAAGTTGTTGCTCTTGCAGGTCCTTTTGTCGATATTGTGGCCTTTTCGCTTATTGGAGTTTTGGCTTTTCAGGGATACAAACAGTTTGCAGACGGAATGTCTAAAACCAAATATTCGATGTATGCGATTGTGGTTGCCAATATCGTTCACTTTCTGATAAACTTCTGTCTGATTTACGGATTTTGGATTTTTCCGAAAATGGGAATTCTCGGAGCTGCAGTCGGAACGCTTTCATCAAGGGTTATTATGATTGTAATGATGCACATAATGCTCAAGCGAGATAAAGATTTAGGACAATATTTTTCGGGATTCAGTATTAAAAATCTGCAAAAAAAGATGGTAAGCAAAATTTTCGAAATCGGACTTCCGTCTTCACTGATCATGTTTTTTGAAGTGGTTTTATTTACTTCTGCTG
This sequence comes from uncultured Flavobacteriaceae bacterium, assembly GCA_934675205.1. Taxonomy (GTDB): domain Bacteria; phylum Bacteroidota; class Bacteroidia; order Flavobacteriales; family Flavobacteriaceae; genus Flavobacterium. Next base: position 655,128 of record CAKUPQ010000001.1, on the reverse strand, counting down.
TCTGGCTTACAGGATTTATCGGGAAAAATGCACAAGCAGCCAATCAGATTGCGTTGAGCTTGGCATCATTGACTTTTATGTTTGCATCGGGACTTTCGGTAACAGCAATGATACGGGTTGGAAATCAGAAAGGATTGGAAAATTTCATATATTTAAAAACAGTAGCCCGTTCGATTATTTTACTTTCGTTAATTTTACAAGCAACTTTTGCTTTGGTGTTTATTGTTTTTCACAAAGTATTACCACATATTTTCCTTGAAATGAAAAATCCTGAAAAATACATCGAAAATATGGAAGTAGTTGGAATAGCCTCAAAATTATTAGTCATAGCGGCTATTTTTCAGATTTCAGACGGAATTCAGGCAGTAGTTCTCGGAGCTTTAAAAGGATTGCAAGATGTGAAAATCCCTGCTATTATTACCTTTATTTCGTATTGGCTTATCGGATTTCCGATTTGTTATTATTTAGGATTAAAGACCGATTTGGGAGCAATCGGAGTTTGGATTGGACTTTTGGCAGGACTTACAGCTGCAAGTATCTTTCTGATGATTCGATTCGAAAAACAAATAGGAAGACTTATCAAGAAGAAAATAGAAAACGAATAACTTCGTAACTTTACAACCTTATAACTTCATAACCTTATAATTACTATGGAATTACCAAAATTTGTACTTGCGGACAACACTGATTATCCTGATGATATTTTTATCATTCACTTGGATTATCCGAGATTTATCATCAATCTGAAAGATGATGAAGTCGAATTTCTTGAAGATTTAGACCCTTCGGAAGAAGAAGAAACAACCAATGAAATGGAAAAACTAATCGAAGAGGCCGGGTTTTTCTATGACAGAGAAATGGAACGTTACGAAGAATAAATTCTAAATTTGGTTTCAATGAAACAAAAATTAATATTTATTTTTTATTTTTGGATTTGTTCTTTTGGCTTTTCCCAAGAACAAAACTTGTTAAACAACAACTTTTTTGTAAGAGAAATCACAAAACATAAAGATGTAGAGTATTTTCTTGCCACTGAACAAAAAGAATTTGGTTACCTCCTGAAAATTGACAAAAATTCAAAAGTAGATACTCTTGCAGCCTTAAAAGGTGATTCTTCATTAAATGGTTTCAATACAATTTTTTTTCACAAAAACAGAATATACCTTTGTTTAGACAAGTTAAAAAAACTTGAAATCAACAACACTCAAAAGTTTTCTTATTCAAAGAATGTACATAATATTCTTTGTTTCGATTTGAAAGGAAAATTACTTTGGCAAAATTACTTTGAGCCAAAATATACATTTGGAGCTTCTGACTTTAAATTCGTTCCAACAAATAAAAAAAATGTTCGTTTAGGTTTTAATTCGTATCAGAATATTGTTGTGAACAAAGACACTATTGGTTCTGAAAAAGGAGACAGACAATCATTCTTTTTAGAATTAGATAAAAATGGAAAATTTATTGATGTTTTGGCTTGTAGCAAACACTACAAATCTTCTATACTGTTCAGTTTAATAAATTATCGTTCCAAACAATTAGCCTTAATGTTAAACTATACCGAAAACCAAACTCTCTCAAACAGAGAGATTTTTAACATTAATGATAATATAACGGATAAATACATTGTTACAGGTCAGCTGAACATTGAAGATATTTATGTATTTGACAAGTATTTTTACGTTTTGACTTTCGATAACGAATTATTGAGATACCGTAAAAACAAACTTAAAAACAGTATTACAATAACAAATCATTTTATTCCTGAATCTTCAAAAAGAGCAGACTTTCCTGAAAAACACGTTTTTGACAACGGAAAATACCTGACTTTTGTTTGTTCTTATGAAATTAGAGATAAAAACAGCAAAGCAACCGACCATAGAGCTTTAGAAAACATTCATTTTGAAATCAGACATATTAACAAGAAAGACCTGACTATTCAGAAAAGTCATACAATATCAATAAATACTGAAAATCGTTGGGCAAAAGTAACGAGTTGTAATGAAAATGAAATGAAAATTTTAATTGGAGGAAAATACCGTAAAATTGTTTTTAAATAGTCTTAAAAGATGACGAAGTAGAATTTCTTGAAGATTTAGACCCTTCGGAAGAAGAAGAAACAACCAATGAAATGGAAAAACTAATTGAAGAGGCCGGGTTTTTCTATGACAGAGAAATGGAACGATATGAACAGTAGAACGCAGGTTTTCTGCGTTCTATAAGTTGTTTTAAACATATTCCTGAACAGCAACAACAATAGCGTTGGCATCGAGCTCTCCCGATTGCCTCCACATCATTTGTCCGTTTTTGTAAACCATAAGAGTTGGAACAGCTTTAATGCGTAAAGCCTCTGCCAAATCCTTATTTTTATCCATATCAATTTTTATAACCCTTGCTCTATCTCCAAGAGTAGCTGCCACACTTCTGATAACGGAATTCATCACCTCCGCAGATTCATTCCAATCGGTATAAAAACTAATCAAAACAGGAACTTCCGTGTTTATGATTTCTCCAAATTTAGACATCTATTTTTAGTTTTGGTACTACAAAATTAGTATAATTCGTGAATTATTTATCTTTTTTGTGCTTTTTTAAGCTGTATAACTGTAATTTCAGGCCAAATCCCGACTCTTCCCGAGTAAGCGTGAAAGCCAAAGCCTCGATTTACATACAAATGTTTCCCTGAATCCTCGTATAATCCTGCCCAGTGTTTATAGATATATTGTATCGGACTCCATTTGAAAATATCGGGAATTTCAACCCCAAACTGCAAACCGTGTGTATGTCCCGACAAGGTAAGCTGAAAATTTTTAGGGTGCTTTCTTACCTTCACATCAAAATGGGACGGGTCGTGCGAAAGTAATACCTTAAAATCTTCTGCTTTTAGGTTTTCAGCTGCTTTATCCAAATCTCCCAACCGTTGAAAACGAAGTGTTTCTCCCCAATTTTCAACTCCTACAATAACAAGCGAATCCGAATCTTTTTGGAGGATTGCGTTTTCGTTCAAAAGCAAACGGAAACCAATCTGACGGTGTAAATCTTTTATTTCTTCAAAGTTTTTTTGTTTGGCTTTTTCGGATTTCCAAATGGCGTATTCTCCGTAATCGTGATTTCCTAAAACAGAGAATTTTCCGTATTTCGGATTCTTTATTTTTTGGAATGTTTCTATCCAAGGATGCATTTCCCAAGCAAAATTATTGACTAAATCTCCCGTAAAAACAAAAACGTCAAAATTCTGTCTGTTGATTAGGTCAATAGCTTTATCTATTTTTTCGTTGTTGTCAAAGCTCCCACAATGAATATCTGAAATTTGCAATATCTTGAATCCGTCAAAACTGTCGGGTAAATCTTCAAAATACACCGTTTGCTCGACAACTTTGAAATTGTATTTCCCCTGAAATATTCCGTAGAGAATCGAAAAAAACGGAATAAAAGCAACCAAAACGGCTATTCGGCTCACTGCTCTCCGTCTTGTCGGGATTTTCTTTAATTGGTTTTTCCTGTAAAAATAATTATAGACTCCTGCAAAAAGTCTGTAAAAATCTTCAACCAACAAAAATATGCTGACAGTTGCTTTGGTAAGCAGGTACAAAAGCAAGAAAGCAAAGACCAAAAGTGAATGTTGGTTTTGCCCTGTTTCCCTATCAAAACCTAAAAATGTAGAGATAAAATAAAGGATAATTAAAAGCGAACTTACAACATAAATCGCAATTACCTTTTTTGATTTAAAAAGTCTTTTTACAGCAAAAAAGCAATAGACTTCGACAAGAACGAAAACAGCTATAATAAGGATTATTCGGGATAACATTATGTTTTTATTTAACTACAAAGAAAAAGAATATTTAACTGTTTTTAGTTAAATAAATCTTACATTTGCAGGCTGTTATTTTATTATTGAAATATAAAAAAATTATGAAAAGGATTTTATTTGGAATTTCTTTGTTGCTTACAACAAGCGGATTGGCTCAAGCTCCTGCAGGATATTATAACTCTGCAACAGGAACAGGTTACACATTAAAAACACAGCTTCACAACATTATCAAAGACCACGATTCTCAAAGTTATAATGCTTTGAGAGATGTTCTGTATAAATCCTCAAGTAACATAAATGGTTTCAGAGATAAATATTATGAAAATGACAACACCATTTTGGATATTTATTCAGAAAATCCAAACAGTACAGACCCTTATGTTTTTAACATTAACACTACCTGCGGAAATTATAGTATAGAAGGAGACTGCTATAATCGGGAGCACTTGATTCCTCAATCGTATTTTAACTCTAATTATCCAATGTATTCTGATGCTTTTCACGTTTGGCCTACAGACGGAAAAGTAAATGGGTGGAGAAGTAACCTTCCACTCGGAGTAGTTTCAGGTACAAGCACGAATCCTTGTAATAGTGGAGCATCGAATACTCCGTGTCATTCTCAAAACGGATCAAAAAAAGGAGCTAATCTGAATTCAGGATATTCAGCAGGGTTTTCAGGAACTGTTTTTGAACCAATTGACGAATTTAAAGGAGATGTTGCCAGAGCATTCTTCTACTTTGCAACCCGCTATCAAACTCAAATGAGTGGTTTCTACAGTAATTCAAGCGATGTGAAAGTAATGTTTGACGGAAGTAACGATAAAGTATTTAGTCAGACTTTTTTGAATATTCTTTACCAATGGCACATTCAAGACCCTGTAAGTCAGAGAGAGATAGACATTAATAATCTTATTTATGATTTTCAGGATAACAGAAATCCGTTTATTGACAATCCGGATTATGTAACAATGATATGGGGTTCTGAACTTTCGGTTTCTGAAGTAGAGCATGTTTATGTTTCGATTTATCCGAATCCTGCAAAAGACCAAAGAATCAATATCACAACCGATAAAGAAATCGAAGAAATCAGGCTTATCAACCTGAACGGACAAATTATTCAGCAGATAAAATACCCAAATTCGCAAAACAATACTTATACGTTGGATAATTTGCCAAACGGTTTTTATATTCTGAATCTAAATGTTGAAAATCAGAATATTACTAAAAAGGTTATTGTAAATTAATATAGAGATGGATAATTATCCGTTTCTACGAGAATTGTACAGAAATCGTGCTTTCGTATTCTAATCCGAATAATGTTGAGGCTGTTCCGCTTTTGGGATTCCCTTTGTAAAGGGCAATTTCCAATAGGTCAGATGGGTTAAAAAGAGCTATTTTCCCTCCTTTTTCCATTGATTTTTCGGTTGAATAATCAATATAAGATTGATGTATTTTGGTAATTCTGTAACTTCTGAAAAGTATTTGAAAATTTCGTCCGTTTCTTACCGTTTCAAAAAGCTCTTTCGTAATGTTACTTATGGCATTTCCGTAATGGTCAATGTGAATAATATTTCCTGTTATTCTGTTATTTTCTTCAGATATAGCAGCTTTCAGAGGAGGAATTTTTTTCAGGCTTTCGATTTTTTGTCCCAAATCAAAAAGGGTTTTTCCGTTTATTAGTTCCGTTGCTTTTTCCACAAAAAATGAGGTCGAATCAGCTATTTCACCAAAAGGAATAGAAATAATATTTTCGGGAACAGCTCCGTGAGTAAGTAAACTTAAAATTCCGTTATCGGAAGAAAGAAAATAATGCTTGTTCCATTCCACCAAAACAGGCTTGTTTTCTTGGTTTATTTCTGAATCAACCAAAATCAGATGAAGAGTTCCTTCAGGAAAATGACGATATGACGCACTCACAACATACGATGCCTCTTGAATCACGAAAGGCGAAACCTGATGCGAAATATCAACAATATTTACATTGGGGTTTTTAGAATAAATCATTCCTTTCAAGGCACCTACATAGTGGTCTTTGAGTCCGAAATCGGTTGTAAGGGTGATTATCATTTTCTTTGGTTGAGCAGAACTCTGCAAAAATAGTAATTTTGAGTTACTTTTGCCTTTATGAATCCTCAAACTTTTTCTTTATCGGAGCTAAAACAGAAAGCAGAACGATTTTGTGCTTATCAGGAACGATGTCATAAGGAAGTCGTGCAGAAACTCTATGATTTAAAGGCAAAACAAGATGAAATTGACGAAATTATCGTCCATTTGATTGATGCTAATTTTCTGAATGAAGAACGCTTTGCCCGAAGTTTTGCAAGAGGAAAACATTCGATTAAGAAATACGGAAAAGTCCGGATTACCAACGAACTCAAATTCCGAAATATATCCAATTACAACATCAGAAAGGCTTTGGAAGAAATTTCTGACGAACACTACCAAAAAACATTTTCCGAGATTTCCGAAAAAGCGTGGTATTCCATTACTGAAAAAAATCCTTTAAAAAAGAAAAAAAAATTCTGTGATTATTTACTCCGTAAAGGTTACGAAAGTGATTTGGTATATGAGGCTTGGAAAGATTTGTCCAAATAATTTTTTTTCATAAATCAGGGGAAACTCTGACATAAACAAATATAAATGACCTTACTTTTGTTATGTTTCATTTTATTGTTTTTTTGATTAGTAACGAAAAAGCTGTTTGCAAAATGCAAACAGCTTTTTCTTTTTTACAGTATGAAAATTAAAAATTCAGGGAAAACCCTCATATACACAATATTGCCTAACCCTAACTTCGCAGTATAATTTTAAACACAAATATTATGTATTCAAAAAATTTATTTAAACAGAACAAAGTTGCTTTTGTAGTAGCTTCTTTATTCGGAATGGGTTTAATAACCTCTTGCGATAGTGATGATTCGGGTTCAGATTCAGACCCTCAAGTTCAAATCGAACCACCGATTGTTTTAGATTGTAATTATTTTACACAAAATCCGAATGTGGTATTACAGGACAATCCGAATGCTCCAGTGGATTATATCGTAACCTGTAAAATGGCTATCAATGATGATGTTACGATTGAGCCGGGCGTAACCATTGCCTTTGAAACTGACGCAGGATTCAGGGTGTATGATTCAGGCTCCTTAAAAGCAGTAGGAAACGGAAATAAGCAAATAACCCTTACCGGTGTAGATAAATCTGCCGGTTCTTGGTCGGGGGTATTTATTAATAGCAATGATGTAAAAAACGAGTTTGCCTACGTTAATGTAGAATATGCCGGAGGAAGTGCATTTAACAGTAATGGCGACAAAGGAGGTGTTATTGTTTATAGTGGTGCCCAATTTAAAATGAGCAACAGTAAAATTTCACATAGTGCCACTTACGGTTTAAATGCCAATTACGGGTCGACTACATTAATCCTGAATAATAATACATACACCCAAAACAACAGCCCAATGCGAGTGCGTGCGTCATTAGTAGGAATGGTATCCGGAACAGACACCTATACAGGGAATACAGAAGACAAGGTAGAGCTGGATCCTTACACAGCAGAGATTACTGCACCTGCGACCATCCATAAAATTGGAGTGCCGTATAAATTGGTGTCAAGCTCTTCTCCTATATTAAATATTAAAAGCAATGTTACGATTGAGCCGGGAGTCATTATCGAGATGGGATCAGGAACAGGTATAAAAGTAAATGATGGTGCAAGCTTAAAAATAGAGGGAACATCTTCGGAGCGTATTGTAATTCGGGGAGAACTTGCAGTTGCAGGTTCTTGGGGAAGAATTGAATACAGACATACGCAAAACCCTAACAACATCATTAGATATGCCGATATTATGCACGGAGGTGAAAATCCGTCTTCTTCAAAAGGAGCTATATATTTATGGGCAAGCCCCCGGTTAAGTATTGATAACACGAATTTTTCCGATATTTTGGCTTGTGCCATAAACGGTTATATTGGTGGTGGAACCAATTATCAATCAAATTTAACAGTCGGAGCAAATGTAACTTACACAAATTGTGGAGGCGAAATTTGTGGAGATTAAAACTTTTTAATTAGAAAGAAAAGCTATCTGCCTTTTACTGATAGCTTTTCTCTTTTAAATTTTACAAAACAAGGATAACACTAACATAAAAATAAATTTATCAGTATGAAAAAGATTATTTTAACAGCAATTTTTGCTTTAGTAATCGGTTATGCAGCACAAGCACAAACCAAAGTGGGGGCTCATCTCGGATATGGGTCAGAAATAGAAAAAGCCGCTATCGGAGCCAATGCAGAGTTCGGAATTACGGACAAAATCAGTATTGCTCCCGATTTTACGTATTATTTTACCGAAAAAGAACAGTACATAAAAATGAGCGTCTGGGAACTGAATGCTAACGGGCATTATTATTTTTTAGACCAAGACAAGTTTAAGGTGTTTGGTTTGGCAGGTCTGAACTATACTCACGTAAAAGTAACGACAGATTATCCGGGTATCTGGGGAGGAAATTATTCCGGAAGCGATGGAGAAATCGGTTTCAACCTCGGAGGAGGAGCAACGTATGACTTAACCGATAAAATTCAGGCATTTTCAACGCTTAAATATACAGCGGGAAGCACCGACCAATTGGCACTTTTTGTAGGAGCGAGGTATTGTTTTTAGTAAGTAAGCATAAATAATTTAAACATAAAAACGATGATAACAACAAACAAATTTATCGGAAAAATGATTTTTCTTTTTGTGGGAGCATTAGCTTTTACGGCTTGTAGCCCCGAAGACGGAAAAGACGGGATTGACGGACAACAGGGGGCTCAAGGAGAACAAGGTCCTACAGGAAACGCAAATATAATTGCTTCGCAATGGATTGATGCAGATTTTTCTAATAACACTGATTATTCATATTTTTATATTGATGCCCCTGATATAACCCAAGAAATTATTGATTCCGGAGTGATTTTAGCTTACGGAAAAGACCCATTCGGAGCAATTGTTTCAATTCCGTTTGTCCTTGGTAAAGCATCTTATTATTTTGCTGTGGAACCTTCCGGAAGAATTATTTTTATCGGACATTCAACTGATGGAAGTAACATAAGCTTTACAATAATTGAACAAGTAAGATACGTCATCATTCCTGCAAGTACGGGAGGAGCAACCACCAAAATTATGAACAGGTTGTATAACGGTTATACAGAAGAAGAATTAAAAGCTATGAGCTATGATGAGCTTGTTAATGTTTTTAATATCTCTAATTAGATAGTTTATTTAAGTTAGTAAAAAAAGCGATAACAATTTTTGTTACCGCTTTTTTGATTTCACAAAAATCCTTCTAAAATAGCTTGTTTGACTAATCCTGCGAGGTTTTTCACTCCGAATTTGATGAACAGATTTGCTCTGTGATTTTCGACTGTTTTTTCAGAAAGACAAACTTTATCAGCAATTTCTTTGGTTGTTTTTTCCTGTAAAATCAACGATAAAACTTCTTTTTCCCTTGGAGTTAGTATTATGGTGTTTTTCCTTAATGAAGTTGTTCCTTGCTTTTTCAGATTGTTTGAAATAAAGGTTTTTCCTTCGGAAACAGCTGTTAAAGCACTGATTATTTCGTTACTCGAATCTGATTTTGCCAAATAGCCATCAACTCCTTGTTTGAGAAGTGTTTCAACGGTGTTTTTATCCTCCAAAGTAGAAATAATAATGATTTTCAGCTCGGGATATTTCTCTTTGATTTCTTTTACAAAACTTCTCGCATCGTTTTTGCCAAACATTACATCTTGAAAAAGCATATCGACAGACACAGACTCCAATGTTTCAAAAAGTTCAAATTTATTTGTGGCTCTGTAACATTTTATTGAGGCATCATAATTTTCAATTACGGTTACAAATCCGTCTATGATTAATTCGTGGTCATCTGCTACAAGTACTTTCATTGCTTATGATTTTATAGAAATAAAAACAGAAGTTCCTCTGTCCGAAGAATCAATATTGATATGTCCATTGATTTTTTTTAACCTTTCGATTACTCCCGAAAGACCTTTTGAAGTTTCTTTTATTTTTGTATCGAAACCTATTCCGTTATCTTCAATATTCAGAGTTATAACATTGTCATTTTCCATAAGCAATACGTCTATTTGCTTGGCTTGGGAATGTTTTATTGCATTCTGAATGAATTCCTGAACTACACGATACAAAACTATCGAACGGTCTTTGTCTAACTTTACTTTTTCAGTATTGGTTTGAAAATTAACAGGTCTGTTTTCGGTTGTGCATTCTTCGCAAAAAGATTTTATAACTTCAACCAAATTTTGATAATCAAAATTGATAGGCATCAGATTATGTGCTATTTGTCGCACTTCTTTGTGAGTTTCCTGCACGAGGCTCAATATTTTTTGTGATATTTCAGCATTGTTTTCAATCTGCAATTTGACCGCTACCAGATTAGAGGCAATTCCATCGTGAAGCTCTTTACTTATCCTGCTACGTTCTACTTCTTCACCAAGGACACGTGCAGATAAAATCTCGTTTTCCTTTTCTTTTTCCATTATTTTTATTGTGTTTTTTTGGTTGCGACGCATTATGTAAAAATAGGAGAGAAAACCTCCGACAATAAAAATCCCCAAAATAGTCCAGTTTCGCATCTGGACGCTTTTCTTTTGGATTTCTAATTCCTGTTCGGCTATTTGTCTTTCTTTTTTTTCGGTTTCGTATTTCTCGGTTAGTTCATTTATGGCTTTTACGGAAGTTTCGTTGCGTAAACTGTCGTTTAAAATTTGTGCTTCTCTGTAGGATTCTGCTGATTTCTTATAAAGTTCGTTATCGTAATAAATCCTTGCGGCAATTCTGTAACTGATGACCAGCGGAGGAATTGCATTTCTTTTTTTTGCAATTTCTAATGATTTTTCGATGGTTCGCACGGCTTCTTCGTATTTTCCGGCTTTGCGTAACAATTCTGCTTTTATTTGAAGAGCATTTGCGTATTCGTTGTTCACACCCAAAGGTTCCGTTATCTCAATTGCTTTGTTGATATGGTACAAAGATTTTTTAGGATTTGAATTGGAATAAATTCTCGCCAGATTTCTATGAGCTGTAGAAACACCTTCTTTTTGCATCGGAGCTTCGACGGGTAGTTTCAAGGCTTTTTCAGACCATTTTACAGAATTGACGGTATCTTTAATATGAAAATAACATTCGGCAATGCCTCCGATAATTTTTGATTCGAAAGTTTTATTGTCTGTTTTTTTAACCGTTTCATACGCCTTTAAATAGTAATAAAGTGCTTTGGATTCACTGTGTTGGGTATAAATATGTATGCCCAAATTCAAATAAGTTATAGATAGTTTGTCCCAATCTTCTCTTTTTTCCAATCTTTTTGCTAACTCCACAAGAATTTCAATAGATTCTGCAACTTTTCCCTGATGATGTAAAATAGCGGATTTAAAGTTATAGAAAGCATCTTTGACTATTTCCGGTTTTGCTTTTTCCAATCTTTGATTAACAATTTCTGTAGCTTCATCCATTTTTTCTGTATCTGCCAAATACACCGCATAGATGTACCATAGATTGTCATAATGCAAATCTTCTGGATGTGATTTCTCAATCGCCTCTAAAATATATTTTCCACAATCTTCATTTTTTTCTTTTAAGCAAGCATTTTTTTTCTTGATCAAGGTCAATATTTCCGAATCTTTCATTTCTACGAAAAATTGTGCTTGAATACTAATGCTTGAAAAAAATAACAGAATAAAAAGTAGTTTGTCTTTCATATCGAAAAAGTTTAGTGATTTTTGCGATAAAAATAAACCTTTATTTAAAAACCAAGGCAAAAATAAAATTATATTACATAGCTCAATTCAGGGTTATCCCTGAATTGTTCTTAGAAAATTAAAATAAATAAATCGTTTTTCTTTAAAAAACTATAGTTTGAAAGTACAAGTCACATCTATCCGATTCCCGAAAAACGAACAAACAAGAAAAACAGATAAAAGGCAGGATAGAAATATTGATTGTGGAAAAATAAGGTTTAATTGAAAATTTTTCCCGGATTCAGAATGTTATTCGGGTCAAAAACCGCTTTGATTTTTCGCATCAAATCAAGTTCGATTTCCGAAAAAGCAATATCCATATAGTTTTTCTGAACATAACCAATTCCGTGTTCTCCGCTTATTGTTCCTCCTAATTCTTTGGTATAAACAAACAATTTTCGGATTGCTTTCGGAAGTTCGTTATTCCAAGCCTCATCACTCATATCGTTTTTAATAATATTTACGTGCAGATTTCCGTCCCCTGCGTGTCCGTAGCAAATGGAATCAAATCCGTATTCTTTTCCGAGTTCTTTGACTTTAGCCAAAAGTTCGGGCAATTTAGCTCTCGGAACAACCGTATCTTCTTCCTTATAAATCGAATTTCCTTTAGCAGCCTCACCTGTTACCCTACGGAGTTTCCACAATTCCTCTTTGGTTTTTTCGGTATCCGCAAAAAGGATTTCCCCTGTTCTGAATTCTTCCAAAACAGAAACAATTCCTTCTATTTCACGCATTAATACGTCTTCTTCATTTCCGTTTACTTCGATAAGCAAATGTGCCTGAATAGTATCGGGAAGCTCAAGTGAATAATTATCCAAAAACTTTTGCGAAGCCAAAATCGCATCACGTTCCATAAATTCCAAAGCAGATGGATTGAATCCAGCCAAAAATATTTTATTTACAGCCTGACAAGCCTCGTGAGAAGAATAAAACGGAACTAAAATCAGCAAATCTTTTTTAGGATAAGGCAGTAATTTCAGAACGATTTTGGTAATCACAGCCAAAGTTCCCTCCGAGCCGACAAGCAGTTGTGTCAGATTGTATCCTGTCGAATTTTTTAACGTATTCGCTCCTGTCCAAATGATTTCTCCGTTGGGCAAAACAACTTCGAGATTCAGCACATAATCTTTGACCACTCCATATTTTACAGCCCTTGCTCCTCCCGAATTTTCGGCTACATTTCCTCCGATAAAACAGCTCCCTTTACTTGCTGGGTCAACCGGATAATACAATCCGAATTCTTTTACTGCATTTTGTAATTCTTCTGTAATTACAGCAGGTTCTGTCGTAATCTGAAAATTTTCCGTGTCGATTTTCAGTATTTTGTTCATTCGTTTCATATCCAAAACGATACTTCCGAAAATCGGCAAAGCTCCTCCACTCAACCCCGTTCCCGCTCCTCTCGGAGTGATAATGATTTTATTTTCGTTGCAGTATTTCAGAATTTTACTTACCTCTTGTGTCGTTTCAGGCTGAAGAACAATTTGAGGTTTAAAAACAAAATCTTCGGTATGGTCAGAAGCACATCTTGTCAAATTCTGCTCGTCAGTCAGAACCCGGTCAGGACTTAAAACAGTTTCAAAATAGGTAATATCGGTTGAAGATAGCATTTTTCAGTTGTTGGTTTTGTTGTACAAAGATAAAGAAATCCGCTACAATTCATTAACCGAATCTCTCAAAACCTCAATAGCTTTTTCCAGTTCTTCATTATTCAGATGTCCGAAACCGAGCCTTGTTGCCGTTATGTTTTTATTTTGGTAGAGAATGGTTTGAGGTAAGAACAATCCGTTTTTTTCACATTCTTTTTTGAGTTTTCCGAGATTGAGGTTGTTTTTCCATTCCACCCAAAAAGCCAATCCTCCCGAGGGAATTTCAAACGAAATTTTTCCTTTGAAATTTTTATCTAATAATTCGGAAAAATAATCTCTTCGTTCTCTGTAAATCTTTTTGATTTTTTTGAGATAACGGTGCATTTCCCCTTCCTGAATCCAATAACCCAAAACTTGTTCTTTGATAAGGTCTTTGTCGGGTTCTAAAATCTGTTGAGATTTGTGTAATTCGTCAATCAAATCGGGTTGGGCAATAACAAATCCTGTTCTAAAACTGGGTGCTAAAGCCTTTCCGAACGAACCGATATAAACAACCATTCCGTTTGTATCAAAACTTTTCAAAGGCAACATCGGATTGTTGTCATAATGAAAATCATAATCGTAATCATCTTCCAAAACAATAAAACCGAATTCTTTTGAAAGCTCCAAAACTTCCATTCTCCTTTTGGCACTAAGCGAAACCGTAGTCGGATAATGATGGTGTGAAGTCAGATACAACATTCGGATATTTTGCTCTTGACAAACTTGTCGTAAATGTTTGGTTGAAATTCCGTTTTTGTCAATCGGAATCGGAATTATTTTAGCTCCTGCATTTAGAAAAACCATATTCGAAGCATAATAACTCAAATTAGCCACAACCACTTTATCATCGGGAGAAATAAGGAGTTTTGAAACCAAATATAAACTCATTTCGTTGCTACTTGTTGTGAGTAAATTCGGTTTTGAAATATGAATTCCTCTTGTCAGATTCAGATAATTTACGAGTTGTGTTTTGAAGTAATCAGAGCTTTCATAAGCCAATTGTTCCCACGATTTTTTTGGGTTTTTATTTTTTAATTTTAAAAGATATATCTTCGATAACACTTCGGTTTCAGCCAATCGCATATCGGGAAGTCCTTCGTTGAATTGCAACAAAACATCACTTTTTTCGGTTGGATTTTCCAAAATAGTGGATTTTTGAAACGAAAACCCCGAATGGATTGATGTCCCGACAGTTATCGGGAGATGATTAACGATTTCTGCCTGGTCGGCAGACAGGTTTGATTTCAGACTTCGGACTTCGGACTTCAAGCTTCGGACTTTTTGGTTGGAAAGAATAAATGTTCCTTTGTTGGGAATGATTTCTATCCAACCTTGAGCCTGTAAATCTTCAAAGGATTTTATGAGTGTATTTCGGTTCACTTCAAATATTTTGCACAAAATACGAGTTCCTGAAATTTTCGTCCCTTCAGGTAAATAACCTAACTGAATCGCTTTAATAAACTGATGAACAAGCTGTAAATAAACAGGAGTTGGCAGATTTTTATCAATCTGAATAAAACTCTTAAACGGAATCTGAACCGGACTACTCATTTTATAAAAAGTGGACTGTTTTAATAGTACGGAAAGATATTACTTTTGCCGAAATTTTAAAAAAATATTTTAACCACGGATTTCACAGATTAAAAGGATTATAAAAAATCCGTATAATTCTTTTAATCTGTGGTAAAAAAAATCAAACAAATGAAGAAAATTTATTTTTTAGTACTTCCGTTAGCCTGTATGAAGCTGTCGGCTCAAATTGATAAAGACACGCTTTCGATTCAGGAAGTAATGATTTCGGAAAATCGTTTTTCGACTCCTGTTTCCAAGCAAAACAGAAATGTTTACGTCATCGGGAAAGAGGAAATTCAGAAATTACCTGCACGAACCATTCAGGAAGTTTTGCAATATGCCAACGGAGTTGATTTAAGACAACGAGGTGCTTTTGGTTCTCAAGCTGATATTTCGGTTGATGGAGGAAGTTTTGAGCAAACGGTCGTTTTGCTTAACGGAGTTAAAATCATTGATGCCCAAACGGCTCACAATATGCTCAACCTTCCGATTCCTGTGGAGGCAATCGAAAGAATCGAAGTCATTCGAGGTGCTGCATCTCGGGTTTACGGAATCAATTCGCTTACGGGAGCAATCAACATCATTACCAAAAAACCAACCGAATCGGGAATTTTGGCAAGTACGTATATCGGTTCTAATTTCGAAAAAGATTCAGAAGATTCGGGAGATACCTTTTACGGAAACGGAATCCAACTTGGAGGAGTTTTGGCTCAAGAAAAACACCAACATTTGCTTTTTGTTTCTCACGACAAAAGCAACGGATACCGATATAATACTGCTTTTGAAAACAACAAACTTTTTTATCAAGGTAATTATCAAATCACTGATTTGGACGAAATTTTGACTTCTTTCGGATATATCAAAAACGGATTCGGAGCTAACGGATTTTATGCTGCTCCGGGAGACAAGGATTCAAGGGAAATTGTCGAAACAACTTTGGCAAACATTCAGTCCAAACATTATTTATCCGAAAAATGGACGCTTATTCCGAGAATCAGTTACCGGTATAATTATGACGATTATCGTTATTTAGGCCATACAAAATCAGCTCGAAGTCAACATTATACCAATACAATTTCGGGAGAAATCAACACAACTTACAAAACAGGAAAAGGCGAATTTGGTTTTGGAGCGGAATTCAGAAATGAAGATATAAATTCGTCAAATATCGGAGAACACAACCGAGATAATTTTGGGTTTTTTGCAGAATACAGAACGTATTTGACCGAAAAATTAAACGTAAATTTAGGAACATATCTCAATTATAATTCGGATTATGATTGGCAGATTTATCCCGGATTAGATGTGAGTTACGAATTGACAAACGATTTAAAAGTCGTAGGAAATATAGGAACAAGTCAGAGGATTCCGTCTTTTACGGATTTGTATTTGAATCAGGTTGTAAATATCGGAAATCCTGATGTGCAACCCGAAAATGCATTTCAGTCTGAAGTAGGATTTAAGTTCAGAAAAAATGATTTTTCGTTTGAAGGGAATTATTTTTACAGAAACATAAATGATTTTATCGATTGGATTCGTTCTGAAGATTCCGACCCTTGGATAAGCAATAATTTTGGAGATTTAATCACAAACGGAATCAATATCCGTTCGACTTATAAGCTCAAAACATCGGAAGTTTCAGGATTTAATTTTATGCTGGGTTATTCCTATTTGGATTCGGAATTTAAAAACATCAACATTGATTTGAGCTCAAAATATGTGGTAAACTCCTTAAAACACCAAATTACCAACACGATTGATTTCGGATATAAAGATTTTTCGGTTTTGTTGGCTACACGATTTAACGAAAGAGCAACAGGTCAATCGTATTTTATAAACGATATTCGCATCAGCCAAAAAATCAACGATTTTACAATTTTTGCAGATGCTCAAAATATTTTCAATACTACTTATTTTGAAGTCGGAGCCATTCCGCTTCCTGCAAGATGGATTAGCTTGGGAGTAAAGTTTGTCGGATTTTAGATGTTTATTTTATACAAAAATCCCGTCAACTAACCAAAGATGACGGGATTTTACAAGTTTTACAAATCAAACTTAATTCCTTGTGCCAAAGGAAGTTCTTTGCTGTAATTGATAGTGTTGGTCTGTCTTCTCATATAGGCTTTCCAAGCATCAGAACCTGACTCACGACCTCCCCCGGTTTCTTTTTCTCCTCCGAAAGCCCCTCCGATTTCTGCTCCTGAAGTTCCGATGTTTACGTTCGCAATTCCGCAATCTGAACCTGCCTGAGATAAGAACAATTCCATTTCTCTCATATTAGTCGTAAAAATCGAAGACGATAATCCTTGAGGAACTCCGTTTTGCATTTCGATTGCTTCTTCGATAGTCGAGTATTTCATTACGTACAAAACAGGTGCAAAGGTTTCGTGCTGAACGATTTCGAATTCGTTTTTAGCTTCAATAATACAAGGTTTAACGTAGCATCCGCTTTCGTATCCTTCTCCCTCAAGAACTCCTCCTTCAACCAAAACTTTTCCTCCTTCGGTTTTTGCTTTTTCGATAGCTTCTAAATAATCTTTGATTGCTGCTTTATCAATTAGCGGTCCTACGTGATTATTGGCATCAAGCGGATTTCCGATTTTTAGCTGAGAATATGCATTTTTAAGCACAGAAATTGTTTTGTCGTATATACTTTCGTGAATGATAAGTCGTCTTGTAGAAGTACATCTTTGTCCTGCTGTTCCGACTGCTCCGAAAACTGCTCCGACCAAAACCATATTGATATCAGCATTTTCAGAAACGATGATGGCATTGTTTCCTCCTAATTCAAGAATTGTGTTTCCGAAACGTTCAGCAACGGTTTTACCTACGTGACGTCCGATTCGGGTTGAACCTGTAAACGAAACCAACGGAATTCTCGAATCGTTGTTAATCAAATCTCCCGATTCGTTTCCGACAACCAAACAGCTTACTCCCTCCTGAATGTTGTTTTCTCTTAATACTTTTTGAATGATATTCTGACAAGCTAAAGCACAAAGTGGCGTTTTTGAACTCGGTTTCCAGACACAAACATCTCCACAAACCCAAGCAAGCATAGAGTTCCAGCTCCATACAGCCACAGGAAAATTAAAAGCAGAAATAATTCCGACTACTCCAAGCGGATGCCATTGTTCGTACATTCTGTGTAGTGGTCTTTCCGAGTGCATCGTAAGTCCGTATAATTGTCTTGACAATCCTACTGCAAAATCACAAATATCAATCATTTCCTGTACTTCTCCCAATCCTTCCTGCAACGATTTTCCCATTTCGTAAGAAACTAATTTTCCGAGGGCCTCTTTGTTTTTGCGAAGCTCGTCTCCCATTTGTCTTACAATTTCTCCTCTTTTCGGAGCGGGAACCATTCTCCATGATTTAAAAGCTTCACTGGCTTTTTGCATTGCTTTTTCGTAATCTTCTGAAGTCGAAGCCTGAATTTTTGCAATCAGTTTTCCATCTACAGGAGAATACGATTCAATAATTCTTCCATTGGCAAAACTCTCTAAGCCTGTTGAAGTTCCGAGGTTTAACTCTTTAATGCCTAATTGCTCTAAAGCTTGTGGTATTCCGAATTGAGTTGAAATAGCTGTCATTTTTTTATGAATTTTCTATATTAAAATTATTTTTTGCGAAGGTAGTGATTTTTACTTTAGGCAAAAAGTAAACTGCCTTAAGGAATTTTCCTAAATAAAAATTAAATGTAATGAATCTTTTTAAGATTTTTAACAAAGTTTTGTTAATTCATTTTTTTTGTGTTGTTTTGTCAACTATTAAAACAATTCTTTAATTTATTAATTTTAAAAACGATGAAAAAACTTTTAAAAACTACTTTTTTGTTTGTTAGTGTTTTATTTTTAATGTCTTGTTCTTCTGATGACAATAATAGTTCATCTGCAAGTTTTACTCTTGATGGAGAAACTTATAAAGTAGAGCAAGCAGCGATACAGGTTTTCAATAACTTGAGTGAAGGGACTTCCAATGGTTCTATTTCCCTTACAGGAAGTAAAGGAGGAAAAATTGGTAGTGTTAGCTTTAGTGTTGATTACAATACTACTGATGGTATAGCAGGAACTTACACATCCGATGAAGGTGACTGGGATGAAATAGAAGGAACATACTCGTCTTGGCTAAGCTCATATACGATTGTTGATGGTCAGAGTATGACATCATCAAATGAGCCTACAGGTCCTATTAAAATTATCTCTCACGGAGACAATCAATATACATTAGAGTTTAATGTAACATATACTGACAATGTTACTGCATCAGGTAATGTAAAAACCACATTTACTGTTCAAGCTATGAATATTAACTAAACTCCCGTTTAATAAGAAAATTAAGCTTTCGAACTTTAAAAATAAGGACCTCACAAGTGAGGTCTTTTTTTATGCAAAAAAGAGAGTTCTTAAAGACTTAAATTTTATCCAAAATAACCTTAATCGGTTGGTTGGTTTTTCTTCCGAATTGAGCCGTACGAGCCTCTCCTGTACACAAAATGTACATATTAAAGCTGTTTAACGGAATAAAAGCTGTTTTGTAGATTCCGTTCGGGTCTTGGATTTTTAGTTTGAAATGTTCTGCCCGAAATTCGTTGTTTACAGAGACCAAATACGAGGCTTTGGCAAAATAAAAGTACCATTTTCCGTTTTCGTCCTCATCAGAAACCTTTTGTCCTTTGCTGTCTATCTTGTAATTTTCGTAAAAAGCCATCACCTCGTTTGGCTTTGTCCAAGAAAATTTATTATCAGTATTTACCAAATCGTTTCCGAAAAAATCTACCAATGTGATTTGCAACCCCTTTAGAACTTCTCCGTTGTTTTCTGCTCTTGGCTCAACCACAAAATACGAAGTAAAATCATACCCACAATGAATCTGTTGGGAAAATCCCAACGACACAAACAACAAGAAAAATGTAAGTATAAATCTATTCATATTTGTTTTTTTTGCCACGGATTACACAGATTTTCACGGAACAAAAAAGAAATCTGAGTTAATCCGTATAATCCGTGGCTAATTATCAATCAAAAATCAATCCAAAGTTTTCCATTCTTCTATCCAAGTGTGGAGGGCATCAACCCAAAGTTGGTCTTCATTCATACACGGAATAGTCAAAAACTCTTCTCCTCCGTTTGAAATAAAATCTTCTTTGGCTCTCATCCCGATTTCTTCAAGAGTTTCTAAACAATCTGATACGAAAGCTGGAGTTACCACAGCTATTTTTTTCACGCCATTTTTAGCAAGATTATCAATTTCAACATCTGTATAAGGTTCGAGCCATTTATCTCCTGATAATCTAGACTGGAAAGTCTCCATTACTTTTTCTCTAGGAATGCCTAAATATTCTATGATTTGTTTTGTGGTTTCAAAACATTGGTGACGATAACAAAATTCGTGTGCTTTAGATGGTGTCTGACAACATTTCCCGTCAATTCTACAATGACTTTTGGTAACGTCTGATTTACGAATATGCCTTTCAGGAATTCCGTGATAAGAAAAAACTAATTTTTCATAATCAAAATCTCCCAAGTGTTTTTTGATGGACTCTCCTTGGGCAACGATGTATTCTTTTTGATTATAAAATGCTGGAAAATGAGTCAGTTTCATATTTGGAAACTGTTCTTTTTGAATTTTATTCGCCAGTTCTGTAATGGTCAAAGTCGAAGCCATTGCATGTTGCGGATAGAGTGGTAAAACCAAGACATCTGTTACTCCTTTTTGGTGTAATTCAGTCAGTCCGGTTTTGATGCTTGGTTTTCCGTAACGCATTGCCAAAGCGATTGGCAAATCGTTTTTCGCTTGCACTTTTTCGTGTAAACGTTTTGATAAAACAATAAGCGGAGAACCTTCGTCCCACCAAATTTGTTGGTAAGCTTCAGCTGATTTTTCAGCTCTGTTTCTCAATCCGATGATAATACCACGAACCAAAAAAACTCGGAACAAATACGGAACATCAATTACGTATTTATCCATTAAAAATTCGTCCAAATACGGTTTTACGTCTTTGGGTGTTGGGCTTTCGGGCGAACCGAGATTGACTAAAAGGACTCCTTTCATTTGTTGTTGAATTGTTTAAAAGCTAAATCTTAAATTTAGTAATTACACTTGTTATCCAATGTTTTTTAATATGATTTTTATAACTTATTGATATAAAGCCTTTAAAATCTTTGAGTAAGTCAAACTTTTTTTCATTTAGTTGGTAAAAGGATATTTTATCTTCTATATCAAAATAATCCATTTTAAAATAATGGTCAAGAAAATCTTCACATACCGCATTATCCATTGTGCCATTCAAATAATGATATTCATTTTCTGAATTTGATTTTTCATACAAACCATCTCGAAGTTTTAATACTGTTTTCCGTACCGTTTCTTCATCCATAGAAGTTCTATATTTCTCAATAACATTATTAACAGCTTTGTTATCTTTAATAGTTTTTATGAAATTCTTGTAAATTTGAGATTCAGTAGCGACTAATGTACCTTCATCTGCATATATGTTTCCTTGAAGAGTGCCTTTTGTTCTGTACTTTTTATTCTTAACAGTTATACTAAATCCTGTAAAATTGATTGTATCGTCAATAATAATTGAAAAAAATGTTTTGTTTGGAAATAACTCTAAAATTTGTTTTTCAAATTCTGAAAAATCTAAATCTTGAGTCAAGATGTTTTCCATAAAATCATCATACAGAATAATTGTTTTCTTTTTATAGAAAGCTACAGATATATTTTTAGGTGAAAGATTATTAACTTTTTTATAGTCAATATTTAACCCTTGTGTGTTCTTTGTCGGTTTACATTTAGGTAGTCCGTCTATAAATATTCCACTAACTCTTATTCCCATTTTGATTTCAAAATTCTACTTATTTTCATACTCCTTAACCGCTTCTACAAACGCTTTTGCGTGATCAACAGGAATATTCGGTAAAATTCCGTGTCCGAGATTTACGATATATTGGTCTTTTCCGAATTCGTCTATCATTTGATGCACCATTTTTTTGATGGTCGGAATCGGAGAAAGCAACCTCGAAGGGTCGAAGTTTCCTTGTAGTGTAATATTCCCTCCAGATAAATATCTTGCATTTCTTGCAGAACACGTCCAATCTACTCCAAGAGCAGAAGCCTTGCTTTGAGCCATTTCCCCAAGAGCAAACCAACACCCTTTTCCGAAAACAATTACCGGAGCAACTTTGGAAATTTCCTCTACGATTTGGTTGATATATTTCCAAGAAAACTCTTGATAATCCACAGGAGAAAGCATTCCGCCCCAACTGTCAAAAATCTGAATGGCATCACAACCTGCTTCTACTTTTTTCTTTAGATATGCGATAGTGGTATCGGTAATTTTCTGTAATAAAACGTGAGCTGCTTCGGGTTGAGAAAAACAAAATCCTTTGGCAATATCAAAACTCTTTGAACCTTTTCCTTCGACTGCATAACAGAGAATTGTCCAAGGCGAACCCGCAAAACCAATAAGCGGAACTTCGTCATTGAGCATTTCTTTAGTCATTTTGATGGCATCCATCACATAACCCAAGGTTTCGTCAATATTCGGAACGATTACTTTTTCGACATCTTGAGCCGTTCGGATAGGATTCGGAAGCCAAGGCCCTACGTTTTCTTTCATCTCAACATCGATTCCCATGGCTTGTGGAACTACCAAAATATCCGAAAACAAAATAGCTGCATCGGGTTTTACAATTCGGATAGGCTGAACGGTAATTTCCGAAGCTAATTCAGGAGTTCTGCATCGGGTGAAAAAATCATATTTATCACGTATTGCCCGAAATTCAGGTAAATATCTTCCTGCTTGTCGCATCATCCAAACAGGTGGTCTTTCAACCGATTCGCCTTTTAAGGCTCTAAGAAATAAATCGTTTTTAAGCATAATTTTAAATTAAGTTGCAAAAATAGGCTTTTATTTTTTCAATTAATGTCGGTAAAACGCCTAAAATCACCGCCTGAGGGTTCTTCGAATATTTCTAAATCAAATTCGGAAGCTACGGTGAGCAAATGATCAAAAATATCAGCTGCTACTTTTTCGTGATACACCCAGCGTACATCAGAAGTAAAACAGTAAATCTCCAGAGGAAGCCCTTTGGAAGTAGGCTGCAACTGACGAACCATAGCAATCATATTGGAATTTACTCCGGGTTTTTCCAGGATATAATTATCTGCATATACTCTGAAAACCCCAATGTTTGTCAGTCTTCTGATATTCACCGAAACCATATTTGCATCGCCTAATTTGGTATTGTGCTCGGCTATTTCTTGTTCTTTTTCGATGATATAATCTCTGATAAGGCGGTATTTTTTAAATTTTTCGAGCATCTGCTCATCACAGAATTTAAAACTGCTGATTTTGAAGTTTATCGTTCGTTTGATTCGCCTTCCCCCCGATTCGGTCATTCCTCTCCAGTTTTTAAACGAATCGTTGATAAAGGCATAAGTAGGCACTGTGGTAATGGTTTTGTCCCAATTCTGTACCTTGACCGTGTTGAGATTGATAGACAAAACAAAGCCGTCTGCTCCATATTTTGGCATTTCGACCCAGTCTCCTACCCTTACCATATCGTTGGCAGAAACCTGAATGCTGGCTACAAAACCCAGAATCGTATCTTTAAAAATCAACATCAGAATTGCCGAAGCCGCTCCTAAGGAAAGTAAAAATCCCAAAGGTGATTTTCCGGTGAGTTCAGAGAAAATAATGATACCACAAACAAAAAATATCAATATGGTAAGTAGCTGCATATAGCTGTCCAAAGGCTTATCTTCAAAGGCCTTTTTGGTTTTGAACCAATCTCTTACAGACTTTATGACTCCGTTTACAAAAATTCCGATGTTGATTATCAGAATAATATCCGTAAACTTCATTGTTACATCAATCCATTTAGGAAAACCGACAAAAATCAATGGTAAAAATTGTTTTGCAATAACAATAGTTACAATGTGCATAAAATATTTGACAACCTTATTTTGAACCAGAAAATCGTCAAATTTGGTTTTGGTTTTTCTTACAGCTTTCAGAATGAAAATCAACAAAACTCTGCGAAACAGATAATCAACCACATAAAGCACTAAACCAAGGGCAATTATAAGTAAAACAGAATTTATAGAATGTGCAACCTTTTCGGATAAACCTAAATTTAGAAGTTTTTCAAACAACCAACTGTAAACCTCGCTTTGTACTTGTGTACTTGTAATATCCATCTATTTTGATTTTTTATATAGTTTTCAACAAAAGTAAAAACCATATATCGGAATCCCTAAAGTATAAAGCTGTTTAAAGTTTTATTAACATTATCCGGTCAAAAAACATTATTGATTGACCGCCTCAACTTTGATTTCGTGGTCGTTGAGCATATCTTTCAACATATTTTCGATTCCGCTTTTTAAGGTAAAGGTCGATGACGGACAACCGCTACAAGCACCCTGTAATATCACTCTTACCCGTTTTTCGTTTTCGTCATACGAATCAAAAGCGATATTTCCTCCGTCTGACTGAACAGCAGGTTTTACGTATTCTTCCAAAATATTGATAATCTGTTGCGAAGTAGTATCTAATTTATCAAAATTATGGTCTAATTGCTTTTCCTGTTGCTCGGTCGGAATATATTTGGTTTCGTCTATGATTGATTTCCCTTGCTCGATATATTCTTTGATAAAACTTCTGATTTCCATCACGATTTCGTCCCACGAAGTAATATTATACTTGGTTATCGAAATGTAATTTTCGTCCATAAAAACCTCTTTTACAAACGAAAAACGGAATAAGGCTTGAGCCAATTCAGACGGAGCAGCCTCGTCAATATTTTTGAACTCAACCGAGTTTTTAACCAATAATTTATTGGAAACAAACTTCATTACATTCGGATTCGGAGTGCTTTCTGCATAAATCGTAACAGGAACTTTTTTGGGTTGCTCCGCTTGGGCAATAATTTGACCTCCGTTGTTTACAAAATCCGATATTTGCTCGGTTACTTCGTCTTTTACATCGTCCCATTCCACAATATTGTATCTTTCGATTGCAATAAAATTCCCCGAAATATAAACGGTTTTTACAAACGGAAGATAAAACAGTTTTTGAGCCAAAGGAGATGATTTTGCTTCATCAATATTTTTGAACTCAAAGTTTTCTTTGGTTATAAATTCCGGAAATTCAAATTTAAGAATAACAGGGTTTGATGTCGGTATAGTTTTTATTGTTATCATTTTTGATTCTGTTTTAAAGTGCAAAGTTACTAAAAACAAATAACTATCTTTGCCCTTTTAATTACGATTTATGCAATTTGAGTTACTTAAAAGCGATGCTCAATCCAAAGCGAGAGCAGGAAAAATCACTACTGACCACGGAGTTATCGAAACTCCGATTTTTATGCCTGTCGGAACGGTAGCCTCTGTAAAAGGCGTTCATCAAAGAGAGCTTAAAGAGGAAATAAATCCTGATATTATTTTGGGAAACACCTACCATTTGTACTTACGTCCGAAAACGGATATTTTGGAACAAGCGGGAGGGCTTCACAAATTTATGAATTGGGACAGAAATATTTTGACCGATTCGGGAGGATACCAAGTATATTCGCTTTCTGCCAACCGAAAAATCAAAGAAGAGGGAGTGAAATTCAAATCACATATTGACGGGTCGTATCACTTTTTTTCGCCTGAAAGCGTAATGGAAATTCAACGTTCGATAGGAGCAGATATTATTATGGCTTTTGACGAATGTACTCCGTATCCTTGTGATTACAACTATGCTAAACGTTCGATGCACATGACACATCGTTGGTTGGACAGATGTATTGCTCATTTGGAGAAAACTCCGTTAAAATACGATTACAATCAAACATTTTTTCCGATTGTGCAGGGAAGTACGTATAAAGATTTACGTCAGCAATCAGCTGAATATATTGCCAATTCAGGAGCAGAGGGAAATGCAATCGGAGGACTTTCGGTTGGAGAACCGGCAGAAGAAATGTATGCAATGACCGAAGTGGTTTGTGATATTCTTCCGAAAGAAAAACCAAGATACCTTATGGGAGTTGGGACTCCGATAAATATTCTGGAAAATATCGCTCTTGGAGTGGATATGTTCGATTGCGTAATGCCTACCCGAAATGCACGAAACGGAATGCTTTTTACTTCGGAGGGAATCATCAATATCAAAAACAACAAATGGAAAGATGATTTTTCTCCTGTTGACCCAATGGGAATAACTTTTGTTGACACAGAATATTCAAAAGCCTATTTAAGACACTTGTTTGCAGCAGAGGAATTTTTAGGAAAACAAATTGCAACCATTCACAATTTAGGGTTTTATTTGTGGCTTGTTCGTGAGGCTCGTAAGCATATTTTGGAGGGAGATTTTGCAACTTGGAAAAACCTTATGGTCAAAAAATTAGGGCAAAGACTCTAATCAAAAGAACAAAAAATATGATTCCTGTACTTGTCATTATAATAATTGCTTTGTTGATTGTGATATTTTTGCAGTCATTTCTTTATAATTCTCCGAATGTAAAATGGAAAAGCGTTAACATAAAATACCATAAATTTTCTCCGACAAAACAAGAAATAGAAGAAGTCAAAAAACAAATTCGAGAAAAAGGTTATTGGAATCTTCTTTATGAATGGAAGTCATCAACAGACACTTACTGTGAGATTAAACCAGAAATAAAAAACGGGAAAACGATGTATTTAACAACCGTAAGATGTGAGCATACAACAACTTTTTATGCAAGTTCCATTGAAAGAGCAATACTTTTTAAAAAAATATACGAACACCTTCAGGTAGAATTATATGATAATCTTGGTTGGTCGGGTTGGAAAGATAAAAATAATTATGAATAAGCACATAGTGTATTATATTCTGTGGTCTTCCGAAAACCCAAAACCTAAAATATCCTTATCTTTGTATTATGGAAAAAGAAAACATCATTTTTGGAATAAGGGCTGTTATTGAGGCCATTAATTCGGGAGCGGAGATTGACAAAGTATTCATTCAGAAAGAATCACAAGGGGCTTTGATGAAAGAACTTTTTGGGGTTTTGAAGTCGAATAATATCAGTTTTAGCTATGTTCCTGTCGAAAAGCTAAATCGATATACCGCAAATAATCATCAGGGAGTGGTGGCTACGATTGCTCCGATTAAGTTTTATTCGATTGAAGAATTACTCGAAGAAGTTTCCGAAAAAACAGATAAACCTTTGTTTTTGGTTTTGGACGGAATATCCGATGCACGAAATTTCGGAGCGATTATCCGAACAGCAGAATGTACGGGAGTAAACGGAATTATCATTTCCAAAACAGGTGCGGCACCTGTAAACGGAGATACGGTCAAAACCTCTGCAGGAGCTGTTTTCAACATTCCGATTTGCAAAACTGACCACGTAAAAGATGCTGTTTTTTACCTGCAATCTTCGGATATTGCTGTGGTTGCCGCAACCGAAAAAACCGAAAATACCATTTATGACATGGACTTTAACAGAGGAATTGCCATTATAATGGGGTCGGAAGACAAAGGAATCAATCCGTCTGTGCTGAAAATCGTGGATAACAAAGCGAAACTTCCGATGTTTGGGACGATTTCTTCGCTTAATGTTTCGGTTGCCTGTGGAGCGTTTCTGTATGAGGCTGTCAGACAAAGGTTATAACAACATTTATTTTTATCTAATTTTCAACTCAAAAAAATGAATTTTCTAAAACTCATTCGTTACCAAAATCTGATTTTACTTGCCTTGATGCAGCTTGTTTTTCATTTCGGATTTCTTAAAAAACAACTTCCAGTTTTGGGATTGACCGATTGGCAGTTTCTGTTGCTTGTTCTTTCTACGATTTGCATTGCAGGGGGTGGATATCTGATAAATGCTGTATTCGACAAAAACATTGATAAAATCAACAACCCTGAAAAAGTAATTATCGACAAACATATTTCGGAGGCATCTGCTTATAATTATTACATTATTCTGAACGTAATCGGAGTGGGAATCGGTTTTTATCTGTCGAATCTTATCGAAAAACCAAGCTTTACGGGAATATTTATTGTAATTGCAGGAACACTTTATTTATATGCTTCGAGCCTTAAAAAAAGTTTACTTATCGGAAATTTTATCATAGCAATTATTCTTGCAACCAGTGTTTTGGTTGTCGGAATTTTCGATTTACTTCCGATGATTACACCCGAAAACCAGCAGGGATTAGGGAGTTTATTCAAAATTCTGATTGATTATGCTGTTTTTGCTTTTCTGATTGTTCTCATTCGTGAAATTGTCAAAGATTTTGAAGATATTGAAAGTGATTTGGATAGTGGAGCAAAATCACTTCCGATTGTTTTGGGAGATAAAAAAGCAAAAATGATTCTTTCGGTTTTACTTGTTATTGCTATGATTTTACTGATCTGGTATAGCTTTGTTTACTTGTTTGAAAACGATTTATATGTTGCGGTGCTTTACATTTTCGCTTTGATTTTAGCTCCTGTTATTTATACCCTTATACGACTTTTCAGTGCCTCGGAAAAGAAAGATTATTCGCATTTGAGCCTTATTCTGAAAGGTGTAATTTTCTTTGCCATACTGACTATTTTAGTTGTAGTTTATAATATCGAATTGATAAAACAAGCTGCGTAATGCTATCAGAAAAACTCAAAAACTACAGACTAATATTAGCTTCGGGCTCTCCGAGGAGACAGCAGTTTTTCAGGGATTTGAATTTAGATTTTGAAATTCGTTTAAAAGAAGTTGACGAAGTTTATCCGAAAAATCTTAAGGCAGGCGAAATAACCGATTTTTTAGCAAAGCTAAAAGCTGACGTTTTTGAGCTTTCGGAAAACGAAATTCTCGTTACAAGCGATACGATTGTTTGGCTTAAAAATGAAGCTGTAGGGAAACCCAAGAACTATGAAGAAGCTTTTGTAACTTTGCAGAAATTATCAGGAAACACACACGAAGTTATTACTTCGGTTTGCTTGAAGTCTGTCGAAAAAACAAAGGTTTTTAATGTGGTTACGAAAGTTACTTTTTCGGAACTTACAGACGAAATGATTCGTTTTTATCTGGATAATTACAAGCCGTTTGACAAAGCAGGAGCTTACGGAATCCAAGAGTGGATTGGACTTGTGGGAATCGAAAAAATTGAAGGTTCATATACGAATGTGGTAGGATTGCCTACCAAAAAATTTTACAAGGAATTATTATGCTTTATACTTTAAATACTTTGTTTTTAGGAAAATACACCTATCAAATCATAGCGACCTTAACGACTATTTTGGTTTTTATAATTCTGCGTTTTGTATTGCGTTCTATTATTAATAATTTCGGAAAAAAAGCATTTTTTTCTGACGGAAGAACCCGATTAGTAACCAAATATACCGATTATCTTATTAATTCCTTGGCTGTTATTTCGCTTATTGCTATTTGGGGAGTGCAAGGAAATCAACTGGTTATTGTTATTTCGTCTGTGCTTACCATTATCGGAGTTGCTTTTTTTGCACAATGGTCTATCTTGAGCAATGTAACTGCGGGAATAATTCTGTTTTTTTCGTTTCCGTTCAAAATCGGAGATAAAATCCGAATTATGGACAAAGACTTCCCGGTCGAAGCCGAAATTGAAGATATTAAATCGTTCTATACCCTGCTGAAAACAACCGAAGGAGAAGAAATCTGTTTCCCAAACAACCTTTTATTGCAAAAAGGAATCGTTATCGTCAAACACACCACAGAAGAAGAAAAAGATTTTACGGATTAAGCTACGAATTTTACGAATCTATACCCGTAGTGCATTATCACAAAAAACATAACTCAATGATTTACAGTTGTTTTATGCTCTTTAAAACCACAGATGCACAGATCTAAATGAAAATAATTTAGAATAATACAATGTAAATTACACTAATATTGAATGCTTTGTCATGTCCTAAAATACGTTGACCATTTTTAGGTTATTAATTAATTCAAAAATACGGATTTGTAATCGGAACATTGATAACTTTTTTTAAAAAATTCCCTTCGGATTTTAAAAAAGTTACCAACATTCCTTACGCAACCTTTCGTGCGTAGGATTTATAAGGTTGTTGGTTGTACTTGCGATGTACTTCTTGTGGAGTTTTTAGCTCTAAACTCCAATGTAAACGCTCGTTATTGTAAATTTGTACGGCTTCAGCAATCATTTTATTAGCGATTTTGATGTTTCTAATTGTGTTTTTTAATCCGAATTCATATTTTAAAATTCCATTAATTCGTTCGGCAACAGCGTTTTCGTATGGATCATATTGTTGAGTTGTACTTAATATAAACCCTTTATTTTGAGCAAATTCTGAGAAATCTGGGCAGCAATATTGTATTCCTCTATCGGAATGATGAATAATGTTTTTATGTTTGTGAATGCAGTTTTTGTAAGCCATTGCTAAGGCTTCTTTGACTAATGAAACTTTCATGTTATCATCTAATTTCCAACCCATTATTTTCTTTGAATAGGCATCTGTTACAAGAGCTAAATAGGAGTGACCACCATCGACTTTGATATAGGTGATGTCGCTTACAAAGACTTGTTCTGCATGACTCAAAGTCAAATCTTTGAGTAGGTTAGGTGATTTGAAAAAGAAGTGCTTAGAATCGGTTGTAATGTGAAAGCGTTTGGTTTTCTTAACCAATAAGCCATAACTTCTAAGTAAGTCAAATAAAGCATCTCTTCCCATTTTGATATTGTTTTTTATCAAATCATTTTCAATGTGTTCCATAAGTTTTCTTGTGCCTGTTTTAGGCATTTTGATTCTGATTTTGCGCACTAAATCGAGAACAACTTTGTGTTGTTGTTCTTTGATAAAATCATTTTTAATTCTTTGATAATAAGCTTGTTTACTTATTCCGAAGCATTGATAGAGCCACTTTGTTTTGAAAGGTTTAGTCGCTTTTTCTCTATCTCTTTTGCTAATGCTTCGGGCAAATACTTTTTTGAAAGATGCTCGCCTGTAATATGTTCGAAATCAGCAATAATATCTTGTTGGAAGTCTTTGACGAACTCCAGTTCTTCGATGCGTTCGCGTAGTTTTTTAATTTCGTCGTTCTTGCTCATGGCTTTAGATTTAGCTTCAAAGTTAGATAATTTCTTAATCCAATAGGCAAGAGTTCCTCTAGAAATGCCATATTTTTTTGAAGCATAATTAGCTGAAATCTGTCCGTTGTTGATTTGGTCAATAATTGAAAGTTTGAGATCAAAGCTTATTTTTTGATACTCATTTTTTCGACAGGGTTGTTTTTTGTTTGTTTCCATAGGATACTAAAAGTGTTTAATTTTTAGTCAACCTATTTTAGGACGAGAGGCTTCGCATTCAATTCAATCTGTGAAATCATCTTTCTTCTCAAAAAAACATAAAAATCTGTGCATCTGTGGCTAATCAATAATGCACTACAGGTGAATCTATATTTATTTGTAACATTCGCATAATTCATAAAAATTCATTTTATTTGTAGTAAAATACTTTGGAATATGAACGACTTTATCCGACTTCCGTTTTATGTGAGATTAGCTTCTGTTTTGATAGCTGTTTCTATTATGTTTATCATTTTATACATCGGAAAGGGTATTTTGATTCCGGTAATAATGGCACTTTTGTTTGCTATTTTGATACGACCAATCAGTTCTTTTTTTAAAAACAGACTCCGCTTTTCGAATGTGATAGCTTCGATTATTACGGTTGTTTTGTTTGTGATTGTTATTTTGGGAGTCCTTACTTTTATCTCAGTTCAGATTGGGAATTTTTCGAATGATTGGGAAACCATAGAAAAAAACATTACCATTCACGTAACTAATTTGCAGAACTTCATACAAGAATCCTTCGGGTTTGACGAAGCCGAACAAAAAGACCTTATTTTTAATGCAACAAGCGAATCGAAATCTTCGTTAACGGGAATGGTTACTAACTTTTTACTGTCGTTTTCAGATACGCTTTTTAACTTGGCAATGATTCCGATTTATATGTTTTTGTTTTTGTTGTATCAAAATCATTTGATTACTTTTTTATCAAAATTAGTCGGTGAAGGTGACCAACAAAGTCTGAAAAAAATTCTGTATGACATCAAAACAGCCGTTCAGAGTTATCTTTACGGAGTTTGTATTCAGATAACGATTATTGCAACAATGACCACTATCGGGCTTACGATAATCGGAGTACCACACGCTTTACTTTTGGGAGTAATAACCGGAATTTTAGGACTTATTCCGTATTTGGGAAATATCATTGCTTGTGTGGTTACGATTTTTGCAACGCTTACAGGCACTCCCGATTTGTCGATTATTCTCGGAATATTGGTTGTAACCGCCATTGTTCAGCTGATTGACAACAATATTACGGTTCCTTTGGTTGTAAGTTCTAAAGTAGAAATCAATGCTTTTGCCTCGATTATCGGAATTTTTATCGGAGGAATGGTAGCCGGGATTTCGGGAATGTTTTTAGCCATTCCGATTATTGCTATTCTGAAAGTTATTTTTGACAATATTCCATCGCTTGAGCCTTGGGGATATTTAATCGGAGATGATTTGCCGAAAATTCCGCAATGGTACAAAAATGTTCCGTATTTGGCTAACCAAGTCGGGAACAAAGACACACTCGAAGCCCCGACTTTTACAGAAACAACCACACTGGAAGAAACGGAGGAAACGAAAGAGGAGAATGATGATTTAACTCAATAATATTCATCGGGTTAAATTTGTGGCATTTTTATTATCTTTGGGAGCGAGAACTCTTAAAAAACATACTTATGACAACAAAAAAAGACCTTGAAAACCTTAAAGTCGATTTATCTGTAAAATCCAAAAATGGTATAGATTTTATTATTTCTGCATCAATAATTTGGTTAGTAATTGCGGGGATTTGGACACTTGATTTTACCGCTTATAATAAATCCGTATTCACGTTTTTTATTGGAAGTCTTGTACTGCCTTTGGCTTTGCTTTTCTCAAAAATATTAAAAACGAATTGGAAAAATAAAGAAAATCCCTTACAACCTTTAGGATTATGGCTGAATTTTGCCCAAATGTTTTATTTTCCTTTTTTGCTCTTTGTTTTTTTTAAAATCCCTGATTATTTTGTAATGACTTATTGTATTATAACAGGAGCACATTTCTTTCCGTATGCTTGGTTTTACAAAGTAAAATGGTATGCTGTTTTTGCAGGAATAATTGCTGTCGGAGCATTATTTATCGGTCTGAAATCAAATCCTGATGAAATGTTTATAATTCCTTTATTTACAAGTATCTGTTTACTGTTACTTGCGATTTTATTACATCGGGACTATAAAAATAAAATAATCAATCCTAAAAACTAAATTCTTTCTTTTTCAAAAATAAAATGATGAAAATCAAGCTGTTTTTACTCTTATTTATAAGTGCGAATCTGTTTGCACAACAACCTCAAAAGTTATCTTCAAACGAAATCTACCACGAAATTCAGAAACTGAATTTTCTGGGTTCGGTTTTGTACGTTGCCGCACACCCCGATGACGAAAATACCAAACTCATTTCGTATTTCGGAAACGAAGTAAAAGCCAATTCGGCTTATATTTCGCTTACTCGTGGAGACGGAGGGCAAAACCTGATTGGTCCAGAAATGGGAGAACTTTTAGGAGTAATCCGAACACAGGAACTCTTAAAAGCACGAAGTGTGGACGGAGGAAAACAGTTTTTTTCGAGAGCTTACGATTTCGGATTTTCAAAAGTACCTGAAGAAACCTTTGAAATTTGGGATAAACAGCAGGTTTTGGAGGATTTAGTACAGTGTATTCGGGATTTCCGTCCTGATGTCATCATCAACCGATTTGACCACAGAACACCCGGAACCACTCACGGACATCACACAGCCTCTGCCGTTTTGAGTTTGGAGGCTTTCGATATCGTAAAAAACGAAAAAAATGCTCCAAGAAGATTATTTTACAACACTTCGCCTTGGGCTTTTCCGAGTCAGGAGGCTTTCGAAAAAGCAGACAAAAGCAATCACGTAATTCTTGATGCCAATGTTTTTTATCCGATTTTAGGAAAAAGCAACGGAGAAATTTCGGCTTTGAGTCGTAGTCAGCACAGATGCCAAGGTTTTGGAGCAACCGGAACAAGAGGAAGTGAAAACGAATATCTCGAACTCATAAAAGGCGATTTACCCAAAGGACAAAAAGATATTTTCGAGGGAATAAATACGACTTGGACACGAATTCCCGAAGGAAAACAAATCGGAGAAATCTTGGAAAAAGTCGAGAAAAACTTCAATTTTCAGAATCCGTCCGTTCATTTGGAAGACTTGATAAAATCCTATCTACTTATCGAAAAGATTCAAGATAATTATTGGAAAAATCAAAAATCGGAACACATCAAAAATATTATTTTGGCTTGTTCGGGATTGTATTTAGAAGCTGTTGCAAGTTCGGAAAGCATTACGAAATCCGAAAAATTCGATTTGAATTTTGAAGTGGTTAATCGCTCTGAATCAGATGCAACCTTAATGAAAATTTCGTTTTTCGATAAAAAACTACCGAAAAACGAAACTTTACAAAATAATAAAGCTATTCGTTTTTCAGAAAAAAATATTTCTGTTCCGTCCGATACTGATTATTCCAATCCGTATTGGTTGAAAAACGAAAGAACAAAAGGAATGTTCGTAGTCGAAAACCAAAAACTGCGAAATCTCCCACAAACCGAAAACGATTTTCCCGTAACTTTTGTATTGAAAATTGAGGGAACTCCGATAGAATTTACCAAAAATATCGTCTATAAATTCAATTCTCCCGAAAACGGAGAAACCTATCGTCCATTTGTGGTTTTGCCTGACGTGGTGGTTTCGTTTGCAAATAATGTTTTGGTTTTTGCAGATGATAAAGCAAAAGAAATTTCGGTTAAAGTAAAAGCACTTCAAGATAACTCAAAAGGAGAAGTTTCGGTTGAAACTCCCAAAGGCTGGACAATTTTCCCAAAGGAAATTCCGTTTGAAATCAGCAAAAAAGGAGAAGAAAGTTTAGTGAAATTTTCGCTTGTTCCTCCCTCAAATCCCGAAAACGCTACACTGAATATCATTGCCAAAACTAACGGAAAAACCTACAATCAGGAGCTTATCGAAATTGATTATGACCATATCCCAAAGCAGTCCGTTTTGAAACCTGCAACAGCCAAAGCAACCCGTTTGGATTTGAAAAAATCAAAGCAGCATATTGCTTATTTAATGGGAGCAACCGATGAAATTCCACAAGGATTGGAGCAAATCGGGTATAACGTAAAGCTGATTTCCGTAAATGATATGACAGCCGAAAATTTAGCTGGATTTGAAACGGTAATTATAGGAATCAGAGCTTATAATACGATTCCCGAACTAAAGCTGAAAAGCAAAATTCTGAACAATTACGTCAAAAACGGAGGAACAGTAATTATGCAGTACATCACAACCGGTTACAGAGGAAAGCCTACTGATTTATCGGATTTTGCACCTTATACCCTTAAAATCGGTAGAGAACGGGTAACTGATGAAGAGGCAAAAGTTCGGTTTGTAAACCCAAATCATAAGGTGCTTTCACATCCGAATAAGATAAACGAAAATGATTTTAACGATTGGATTCAGGAAAGAGGCTTGTATTTCGGAGCAGAATGGGGCAAGGAGTTTGAGCCCGTTTTTTCTATGAACGACAAAGGAGAAAGTTCCAAAAAAGGCTCACTTTTAATCGCAAAACACGGAAAAGGACATTTTGTTTATACCGGAATCAGTTTTTTCAGACAAATTCCGAACGGAACTGACGGAGCTTTTCGTTTACTTGTTAATTTGATAGAATTGTAGTCGTTATTACACAGAGTTTAACACAAAAAAAACCTCACAAAATTTGTGAGGTTTTTTTAGCTTATTGATTACGGCTTATAGCCTAAAGCAATTTATAATTCCAACGCTTTTTTCGGATTGTTATCCATTAAAAGTTCAACCGGATTTTCAAGTCCCTCTTTTACGGCTACCAAGAACCCAACGGATTCTCTACCGTCAATGATTCTGTGATCATACGAAAGTGCAATATACATCATCGGGTGGATTTCCACTTGTCCGTTTACAGCAATTGGTCTTTCGATAATGTTGTGCATTCCCAAGATTCCCGATTGAGGAGGGTTGATAATCGGAGTTGAAAGCATAGATCCGAATACACCACCATTTGAAATGGTAAATGTTCCTCCGGTCATTTCGTCCACAGTGATTTGTCCGTCTCTTGCTCTGATAGCCAAACGCTTGATTTCGGCTTCGATTCCTCTGAAAGTCAGGTTTTCTGCATTTCGGATAACCGGAACCATAAGTCCTTTCGGACCTGAAACCGCAACCGAAATATCACAGAAGTCATACGAAATCTTATAATCTCCGTCAATCATCGAATTCACATCAGGATACAACTGCAACGCTCTTACAACCGCCTTGGTAAAGAACGACATAAATCCTAACGAAACTCCGTGTTTGTCTTTGAAAGCCTCTTTATATTCTGCTCTGAGTTTGTTAATCGGAGTCATTGTAGCCTCGTTAAAGGTAGTAAGCATCGCTGTTTCGTTTTTAGCCGAAACCAAACGCTCTGCCACTTTTCTGCGAAGCATCGAAAGTTTTGTTCTTTCCGAACCTCTGTTTCCTCCCGTTGGAGTTCCCATAGAGGCTTGTGCCTGAACAGCATCTTCTTTGGTTATTCTTCCGTCTTTTCCTGTTCCTTTAACATCGGAAGGACTAATATTTTTCTCGTCTAAAATTTTCTTTGCAGCAGGAGAAGCTGTTCCGGTTGCATAGGTTGCAGGAGCAGATTCAGCTTTTGGAGTTTCTGCTTTTTTATCCTCTACTTTCGGAGCCTCTTCTTTTTTAGCAGGTGCATCTCCGCTTGGTTTTGCAGCCGCTGTATCAATCAAACAAACCACCTGACCTACTGCAACAGCATCGCCTTCTTCCGCTTTAAGCGTAATAATTCCACTTGCTTCAGCAGGGAGTTCTAATGTTGCCTTGTCAGAATCAACCTCTGCAATAGCCTGATCTTTTTCAACGTAATCTCCGTCTTTTACTAACCAAGTAGCAATTTCTACTTCGGTAATGGATTCTCCCGGTGAAGGGACTTTCATTTCTAAAATCATCGTATTCTTTTTGTTTAAAGTTTAAGGTTTAAGGTTTAAAGTTTCCCAACTTCGAACTTTAAACCTAAACAAATTTTATTTATGTTGTTTTAAAATTTCTTCGTTCAAATTTCTGTTTTAGATTGCTTTGCTTCGTACCTCGCAACTCCTCGCAATGACAGAAATTTTATTTTTATCAATATATCACAAAGATATTGTTTTTTGTTTAAGGTTTAGGTTTCGCAACTTTGAACTTTAAACTTTAAACCAATTTTACCTAAACAATTCCTTATCAAATACCATTGCAATGGCAGCCTGATGACGTTTTTTGGCTCTGGTGCTACTTCCTGCTGCTGGTGCTGCATACGGTTTTGGAGAGGCAACTCTGAATTTTACCAAATCAAAATTCATCAACATATACCCGTAAGCTCCCATATTTCTCGGTTCTTCCTGTGCCCAAACATAATCATCAACATTTGGATACGAAGCAATTACTTCTTTTAACTGCTCAACAGGCAACGGATAAATCTGCTCCAAACGAACAAAAGCTACATCTTCTCTACCTGAATTTTCTCTTTCTGCCAACAAATCGTAATAGAATTTACCCGTACAGAATACCAATGTTTTGATTTTACTCTTATCTACATTATCGTCAATTACTTCTTGGAAAGAACCGTTGATAAATTCTTCTTTTGAAGAAACTGCTAAAGGGTGTCTCAATAAACTTTTCGGAGTGAAAACAATAAGTGGTTTTCTGTATGTCAAGTGCATTTGTCTTCTCAATAAATGGAAGAAATTAGCAGGTGTTGTACAGTCAGCTACGAACATATTGTTGTTGGCACAAAGCTGTAAATAGCGTTCCATTCTACCAGATGAATGCTCTGCTCCTTGCCCTTCATATCCGTGAGGGAGCAACATTACCAATCCGTTCTGGTTGTTCCATTTATCCTCTGCAGCAGAAATATACTGGTCAATCATAATTTGAGCTCCGTTCGAGAAATCTCCGAATTGTGCTTCCCAAATAGTCAATGTTTTCGGACTTGCAAGCGCATATCCGTAATCAAAACCAACTACTCCGTATTCCGATAAGAACGAATTGAAAATATTGAATTTCCCTTTCGATTCTTTTAAGTTTTTTAGTAAAATTACTTCTTCTTCCGAATCCTCTACTTTCACCACTGCGTGACGGTGAGAGAATGTTCCTCTTTCAACATCTTGACCTGAAATACGAACTGAATAACCTTCTGTCAAAAGTGTTCCGTAAGCCAATAATTCTCCCATAGCCCAATCGAGTTTGTCAGTTTCGAAATACATCGAATTTCTGTCCTTAATCAGACGGGAAATTTTGTTGATGAATTTTTTGTCAGACGGAAGATTCGTAATCTGCTCTGCAACCGAATCTAACGTTGCTTTGTCAAAAGACGTATTCGTTTTTGCGAAAATATCCCCGTCTTTCAACTGCTTGAATCCCTCCCATTCGTTTTGCATAAACGGAGTGATAACCGTTAGTTCCTTTTTACGGGATTCGGTTAAGTTTTCATCAAGAATATCTTTATAATCTTTTTCGATTTTAGTCACATAATCTTGAGTAACGATATTTTCTGCAATCAGTTTTTCTGCATAAATATCTCTCGGATTTTTGTGTTTTGCAATAGCTTTGTATAAAATTGGTTGTGTAAAACGAGGCTCATCTCCCTCGTTGTGTCCGTATTTTCTGTATCCCAACAAATCAATGAAAACGTCTTTTTTGTATTTCATTCTGAAATCCAAAGCGAATAGCATTGCATATACAACAGCCTCTACATCATCTGCATTTACGTGCAATACGGGTGAAAGCGTAACTTTTGCAATGTCCGTACAGTAGGTCGAAGAACGAGCATCTAAATAATTGGTTGTAAATCCAACTTGGTTGTTGATTACGATATGAATCGTTCCTGCTGTTTTGTATCCGTCAAGCTGTGCCATTTGCACGATTTCGTACACAATTCCCTGTCCTGCCACAGCTGCATCTCCGTGAACCGCAATTGGAAGCACTTTTGAAGCATCCTCCGAATAATACATATCTTGTTTAGCTCTTGTAATCCCTTCAATCACAGCCCCAACTGTTTCCAAATGCGAAGGATTCGGAGCTAAATTCAGATTGATTTTCTTTCCGCTTTTCGTAACTCTGTCCGAAGTGAGTCCCAAGTGATATTTTACATCTCCGTCAAAATACTGCGTATCGTCATAATCTTTTCCATCAAATTCAGAGAAAATATCTTTGGTGTTTTTTCCGAAAATATTAGCCAAAACATTCAGTCTTCCTCTGTGAGCCATTCCCATAACGAACTGCTCTACTCCTTTTTCGGCTGCATTTTCGATAAGTACATCCAAAGCCGGAATTAAAGATTCTCCTCCTTCGAGAGAAAATCGTTTTTGACCTACATATTTGGTGTGTAAGAAATTCTCAAACGAAACCGCTTCGTTGAGTTTTGATAAAATATTTTTCTTTTCGTCTTGCGAAAATGTAGGCGTATTAGCATTTTTAGAAAGCCATCCTTGAATCCATTTACGAACTTCAGGGTCACGAATGTACATATATTCGATTCCGATATGCTGACAATAAACTCTGTCTAATTTGAAGATGATATTAGCCAAAGTTGTCGGTTCTAAACCAATTTGTTTGGCTGCATCAAAAACCGTATTCATATCCGAATCCGACAATCCGAATTGTTGCATATTCAAATCGGGAGAATAAATTCTTCTGTCCCGAACAGGATTTGTTTTGGTAAACAAATGTCCTCTTGTCCTGTAAGCATCAATCAAATTGAGAACTCCAAATTCTTTTTGGATTTTGTCAGAAACTTGTCCGTTTGCAGCTTGCGTGTTTACATATCCTGCAAATTCGTTTGCAAAATCTTCTCCGTAAGGCGAAGTTCCAAAGTCAAAACCTTGAAAAAATGCTCTCCAACTCGGCTCTACACTATCCGGACTAACCAAATATTGTTCGTACAAATCAGAAAAAAACTCGGTATGTGCTGCGTTTAAAAAGGAAAACCTATCCATATTTACAATAAAATAGAAATTTACTAAAATTCTTTTGCAAAAGTAAACAAATCTAATCAATTTTTTTGACTATTTTTACCAAGATTTCTAACTCCTAAAAAGAAAATTGTTTTGTATGAACATAATTAAAAAATCAGCAGTTTTTTGTCTTTATTTTACTTTATTCTCATTTTTCGGAAGTGTTACTGCTCAAACTTCAACAAATCAAAATCTTCAACCCAAACAAAAAAGCGAATTTTGGCAAAAAGTGCGTTTTGGTGGTGGATTAGGATTGAATGTTGGTTCTGGTTTTACCGATATTACCATTGCTCCGAGTGCGATTTACGAAATCAACGAATATGTAGCTACCGGAATCGGACTGCAAGGAAGTTATATTAAGGTAAGACCCAAAAATAACAATTTTGCGAATTACGAGGCTTATACCTACGGAGGAAGTTGGCTTGTATTGGTCAATCCGATTCAGGAAATTCAGCTTTCTGCTGAACTTGAGCAACTTCGGGTGAATGTGAATTACGATGACGGTTTTTCGGATAATTTTTGGAATACCGCTCTATTTGTAGGAGGAGGATATCGAACGCAAAATGTAACTATCGGAGTTCGATACAACGTACTACATAACAGCAATAAGAACATTTATAGCGAAGCCTTTATGCCTTTTGTAAGGGTTTATTTTTAAAAGATTATGAGCAATTCACACTTGCGAAACGTTATATTTCGCCATCTTGACGGGCTAGCCACTGCTCCTGTAATGGTAGCTTTGAACAACAAAAAAGTTTTAGATTATATTCTCTCTAAAAAAGAAGTTTCTTTAAAAGAATTATCCGAAAAATTCAACGCTAATGAAGGTTACCTCAATGTTGGTCTTCGGATTTTGTGCTCGCAAGGATTTCTAAACTACCACATTGACAATACCAAAGATTATATTTCTTTTTCGACAACCGAAAAAAGTCAATATGCTTTTGCAATGACCTATTTATATAATGATGTGGTTGATTTTTTACAATCGTCGGGAGGGCGTTTTCCGAGAGAATTCGAAGATCGTCCGTTTGAAAAAATGAATGTGCTTTTCGAAAAATACAAAAACAACTACGATGTTTCGTTTTCTGAAAATCCATTAGAAAACGAAGTGCAACATCAAATGCTTAAGCATGTTGAAGGTTATTTGGTCGCTCCCACTATTGTCCGTTTAGGAATGACCGGAATGTTTCATAAATACTTTATGGAAACTTCATTTCGACCGGATGAATTCCACAAACAACCTGAATGCTTTAAGCGAATACTGGATTTTCTGACTCATCTAAATTGGTTTACTCAAAAAAACGGAAATTATCAATTCACCGAAACCGGGCTTTTCTTTGCACGAAGAGCTTCTGCTTATGGAGTTACGGTTTCGTACCTGCCGACTTTCAGCAAAATCGAAGAACTGATGTTCGGAAAAGCCTCTGTTTTAAGAGATATTGCTTTTGGTGAAGACGAAATCCACGTGGATAGAGAAATGAATGTTTGGGGAAGCGGAGGAGCTCATATTGCTTATTTCAAGGTACTTGACGAAATAATCATCGAGATTTTTAACCGTCCGATAGACGAGCAACCCAAAGGAGTATTGGATATGGGAGCCGGAAACGGAGCTTTTTTGCAACACGTTTTTGACGTAATTGACAGGCAGACACTTCGTGGAAAAATGCTTGAAGAACATCCGTTGTTTTTGGTGGGAGCCGATTATAATCAGGCTGCTTTAAAAGTCATCCGAGCCAATCTGATTAAAAGCGATATTTGGGCAAAAGTAATCTGGGGAGATATCGGTCGTCCTGATTTATTGGCCGAAGACCTGAAAAACAATTATAATATTGAGTTATCCGATTTATTAAATACGCGAACTTTTTTAGATCACAACCGCATTTGGGAAGACCCAAAAACCACTACCAACCGCATTAGTTCTTCAACAGGAGCTTTTGCTTTTAGAGGAAAACGAATCAGTAATAATTTGGTTGAGGACAACTTGTTGGAACACCTCAAAAAATGGAGTCCGTATGTTCAAAAACACGGATTATTACTTATCGAATTGCATACTATCGCACCCGAATTAGCGGCACAAAACATCGGAAAAACAGCTGCAACGGCCTATGATGCTACCCACGGTTTTTCTGACCAATACATCGTAGAAATAGATGTTTTTCATAAAATTTGTAAAGAGGCAGGATTATTTCCTGACGAAAAAGAATTCCGGAAATTTCCTAATTCTGACTTGGCAACGGTGAGTATTAATTTGCTGAAAGGTAAACCACAAATATAGCCTTTTTATTTACGTTTTTAATGTTATTTTTCTTTAAATTTGCACCTTTAGAATTATTTAGAATTAAACTGAAAAACCATTAAATAGTGGTAAATTAAAAATAAAATCGGACTTTTGCAATTAATAAAAACATTGGTGTAATGTTACAGAATATTTTACAAGAAATCGGAATCCAAAACTACATTATCCTATCGACTCTTATGTTTTGTATAGGGGTGTTTGGAGTTTTGTACAGACGCAACGCTATTGTGGTTTTGATGTCTATTGAAATTATGCTCAATGCGGTAAACTTGCTTTTGGTAGCGTTTTCGGCTTATCATCAAGATGCAGCCGGACAGGTTTTCGTGTTTTTTACGATGACCGTAGCAGCAGCCGAAGTAGCTATCGGATTGGCTCTTTTGGTAGCTATTTACAGAAACATAAAGTCGATTGACATTGATGAATTAAGAAACTTAAAAGGATAAGCAGAAAATGGATTCAACTTTAGTACTCATACTATTACTTTCGCCAATTATCGGCTTTTTGTTTAATCTTTTCTTCGGAAAAAATTTAAGCAAATCCCTTTCGGGAACTATCGGAACCATCGCAGTCGGAATTTCGTTTGTGGTTTCGGTTATACTGTTTAACAAAGTAAATCAGTCGGGAGAAGGCATTACCGTTCACTTTTTCGATTGGGTTCAGGTATATAACTTCAATATCGGATTCAGCTTTTTGCTTGACCAACTCTCATTGCTTTGGTTATTATTCGTAACGGGAATCGGAACGCTTATTCACGTTTATTCAATCAGCTATATGCACGATGACGAAAACTTGAATAAATTCTTTTCGTATCTGAATTTGTTCGTTTTCTTTATGATTACACTTGTGGCAGGTAGCAACTTGCTAATAATGTTCATCGGATGGGAAGGTGTAGGACTTTGTTCTTACCTACTTATCGGATTCTGGTATAAAAACCAAGATTATAACGATGCTGCCAAAAAAGCCTTTATTATGAACCGTATCGGGGATTTAGGATTTTTAGCAGGAATTTTTATCATCGGATATTTATTCAATTCTTTGGATTATTTAACCATAAAACAAGCCATTGCGGCAGGAAATTATGTTGATTTAGGATGGTTGGCATTCGCTACGTTGTGTTTATTTATCGGAGCAACCGGAAAATCAGCACAGTTACCGCTTTATACGTGGCTTCCGGATGCGATGGCAGGACCAACACCTGTTTCGGCACTTATCCACGCTGCTACGATGGTAACAGCCGGAATCTTTATGATTACCAGAATGAATTTCGTGTTTGAACTGACTCCAGCCGTATTAGATGCAATAGCTATTATCGGAGGATTAACGGCTTTGGTAGCGGCTTTTATCGCACTAGTTCAAAACGACATCAAAAAAGTATTGGCTTATTCAACCGTATCTCAATTAGGATTAATGTTCTTGGCTCTTGGTTTAGGAGCTTATGAAGTGGCAGTTTTCCACGTAGTAACACACGCTTTCTTCAAAGCTTGTTTGTTCTTGGGTTCAGGTTCGGTAATTCACGCTATGGGTGGCGAACAGGATATGCGCTATATGGGTGGACTGAAAGGTCACATGAAAATTACTTTTATCACGTTCTTAATCTCAACTTTAGCTATTTCAGGAATCTTCCCACTATCAGGATTCTTCTCAAAAGATGAAATATTGTTAGTTGCTTTCCATGAAAATAAAGCATTGTGGATAATTGCTTCATTGGCTTCGATAATGACTGCTTTTTATATGTTCCGTTTGTTGTATTTGACGTTCTTCGGAAAATTCAGAGGGACAGAAGAACAAAAACATCACTTACACGAAAGTCCGAGTTTGATGACTTTCCCACTTATTGTTTTGGCTGTTTTAGCAGCTATCGGAGGATTGATTAGTATTCCGGGTAATAGCTGGTTAAATCATTATTTAGAACCTATTTTCATCGGTTCAAGACCACATCACGCTGTTGATTCAACTGCATTTATACTCATGGGAGTAGCAACAGTTGGAGCGTTAATTGGTATTTTCTTGGCCTATTCGAAATACATCAAAAAAGGAGAACTTCCTGCAAAAGACGAAGAAGTTACCGGATTTGCTAAAGTGCTTCACAACAAATTCTATGTGGATGAAATCTATACAGCAATTATCGT
This sequence comes from uncultured Flavobacteriaceae bacterium, assembly GCA_934675205.1. Lineage (GTDB taxonomy): Bacteria > Bacteroidota > Bacteroidia > Flavobacteriales > Flavobacteriaceae > Flavobacterium. The sequence continues at coordinate 610,763 of CAKUPQ010000001.1, read as the reverse complement.
AAAACCAATCTATTGGTTGGGAGATTTCTTCAAATCAATCGTAGAAGTAATTATTTCGTCTATAGTTTTCGGAACAGGGAAGCTGGCAAATCTTTTATCTGATCAAGGAAAGACATTACAAAACGGAAGCGTTGGTTTATACCTTTTCGTATTCGTTTTAGGATTTAGTACCATTGTTTATTATTTATTTTTAGCATAACAAAATGAACGTATCACTACTACTCGTAATATTATTGGCTGGAGCTTTAATCACTTATTTTTCATCGGAAAAATTAGCCCGTCAGGTTGCATTATTTGTGAGTCTTGTTGCTTTTGTAGCAACGGGAGTTTTGTTATCGCAATTTCAATCGGGAACTTCGGTTGATGTAATGGCTCAATGGATTAGCAACCCAAACATTTCGTTTTACTTGAAAGCAGACGGACTTTCATTGGCTCTTACGTTACTTACAACTGCTGTAACTCCGCTTGTGATTTTCTCTTCTTTCGGAAATTCATTCGAAAACAAAAGAACCCTTTATGCCCTAATTCTGTTTATGGCTTTTGCAATGACCGGAACCTTCTTGGCAGCAGACGGATTCTTATATTATATCTTTTGGGAATTAGCTTTGATTCCGATTTATTTCATCGGATTACTTTGGGGTAACGGAGATGCAGAACTTCGCAAACAAACAATGATTAGATTCTTTATCTATACGTTTGCAGGTTCGTTGTTTATGTTGGTTGCTTTCATCTTTTTATACCAAAAAGCAGGAAGTTTCTTATTGGAAGATTTGTACGCATTAAATCTTACTTCATCTGAACAATTTTGGGTGTTTTTGGCTTTCTTCTTGGCTTATGCTATTAAGATTCCGATTGTTCCTTTTCATTCTTGGCAGGCAGATACGTATCAGTCAAATCCGGCTTTAGGAACAATGCTTTTATCGGGAGTAATGCTAAAAATGGCTTTGTTCAGTCTTATCAGATGGCAGATTCCGATTGCTCCAGATGCAGCAGCAGAATACAAAAACTTCTTTATCGTATTGAGCATTATCGGAGTGATTTATGGGTCGATTTTGGCTTTAAGACAGGATAACCTGAAAAAACTTTTGGCTTATTCGTCACTGGCTCACGTAGGACTTATTGCAGCAGGAACTTATACGCTTACTTTAGACGGATTCAGAGGAGCGGTATTGCAAATGTTGGCTCACGGATTTGTAATTGTAGGATTGTTCTTTGCAGCTGAAATCATCGAAAGACGATTCGGAACACAAAAAATCTCTGAAATGGGAGGAATCAGATCTCAAGGAGTTTGGTTTACATCGGTATTTATGATTTTGGTTGTCGCTTCAGTCGGACTTCCTGGAACATTCAATTTTGTAGGAGAATTTACTTTGCTTTATAGCTTATCTCAAGTAAATATCTGGTTTGCAATCGTAGGAGGAACAACTATTATTTTGGGAGCTTTCTATATGTTGAGTATGTTCCAACATTCAATGCTTGGAGAAACAAACACCAAAGTATTTGCTGATATCAACATTCAAGAAAAAGTAGTTTTTGTAATCATTGTGGCTGTTTTAATTCTTTTCGGTTTATATCCGAAATGTTTAAACGACCTGATTGTTCCTGCATTGGAAGAAACTTTAAAATACATTAATTAAGGGATTTGTCATTGCTTCGTTCCGATAGCTATCGGAACGAAGCAATCTGAAAATATGATTATGAAACAATTGCTTTTTATAGTATTATTTATGATGTCTTTTGTTTCTTGTTCGAGTGAGAAAAAATATGTTATTGATAAATATTCATCTCGTTCAGTTAAGTTTGAAAAAGAAGAAATAGTTGAAACTAATGGAAATTATTCTTTAACTATCCCTAAAAATTGGAGTTTTGGCTCAATTCCTCCACGTTATAGTGAAGTTATTTTTGAGCATTCGTTTGTTAGTGAAAATAATAAGAATATAATTTCAATTCATAAGGTAGAGTTAGGCGATGTGGATTTGAAAGAATTTAATGAGTCGTCTGTTCGGTTTACAGAAGAACTAATACCTTTGAATATTGAAAAAATTACAGTTGTTGATTATGGGGAAACAGATGTTTTAAAATATCCTGCATATTTTTCTCACATTTCTCGATATTATAAAGTAACTTTTGAAACAATTACTTTTATAATGAAAAGCAGAGAAGAAGGAGTTTTTTATCGTTTGACTATTGAAGGAGAAGAAGAAAATATGTCAATGATGTTACAATGTCTGAAATCATTTGAAATTTTAAAGTAAATAAAAGTTTTATGTGGGAAAAAAACCATTATTTCGTCATTGCGAGGAACGAAGCAATCTGAAAAAATAATTATGTACGATACAGATTTTTTAGTAGGGAAAATGCCGGTCAATCTTGATAAAGTAAACGAACACGGCTTGGCTGTTGCGATAGAAAATGATTTTGCACTTGTTTTTCTTGACCAATTTCATCTTTTTCATAATAGTATAAAATTTAACCGAATGAAATATCATTCGGATAATGAAGAAATGGAGTTCGGAGGAGATTTAGTTCATTTTTTTGCAAAAGAAATTGGATTAAAAGATTATGTTATTATGCACTATAATTATACTTTTTATGATTTTTATGGAGAATTGTATAACGATGCTCAAAAGGTAGACGAAGAAAAAAATATAAATGATTTATTGAGGAAATTAGGTGTTGTGGTTTCTGATAAAGAAGATGAATTTAGTCAGTTAAACTTTAAAGAATATAGCAGTGGATATTGTTTTTATGAGATAGGTAGAGCTGATTATATAAGTCGTTATAAAAATGCTACTGCAGGACGTATAGACCGACAAAAGGTAAAACTCGAATATTTTAATTTTACTGATGAAGTTGATGAATGGTATTTTGAAGAATATTTAAGCAGTATTGCTGAATTTAAAGAAAACAGTTCAAATTTAAAAGGTTATTTTGAGGTGTCGGTAGAAACTTATGGAGGGGAAAATAATCGACATTTTGAAAAACCACAGGAATTTCAAGAAAACGCATTTACTTATTTTGTAGAAAACAACGAAAAAGTATTAAATGCTTTATGTAATGGAATTATTGAGCATTATCCGAAGATGATGGAAATGTACAAGGTTGAAGAATATAATGAACAGTTTGGGTTTCCTGAATTGAAAAGTATAGATGATGTTAAAAATATAATTTCAATAGGACGGATTGAAGTTTTAGGAGAAGAAAAAGACAACAGTGGTTATTTAGGTTTTGCGTGTGGTTGTTCTTGGGACGAAGAACACGGAGTACGAATAACAATGCACAAAGATAGAGTTGTGAGTGTCGATGGTGACTCAACATATTATGCGTACGAAGAGATTTTAAAGGATAAACTCAAAGAAGAAGAGTGGAAAAATTATATAGAATCACGTGAAAAACAAAAAGCCGAAAGTCTTGATAAATATTATGAGGAAAAGGCATTATTAGAAAAAGAAAACCAAAAAAAGGAGAAAGAAAGAGAAGAAAATATCACTGAATTTCATAAGATAGAAGAAAAAGAAGAATTTGTAGAAACAGGGGTAGAGAAAGTAACAAAGCCAAATAAAAAATGGTGGGAATTTTGGAAATAAAAGTTCCAAGTGGAACATAACCATATAAATTAAAAGGTTTATAACAAAAAAAATGAGATTGCTTCGTGCCTCGCAATGACAAACAAATATGGTTGTCCGGAAATTCCGGATAACCACTAAAAAGATAAATTTCAACTGTTCGGAATTTCCGACAAGTTCAAAAAAAAGAAAACAAAGACATTTTAATTTTGAATAATGCCTGATACGCTTTTAAATACAAAATTCTTCTTACAAATTGTTGATTTACTGCAATCAGCAAGAAATAATGTTGTCCGTACCATAAATCAAACAATGGTTGCAACTTATTTTGAAATTGGAAGAATGATTGTAGAGGAAGAACAAAATGGCAAAGACCGAGCAGCATACGGAAAATATCTTTTAAAAGAACTTTCAAAAACGCTTACTCGTGAGTTTGGAAAAGGCTTTTCAGAAACCAATTTAAAGCAGATGAGACAATTTTATTTTGCCTATTCAATAAGTCAGACACTGTCTGACGAATCTGAAAATGCAATTAAGAAGACATCGTCTGTTGAATTTAAGTTAAGTTGGTCGCATTATTTGAAACTAATGAGAATTGATGATGAAAACGAACGAAAATTCTATGAAATAGAATCTATAAAAAATAATTGGAGTATTCGGGAATTAGACAGACAATACGATTCTGCATTATACACAAGACTTGTTTTAAGTAGGGATAAAGAAAAGGTTAAAGAACTTTCTGAAAAAGGGCTAACAATAGAAAACCCGAAAGAAGTTGTAAAAGACCCTTACATTTTAGAATTTTTGGGATTACCTGAACATTCTGCATATTCGGAAAGTCAATTAGAGCAAGAGTTGATAAACAAACTGGAGCATTTTTTATTAGAACTTGGAAATGGTTTTACGTTCGTTTCCCGACAAAAACGAATTTCATTTGACGACAAACATTTTTATATAGATTTAGTTTTTTATAACAGACTTTTAAAATGCTTTGTTCTTATTGACCTGAAAATTGGAGAATTAAAACACCAAGACCTCGGACAAATGCAAATGTATGTGAATTACTATGACAGAGAAGTAAAATTAGAAGAAGAAAATAAAACAATCGGAATTGTACTTTGTCAAAATAAAAGCGAAGCAGTAGTAGAATATACATTACCCGAAAATAACGAGTATATTTTTGCAAGTAGATATAAAACTGTACTTCCAAGCAAAGAAGAACTCAAATCATTAATAAACAATCGAAAATAAAAAAATATGAACACACTTATAGCTATTGGTTCACTTGGAATTTTAGTATTGTTGCTCGAAGTTTTCGGAGCAAGAAAAACCATTATACCGGTAACAATTATCGGATTGTTAGCTTCACTCGGAATTTCATTAGGAGGGTTTTGTACCGAATCAGGTCCTGCATCGTTTTTCAATAATACGATTATTGAAGATAAATTCTCGATGGGATTCTCTTCGTTGTTTATCTTGCTTACGATTTTTATCGTACTGATGAGTGCTGATTTTTATAAAAACGAACAAAAGAAATTATCTGATTATATCACCGTAAAAATATTACTGCTTTTTGGTGGAGTCGCAATGGTTTCTTTTGGAAACTTGGCAACTTATTTCGTAGGAATCGAAATTCTATCTATCGCTTTATATATTCTTGCTGCAAGTAAACCAACAAGTATTAAGAGTAACGAGGCTGGAATGAAATACTTCTTGATGGGTGCTTTCGCATCAGGATTTTTACTTTTCGGAATTGCTCTAATTTATGGTGCAACAGGTTCATTTGATATGTCAACTATCCATCAAGCTGGAATGAGTGCAGGCGTGGAAGACTGGTTTTATATCGGTATAGCAATGGTAAGCGTGGCAATGTTGTTTAAAATCGCTGCTGTTCCGTTTCATTTGTGGGCTCCGGATGTATATCAGGGTTCGCCTACTATTTCGACTGCATTGATGAGTACACTTGCAAAAGTAATCGCAATTGGAGGGTTTTACCGATTGATTGAAGGAACATACGGAAACTTTTCGGACAGTTTTACAACAGGTTTGATTGTCATTTCGATATTGTCCATGTTAGTCGGAAATATAATGGCTTTGAGACAAACCAACGTAAAGCGTATGTTGGCATTTTCGGGAATTTCTCACGCTGGTTTTATGCTAATGGCACTTTTGGCTGTCCCGGAAGGAGCGGCAAATTTACTCTATTATGCAGCAGCTTATTCCATTGCCGGAATTGCGGCTTTTGCAGTAGTTTTGGCTGTGACCAAAGATAAAGATGATGAAGAAATGTCGTTTTTTAGCGGACTCGGAAAGAAAAACCCGATATTGGCTTTAACTCTTACGTTGGCTATGTTGTCAATGGCGGGTATTCCAATCTTGGCAGGATTTTTCGGTAAGGTTTTCCTTTTCGGACAAATGTTGGATTTAGGCTATGTTACTCTTGTGATAATTGCAGTAATCAGTTCGATTATTTCAGTTGGATATTACTTCAAACTGATTTTGATTATGTACACCAAAGAGAGCACAGAGGAATTTTCGGTTTCACCTGTTTATACAGTTGTAGCAGTTATAGCAACCATAATCAACCTTGCTATCGGATTATTCCCTGATTTGGTTTTGGGGTTGATGGGCTAAAAGTTTTATTTATAAAACATTCCATTCCTTGTAAAACTGCTCTAAAAAGGTTTCCATAAAACGATGCCTTTCTTCGGCTAATTTTTTGCCTTTTTGGGTGTTCATTTTATCTTTTAAAAGCAATAGTTTTTCGTAGAAATGATTGATAGTAGGTGCGGTTGAATTTTTATATTCTTCCTTTGACATATTCAGGTTGGGCTTGATTTCCGGATTATAAAGTTCTCTGTTTTTGAAACCACCATAATTGAATGTTCGAGCAATTCCGATAGCTCCGATAGCGTCTAATCGGTCTGCATCCTGAACAATATTCAGTTCTTCCGAGTTATATTCTTGCTTTATTCCTCCTTTGAACGAAATATTTTCGATGATTTTGACGACTTCCTCAATTATATTTCCGTCTATGCTGTGTTCTTCCAAAAATTCCCGAGCCTTTTTAGGGCCTACGGTTTCATCTCCGTTATGGAATTTGCTGTCTGCAATATCGTGGAGCAAAGCTCCAAGCTGAACAACCAAAAGATTGACCTTTGTGTTTCCTTTGGCAATATGGATAGCATTTTTATAAACCCTCTCGATATGAAACCAATCGTGTCCTGCCTCTGCTCCCTGTAATTTTTGCTTTACCATTGCAATGGTTTTTTCTATAATCATTTTTGAAGAGTTTTATTTTTGAATTTATTGAGCAACATCAAAAAGAGAGGGAAAGAAATAATAACAACCCAAATCATTGAGTTTCTTGGTAAAATTGAAAAAGAGTAATTTAGATAATAAAACACCCCACAATACAAAACACAGATTAGAGAATCAATCGGACTGACTTGTTCTTCAGAATATCTTTCAACGTGGTCTTTTACGTTTTCTTTTAGGGTTTTTGGATAAATTTGAGTTCTGTCGGGCAAAAATCCTGTGAGCAAAATAAGATTCTGAAAAACATAAACAGCAGAAATTCCCAAAAGAAAATATTGAATTCCCAACAACAGATTATCTGAAAAATATTTTGATGTTTCTAAATCCCCCTTTCCATAAATCACAAATATATTATCAACGGATATGATAACCACTACAATGGTACTCCATATACTTAACCAAAGTCGGTTAGTTTTGGTTAGAGTAATTTTGGCAAATGCATTTATTAGAGAAAACAGAATCAATAAAACACAAAGAATTTGCAAAACAGAGAAAAACCAATGCTCAAAGTCCAAAGAGAAAAAACCAACATCTAATGACCAATACAAAAACGATAAAGAAAAAAGCAAAGTAAGTCCCTCTGTCAGCTTTGATATTGTTTTTTCTTTAAACATTATGGCTGATATTAGGAGAAAGACATACAAAAAAACTTGAGACCACCATTCTATATGATTGTCAAAATTGTAATTTGTTTCCTTTTTTGCTGGAAGAAAAGCAATAAAGCTAAAGAAATAAGCAATAACTGACTTGGATAGTACTATCTTCCAATCTTTTGTGATTCTGTAACTTTCGAGTAAAATCCCTAATAATAAAGGGACGAAACTAAAAGCTAATAATTTCCTTTCACTTATTGAAATCCGATATCCAATATAAATCGTAAAAATTGATGATATAATAGCTAAACCAATAAAAATATACGTTAAATCATATCCCGTACTTTTCTTTTTCTTTGAAGCCAATTTTGAAAACAGATTTAAGTAAATAATACTGCAAGGTATAAAAAATCCTGATTCCCAAATCCTAAATCCTAAATAAACTGTATTTTTGCTCTCAATAAAAAATCAAACCTTGAAAGTTTTCCGAAACATATCATCTTATACCCCTCAAAAACCGACTGTTCTTACTATCGGAACTTTTGACGGAGTACATATCGGACACAAAAAAATCATTAAAAAACTGACTGAAAGAGCTAAAAAAGAAGATTTAGAGTCGGTTATTCTGACGTTTTTCCCACATCCGAGAATGGTTCTTCAAAAAGATTCAGATATTAAACTCCTCAATACGATTGACGAAAAAATTGAACTTTTAGAAAAATCAGGACTAAATTCGCTTATCATTCATCCGTTTGACAAGACTTTTTCAGAGCTTTCGGCAGAAGAATTTGTAACGCAAATTCTAATCGAAAAGCTGAATCTGAAAAAAATCGTAATCGGTTATGACCATCGTTTCGGAAAAAACCGAACAGCAGGAATTAACGAACTTGTTGTTTTCGGAGAAAAATACGGGTTTGAAGTGGAACAAATTTCGGTTCAGGAAATCGACGAGATTTCGGTCAGCTCAACCAAAATCCGAAAAGCTCTCGATAACGGAGAAATTGCACTCGCAAATTCGTATTTAGGGTATAATTATTTTTTTAACGGAATAGTTGTCGAGGGTAAAAAACTCGGAAGAACAATCGGTTTTCCGACTGCAAACCTAAAGGTTTCGGAAGATTATAAATTGATTCCGAAAACAGGGGTTTATGTTGTGAATGTTAACATCAATGGAAATGACAATGAAATGGGAATGATGAATATCGGAACAAACCCAACCGTAAACGGAAATCATCAAACCATAGAAGTAAATATTTTAGATTTTAATCAGGATATTTACGGAAACAATGTTCAAATTTCAATTCTTGAAAAAATCCGAGATGAACAAAAATTTGCTTCAGTTGAAGAACTAAAAATCCAATTAGAAAAAGATAAACAAACTACTTTGGATTATTTTTCGAAATAATAATTTGTTTTCCCTTCTTACTTTCGACTTTGAATAAAATTTCGTTCTTTTGTAAGATTGTTTTTACCAAATGTCACAATTCGATTCTATACGACCTTTTTATGATAGTGAAGTGAACGAGGCTTTGGCTTTGATTCTACATCACCCGATGATGAAAGCAATGATGAGCTTTACTTTTCCCGGCAAAGACCCTTCTTTTTGGGAGGAGAAATTGTTGGATACCCATTCGATACGTGATTTTCAGGCAAAATTTCTCTATCATTCCATACAAAGAGTATTAGAAAAAAGTTCGGAAGGACTTACTACTTCAGGCTTTGAAAAACTTAAAAAAAACACTTCCTATTTATATGTCTCCAACCATAGGGACATTATTTTGGATACTTCTTTGCTGAATGTAACGTTGTTGGATAAAGGACTTGTGATGACAGCTTCTGCAATTGGAGATAATCTCGTTCAGAAAAAATTCACACATATTTTATCAAAACTCAACCGAAACTTTTTGATTCAGAGAGGTTTAAGCCCGAGAGAATTGTTACAGAGTTCCAAATTGGTTTCAGAATATATTCAGAAACTCATCACAACCGAAAACCGTTCGGTTTGGATTGCTCAACGAGAAGGGAGAACCAAAGACGGAAACGACACTACACAACAAGGAGTACTCAAAATGTTAGGAATGGCTTCAGATGAAGAAAATCTGATGGATTATTTTAAAAAGTTACGTATTGTTCCGGTTTCGATTTCGTATGAATACGACCCGACAGATGCACTGAAAATTCCGAGATTGGTAGCCGAAGCAAAACAAGAGACTTATGTCAAAGAAAAAGATGAGGATTTTAACAATCTGATAAGTGGTATTCTCGGACAAAAAAAGCGTATTCACATTCATATTGGAGATGTTTTGGATACCGAACTTGATTTTATCGGAACACAAATTGAGGGAACAAACAAACAAATTCAAGCATTGGCTCAAACCGTTGATGTGGCTGTCATAAACGGATACAAACTTTGGGCTACCAATTATATTGCGTATGATTTGCTATATAAAACCAACGAATACGCAGCATTTTATACCGAAAAAGAAAAACAGCTTTTCGAAAGAAGATTAGATATAAAAATCAACGAAGACAATCCGATTGAGTTTGAGGGATTTTTGGCAATGTATGCCAACCCGGTAATCAACAAGAAAAAGTATGAAGAACTCGAATAAAACAAACATACTCTTAATTTATACAGGAGGCACAATCGGAATGGTCAAAGACCCGAAAACAGGCTCTTTAAAGGCTTTTGATTTTAGCAAAATCCAAGAGAGAATTACCGAGCTCGAGCAGTTGGATTGTACGATTTCGACTATTTCGTTTGAAAAACCCATCGATTCTTCGGATATGAATATCGACAAATGGGTTGAAATTGTTTCGATAATCGAAGAAAATTACAATGATTTTGACGGATTTGTAGTACTTCACGGTTCAGATACAATGTCGTATTCGGCTTCTGCATTGAGTTTTATGTTAGAAAACTTATCAAAACCGGTTGTATTTACGGGTTCTCAACTTCCGATTGGAGATTTGCGTACCGATGCCAAAGAAAACCTGATTACAGCCATTCAGATTGCTTGTCTAAAAGATACAATTCGGGAAGTTTCCCTATATTTTGAATACAAATTATACAGAGGAAACCGAACAACAAAGATAAATGCAGAACATTTCGAGGCTTTTGAATCGGCTAATTATCCACCTATGGCAGAATCGGGAGTTCACCTGAAAATCCATAGAGAATTATTACTTCCGAAAACAAACAAAAAACCTGTTTTCCGCAAAGAATTAGACAATAATATTGTGGTGCTTAAGCTTTTTCCGAGTATAAATCAAGACGTAATAAATGCTGTTCTTTCGATTCCGAATCTCAAAGGAGTAGTTTTGGAAACCTATGGAGCAGGAAATACAACTCTGGAAAAATGGTTTATCAAATCCCTCGAAAAAGCCATAAAATCGGGCATTCACATAGTGAATGTTACCCAATGTGTCGGAGGAAGCGTAAATATGGGACAATACGAAAACAGTTCTGAACTCAAAAGAATCGGAGTGATTTCCGGAAAAGACATCACAACCGAATCAGCTGTTACCAAACTGATGTATATGCTCGGGCAAAATGTTTCTTCGTCTGTATTTAAAACGATTTTTGAAACCCCATTAAGAGGAGAAATTTCGTAGGAATTTATTATCTTTGCAATCCTAAAAAGAAAGGTGCTCGAGTGGTTGAAGAGGCTACCCTGGAAAGGTAGTATGCGGCAACGTATCGTGGGTTCGAATCCCATCCTTTCTGCTGAATACAAACAAACCCTATTGATTTTCAATGGGGTTTTTGTTTTATGCATACTGAAAACTTTTTTATACTTTTGACAAAAACAAATACTTAAAATTATGTATCACTCAAAAATAACAGGTTTAGGCTATTACGTTCCTGACAATATCGTAACCAATGACGATTTATCAAAGATAATGGACACCAATGATGAGTGGATTCAGGAAAGAACAGGTATTCAGGAAAGACGACATATTATAAAAGGCGAAGATACCACAAGTACAATGGGAGTAAAAGCGGCAGAAATTGCCATTTCCCGTTCGGGCATTGCTAAAGAAGATATTGATTTTGTGATTTTTGCCACTTTAAGTCCGGAATACTATTTTCCGGGGCCGGGGGTTTTGGTTCAAAGAGATTTAGGACTGCGAACAGTCGGAGCTTTAGATATCAGAAATCAGTGTTCAGGATTTATATATGCGGTTTCGGTAGCTGACCAATTCATCAAAACGGGAATGTACAAAAATATTTTGGTAATCGGTTCGGAGGTTCATTCTTCCGGATTGGATATGACCACACGAGGCAGAGGGGTTTCGGTTATTTTCGGAGATGGTGCAGGAGCAGCTGTTTTGTCGAGAGAAGAAGATTTATCCAAAGGAATTTTATCAACCCATTTACATTCAGAAGGGCAATATGCAGAAGAATTGGCACTTATAGCTCCCGGAATGGGGAAGCGTTGGGTAAGTGATATTTTGGCAGACAATGACCCGAATGACGAAAGCTATTATCCGTATATGAACGGACAATTTGTGTTTAAAAATGCTGTGGTTCGTTTTTCAGAAGTAATAAATGAAGGATTACAGGCGAATAACTTACAGGTTTCGGATATTGATATGCTGATTCCACATCAGGCAAATTTGAGAATTTCGCAATTTATACAACAAAAATTCAGACTGACAGACGACAAAGTTTATAACAACATTCAGAAATACGGAAACACAACCGCAGCATCTATTCCGATTGCCCTTACCGAGGCTTGGGAACAGGGCAAAATCAAAAGCGGAGATTTGGTAGTGTTAGCTGCTTTCGGTAGTGGTTTTACTTGGGGAAGTGTTATAGTTAGGTTTTAGTTGGCTGTCAGTTAATAGTTTTCCTTTAACATTGTTTCTTACTACAAAAAGAGTATTGAAATCACTTTCAATACTCTTTTCTTTTGTTTATTAAGTGTTCAGGTGTTTTCAGCTACATTGTCTTTATAACTGACAAATAACCATAAACTAATAAATTACTCCGTTTCTTCTATTCCGAAGTCATCTTGTTTAGGTTTTCTTTGTGTTTTTGAAGCTCTTTTCATTGCTTCTCCGACTTGGTTAGAAGCTGTAAACGAAGCGACCATATTGTTCAGCATATCACTTCCGGCTTGTGGAGAGTTAGGCAACAAAATAAGGTTTGAATTAGCATCAGACCCAATAGCTTGCAACGTATCATAGTGCTGTGTAACCACAATAAGAGCCGATGCTTCTTGAGAATTGATACCTACTTTGTTAAGCACATCAACACTTTCGACAAGTCCTCTTGCAATTTCACGTCTTTGGTCAGCAATACCCTGTCCTTGTAATCTTTTGCTTTCTGCCTCTGCTCTTGCTTTAGCTACAATACGGATTCTTTGAGCCTCTGCCTCATATTCAGCTGCTGTTTTTTCACGGTCTGCTGCATTGATACGGTTCATTGCATTTTTAACCTGAATATCAGGGTCAATATCTGTGATAAGCGTATTGATAATATCATATCCGTACGTAAGCATTGCATCGTTCAGCTCACGTTTTACAGCAATGGCAATATCGTCTTTTCTCTCGAAGACATCGTCTAATATCAGTTTTGGAACTTCTGCACGAACTACGTCAAAAACATACGAAGTAATCTGATCGTGAGGATATTCCAACTTATAAAAAGCCTCATAAACCCGGTCTTGGATAACTTTGTACTGAACCGAAACTTTCATTTTGACAAATACGTTGTCTTTGGTTTTGGTTTCGATGATTACGTCCAATTGCTGAATACGAAGATTAACTCGTCCTGCAATTCTGTCGATTATAGGGATTTTCAACTGTAATCCCGATTGTCTGATACCATTAAACTTTCCGAAGCGTTCAACAATAACTGCTGTTTGTTGTTTTACCGTAAAAAAGGAAGCTAAAAAAAGGAAAAATCCAATAGCTAAAAATACATACATTCCCATATTATTTTTTTTAAAATTAAAATCGAATAAAGATAGTGCTTTTGTATAGAAATAAAAAAATCCGATGAAAATTTTCATCGGATTTTTTTAAAATATTCAGTATCTACGTTTATCTTTCGCCTGTGCCACTTCCTCCATAAGAGCCACCTTCGCTTCCATAGATGATGTTTTTATCATCTGTATCTTCATATTTAGACAGCATACGGTCTAAATTTGATTGCCAAGCTGAAAGGTGGGAATAAAGTTTTGCATCTAAAATATTTTGTTTTTCACGATATTTCTTTCCAATATCAGAAGACCAAAATATATTTTCATCTCCACTTTTATTTACTTTTTCAACTAAAGAAGTTAATTCTCTTATTTCTGTTTGAGAAAATTCTTCCTGAAAAACTTCTGCACTTCTTGTATAATAATCGTCCATTAAAACAGCAAACTCTTTTTTGAAGTCTTCGTGTTTAGATTTATCAATCATTGGTAAAACTTGCCTTTGATAGGAATCCTTTGAAACTCCTGTTGTTTCAAAATATTTTATTAAATCCTGCTTGAAAGTCGTTTTTTGAGAAAACCCAAATTGAGCCGTAAAAACAACAGCCAAGATTATCAATAGTTTTTTCATTTTAGCTTAAATTAGCGAGGTAAATTTAGAATTTAGATTTTCGGGGAATTACTCCATATATTTCATCAGGATTACCTGTAAATCCATTCCCCACTGTTCTCCTGCGACCATTGCTTTTTCCATTAAATCGCCTTGTTTTAAACTAAATTTCTTACCTACTTCCGAATCGTAAAACGATAATATTTTTTTAATATCATCGTGTGTAAACTCCTCCATATAAACCTCTGCTATTTTAGAGTACAAAGACGGAAGTGTCGAGTTGAAATCTTTGGTTAATTCTTCGTGTCTGTCTTCGGGAATCATCGTTTTGATTTGGTCTAAAACCATTCCGAATTGAGCTCCTGCTCCTGATTTTTCAATTACTTTAATCGCATCTTGCTTGAAAGCATCATTTTGTGCTGTTCCGAATTGTACTGCAATAACTACTGCTAAAACTGTGAATAATTTTTTCATTTTTTTTAAATTAATATAGATTACAAATATAAATATTAAACGTGAATTATCTCGGACTCGTCCAAAATATTTTCCCTCCTTAACCTTAACATAATCTGTGCCACAGTGATCACATCTTTTTCGCAATACGTGATTATTCGGTCAATATTTTTTTCGACATAATAGACTTGAGCTACCTGACTTCCGTCAATATCGTCTTTCGGAGAGGGGATGTTGAGAATATTTGCCAATAATTTTAAAGATGTAAAATGCTTGTAATCTCCGAATTTCCATAATTCCATAGTATCGAGATGTGGAATCTCCCAAGGTTTTTTCCCGAAAAGGTTTAATTTGTTCGGAATCGGCAATCCGTGAATTATCATTCGTCTTGCCATAAACGGAAAATCAAATTCCTTGGCATTATGTCCGCACAAAATATGCTCTGCTTTTCCGAAATGATTATTCAGTAAATTAGAAAAATCTTTCAGAATTTCTACTTCTTCTCCGAAAAATGAAGTAACCCGAAAACTCCGAATATCATTCTTAAAGGTAAAATATCCGACCGAAATACAGATTATTTTCCCGAACTCAGCCCAAATCCCTGCTCTTTCGTAAAAATCTTCAGGAGTTTGGTCTTCCTTTCTCTGATATTTGGTTTTTAAGTCGAAAAGCTCCTTTTTTTCATCAGAAAGCTCCTCGAAATATTCCGTTTCGGGAACGGTTTCGATGTCTAAAAAAAGAATGTTTTGAAGATTGATTTTTAGCATTTCTATTTGTTTTTACCTCACGAAAGCATTGTAATTGCTTTTTTGAGTGCTGTTATAAAAAGGTCGATTTCTTCTTTGGTATTATAAAACGAAAACGAAGCTCTGATTGTTCCCGGAATGTTGTAAAAATCCATAATCGGTTGGGTACAGTGATGTCCTGTTCGTACTGCAACACCCATTTTGTCAATGATTGTTCCGATGTCGTACGGGTGGATTCCCTCTACATTAAACGAAATAACCGAAACTTTTTGGTCTGTATTTCCGTATATCACAACATTCGGAATTTCCGAAAGTTTTTGGGTTGCATAGTCCAAAAGCTCTTTTTCGTACTTTTCGATGTTTTCAAACCCGATTTGGTTCAGATAATCAATCGCTTTTCCGAAAACAATTCCCCCGGTAATATTCGGAGTTCCTGCCTCGAATTTGTGTGGAATTTCTGCATAAGTCGTTTTTTCAAAACGCACTTCTTTTATCATTTCTCCTCCCCCTTTGTAAGGAGGAAGTTTTTCTAACCATTCTCGTTTTCCGTACAAAATTCCAACTCCCGTAGGACCACACATTTTGTGAGCCGAAAACACATAAAAATCACAATCCAACTGCTGAACATCGGGTTTTAGGTGTGCTACTGCCTGAGCTCCGTCAATCAAGACACAAGCCCCGAATTGATGAGCTTTTTCGATGATTGTTTCTATCGGATTGATAACTCCCAAAGCATTGGAAACGTGATTAACCGCTACAATTTTTGTCTTATCCGAAAGCAATTTTTCGTATTCCGACATAATGAGTTCTCCGTTTCGACTTATCGGAATAACCTTGAGTTTTGCTCCTGTTCTTTCGCACAACATTTGCCAAGGTACAATATTGGAATGATGTTCCAAGTACGAAATAATTACTTCATCATCTTTTTGCAAAAGCGAAGTAAAGCAATTTGCTGCCAAATTGATACTTTCGGTTGTTCCCGAAGTGAAAATCACCTCACTTGTTTCGTTTGCATTGATGTGGTTTTTTACTTTTTCACGAGAAACTTCATACGCATCAGTAGCTTTTTGGCTCAACGTATGCACCCCTCTGTGAATATTCGCATTTATCGTTTCGTAATACTGCGAAATGGCATCAATCACGACTTTCGGCTTTTGTGAAGTAGCTCCGTTATCGAAATAAACCAATGGATATTTTCCGATAGTTTGGGAAAGTATAGGGAAATCCTCTCGGATTTTTTGAATATCAAAACTCATAATTTGTTTGGAATTTGGTCTTGCAAAGATAGGAAGTTAACCTATAAAAAGCAGCAATATCATTTGAGAATCAAATTTTTGTCTATCTTTGTACTGCTAATTGTGTTTATAAATGAAAGGACCTGCTTTTTATTCTAAAATTCTGTTGTTCGGAGAGTACGGAATTATTGATTCTTCAAAGGGATTGTCTATCCCCTATAACTTCTATAACGGAGCTTTGAAAATCGATGAAAACCCAAGCGAAGAAGCCCGAAAATCAAACGAAAGTCTGAAAGGATTTGTAGCATTTTTGAAAGAAATGACTACAAAAAACCCTGAATTGGTACAGTTTGATTTTGATGCGTTAACACAAGACGTTAATAACGGAATGTATTTCGATTCGTCTATTCCACAAGGATATGGAGTGGGGAGTAGTGGAGCTTTGGTTGCGGCAATTTATGACCAATATGCTCAAAATAAAATTACGGTTTTAGAGAATCTCACTCGTGAAAAACTGTTGGTTCTGAAAACGATTTTTTCGGAAATGGAATCGTTTTTTCACGGAAAAAGCTCGGGGCTTGACCCATTGAACAGCTATTTGAGTATTCCGATTCTGATTAACTCCAAAGACAATATTGAGGCTACGGGAATTCCCTCTCAAAATGCAGACGGAAAAGGTGCGGTATTTTTGTTAGATAGCGAAATTGTTGGAGAAACAGCTCCAATGGTTTCGATTTTTATGGAAAATCTGAAAGACAACGGTTTTAGAAAAATGCTGAAAACACAATTCATCAAACATACTGATGCTTGTGTGGAAAATTTCCTGAAAGGCGATATAAAATCACTTTTTGCCAATACCAAAAAGCTGTCGAAAGTTGTTTTGGATAATTTCAAACCGATGATTCCTGAAAAGTTCCACGAACTTTGGAAAAAAGGAATCGAAACCAATGATTATTACCTGAAACTTTGTGGCTCGGGAGGAGGAGGTTACATTCTCGGATTTACCCAAGACCTCGAAAAAGCCCAGCAATCACTAAAAGGACACAAGCTCGAAGTGGTTTATCAGTTTTAGTTTGAGATTGTCTGCCTGTCGGCAGACAGGTGCGAGAAATATAAATTTTAATCCTCAAAAAATGCTAAACAGAAAAAACAAACTGCTTTTATGGAAGATTTTCAGTTTATTTTCTGTGGTTCGGGGTTATAACATTTGGATTATTGCTTTAGCTCAATATTTATCGGCTATTTTCGTATTGGCTCCCGAACGGAGAGCTTTGTCAATTCTGCTTGACCCGTATATGTTTGTGATTGTTTTGGCTACGATTCTGTCGATTGCATCGGGATATATTATCAATAATTTTTACGACAAGGAAAAAGACCTTATCAACCGACCAACAAAAACCAAAATCGACCGACTTGTAAGTGAGGCAACCCGTCTGAAAATTTATTTCGGAATCAATTTTGTGGTTTTTGCTTTGGCTTTTCTGATTTCGTGGAGAGCTGCTGTATTTTTTTCGGTTTATATTTTTCTGATTTGGTTTTATTCCCACAAGCTGAAAAAATTCCCGATTATCGGAAATATTACTGCCTCACTTTTAGCTGTACTTCCGTTTTTTGCGGTTTTGTTCTATTACCAAAAAGAAGAACTCTTTAATATTCTGCACCACCAACACAAATATTTTATCATTTTTGCCCATGCATCATTTTTGTTTTTGCTGATTTTTATTCGTGAAATGGTAAAAGATTTGGAAAACATCAAAGGCGATTTAGCCAATAATTACCGAACTGTTCCTGTTGTTTACGGAGAAAAAACCTCAAAATATATCATTACATTTTTGATTGTTTTAACCCTGATTCCTGCTTATATTCTGATTGAAAAAGCTGATGTCGGCTATATGGATATTTACATTTATTTTGCCCTTATCGGATTGGTTTTGTTTTTGGTTTTCCTGTGGAATTCCGAAAAGAAAATCCATTTTATAGCCACACATAATTTCCTGAAACTTCTTATAATTTTAGGAGTTTTTAGTGTAATTCTTATTGAACCGTCTTTGCTTTGGAAAGGACGGGAGCTTTTGCAGATATAAAAGTCGGGGTTTTGTGTTTTTTAAACTATCTTTGGAAAGATATATTTTAGAATATGACACAATATAAGGTTTTTATAAAAGATATTTCCAAATCTCACAACGAAACTATCGCTGTTTGCAATAAACTTGTTGAGCAATATAAAAATCAGCCTGATACTAAATTGATTATTGATTTTTCGGATTGTGAATTTATATATCCTGATTATGCTCTCTTGTTTCTGTGTTCTATTAAATATATTGAATATTTGGGATATAATGTTACAGGCTCTATCAGATGTGATACAAACAAAGAGATAGTAAATTATTTGGCTAAAATGGGCTTTTTTGAACACCTGAAAGTGGAACTGCCTTTCAAAACTCCTCAAGCAGATAACGCAAGCTCTGTTCAGATTCAAAAATATACTACTGAAAATCAAATAGATGTCTTAAATAATATTTTAGCTGTATTAAGAGCTAAAAGTTCAATGAATGACAATGTATATGTTAGTCTTGATTACTGCTTTAATGAAGTATTGGACAATGTATTAAACCACACGAAAGAAAAGCAGGGTTGGGTTGTGGCTCAATATTACGAAAAGTTAAATTCGGTCAGGCTTATTGTTTGTGATTTTGGATTAGGAATACATAAATCACTTAATCAGAAACATAGCTTTACCGAAGAAGAAGCCATAAAGAAATGTATTGAAAGCGGAATTACCAACGGAAAAGGTCAGGGACACGGATTGTATGCAACATCATTATTTACTAAATTAAATAAAGGTTGGTTGAGTTTAATGTCAGGGAACAAAAAGCTGAATGTAAGCGAAAAAGAAACAACCGTAAAAGATATTGATTATTGGCAAGGTACTTGTGTCTATATTAGAATAAATACAAATATAGAAGTTGATTATAAGGAGTTTACAAGTAAACATTATGATTATAAGCAACAATTATTTGAAAATATGTTTGGTAACTCCGACAGCATTGCCTAATTTTGTCCTTATAAAAGGACAAGTTATTAACAATACAGGTGTTTTATTCATATTGTTTAACCCTTTTAGTTCAGAAATTATGACACACACAATCGTTTTTAAAGACATCAGCTCAAGCCTCGGAACAAGAGATTTAGGGGCAAAAGTACGCACATCTATTATTGAAAAAGTCGAAAAAAATGAAAAAGTATATTTGGACTTTGAAGGTGTAGATGTTGTTACAAACTCTTTTGCTAATGAATGTTTCGGAAAGTTGAGAGAAATATTATCTTCTGATATATTCAGAAACAAAATTGCTTTTCTGAATACAAATGACTTTGTTCAAAGGTCTATTATCTCTGCTCTTTGATAAATTCTAAAAGTTTATAAATACAAAAAATAGCCCTCAAATTTGAGGGCTGTTTTTTTATGAATTGGTAAAACTCCAAATTCCAAAAAGTCGGGTTTTTGGAGTTGTGAGGGCTTTTGTTAGACTTAACAGCTCTCAATTTTGAGGGTTTGTTTTTATCTTTTTTAGTTTAATTAATCTTTGTTTTTGTGGATAGACACAAAAAATAAAGTGATAAAAAACCAAACTATCGAAGCAAGTATATAACTGAAATCCCACTTAAATAAGCCAATCAATAAAAATATTATTGATGCTAAAAAACCTAAAGAATATTTACTGTTTCCTCCCATTTTAATTTTTTACCAAAAATCTCCACTTTGTTGGTCGGGGTCTAAATCATCATTATATCCTCTCATAAAATCATATTTACTTTCCTTTATATATGTCTTTCGAGGTCTATTCATATAAGCAGATTCTCGTATTAACATTCTTTGTTGTAATCCTAACATAAAAGAAGAAGGTATTTTATCTAAAACAGATAAACTTTTTATATAACCAGAAACAAAAATCCAAAAATCACGGTCATTCATTTCAATCTTATTGCTTCTGTCAATGATGATTTCAATAGCCTTTTTTTGAGATTCAGGATTAGAAAACGGAAAATCAGGAGTAGCATAATATTTGTCAAATAAAATATCTTTTTCGTGAACATCAATATCACTTATTGTTTCTATAAACAATGATTTAATATCGTTTTTTTCTACAACACTTTTTTTAGAAATGGATATGTATTTTTTTATCCATTTTTTAAACTTTGGTGTTCTTTCATTGACATTAGGACTATTCTTTTCTATGTATTGCTTATACAATTCCTCTCTTTTTAAAACTTTATAATATAATTGCATAATCACATAAGGGCTTATTTTGTCAAAATTTAAAATCCCATCTAAATATCCTGCCACGTAAATCCAAAAATCTCTATTATTCATATTTTCTTAAAAAGGGAGGTCTTCATAGTCATCATTCATTTCAGATTCGATATTTATATTATTTTCTGTTTCTTTCTTAAAAAAATACGTTGAATACTCATTTTCTGAATCTTCTATCATAGCATCAAAAGGGTGTATAGAACTCCTAATTAATATAGATAAAAAAACCTCTTGCATAAAATGTTCTTTTTCCACAAAATCTTTACCACTATAATACCCTATCGTGGAAATCGTATCTATAAAGAAAGCAGAGCTATATCTAAATTCCATCATAAAACGAGTTTATTTATTATTTTTCTTTTTAGGCAAAACATTCCACAATATTATTAGTATAAAAGCCACAACCCAAGTAAGGTTTATGTCATTTTGTGCTCCGATTACGATAGATATTGCAAGTAGTACAATCCCTACAACTATTAAAAGAAATATTTTTGATAGTGTATTCATTTTTTACTTGGTTTTTTTAAAAGAACATTCCCGAAATTATCTCGTTTTCAGTTGTTTTAACATCATTTTGTAATTGAGTAAGTTTTGTCAAAGAAGCGATTGCAGGAAAACCAAAATAATGATAGTTCAACCACTCTATATTCTTACCTTCTTTTTTAGAATAAACATATTCCGTAGAAAAAAGCATATTCATTTTACCTCGTGTTTCTTCCAATAGAAAACTTCCTGCTATTCTCTGAACATCAACATTATAATTCCTTATTTTAATTAAAAAATATTGTCCTTCTTCTGTAATCTTATCTCCTTTAAAGAACAAAAGGTCAAGGGTTTCTCCTTTGTCCATTTGCTCAAACGGCAGATTACCATATTTGTCAAATTCAAAATCTTCCGTTATGATGACCTTGATACTTTCAATGTAAGCTACATAATCAGCCGAAATTTTTCTGATTTCAGTTGCTTTTTGAAGTCTTTCTGCATATTTTCCAGGATGGTCGTTAGCTTTTTGAGTCAAATCTTCAAGCAATGCCGAGTTATTAATGTCCAATATCTGATTGGAATCTTCCAGCTTATTATTCAGGACCCCAAAAGTAGATAGCACCTCTTTTTTGACCGGTTTTTCACAAGAAAAAAGAACAAAAATGAAAAGAATTGAAACAAAATAAATGATAGTTTTTTTCATATTTTCAATCGCTAAAGCTAATTTTACAAAAATAAACCTCTCTTAACAAAATATTTCCTTAAAAACTTCTAATTCTGAACTATTATTTCTAATTTTGAACTTTTAAATCATAAGGCAATGATAGAAAAACCTGAAATCAAGATAAAGCAGTTGAGGGAATTAAAGAATTTTACTCAAGAATATATGGCAGGGCATTTGGGAATTTCCACAAGAGCTTATTCCAAAATCGAAACAGGCGAAACCCAGCTTACCGTAAACCGTCTGAACGAAATAAGTGCTGTTTTGGGAATTACTCCTGTTGAGGTTTTAGGCTTTGATGATAAAAAGGTTTTTAATATCCATAATTCAACAGGAAACAATGGTTTAAATTACATCAATCTTCCCGAAAAGCTCATTGAACAATACGAAGAAACCATAAAATCACTCAAAGAGCAGATAGGAATGATGAAATCATTATTAGAAAAATAAATGAAAAAAATAGAACATATCGGAATTGCAGTAAAAGACCTCGAAGTCTCTAACGAATTATTTGCCAAACTTTTCGGAGCATCACATTACAAAACTGAAGAAGTCGAAAGTGAGGGAGTTAAAACTTCTTTTTTTATGAATGGACCCAACAAAATTGAACTTTTGGAGGCTACAAATCCCGATAGTCCGATTGCTAAATTCATAGAAAAAAAAGGTGAGGGAATTCACCATATTGCTTTTGATGTAGAAGACATTGTTTCAGAAATTGCAAGGCTCAAAGCAGAGGGTTTTACCATACTCAACGAAATCCCGAAAAAAGGAGCTGATAATAAATTAGTGGCTTTTCTGCACCCAAAAACCACAAACGGAGTTTTAATCGAACTTTGTCAGGAAATTCCTTTACAAAATCCGTAAATTTGCCCTTTGTTTTGGGTAAAAAATGAAGAACAATCTTTTAGAAAAAATAAACAATCCGCAAGACCTGAAAAAGCTGTCGGTTTCGGAACTCCCGGAATTGGCAGGAGAATTGCGGAATTTTATCATTGATATTGTTTCGGCAAAAGAAGGGCATCTCGGAGCAAGTCTTGGAGTGGTGGAGCTTACCATTGCTTTGCATTACGTTTTTGACACTCCGAACGATTTATTGGTTTGGGACGTAGGACATCAGGCTTACGGACATAAAATCTTAACCGAAAGAAAAGATAAATTTCACACCAATCGTCAGAAAAACGGAATTTCAGGCTTTCCCAAACGAAGTGAAAGCAAGTACGATGCTTTCGGAACGGGACATTCTTCGACTGCTGTTTCGGCTGTTTTGGGAATGGCAATTGCCTCAAAGCTAAAAGGAGAAACCGAAAAAAATCACATTGCAGTTGTCGGAGATGCCTCAATTGTATCGGGAATGGCTTTTGAGGGGCTGAATCATTCGGGAATAACCGATGCCAATCTGCTTATTATCCTGAATGACAACGCTATCGGAATTGACCCGAGTGTCGGGGCTTTCAAACATTATCTGACTTCCATAAAAGAAAATCCTGAAAAAAACCAGAATAATATTTTTACTTCGTTAAACATAAATTATTCAGGTCCGATTGACGGACACAATATTCCTGTACTCATTAACGAGTTGGAACGATTGAAAAACACAAAAGGCGTTAAGCTCCTGCATATTGTTACCACCAAAGGAAAAGGGCTTCAACAGGCAGAAGAAAATCAGGTGGTTTATCACGCTCCCGGAAAATTTGATAAAGCAACAGGAGAAATTTATCCGAAAAATCAGAACGGATTACCTCCGAAATTTCAGGATGTTTTCGGACTTACACTTTTGGAACTTGCCCGAAAAAACAAAAAAATAATCGGAATTACCCCTGCTATGCCTTCGGGAAGCTCTCTCAAATTTATGATGGACGAAATTCCCGAACGTGCTTTTGATGTCGGTATTGCCGAACAACACGCAGTTACGCTTTCGGCAGGAATGGCAACACAGGGAATGATTGTCTATTGCAATGTCTATTCGACTTTTTTGCAACGAGCTTACGACCAGATTATCCACGATGTGGCTTTGCAAAATCTTCCCGTAATTTTTTGTCTGGACAGAGCAGGATTGGTCGGAGAAGACGGAGCAACGCATCACGGAAATTTCGATTTGGCTTATTTGAGATGTATTCCGAATATGACCATTTTTGCTCCGCTTGACGAAATCGAACTTCGGAATATGTTGTATTCCGTTCAGCTTGGAATCTCAAACCCAATAGCAATCCGTTATCCGAGAGGACGAGGTGTATGTGTCGAATGGCAAAAACCTTTTGAAAAAATTCCTTTTGGAAAGGCAAAACTCCTCAAAAAAGGAAACAAAGTTGCTGTGCTTTCAACAGGATTTATCGGGAATAATGTGAGTAAGGCTCTTCAACAAGCTCAGAGTGACGTGCTTCGACAAGCTCACAATGACGATGATTTTGCTCATTATCATTTCGGATTTGTAAAGCCTTTAGATAAAGAAACACTACATTTTATTTGTACGAATTTCAAGAAAATAATTACCGTAGAAGACGGAACCATAAAAGGAGGTTTCGGCTCGGCTGTTTTGGAATTTGCCTCTGAAAATAAGTATCAGACTCCGATAAAAACACTCGGTATTCCCGATGAATTTATCCAGCACGGAACAGTCGAAGAACTGCAAAAAAAGTGCGGGATTGATGTTCAATCATTAGTGTCTTTTTTTATTTCGCATGACTAAAAACTCGAACATATAAAAACAGCATAAATCTATTTTAATAGAATAAATATTTTATTTTTATATATCTTTGCTAATCAACGTAAACAATCACCTTATTATGAATACGATTGCTACTCTTTTGTTAAATACAACCTCTTCTGTAGTTGTTAAAACACTCTTGGTTTTTCTTTGCTTTTTCGGAATACATTCGGCTACGGCACAGGTGGTTATTCCTACTAATACAACTACGGGCACCACCCATTCTTGGACAGTTCCAACAGGAGTTGTCGCTATCAAAATAGAAACTTGGGGAGGTGGAGGTCGTGGAGGAACTAGAACTTCGAGTAATGGAGGTGCCGGTGGAGGTGGTGGCGGTGCTTATGCCTCAAGTATGATTGCAGTTACTCCCGGGCAGACCTATTATTATCGGGTAGGTGCAGGATCTTCAACTACAGCCGCAGGACTTAACTCTTGGTTTAGAGCAACAACTTCAACCAGCAATAATCCTACTAATCCAATAGTTTTAGCAACAGGAGGTAATAGTGTTTTAAATAACTCTACAACAGGAGCTAATGGGGGAGCTGCTTCCGGTTGTACTGGAGAAATAGTTTTAAGTGGAGGAAATGGAGGAAACGGAACTACAGGAGGTAGTGGCTATAGTGGTGGTGGTGGTGCCGGAGGTGGAGGAAATGCTTCCGGAGCTAATGAAGGGACAAATGCTGCAGGAGGAGGAACTGGTGCAAATGGGCATACCTCTGGAGGTGCAGACGGGCTTCAGGGCAGTATTCCTGGAGGGGGAGGTAGTGGAGGACGTGCTAATAATAATACAGATAGAGCTGGAGGTTCTGGAGGTGACGGTCGCGTTATGATTACGGCTTATATGGATTATGACGGAGATGATACTCAAGCTCTTTGTGCCAGTCCGGGTAGAGACGGTACAACTGTAACTACCTATGGAGGAGGTAATATCAACACCTATTATCCGGGAGGAGTTTCTGTAAGTGCAGGAGCAACTTCTGTAGCCGTAGGTGCTGTTCCTTCGGGTTATGGAACTACGCCTATTGTAGCAGGCGATTTACTACTGATTATTCAGATGCAACACGCTCATATCAATACAACTGATACGGCTGCCTATGGTTCTATTGTTTATGGTTATTCCGTTGGATATTATGAATATATCGTTGCCCAAAGCAACGTGGCTGTTGGAGGAGGTACATTAACATTCAGAGGAGCAGGTACGGGTAACGGGTTGAAGTATAATTATACTACATTTAACGGAACTGGTGATACAAACCGAGGAAAAGGACGTTATCAGATTATTCGGGTACCTCAATATTCGTCTATAACGCTTACCTCAACCATAACCGCTCCTTATTGGAACGGTAACGTTGGAGGAGTAGTAGCTATGGAAGTATCAAGTTTGTTAAATTTCAATGGACAAACGATTCATGCTGACAATAGAGGATTTAGAGGAGGAAATTCTCCGAATGTAGATTCCGGAAGTAATTTAACCCATTACAGAACTTTAGAAACTAATAATTTAGGAGCAGGAAAAGGTGAAAGTATTGCGGGAACTCCTCGTTATGTATGGAATCTCAGTACAAATACCAGTTTAGATAATGGGGCAACTTATCAAGGAGGTTACAGTAATGGTGATTTTGGTCGAGGTGCTCCTGCTAATGCAGGGGGTGGAGGGAACTCACACAACGGAGGTGGAGGTGGAGGTTCTAATTCCGGAGCAGGAGGAACAGGAGGTTTTGGATATAGAGCAGGGTGGAATGCTAACTCTCATCTTACTGCTGCTGATGACAGAGGAATAGGTGGTTATTCACTGTTTTCGATAGGAGCAGGTGTTATAAACAATATTTCCCATCGTGTTTTTATGGGAGGTGCAGGAGGTCGTGGAGATTCTAATAATAACGGTACTTCATACGGAGGTGCAGGTGGGGGAATTGTTCTTATTTCTGCCAGAAGAGTAGCAGGTACAGGGACTTTACGTGCTAATGGTTCTGCCGGAGGTTCAACCACAAGTGGTGACGGAGGTGGAGGTGGAGGTGCCGGAGGTACAATATTCTTGAATGTTGCCAACAGCAGTACTGCCACTATCAACCTTATTGCCAATGGAGGTGCCGGAGGTAATGTAACCCATAATGACATTCACGGTCCCGGAGGTGGAGGTGGAGGAGGTGCTGTTTTTTACTACGCTCCGGGAGCTACAATCAATACGACAACAAACGGAGGAACTTCAGGAACACATAGCAACTGGTCTAACCACGGAGCTGGAGCAGGGATAGGAGGTAGTGCTACTAACTTTACTCAAATTCCTGATGATTTAGACAGGTTTAATGCCAGATGTCACGTGATTACCAACCCGATGATACGTCAAAAAGTAAAATAGAAACTTTATATCTTTGTTTGTAACAATAATTTCAATGAAAAAATTGGCTTTATTTATCGTTTTTCTTGTTATAATTTCTTGTCAGGATAAAGATGCTGTTCGTAGGGAAGAAGCTCAAAAAGCAGTAATCAAACGGGAGGAACTTTTTAAGGAAATAAGCAAAAATTGGAATTTCAAAACAGCAGATTTTACAGAAGAAACCTACAATATTGTACAGCAATGGGCAGAATGGAACAGCTTTTATAACGAATTGCTCCAAAAACCTCAAACCGATATTGGAGCTTTTCAGAGAAAGACAAATACGTTGGTCAAACAGGTTGAGGCTTTGCACAGTACTATTCCCGACGTTTTTAATGTAACCCAAATACAGGCAAGGTTTACCGTTTTGGAAACCAAACTGAAAATGCTCAAAACCTATATCAATCTTGACGAAACTCCCTCGGAAGATATTATCCGAACGGTTTCAGAAATCAATGTTGAAGTAGAATCTATCGTCAGCCGAATGAAAACGATTTTAGATAAACAAAAAATCGACCGGGAAGAAGGAGAAATCGAAATGCTCGAATCTATAAAAAATCCAAATGAAGAGCCGGAAAGTGAATATGAGTATTAAACTATTTTCTAAAATAACCCGTCGTGCATTATCAATCAATATCTATCTGATTGATTTTAAGCGAAAAAAAAAGACTTCGACAAGCTCAGTCTGACGAAACCTCTAAAAAAATCACTAAACGTCACCCTGAGCTTGTCGAAGGGTTATTGAAGCCTAAATCTATTTTACTGATAATCAGCTAATATGACAATAAAGTGATAATGTACTACAGGTTAAAATACTATCAAATTAATATCGCTTGAAGGAAGTCCGAACCATTCCCCGATTTTTTTGTTGGTCAGGATTCCGTGATACAGATAAACTCCGTTTTTGAGTCCGTTGTTACATCGAATGGCAGTTTCTATTCCCCCATACTCCCCTATTTCGAGCAAATAAGGAATCAGGATATTGCTGATGGTCAGCGAAGCAGTTTTTGAGTATCTCGAAGCGATATTCGGAACGCAATAATGCACCACTCCGTGTTTTACATAAGTCGGATTTTTGTGGGTTGTGATTTCTGATGTTTCAAAACAGCCTCCCGTATCGATACAAACATCGACAATTACAGCTCCTTTTTTCATATTTTCAACCATTGTACGGCTTACCACAATCGGACTTCTGTTTTTCCCTTTTAAAGCACCTATAACCACATCACAACGTCTTAATGCCTTTAAGAGCAACTTGTCCTGAATGGTTGAAGTAAAAATCCGTTGTCTTAACTGATTTTGCAATAGGCTTAATTTTGTAAGCGAGTTGTCAAAAACTTTTACACTTGCTCCAAGTCCTAAAGCGGTTTTGGCTGCATGTTCGGCTACCGTCCCTGCACCGAGAATTACTACTTCGGTAGGAGCTACTCCGGTTATGTTTCCTAAAAGCAGTCCTTTTCCCGATGTGTGATTTCCCATTATTTCTGCTGCAATCATTATAGAGGCTGTTCCTGCAATTTCGCTTAACGATTTTACAAGTGGATAAGACCCGTCCGGTTCTTTGATGTATTCAAAACCAAGAGCCGTTATCTTTTTTTTATGAAGAGCTTCCAGATAACTTTTATCCTGTGTTTTTAGCTGAACTGCAGAAATCAAGAGGGTATTTTCGTTCATTTTTCCGATTTCCTCCAAAGTAGGAGGTTCGATTTTGAGCAACATCGGACAGGAAAACACTTTGTCTGTATCAGTTGTAATCTCTGCTCCTGCCTCACTGTATTCTTTATCAGAATAATCAGCTCCCATACCTGCACCTGTCTCCATAAGCACTCGATGTCCGTTGTTGGTAAGCGTATTAACCGCTTCGGGAGTAAGACACACACGCTTTTCCTGAAAAATAACCTCTTTGGGAATTCCGATGAAAAGGTTACTTTTCTGTATCATTATCTCAAGTTTTTCTTCCCGAGGAAGAAGCTCTTGCTTGCTGAAAGGAGTAGTTACTGACATACAACACTATATAAAAACGATACGCAAGTTACTACTTTTTTTTAAAGTATTAAGATTTGAGTATTAAGTATTAAGGCTTTTTAGATTTCAAGCAAAATAATCCATAATGACTTGGATTGCTCCTTTTTGGTTTAGAACAAAATAAGAACAAATTTTTCCTGTTTCGGAACTAAAAGTTCTGTTTCCGAATAATTTATTCAGAATTAAGTCAAATTCTGTTTGGCTTTTTACGGATAAAACTCCTCCGAGATTCACGAGTTCTGTTGCCTCTGCAAAATGGGAATAATTTTCTCCAATCACAATCGGAATCCCGAAAACAGCAGGTTCCAACACATTGTGAACTCCTGGGTTTCCGAAACCTCCTCCAACATAAGCCAAATCTGCATAACTGTAAATTTTGGTCAAAAGTCCGATGGCATCAACAATCATCACATCAAAATCAGACAGGTTTTTATTTTCTTTTTCTGAAAAAAGAATTACAGATTTATTGATTTGAGATTTGAGATTTGAGATTTGTTCCTCTTTAATGTTATGGGGAGCGATAATGAATTTTATTTTTTTATCGGTTTTGTTGATGTAATTAATGAGTAGCTTTTCGTCTGCTTCCCAAGTGCTTCCTGCTACAAGAAGTAAATTATCTCCTTTGAATTGTTCTACAAAATCCAAATGATTATCCCGTTCGGAAATGGCAAAAACCCGGTCAAAACGAGTATCTCCGCTTACTATAACATTGGTAAAACCGATACTTTCAATCAATTTTTTGGAACTTTCGTTCTGAACAAAAAAATAGTCAAATGTCTGTAATGCTTTTCTGTAAAAACCTCCGTACCATTTGAAAAATGCCTGATTTTCCCTGAAAATTCCCGAAACCAAATAAGTCGGAATATGCTGTTTTTTGAGCTCCGATAAATAATTAATCCAAAATTCGTATTTCACGAAAATGGCTTTTTCGGGCTTAACAATTTTGAGGAATTGCTGCACATTTCGCTTCGTATCCCAAGGCAGATAAACCGTAACATCTGCAATCGGATTGTTTTTTCGAACTTCATATCCCGAAGGGGAAAAAAACGTCAAAACCAATTTATGATTCGGAAATTTCTTTTTGAATCCCTCCATTACAGGTAACCCTTGTTCGTATTCTCCAAGTGAGGCAACGTGAAACCAAATGGTTTTGTCGTCTTTGTTTAATTTTTCCGAAAGAATTGTAAACGATTGCTTTCTTCCTTCAACAAAGAGCTTTATTTTCTTGTTGAACAAAGCAATGATTTTCAGCAAAAATCCTGCAATCGAAATAAGTATGTTGTATAGGAATAGCATTTTAATTTTTGAATAAATTTACATAATCTTCAAACATATACAACTTTCCTCTTTGAGCTCCTGTAATTTCTTTTACAATTTCTAATTCTTCTAAAAGTACCAAAAGACTATATGTTGATTTTAGTGATTTTCCCGTTATTGCACTTACCGTATAAGCATCTACAATAGGTTTTGTATATAAGTATTCTACAACTTTGTTTGCATCAACACTTCTGCCTCCTATTTCTTTTAACTTACTGTCTATTGTTTTTTGTAATTGTAGAATTCCATCAAAAGTTGTTACTCCGTTTTTTGCTGTTTCTATAACTCCTGTCAAAAAAAACTTAAACCATTGATTTATGTCGTTATGGGTTCTAACTCTCATCAAATTGTCATAATACAAAGTTCTGTTTCTTTCAAAAAAATCAGACAAATACAAGACGGGTTGTTTCAGAATTCCTTTATCTACCAAATAAAGAGTTATCAGAAGCCTTCCAACTCTTCCGTTCCCGTCTAAAAAAGGGTGAATGGTTTCAAATTGATAATGTATAAGTGCGATTTTGAGTAAATCAGGCAACGGATTAAGCTCATCATTTGCAAATTTTTCTATATCGGACATTAACTCATTAATTGAAGAATGAACAGGAGGAACAAAAACAGCATCATTTATGCTCGCTCCTCCAATCCAGTTTTGGCTTGTCCTGTATTCTCCGGGTAATTTATGTTCTCCTCTTACTCCTTTGAGTAAAATTTTATGGGTTTGTTTTATCAACCGAGACGAAAAAGGAAGTGTATGTAATATTTTTACTGCTTCATTCATAGCAGAGATATAATTTTGAACCTCTTCCCAATCGTTTCTTTTTTCGGAATGAATATCTTCTTTGGTTAAAAAAGCCTCTTCTATATTAGTTTGTGTTCCCTCTATTTTAGAAGATTGTGTAGCTTCTTTAGCAATATGCATCTGAATGAATAAGTCCAAATTTACATATTCCGAATACATATCCAACCTCCCCAAATGGCGGTCTGCCTTACTTAATAATTGCAAAACAGACATATCGGTAATCTCCCAATCCCTATTAATAGGCTCTGGTTGAAAACATTTATAATAACCCTGACTGATATTTTGTCCCGAATTGAATCGTTGCATTGTATAATCTTTGAAGATTTTAATAGACAAAAATAGTTAAAAAAGTAAAACCAGCCCTTTCTTATTTTACTTTTTTGATAAAAACGAAAATAACAAGGTTTCTTATTTTACTTTTTCGTCAAAAACGAAAATAAGGCTTTTTACTATTTTACTTTTGTAAAATTTACATTTCGTACCTTTGTCTTATAAAAAATAAATTATGACTAAAGAGATCACAACTTTAGACGATATAAAACTTTTGGTAAATACGTTTTATTCGAGAGTTCAGAAAGACGATTTGATAGGCCCGATTTTTAACGAAAAAATTCAAAATCGTTGGGACGAACATTTGGCCAAAATGTACACCTTTTGGCAGACGGTACTTTTGGACGAACACACCTATTTCGGACGACCTTTTCCTCCACACGCAGATTTACCTGTAGAAATAGAACATTTTGACCGTTGGATTGCTCTATTTTTTCAAACGGTTGATGAACTTTTTGAAGGAAAAAAAGCCGAAGAAGCCAAATGGAGAGGCACTCAAATGGCAAAAATGTTTCATTCAAAAATTGAATATTTCAGAGAATTAGGACAAAAACCGATTACATAAAAAAATCCCGACTTTCCGGTTTAGAAAGTCGGGATTTTTTATGTTGTTTCAACGAGATTCTTATTTAGATTTTTCGTGCTTTTTTGGTATTTCATATTTCACGTCCCATTTCTCTCCTTTTTCTTTTTTCATTTCTGCTTTTTTGGCATCATACTTTTTTGTCTGTTCAGGAGTTAGCATAGCTCTAAATTCTTTGTCAAAAGCCTCATTTTCTGACTTTCTTACAGCCATAGCTTCTGCTCTTTCTGCTTTTTGGTTTTCCGCTTTTTGGGCAAACAGTTCTTTGGCTTTGGCTTGTTGTTCGGCTGTCAAATCAAGCTCTTTGGTCAGTCTTTCAACTTTGTTTTCAGGAGACATTCCTTTTCTTTCCATTTTTCTTTCTTGTGCAAAAGTCGTTGCTCCAACAACAAGTGCCATCAACAAAACTAATTTTTTCATTTTTCTTTAATTTTAAAAGTTATATATCTGCTTAAAGACAATCCTCGTGCCAAAAACAAAAAGTAAAATCTTAAAAAAATCCTATTTTTTTCCGAACCCAGCAATTTTGCAGGTGGTCATTTACGATTCCGACAGCCTGTAAATGTGCATAAATAATGGTCGAACCTACAAACTTAAACCCTCTTTTTTTCAGGTCTTTGCTGATTTTGTCTGACAATTCGGTTTGAGCAGGAATATCTTTGAGTTCTTTGGGTTGGTTGTCAATTGCTTTTCCGTTTGTAAAACTCCATAAATAATCACAAAAAGAACCAAACTCTTTTTGGACTTCCATAAAAGCAAGAGCATTGGTTACGCTTGATCTTATTTTGAGTTGGTTTTTGATAATTCGGTCATCTTGCATCAATGCCTGAATTTTTTTCTCGTCATATTTCGCAATTTTATTATAGTCAAAATTATCGAATGCCTCTCTGAAACCCTCTCTCCGCTTCAGAATCGTAATCCAACTCAAACCTGCCTGAAATCCCTCCAAAATCAGAAATTCAAACATTTTTTCGTCATCATAAACGGGAACTCCCCATTCAGTGTCGTGATAATCCTGATATAATTTATCACTACCACACCAACCACATCTTATTTTTTCACTCATATTAATTTATATTATAATTGATTTCGGATAGCACAAATAATGTTTAGATACTTCTTCCGAGAGCGATTTCAGATATGATTTGTCGGAGGCAGAAATCAAATCTTCCGTTTTTCCGTTTTTGTGTAAAATCAAAATTGGCTCGGAGGTTTTGTCGTAAGCTTTATTGCTGATTTTTCCTTTGAAAATGAAATATTTTGCCTCTTTGATTGAAATCTTTTCTTTTTCTGTAAGAGTATTTTCCAAAGAAGTTAGCCTTTCTTTTGAGATTTTTTCCGAATGAAGTTCTATTTTCAATAAATCTCGGTTGATAAGCATCTGGCTTAAATTTCGCAACACATAATCATCAGCATCCTGCCATTCTTTTAGGGCAGAAACCACATCATAATCGTCTAATTTTGAGAATTTTTCTAACACCTTGTCATCAAAATTAGTTTCGTCAATTTTGTTTTCTAAAAAGAATGAAAAAGCCGAACTGCATTGTAAAATCTGTCCGATTTCGGTAAGTTCTTTGGCTCTCTGAAGTGTTTTGGTAAGTATTACTTCTGCTACAATACTCGTTTTGTGAAGATATGCCTGCCAATACATCAGTCGTCTTGCAACCAAGAATTTTTCAACCGAATAAATGCCTTTTTCGTCAATTGCCAAACTGTCATCAACCACGTTTAACATCTGAATAAGCCTTTCGGAATTGATATTCCCTTCGGCTACTCCCGAATAAAAACTGTCCCGTTTCAGATAATCCATTCTGTCCATATCGAGCTGTCCGGAAATAAGCTGATGTAAGAATTTTCTGTGGTAATTCCCTTTGAAAATTTCGATAGCTAATGATAACTGTCCGTCAAATTCCCGATTGAGCTTATTCATAAACAAAATCGAAATATCCTCGTGATGAATGTTCACAATGCTGTGTTCCATTGCGTGCGAAAACGGTCCGTGTCCGATGTCGTGCAACAAAATCGCAACATAAAGAGCTTGTTCTTCTTCGGGTGAGATTTCGATGTTTTTTTGCCGTAATGTTTCGACTGCTTTCTGCATCAGGTGCATACAACCCAAAGCGTGATGAAACCTTGTGTGATGAGCTCCCGGATAAACCAAATACGATAATCCCATTTGGGAAATTCGTCTCAACCTCTGAAAATACCGATGTTGAATCAAATCATAAATCAACTCATTCGGAATAGAAATAAATCCGTAAATCGGGTCGTTAAAAATTTTTAGCTTATTGATTTTGCTCACTTTGTGTCGGTTTTTGACAAAGGTATCTAAAAAAATACAAATTATAAATTCACAATTAACCTTATATTTGCATCAAAAAAAATGCAATTTCTAATTTATATATTCGTTTATCCGTTGCTTTGGCTGATTTCGATTTTGCCTTTCAAGATTTTATATGCTTTTTCCGACTGTGTTTATGTTCTGATGTACCACATTATCGGATACAGAAAAAAGGTTGTGCGGAGAAATATAAAAATAGCACTTCCTCATTTATCTGATAAAGAGCGACTTATTGTCGAAAAAAAATCATACAAACACCTTTGTGATATGTTTTTGGAAATGGTTAAAACCATTTCGATAAGTCAAAAGGAAATCGAAAAACGATTCGTTTTCAAAAATTTGGAACTCTACAAGGAACTCGAAAAACAGGACAAAAGTGTTGCATTAATGTGTGCTCATTATGCAAGTTATGAATGGGTAATTTCGATGAACAGACACATCGACTTTGAGGGATATGCCATTTACAAAAAAATCAACAATAAATATTTTGACCAGTTAGTCCGCAACATACGAGGAAAATTCAAGGCAAAACTCATTCACGTTAAAGAAACCGTAGAGGTCATAACCTTTAACGAAGAAAACGGCATCAGAGGAATTTACGGATTTGCCTCCGACCAATCTCCACAAAACAAAAGGTCGGTTCATTGGGATACTTTTATGGGAATTGAAGTTCCCGTCTATACCGGAGCGGAATATCTGTCGAAAAAGTTTGATATGAATGTGGTTTATCTTAAAGTAGAAAAAGTAAAACGTGGTTTTTATGAAGCTACTCTCGAAGTACTTTCTGAAAATGTGAAAGAAATCCCGAACTATAAGCTTACCCGAATGTTTTTGGACAGGGTAGAAAAACAAATCTTGGAAGCTCCCGAATTTTACCTCTGGACACACAGACGTTGGAAACATCAAGGGAAAAAAGGAACGGTTAATAATTAGTTAAACCTTGTTAATCAACCGTTAAACCATTTTTTATAGTAAGAAAAATGCAATAATTTTATATGAATTTTTAAAATTGCACGTACTATGAAAAAGTTTTTATCTTTATTTTTGGTTGCTCTTTTGAGTGGAGGAATCACTCTCGGAGCGTATAAATTATTTGTCGAAAAACCGTATGTTCAGGTTCAGGAAAGCAAAACTACAGCCTTTCCGATGCTTCCTGTTGCAAATTATCAGAATGTCGGATATACCTCCGAAGCACCTGATTTTACAGAAGCTGCAGAATTAGCTCTGAATTCGGTTGTTCACGTAAAGAATGTGTCGTACAGACAAGTGAGTGACCCGATTATGGAATTTTTCTATGGGTATAGAGGAGGGCAACAACAGGCTCAAATCGGGACAGGTTCAGGGGTTATCATTTCGGAAGACGGATATATCGTAACCAACAACCACGTTATTGATAATGCGTCTGAAATCGAAATTACCCTTAATAACAAAAAATCTTACAAAGCAAAACTTATCGGAACGGATTCTCAAATGGATATTGCATTGCTAAAAATTGATGCCAACGAAAAACTTCCTTACACTATTTTTGGAGATTCTGATAATGTGAGGGTTGGAGAATGGGTTTTGGCTGTCGGAAATCCGTACAATCTGAACTCGACCGTAACAGCCGGAATTATTTCGGCAAAAGCTCGAAATGTCGGAAATCAAATGCGGAATAATATTCAGTCGTTTATCCAGACTGATGCAGTGGTAAACCCCGGAAATAGCGGAGGAGCATTGGTTAATACAAGAGGAGAACTTATCGGAATCAACACGATGATTTCGTCAAATACAGGTTCGTATGTAGGATATTCGTTTGCTGTTCCGTCAAACATTACCCGAAAAATCATCGAAGATATTATGGAATTCGGAAATGTTCAGAGAGGAGTTTTGGGAGTAAAAGGAGGAGAAC
Source organism: uncultured Flavobacteriaceae bacterium (assembly GCA_934675205.1). Lineage (GTDB taxonomy): Bacteria > Bacteroidota > Bacteroidia > Flavobacteriales > Flavobacteriaceae > Flavobacterium. Next base: position 574,432 of record CAKUPQ010000001.1, on the reverse strand, counting down.
TTAACCAAGCTGTTTCGAAAGAATTAGGACTGAACAGAACTCAAGGATTCTATGTGGCAGATGTAACCAAAGGTTCGGGAGCCGAAAAATCGGGAATCAAAAAAGGAGATGTCATCATCAAGATTGATAACCAACAGATTACATCTTTTTCAGAACTTACGGGATATATCAGTACAAAACGTCCTGATGATGTAGTAAATGTCTATGTAATCCGAAGCGGAAAGGAAATTAAAGTTCCTGTAACACTTACGAAATACGAACTTGTAACCACCGAATTTTTTGGAATGGAAATCGAAGATTTATCAGATTCTGACAAAAAGAAATTCGGAGTAAGTTCGGGAGTAAAAATCAAAGACAGTAAGGAATACGAAGAAGTTAAAGGGAAAGTAATTGTTTCGGTTGATGGACATAAAGTACCGAATGCTAAAGCACTCAACGATATTATGTCAAGAAAAAAAACAAATTCTCTTACACGAATTGATATTCTGAACCAAAACGGAGAAATAGAAAGATATATTATTCGTTGAGTCATTGATTTAGCTTCACTCCGTTCGCCTTTCAGACTCGGGTGTTAAATCGGTAAATCAAAAACAATCCAAACAGAAATTTCTGTTTGGATTGTTTTGTTATATAACTGTGGAAACAATTTTAACAGCCAAAATTCGTTATTTAGAAAAAGAAATTATTTTTTTATTTTGGTATTAAAAAAAAAATTTAGACTTTAGCGGATTCTTTGGAAAATTTAACTATCAAGTGGAGGTTGTAATGTATAAATGTATATCTTTGACACTTGCTTGAAAATTTTTTCAGTAGAAAATGATTTAAAAATAGTACCAACAATTAAAGCTCTTTTCATTAAAACGACAACAATATGCAATTCAAAAAAAGATATTTGGCTTTATTACTTTTAGCATCACAATTTTCATTTTCACAAGAAGGTTTGGCTGTTTATTCTGATTATTTGTCAGACAATTATTATTTAATTCACCCGTCTATGGCAGGTGCGGCCAATTGTGCAAAAGTACGTCTTACCGCAAGACAGCAATGGTTTGACCAAGAAAATGCACCGATGTTGCAAACCTTGAGCTTTAATACTTCTCTCGGAGAACGTTCGGGGATTGGTGCTATTGTGATGAATGACAGAAACGGATATCATTCTCAAACCGGTGCAAAACTGACTTATGCTCACCATTTGCGTTTTTCGAGAAGTGAAATTGATTTGAATCAGCTGTCATTTGGGGTTAGTGCAGGAGTTGTGCAAAGTCGTTTAGATGAATCTGAATTCGGACTGATATACGACCCGATTGTTCACGGGGCAATGACACAAAAAGATTCTTATTTTAATGTGGATATAGGAGCTTCTTATCATTTCCTTGACTTTTTTGCTCACGTTACTATTAAAAATGCCATTGAAAACAGACGGGATTTATATACTGATATGGAACCGGACAATTTGAGAAAATTTTTGGTAAGTGCAGGACAAGTATTCGGAGATGCTGACAGAATTTTATGGGAACCGTCAGTATTGTTCCAATATACCGACCAAACGGGAGAAAAATCAATTGATGTGAACCTAAAGGCTTACAAAAACCTTGATTTCGGAAGAGTTTGGGGAGCTTTATCGTACAGAAGAAGTTTTGATGGAGCCCAATACCTAAACGGGAATTCAGTTGAAGAACAGCACTTACAATGGATTACTCCAATCGTAGGTGTTAATTACAAAAACTTTATGTTTGCCTATACATATTCTCATTTGTTAGGAGATGTTCAATTTGACACAGGAGGATTCCACCAAATCACAATAGGACTTAATCTGTTCTGTAAAAGAGAAAAATGGCACTGTAACTGTCCTGCTGTTAATTAAAATATCTGTCCCGACTTGTTCGGGACATTTTTTTTAGCCAATTGAAAAAAGTTTAAATGAAGTTGTTCAATACTTAAATTTATTAAAAATGCCAATCATAAAACCCGTAAACGGAAAATATCCACAGATTCCAAAAGATTGTTTTATAGCCGAAAATGCGACTATTGTCGGAGATGTAACTCTTGGTGAGAATTGTAGCGTATGGTTTAACGCTGTACTTCGTGGAGATGTGCACTATATCAAAATCGGAAATAAAGTCAACATTCAGGACGGAGCTGTTATTCATTGCACTTATCAAAAACACCCGACAATTATCGGAAATAATGTATCTGTCGGACATAATGCGATTGTTCACGGTTGCACGATTCAAGATAATGTCCTTATCGGAATGGGAGCTATCGTAATGGATAATTGTGTGGTCGAAAGCAATTCGATTGTAGCAGCCGGAGCTGTGGTTACTCAAAACACGGTTATCGAATCAGGCAGTATCTATGCTGGGGTGCCTGCCAAAAAAGTAAAAAGTATTGACGCTTCAGATTTTGCAGGAGAAATCGACCGAATTTCTAACAATTATGTCTTATATTCGTCTTGGTTTAAAAACGAAAAATAATCCGATTTGACAATATTTCAGTTATTTAAAAAAGTTTCTTCTTTTGTAAAGCCTTACAAATGGCTTGTTGTAGCAACTCTTGTGCTCACGGTAATCGGATCGTTTATGGCACAGGTAAATGCTCATATTCTGCGATATACGGTTGATGAGGTAAACGTATTGGTTACAAACGGAAAAACACTTTCAGACGGAAAAAACCTTTTGATTTTTATTACGGTCATACTTCTTTCCAAAGAAATAATCTATATGTTCATTCAGTTCGGGCAGAAGTTTTTTGGCGAAAAATTGAGAATTTATATCTCCAGAGATTTCTCTCAAATGATAGTCGAAAAAATCCTGACCTATCGACTTGCTTTTTATACTTCAACCGAAAACGAAAGCGGAAAACTACAAACCCGAATTGATATGGGAATTTCAAGTCTGACAAGACTTGTACAGAATTTCTTTATTGATATTTTACCTCTTTTTACCAATTCGATTGTAGCACTTATTTTTATGTTTTCGGCTAATTTTTATATCGGATTAGTGAGTTTGTGTATTATTCCGGTTTATTTTTTCGTCAGCCAGGCTCAAGCTAAAAAATTAGGAGGTTTCAGACGAAGAATGCGAGGTTACCGCGAAAACAAAAGTGCGGGAATTATCGGACTTATCGAATCCATAACCGTAATCAAATCATTCGTCAGAGAGCCTTTGGAAGCCGAAAAACACCAACAGATTCAGTACGATATGACCGAAAACCAAATGCAAACTCGAAAATTGAGTTTTCTGTTTGAAAGTGTCAAAAGTTTTTTGGAACAAATCGGAGTGGTAATCATCATTATCTTAACCGCTTATTTTGTATTGGACGGAATTATGAGTATTGGAGCTATTATGTTCCATATCATGTTGTTTAACAATGTCTCTGCACCCATTCGTCAACTTCACCGTATATATGACGAAGTAAATGATGCCCTGATTTATTCGGAAGGATTTTTCGATATTTTGGATGCTGACCACGAAAAAGAACCTTCAGGAAATTATAAGCCTGAAAAAATAACCGGACTTATCGAGGTCAAAAATGTAGATTTTGAATATCCGAACGGAACTAAGGCTTTGCACAACGTATCGCTTACTGTTCCTCCTGATAAAATCACTGCCTTGGTAGGGTTGAGTGGAGCAGGAAAAAGTACGGTAATCAATCTTTTGGATAAGTTTTACTATCCGAAATCGGGAACAATTACGCTTGACGGAATAGATTTGCAAGAATACGACACAGAATATTTGCGTAAAAATATCGGTTTGGTTTTACAGAAAAATCATATTTTCAAAGGAACGATTTCGGAAAACATCTTGTACGGAAACCCCGATGCAAGTCAGGAAGAAGTTATCGAAGCTGCTAAAAAAGCATATATTCATAATCAAATCATAGACTTGCCAAACGGATATGATTCCCAAGCGAATTTGCTCTCGGGAGGGCAACAACAACGAATTGCGATAGCTCGATTATTTCTTAAAAACCCTCCGATTATTTTCCTTGACGAACCTACTGCAAGTTTGGATGCTATTGCAACCGAACAAATCAAATTAAGTCTTGATGCCATTAAAAAAGGACGTACCGTCATTATTATTTCGCATAGTATTTCGCAAATTATTGATGCGGAAAATGTAGTAGTTTTAGAAAAAGGAAAAGTTATGGAGCAAGGAACTCACGAAGAACTTTACGATAATAAAGCTACGTATTTTAAAATTTTTAATGCAATGGCAAACAGTCTGAACATTGACAAAATAGCCAAAACAATCAATGACGAAGATTGATTTTACTTAAAACCCAAACTCCACATTCAGATAAAGACTTCTTCCAGTTCTCGGAATATTATTCCAATCTGCAAAAGTGGTATAATAGCGGTCAAAAATATTTTCAACTCCTGTTTTCAGATTTAAGGTAGTTTTTTCAAATAAAAACGAATAACCTGCATTTAACCCAAAAATGATATAATCATCGGTTTTGTTTTCTCCATAAAACGGAGCATAATTGTTGTGCTTTACATTTCCGTTGGCTGTAATTTGAGAAGTGAAATTATTTTTCAGATAATTCAAAGCCAAGGCATACCGAAACGGACTTATAAAAGGCAGGTTATGATTATCACTTCCTTTTCCGTAGCTGTAAACGAATTGTGTTTCGGCTTTAAAATCTTCTGAAAAAGAATAGTAAAAATGTAAATCCGAAGTAAAAATTGTTGCATAATCAAGAGCCGAATATCGTTTTACTCCCATTGCTCCGATAGTCATCGGAAGTACCGAATCATCAATCACTCCGACTATATAATCCTGAATATGAAAATATGAAGCCGATAATTTGGAATGAAAATTATCCGTATGATAATGCACAAAACCATTCAGTTCCCAAGATTTTTCGTTTGACAAATACGGATTTCCCACATAATCATAAAAATCATTACTGTTATAGAGATAAAATCCGTAGCCCTCCGAAACAGACGGAGCTCTTTCTCCATAAGCCAAACCAAAATTATAGTTCCATTTTCCCTTATACAAAAGATAATTTCCCGAAAAACTTTTTAATATTCGGTTTTTAGTCTCATTCATTTTAGGGTAAAAAATTCGAAGGCTTGACAAACCGAAATCATCTGCTATCGTATTGGAATGAAACCCGATATTTGCCGAAAATTTCAGCTCGTTATTTTCGTTCAGGCTGTATGTGTCTCCAAGAAATAATCCGCTATAAAATGTCCTCACATCAGGCCAAGTGTACATAAACATCAGGTTTTCGTTCGGATTATCGGGATACATCGTCATTTCGGCTACCGATTTGTTGTAAAACGAATTCAGATTGACCGAAAAATAATGCTTTTGGAATTTTCCCTTTATTTTTGAGTACATTCCGTACGTATCCGACCAACCGGGCATATCCATATGAATGGGAACATTCGGACGTTTGGTATCGTCCATTGTGTGAGTAATTGTATTGTAATACAGCTTGGTTTCCCAACTGTCAATCGTTTCCGAAACAGGCAAAAACTCGTATTTGACAGACATTATCAAAGCCTCTGCAAGTGAAACGTCCATCGGAAGTGCAGGATAACCCACATCGGTTGCTTTGTCGTAAATAACAGAGCTTTCCACAAGGTTTCTCTTATTCAGAAAATACCCGAAAGTTCCCGAAAGATTGTATTTGGTAAACTGCGAAAAGGCAATTTCACGGTTTTTCCCTGCTTTGTAATTTTCCGCATTACGATACATAAAATCGGCATTCGCATAAAACAAATTGTCATTATATCCGACAGAAGTCCCGATGATTTTCTGCTCATTATTGGTTTCGTAACCGCTTATCAGTCTCCCTTTCCAACCTAAATCACTGTTTCTTACGACATACCTTTTTAAATCCAAAGCACCTCCGATAGTTGCTCCGTGTGCATTGCCCTGTTGTCCCGAAATTACTTCTGCTTTGGATAAATTCGACACTTCCACATAAGACGTAATCGGGTCCATTTTGTCGGTACAAGCTCCGAAAATACGCATTCCGTCAATCGTGATTACAGTTCGTTCGGTAGCCATATTATTAATAAAAGGCTCCCAAGCATATCCTCCCCTTTTTACCATATTTATTTTAGAGGATTTTTCTAAAAATTCGTCCAAAGTCGCAAGGGATTTGGATTGTTTTTGATGCAAAGACTTCGTATTTCCCGTAATGATGATTTCGTCAATCGTAATATTATTAAAAATACTGTCATTTTGATTTTCTTGGGAATAACAAGTTATTCCCAAGAAAATCAGACCTAAACAAGCTGTTTGTCTGTATTTCATACTACTTTTTTTAGAATTCTACTTCCAAATACAAACTGCTCGACTCGTTTTCGGCAGTTACTTCTTCTCCTTTCAGAGCTTCGTTTTCCTGATTCAAAAGCTGTAAATTTATTTTCCAATAACCCGTCATCGTAAGCGATAATTTTCCGTGATAAAAGCCGTCCGTTTTTTGGGTCAAATCAACATTATTCGGAGAACCGTGATTTCCCATACTCGGCATTCTCGGGTCAATTTTAATCGTATAACCGTCCACAACCGAAAAATTCATCATATTTTCCATTCTGAATAATCCCACAACCATATCATTGACAGCAACTGCAGGAGTTTGCGGTTCTATAAGGGCAAGAATATAGCGAACATCATCTGTTCCCATAAACGAGGTTACCCGTTGTTTGTCCGAAGGAAAAACTTCGATGTTTTCAGTAACGGAATAATTATTCCCGTTTATCGAATAATCAAGGGTTAAATTCCAATATTCGGAAGCGTTGGAAGCCATCTGAAAAACAATATAGCCGTTAAATAAAGTTTGTTTTCCGTTTGTTCTGACTACTTCCGATTTCGGACAGGAATGCTGCATATTCATCATATACATCATCGGATTCCATTGGATGGAAACTTCATTATTACTGAAATATTCTCCGGAATTATTGTTTTTAACCCGAACAAAAACAGCATTATATCCCTGTTCCAAAATTCCTGTTTTTGAATACAGTTCAAGAGTATGTTCTTCGTTTGATAATTCCTGGATTTTGACCAAAGAATGTAATTCATCAGAATTTACAGGGTTTGTATCATCGTCAGAAGAACACGAAAAAATAAGTATTGAAGTAAAAATAACCGATAAATATTTTAAGATTTTCATTTTTATAAATTTTAATTTTAGATATAGTAAGAATTACTTTTAGCCACAGATTACACTGATTAAAAGGATTTTTCTATGGCATTATCCGTAGAATCCTTTAATCCGTGGCAAAAAAGATTAAAAAATTGGGTGAATTAAACAGTCTAAAATCTAACGGGAGGGTGAAAAATGAAATCCGTAGTTAAATGCGAATATAAATTGCGGTAAACCAAATATTCTTTGGCTGTGGTTTCGTAAAATGTGTTAAGGTTAAATCGTTGAAAGCCCTCAAAGAACAAAAGCGAAAATTCCATTAAAGGTCTGTTATTCTTATCAGTCGAAAGTGGATTTTCAACATCGGATACTTTAGCCATTTCTTTAGCCAAATGACATTTTCCGTTACATTCTAATTTGATATTTTCTTTGTTTTCACAAAGTTCGTTTTTGATATAATCATAAAAAACAACGTATTCCACAATCGGAAAAACCGGTTTGAAGACAATAAACAGTACAAATATGATTATAAAATTTTTCACACTACAAAAGTATATTAACCTTTGAACACAGACAAAGGTATAAATGACATTTTGTAATTAATATGACTTCTGTCATATAAACTTTTGCAAGATGTGAAGAGCAAAAAAAACCTCCGAATTCGGAGGTTTTTGTCTTTTATTACTTTACAGACGAAGTGTCTGTTGCTTCTTCTTCAATGATGATGTCATCATTTTCAGATTGCTTTGCCTTGTATTTGTCGTTCAGCAACTTTATGATTTCATCAGTAATATCCTGTCCGTCTTTAGCATATAAAACTGTGCTGACTTCTCCTGTTGATAAGATATAATCGTATTCTTTTTCTTTTCCGTATTCTTTGATAAAATCTTTAACTCCTTTAACCAAAGAATCCATTTCCTGACCGCTTTCCTCTTGTAGCTGTTGCATCATAGCTTGTTGCGTATAAGCCAAACGCTGTTCTCTTTCCTGCAAAGCTGCTCCTGTTTGTTGAGCCCATTGCATTCCTTTTGATTGTGCGTTTTTTTCGAAATAAGCTACATCAGCTCTGAATTTAGAAAGTTGAGCATCAAGTTCCTTCCCCATTTGCTCGGATTTCGCTTTGTATTTAGACTCAACATCTTTAGCCTCCTGATATTCTTGAAGTAATTTTGAAGAATCAATATAAACGATGTTGTTTGTCGAATTACTCGTTGTTTGCTCTGCTTTATTACAAGAAACTAAAGTAGTTACTACTGCTAAAGCTAAAATTATTTTTTTCATTTGGTTTTGTCTTATTAAATTTTGGCAAAAGTAGGTAAAAAATTATATTTCGTTTAGCATTTTCGAAATTTCGTCCAACTTCGGAGTAAGGATAATCTCGATTCTTCTGTTTTTAGATTTTCCTTCGGAAGTTTCGTTACCCGAAACAGGAGCATATTCGCTACGTCCTGCTGCTGTCAGACTAAGCGGATTGATATTTTTATTTTCTTTTAAAATTCTGACAATCGAAGTGGCTCTTTTGGTTGATAAATCCCAGTTGTCTTCTAACTGCCCTTGTCCTCTGTACGGAACATTATCTGTATGTCCTTCAATCAAAACAGAAATATCAGGGTTTTCGGCTAATATTTTTCCGACTTCCACAACAGCACTTCTCCCTTCTGCTCCTACAACCCAACTTCCGGAAGCAAAAAGCAATTTGTTTTCCATAGAAACATATACTTTTCCGTCTCTTTGCTCGACAGTCAGACCCTTTCCTTCAAAGCTGTAAAGAGCTTTTGACAATTTATCTCTTAACGCTTTCAGATTGTTGTCGTTTGCAGCAATCAGAGATTCTAATTCGTCAATTCGTTGAGAACGTTGTTGTAAGTCTTTTTTCAACTTTTCAAGTCTTTCCTGCTCTGTTTTCAGGGCTTTTTCTTTTGCCTCTAATTGAGCCAAAAGCTCTCTGTTTTTTTCGGAATTAGCCTGAATGGAAGCACCACTACTCTTTTCTAAAGCCTCATAAGCCGATTGAAGATTTTTTAGGTTATTCTTTGTCGAATTACACTCGGATTCCAAGTTAGCATACTGACCTTTCAGTTTATCTAATTCTGTTTGCAAAGCGTTTCTGTCTAATTCCAGCTGGTTTTTTTGTTGGGATAATTCTGCATTTTCCGCATCAACCTGTGATTTTTCATCTTTTAAATCGCTGTATTTTTTCTCTAAATCATTGTAAATTTTCTTGGAAACACAAGAAGAAAATAAAATAAGAGATAACCCTAATAATAAACCTTTTTTTACCATAAACTGTTATTTTTACTTATATATAATTACAAAAATGAAATGTCTCATTTTTGACAAAGATACACAAAATAACAAGCCCATTATAAATGGCTTTTAAACATCATTCAAAACAGCTTTAAATCATTTCTTTAATAAACACTTCCTTTTTCTTTTTACCAATTCCGAAGTCGGAATGAATATCCAACGCATTTGTTTATAAGGCTTAAAATAAAAAGCAGGGTAATAAATAATTCATTACCCTGCTTACAGACAAATAGATTTTGTTATTTTCTTTTGACGTTTACAGCCATTAAGCCTTTTTGCCCTTTTTCTATATCAAAAACAACTTTGTCGTTTTCACGGATGTTTTCTAATAGTCCTGTATTGTGAACAAAAACATCTTCGTTTCCGTTCGCCTGTGAAATAAATCCGAAACCTTTGGTTTCGTTAAAAAACTTTACTGTACCTTCTTGCATTTTTTTGTGTATTTAAATTATTTGTTACTTTTTTATATTAATTGCTCTGTCTCCTTTGAGAGAGGATTCTTTTTTATAGCTCACTTTGTCGTGTTTTTCGACAGGCTGGCTTAATTGTCCGTGATGAAAAAACACGTTTTCACCAGTTTTATCTTCTGTGATAAAACCATAACCTTTATCACTAAGATAGGTTACAATTCCGTTGAAAACAGTGTCTTCGTTTACTGTCGAATTATCGGCTGTCTTTTTTGCCTTTGCCAAATCTTCCTCTCTGTTTTGAAGATGAGGAGGAATTGAAGTAAAATTCCCGTTTACATCCACATAGACAATCATATTTTCGAGACCTTTTCCTTTGTTGTTATTGGCTTTTCGGTCTTCTCTTCGGGCTGTTTTGTCTTGTTGTTTTTTAGTTTTTTTCTTTGAATTTTCTTTTTTGGAAAAAGAGTCTGCCATAGTTTTTGTTTTTATTGAATGGATAAAATAGTTTTTGTTTCGGGTGTAAGTACCGGCATATTGAAACCTATCAACTTTTGAATATTTTTCAACTCTTTTTTCTCTTCGCTGTCGCAAAAAGAAACGGCTACGCCTTCCGCTCCTGCACGTCCTGTCCGTCCGATTCTGTGAACATAGGTTTCAGGAACATTCGGTAATTCGTAATTTACTACGTGAGGCAACTCATCAATATCAATTCCTCGTGCGGCAATGTCTGTTGCAATCAAAACTCTGATACGGCTTTTTTTGAAATCTTCCAATGCTTTTTGTCGGGCATTTTGAGATTTATTTCCGTGAATAGCAGCAGCATAAATTCCTGTTTTGGCTAACTGTTTAACCAGTTTATCGGCTCCGTGTTTGGTACGTGCAAAAACCAATGAACGTTCAATAGAACGGTCTTCCAAAATAGTAACTAGCAAATTCAGTTTTTCATTTTTTTCAACAAAATATACCGATTGTTTTACAGTTTGAGCCGTAGAAGAAACAGGAGTTACATTGATTTCTTTCGGATTGTTCAATATGCTTTGGGCAAACTTTCTTATGTCCTGTGGCATTGTTGCCGAAAAGAACAATGTTTGTCTTTTGGCAGGGACTTTTGTAAGGATTTTTTTTACATCGTTTACAAAACCCATATCAAGCATACGGTCGGCTTCGTCCAGCACAAGTATTTCGATTCTGGAAAGGTCTAAACAGCCCTGTCCGATGAGGTCTAACAGTCTTCCAGGAGTGGCAATGAGTATATCAATACCTTTATTCAGAGCTGTAATTTGTTTTCCCTGCGGAACTCCTCCGAAAATGGCTAAATGATTTAACGGCAAGAATTTTCCGTACATTTTAAAGTTTTCACTGATTTGTATGGCTAATTCTCTTGTCGGAGTCAATATCAATGAACGGATATTTTTTCGTGAGGCAGGTTTTTCCTGCAATAATTGTAAAACGGGAATCGCAAACGAAGCCGTTTTTCCTGTTCCGGTTTGTGCACACCCGATAACATCATTTCCTTTTAAAATATAAGGAATGGTCTGAAACTGTATTTCGGTAGGTGCCATATATCCGGCTTGGTTTACCGCTTTCATAACAGGCGGTATAAGATTTAATTCTTTGAAATTCATAATTGATTTACCGGGATACCGGCATTTTTAATATGCTCCGTAGTTATTAAGGAGTAATAGATTAGTGTTTTTCTTTTCTCGGAAAACACATAAAAGTTCGGGCTGTCTGAACAGAATTGCTCAACAGCTAAAGAAAAGATTTAAAACGGTAAAAGATTAATAACGGTCGTTATTTTCTCTTGGTTTGGCAGCGTTTACTACCAGCGAACGGGAATTTAATATGTAGTTATTAAGGTCGTTTACTGCTTTTTCGCCCTGGATTTGGTTGGGCATTTCAACAAAAGCAAAACCTCTGGAGCGTCCTGAAAATTTATCTGTAACGATTTTAACTGATGATACCTCTCCGAAAGAAAGAAATAAGTCCTGTAATTGTTCTTCTGTTGTCTGAAAATTCAGATTGCCTACAAAAATGTTCATAATAATAATGTTAATATTAAAAAATGGGGCAACTGAAAAAGCAAAAACTGAGAGAGAAAAAAGAATGTTTTTAGACTGTTTCAGAAAGGGCAGAGGCAGAAGCCTGTTCGTAAATTCTTTGCAAAGATATAGAAAAATATTTGATTATCAGTAAAATAAAAATAATTTTCTAAATTATAAGGTTTTAGTAATAACAAAGCCTCAACTAAAGTTGAGGCTTTGTGGTCCCACCTGGGCTCGAACCAGGGACCACCTGATTATGAGTCAGGTGCTCTAACCAACTGAGCTATAGGACCAGATTAGAGGTTGCAATATTACTACAAATTTTAATTTGTTGCAACTTTTTGATTAAAGTTGTTAGTCGTTTTTTATGAAAATACTCTTTTTAACATTCCAATATTTCCAAAGATTTCGAGTTACTTATATATTTGCCAATTACACAATACACAATTATATAATGAAAAACACCTTATCGTTCTTGTTTCTCTTTTTGGGGATTTACGTATCGAATGCTCAAAGCACTTCTATCAAAGGGAAAATCTCAGATTCTGAAACGGGATTATCTGTCGAATCAGCTACGGTTTATTTGTCAAGAATTCAGGATTCTACGGTTGTGGACTATACGATTTCCGACAAAAACGGAAACTTCGATTTAAAGGTCAGAAAAACCGACAAACCAACAAGGTTGAGAATTTCCAATATTGTTTACCAGCCTTATACCAAAGATTTTCAGACGATTTCCGAAGATATGGATTTGGGAGAAATCAAGCTCGATATTCATTCCACTTTGATAGAATCGGTTGAGGTTAATTTTGACATTCCACCTGTACGGATTAAAAATGACACATTGGAATTTAACGCATCTTCGTTTAAAGTTCGTCCTGATGCGAATGTGGAAACTTTACTGAAACAGCTCCCCGGTGTTGAAGTTTCGTCTGACGGAAAAATTACCGTAAACGGAAAAGAAGTAAATCAGATTTTGGTCAATGGAAAACCGTTCTTTGATGCAGACGGAAAAATAGCTTTGCAAAATCTTCCTGCCGAAATTATTAATAAAGTGCAGGTTACGGATAAAAAAACCAAAGAACAGGAAATCTCGGGAGAGGCTTCGACTACGGACGATTTGAGCATTAACCTGACCATTGACGAAGACAAAAACAAAGGTTATTTCGGACGGATTATGGCAGGTTACGGAACAGACAATAGATACGAAACAAGTGGTTTGGTCAATTATTTCAAAGGAGATTTAAGGGTAAGTGTTTTGGCTTCGTCCAACAATATCAATGCTTCGGGCTTTTCTATGGACGAGGTTTTTGATAACATGAACAGTGTCCGAACCGTTCGTTCAAATTCTTCGGGAGGAATGTCCGTAAACGGAATCAATTTCGGAGGAATGGATAAGGGAATCACACAATCGAATATACTTGGGTTTAATTATGCGGACAAATGGCTCAAAAAAGCAGACGTAAGCGGAAGTTATTTTTATTCGGATTCGTCCAACGAAAACCTGAACAAAACCCGTAGAGTAAACCTTTTGCCTGATGATTTGTTTACGACCGAATCGGAAGCAACCTCAAAAAGAGACCAATCAAGCCACAATTTTAATTTCAATTTCGAAGTAAAGATAGATTCGACTTCTACACTTTGGATTTCACCAAGTTTGGCTAAAACTACAAGCAAATCGAGATCGCAGTCTTCACAATATTCGACAGATGAATTTGACGATTTGCTCAACGAGAGCTTTAGCGATGATTTTTCCGAAAATGATAATCTTTCGTTCAACAACAGGATTTATTATTTAAAAAGATTAAAAAGAAAAGGCAGAAATCTTGCACTGACTTTCCGAAACAGCAACAGGGATTCCGAAACGGACAGCTATACAAATTCGGAGACTTATTTTTATCAGTCTTTGCAGACAGATGACATCAGGAATCAGAGTCGAAATTACAAGGGAAAAGAAGATACCTATAATTTCGTGGCAGAATACAGAGAACCTTTGACCGATTCTTTAAGTGTAAAGTTTACAGTTGATTACGAAGTTGATAAGGTGTCGGACATCAACAAAACATATGATTTTGATGCGGTTTCCCAAGCCTATACGGATTTGAACGATTTGCTTTCCAATTCGGTTTGGTCGGAAACAAATACTTTAAGTCCGAACTTTCAGTTTGACTGGAAAAAAAGTAAATACGATTTGACTTTGGGAGCAGGGTCAAATATTATAGATATGAATAATTCGTCTTTGTATCTGGGGAATGATACGAATCTGAAAAGGAGCTATATTACCCCTGATTACATAGGTAATCTGCGATATAGAATGTCTAAATCCAAATCAGTGTCTTTATGGTATAATTATAGTGAAGACCTTCCGAGTGCTGTTCAGCTTTTGCCTGTTGAGGATTTGTCTAATCCGCTTAATACCATTATCGGGAATCCCGATTTGGATTTGAATAAAAGCCACAGGTTGTCTTTAGGATTTAACAATTATGATTATGCTGCCCAAAGTGGTTATAATGCTTGGGTTAGCTCGAATTACTACAACAGTCGAGTGGCTTCCGTTACTACTTTTGACCAAGACAGAAAACGGACTACAACCTATACGAATGTTGAGGATACATATAGTTTTTCGTTGAGTTTAAACTGGAATAAATCCCATAAAACCGAAAGCGGACACAAATACGGAGTTTCTCTCGGAATGTGGAACAGCTACAACTTTAACAAAGGATTTACTAATTCGGAACTATTTGAGGCAAATCGGTACAGCTTGTCTCCAAGAATCAATCTTACTTATGAATACGGAGAATTACTGACGGTTTATCCGAGTTATACTTTTACGTATAATCAGACGAATTACAAGAATTATATGATTGATAAATCCTCGAATTTCTTTCATAGAATCGCATTGGAGGCCACGACCTATTATCCTAAAAACTGGATTTTCGGAAATGATTTCGGGTATAATTACAACTCGAACATTGCAGACGGATTTCGTAAGGATTTCTTTATGTGGAATGTGAGCTTGTCGTATAAATTCTGGAAAGATAAGTTTACTGCAAGAGTTAAGGTATATGATTTGCTGAACCAAAATACAAGCAACTCAAGGCAGATTTCGGATATTGCCATTGTCGATACAGAAGATATTATTTTACAGCGATATGTGATGTTTTCGCTTTCGTATAAAATAGCAAATTTTGCAGGAAAATCAGGAGATGATTCCGAAAGACCAAGAGGAAGACGAGGAGGAGTGAGAATGGGAAGGTTTTAGTCCACATCTTAGAACTTCGGACTAACCGCTTCGGACTTTAAAAGTCTTACTATCTCCTCTTCCACAACAACAGGATAATTTTTGTGTTCTAAAGACAATACTTTCAGGGCTACTTCTTCGGGAGTTTGGCAATCTTCGATGTTTATATTGTCCTGAAAAATAATATTTCCCTCGTCATAATGTTCGTTTACATAATGTATGGTCATTCCCGAAAACTTTTCTTTATTTTCAAAAACAGCTTTATGAACATTCATTCCGTACATTCCTTTTCCTCCGTAGTTCGGAAGAAGTGCAGGATGAATGTTGATTATCTTATTCGGAAAAGATTTCACTAAATATTCGGGAACTTTCAGAAGAAATCCTGCCAAAACAATCAAATCAGGATTGTACTTATTTAAGGTATCAAGAAATTTTTCGTCCTGAAAATCATCTTTTGAGAAAACTTCAAACGGAATTTCGTGATTTTTTGCTCGATCAATTACTCCTGCATTTATTTTGTTCGTAAAAACAGCCGAAACTTTTGCAAAGTTGCTGTTTTTGAAGTGGTTTATAATGGTTTCTGCATTAGAACCCGAACCCGAAGCAAAAATTATAATATTTTTCATACCGCAAAAAAACGAATAAATAAGCAGAAAATAAAGCGGTTATGCTTGTATTTCAAAAATATTTTTATACTTTAGTCGCACAAATTTTTGTAAAAATAGTGTTTTAAATAAAATTTCCTATTTTTGCATCTTAATTCAAATACTAAAAACAAGAAAATTATGTCAGACATTGCATCAAGAGTTAAAGCGATTATCGTTGACAAATTAGGCGTTGACGAGAACGAAGTAGTAACAGAAGCAAGCTTCACAAACGATTTAGGAGCAGATTCTTTGGATACTGTTGAGCTAATTATGGAGTTTGAAAAAGAATTTGATATTCAAATTCCGGACGACCAAGCAGAGAACATCGCAACTGTTGGTCAGGCAATCTCTTATATTGAAGAGGCTAAAAAGTAATTAACATAAATACCTTGCACCTTTTAAATAAGGTGTAAGGTATATTGTTTTTTAGTTTTAAGGTAAAAATTACAAAGATTGTCAAGGACAATCTAAATTATAGCACAACCCGTATTAGTCTTGTTTATGTTTTCGAGATAATATGGGTTTTTTAAACTTTTAAAATTCTGAATATGGCATTAAGACGGGTTGTAGTAACAGGACTTGGAGCATTAACTCCGATAGGAAACAATATAGAAGAATATTGGAACGGACTTATAAACGGAGTAAGCGGTGCTGCACCTATTACTTATTTTGATGCGTCAAAATTCAAAACACAATTTGCTTGTGAGGTCAAAAACTTCAATGTTGAAGATTTTATCGACCGAAAAGAAGCCCGTAAAATGGATAAATACGCTCAATATGCTATGGTAACTGCAACCGAAGCTATGGAAGATGCCAATTTTGATTTAGAAAAATTGGACTCGGATAGAGCCGGTGTAATTTGGGGTTCGGGAATTGGAGGTTTGCAAACTTTTCAGGACGAAGTAACCAACTTCAACCAAGGAGACGGAACTCCGAAATTCAATCCGTTTTTTATTCCGAAAATGATTGCGGATATTGCAAGTGGACTTATCTCGATGAAATACAGCTTGAGAGGTCCTAATTTTACTACTGTTTCGGCTTGTGCATCATCAACCAATGCAATTATTGACGCTTTTAACTATATCCGTTTAGGTCACGCAGATGTTATCTTAACAGGAGGTTCCGAAGCAGCTGTAACCATTGCAGGAATCGGAGGTTTCAATGCGATGCACGCACTTTCGACTCGAAACGATGACCCAAAAACTGCTTCACGACCAATGGACAAAGACAGAGATGGATTTGTTCTCGGAGAGGGAGCAGGAGCTTTGATTTTGGAAGAATACGAACACGCAAAAGCAAGAGGAGCAAAAATATATTGCGAAATCGGAGGAGGAGGAATGTCAGCTGATGCACACCACATCACTGCACCACACCCTGAAGGTTTCGGAGCAAGAAACGTAATGCTAAACTGCTTGAGAGATGCAGGACTGAAACCAACCGATGTAGATGGAGTAAATATGCACGGAACATCTACTCCACTCGGAGATATTGCAGAATCAAAAGCGATTTTAGAAGTTTTTGGAGAACACGCTTACAACCTCAATCTGAATTCGACCAAATCAATGACAGGACATTTGCTTGGAGCAACGGGAGCTATTGAAGCTATTTCGTGTATTTTGGCTATCAAAAACGGAATCGTTCCTCCAACAATCAACCATTTTACTGATGACGAAAACATTGACCCAAAATTGAACTTTACGTTCAACAAAGCTCAAAAAAGAGATGTGAAAGTAATGATGAGTAACACTTTCGGATTCGGAGGGCACAATGCTTGTGTACTTGTAAAAAAATTAGAAGAATAATTTTTCGGAATGAATTTTCTAAAAAAAATACTGAAAAATTCCCGTGCTGAAAAAGGCGGGATTTTTTTTGATAAAATCTGTCAAATCACAGGGTTTAAACCCAAAAATATCGAAATTTACCAAAGGGCATTCACACATAGTTCCTCACATAAAACAGACGAAAACGGAGCAATAATCAGCTATGAACGATTGGAGTTTTTGGGAGACGCAATGCTCGGAAGTGTCATTTCGGCTTATCTTTTTCGGGAAGTTCCCAATGAAAATGAGGGTTATCTGACCAAAATGCGATCTAAAATCGTAAGTCGTGAAAATCTAAATAACCTCGGAAGACAACTCGGGCTTATTGAGTTGGTAACGAGTAAAGTTTCCCGAAAACATTTCGGAGAAAACATCTACGGAAACCTTTTTGAAGCTCTTGTGGGAGCAATTTATTTGGACAGGGGCTACTCGGCTTGTGAGAAATTCATCAACAAAAAGCTGATTACACCTTTTGTCAATATCGAACGGTTAGAAGGAAAAATCATCAGCTACAAAAGTCTTTTGATAGAATGGTGTCAAAAAAACAAAAAAACATTTGCCATCAAAGTCGAAGAAGAAAAAAGTGCAGAACCTCAAAAACACTTTTCAGCCCAACTTTTTATAGACGGAAAAGTAGTTTCAAAAGCTCGTGCTACCTCAAAAAAACGAGCCGAAGAAACTGCATCAAAACGAGCTTATTTTGCTTTTCAGAAAGAAATTAAAGTTTGATTTTCTTTTTTGTTAAGTTTTTTTGATAAAAAACCAATCCCATTATTTTTTGTACCTTTGCTCATTCAACCTTTGAAATCGTATTGATATGGGAATGTCTGAAATTGCACTAATTATAGTCGTGGCTTTGATGCTTTTCGGCTCAAAAAATATTCCTGAAATCGCACGGAATTTAGGAAAAGGAATGGCTCAAATCAAAAATGCAACCAACGATATCAAAAGCGAAATTCAGAAAAGTGCCGATTTAAAGGAATTTACTGACCTAAAAGACCGCATTCAGAAGGATATTACGAATTTTGATGCTTCACCTGTCAATGATATTACCAAAGAAATCGACAAGGTAAAAGAAAATATCGACGATATGACCGGTCCAATCAAAAGACAATAATAATGGAAGATTTGATTCTGAAAGACAAAGAATTATTGGTTTATCTAAACAATTTGGGGTCAGAAACTTTTGACCCGTTTTGGCTGTTTATTACCAATCAATTCTATCTTGCTCCCATTTTTTTACTTATTTTTTATTTGCTGTGGAAAAAAATCGGGTGGAAAAATTTAGGAATCGTTCTCTTGTTTATTGCTCTTATCATAATGGTTTGTGACCAAACAACCAACCTTTTTAAATACGGATTCGAGAGGTTAAGACCCATAAACGATACGGATATAAACGAAAATTTAAGAATACTGATAAGGAGACGTTCTTTTAGTTTTTTCTCCGGACACGCTTCTAATTCGATGGCATCGACCTTGTTTATCTTTCTGATTTTCAGGAAATATTACAAATACGCCTTTTTGTTGTTTTTGTTTCCGCTCATTTTTGCGTACAGCAGAATTTATTTAGGATTACACTTCCCTACGGATATACTAACAGGTTATTTATTCGGAATCCTGACAGGAACGTTTTTCTATTATTTGTACAACAAATACAATGTTTCCGAGAATAAAAATAAATTTTTACTTATAACGATTTTTGTAGTTTTAGCATATTTTGTGATTTGCAAAACGATAATTTCATTCATTAAATAAAAATGCTTTCGATTTTTAAATCCAAAAAAAACTTTCTCAAAGACTTGACTATTGATTTTACGGATATTCATTCGCATATTCTTTTCGGAATTGATGATGGAGCAAAAACCGTTGAAGACAGTGAGTTTTTGATGAATTCTTTTTTGGATTTAGGATTTAAAAATACCATTGCAACCCCTCATACTTTAAGCGGAATTTGGGATAATACTTTGGAGGGAATTACCCAAAAATACCAAGAAACCAAAGAGCTTTTGCCTGAAATTACCCAAAAACTAAACCTAAAAGTTGCCTCTGAATATTTGTTGGACGATTCGTTTGTACAACGCTTTCAATCGGAAAAATTACTGACCCTGAAAGATAACTATGTCTTGGTCGAAATGTCGTATATCAATGCTCCGATTCAGTTGTATGATATTATTTTTGAGCTACAAGTGGCAGGATACAAGCCTGTTTTGGCACATCCCGAACGGTATTTGTTTTTTCATCAGAAATTTAACGAATACAAAAAACTCCAAAAATCAGGTTGTCTTTTGCAGATAAATCTACTTTCGACAGTTGGCTATTACGGAGAAAATATAGCCAAAATTGCTGATAGACTGTTAGCCGAAAACCTCATCGAATTTGCAGGAAGTGATGTTCATCACAACAAGCATATTCATTCGTTTGAAAAAGAATTAACAATCAAAAACATCGAGGCCTTGAAACAAGCTATCAGTAATAATAGTTTTTTTGAGTAGAAAAACCCTACATTCTCTCTGGAACGTCAATTCCTAATAACGAAAAACCTGCCTTAATCGTATCTGCTACTTTTTTGGAAAGTTGCACTCTGAATGTTTTATCCGTTTGATTTTCGGTTGCTAAAATCGGAGTGCTTTGGTAAAACGAATTGTATTCTTTAACCAAGTCGTAGGTATAATTCGCAATCAGAGCAGGGCTGTATGTTTTTGCCGAATTTTCTACAATTTCAGGGAAAAGAGCAATTTGTTTGATAAGCTCTTTTTCTTTTTCTCCCAACGTATAAGTCGCAATTTTATTAGAAAAATCAAACCCTGATTTTCTGATGATGGACTGGATTCGAGCGTATGTATATTGAATAAAAGGTCCTGTATTTCCTGCAAAATCAACTGATTCTTTCGGGTCGAACAAAATCCGTTTTTTCGGGTCAACTTTCAGGATATAATACTTCAAAGCTCCCAATCCGATTATTTTATAGAGTTTGTTTTTATCCTCTTCGGAATATCCGTCTAATTTTCCGAGTTCTTCCGAAATTTCCCGAGCTGTATTTTCCATTTCAGCAATCAAATCGTCTGCATCGACAACCGTTCCTTCTCTTGATTTCATTTTTCCCGATGGTAAATCGACCATTCCGTAAGACAAATGGAATAAATTTTCAGCCCAAGAATAACCTAATTTTTTCAGAATCAAAAACAACACTTTGAAGTGATAATCCTGTTCGTTTCCAACCGTATAAACCATTCCGTTTACATCCGAAAAATCTTTTACACGTTGAATTGCCGTTCCGATATCTTGAGTCATATAAACCGAAGTTCCGTCCGAACGAAGCACTAATTTTTCGTCCAATCCCTCATCACTCAAATCAATCCAAACCGAATTATCGGGTTTTTTGTAGAAAATTCCTTTGGAAAGTCCGTCTTCAACCACATCTTTTCCCAAAAGATACGTATTGCTTTCGTAATAATTACAATCGAAATCTACTCCGATGTTTTTGTAGGTTACTTCAAATCCGTCATAGACCCAAGAATTCATTGTGTTCCAAAGTTCCATAACTTCGGGTTTTCCTGCCTCCCAATCCAAAAGCATTTGTTGGGCTTCCAGAATAATTGGAGCTTGTTTTTTTGCTTCATCTTCTGATTTTCCTTCAGAAATAAGCTCGTTTATCTGATTTTTATATTCTTTGTCAAAAGCAACATAATAATTCCCGACCAATTTATCTCCTTTCAATCCTGTTGATTGTGGAGTTTCTCCATTTCCGAACTTTTGCCAAGCCAACATTGATTTACAGATATGGATTCCTCTGTCGTTAATAACCTGGGTTTTATATACTTTTTTCCCAGAGGCTTTCAAAATTTGTGCAACTGAATATCCTAATAAAACATTCCGAACGTGCCCCAAATGCAAAGGTTTATTCGTGTTTGGAGAAGCATATTCAACCATTACAGCTTCTTTTCCCTCTGTTGTATAACCAAATTTCTCGTTGTCTTTGATTTGGTTGAAAAAGTCCAAATAATATTCATCTGAAATTACGATATTCAAAAACCCTGAAACCACATTAAAACGGACAACTTCTTTGGTGTTTTCAACCAAAAATGCTCCGATTTTGTTTCCGATTTCGGTCGGGTTTCCTTTAAGGAGCTTAACCAACGGAAAAATCACAAACGTAATATCGCCTTCAAAATCCCTACGGGTAGCCTGAAATTCTACATTTTCGATAGATAAATCGAAAATCGATTGAACAGCCTGTTTGATTTTTGGTGTAAGAATTTGTTGTAAGCTCATTGTTTTATATTTTAAAGATGCAAAGGTAAGAATTATTTTAGCTCCGAATTCTATATCTTTGTAATTCAATTCATCAAAATGTCGAGAATAATTGCCATAGATTACGGGAAAAAACGAACAGGTCTTGCCGTTACCGACCCTTTGCGAATCATCGCATCGGGATTGCAAACCGTAGAAAGCGAAAATATTTTTCCGTTTCTGAAAGATTATTTTTCTAAAGAAAAAGTCGAAATAGCACTTATCGGAGAGCCCAAACAAATGGACGGAACTCCCTCTGAAAGCACCGAAATTATTGAAAAATTCGTCGAACGTTTCAAAACGGAATTTCCCGATATTAAAATTGAAAGAGCTGACGAACGCTTTACCTCAAAAATGGCATCACGAACGCTTATAGAAAGTGGTCTTAAAAAGAAAAAACGTCAGGATAAAGCCCTTCTTGATGAAGTTTCGGCTACGATTATGTTGCAGGATTATCTGAATAGGGTTTAGAGTTTGTTAAATTATTCATACATTTGTATTTCAGACAAAACAATATGAATACTGCTGTTAAAATAAAAAAAGACATTTCTATGCAGGATTTTTCATCGCATCTTTTTTGGGATACGGATTTGTCTAAATTTGATTTGGACAAACACAAATCTTTTCTTATTCAGAGAGTTATAGAATACGGAACTTTAAACGATTGGAATCTGATTAAAGAACTTTACGGGTTAGAAACCATTAAAAAACTTTCGTTAGAATTCCGAACGCTTGATGTGGTTTCTTTATCTTTTCTTTCCACTCTTTTCAAAATAGACAAAACAGAGTTCAGATGTTACAGACACAAACAGTCAGTCCCAAATTATTGGAACTCTTAAAAGCAATAATGCAAGAGGAATCTTTTGCTGATTTTGCTTTGGCAGGAGGAACTTCGTTAGCTTTACAGATAGGACACAGAAACTCAATTGATATTGATTTGTTCGGAAAATCCGAAATAAATAAAGATGTGTTTTCCGATATTTTGAACGGATTTGGCAATGTGATAACCATACAAAACTCCAAAAATATTTTAATCCTCAATGTTGATTCTGTCAAAATAGATTTTGTGAATTATCAATATCCTTTATTGGAAGATATTTTGATTATAGATAATATTCGATTATTTTCTAAAAAAGACATTGGAGCAATGAAACTCAATGCTATTTTGGGTCGGGGAAGTAAAAAAGATTTCATTGATTTGTATTTTTTGTTACAGGATTTTTCTTTGAAAGAACTGATTTCTTTTTACAATCAGAAATATTCAGACGGCTCAGAGTTTTTAGTATTAAAAAGTCTTACTTATTTTGATGATGCAGATTTGCAACCCGAGTCTATAATGTATGTAGATTTTGATTGGGAATTATGTAAAGAAAAAATAACTTCGGAAGTTAATAAATTAATTTTGTAGGTTTCCTTGACTTTAAGGAACAGATTAAAATGAAAATCTCTAAAAAAATAATTCTAACAGCAGTCCTCCTCATTTTTGCAGGAGGATTGTACTTTTATAACAAGATTTTACCTAATGATTTAGCAGGAAATTATGTTAGTGTTATGCCCAATTTTTTAGAGAGAAAAATTATTTTTAAAACACATAACATTAAAGGGGCTGTTTTTTCAGATAACGGAACAAAAAAACTTACTTTGAATAAAGATTTTACTCAAAAATATGTTTCTTATTACGGTAAAGGCGACAGCATAACTTACAAAGGTACTTGGAAAGTAAAAAATGATAGCCTTATACTTCATTTTAATGAAGGAAAATCTGATATTCGGCTTTCTCGTTTACAATTTACTAATAAGTTGTATAACGTTAGTAATCTTATTCGGTGTAGCGATAGTGTAGCTGTTAAAAATGTAAGTGTTTTTAAGAAATTGAAATAATTTTAAAACCCACAACTCCCACAACCTCCCCAGCCGACACCCCCTACTTTTGGTTGATAAATTCTGATTAACTTTCTGCTTTTATTTGGGAAATGTTTTTAGTAGTGTAATTTAGTGTTTTTTAATAGTAATTTGTAGCTTTGCAGGAGCTGTAAATTTTTGGAACACTAATTGTATTAACTCCCAAAAAAACGAGTTAATTATGAAAAAGATAGTTATATTACCCTTAATGATTTTGCTTTTATCTGCATTTAATGTGGACAGACAGCCTGTTAAAGAAACGCCTTATAGCACAGGGGAATTTTTTAAATTCAAGATAAGTTACAGCAGGTTTTTTAGTGCAGGATATGCTACTTTGGAACTTACGGAATCAACTTATAACAACAAACCTGTTTATTTTGCCAAAGGATACGGAGCTAATACGGGTTTGTCTAAAATGTTTTTCAAGGTAGAAGACCATTATCAAAGCTATTTTGATAAGGAAACCGGAAAACCATATATGGCTGTTCGGAATATTTCGGAAGGAAGCTACAAACGCAACCAAAGGGCTTATTTCAACCATAACAGCAATAAGGTTTTGTGGAAAGATTTAGGTCGGGATAAAGAAAAAACAATTGATGCTCCGAAGAATGTGCAAGATGTGGTCTCGACTTTTTATTATTTGAGAAATCACAAAGATGTTGATAATCTGAAAGTAGGCCAGACCATAGATATTGATATGTTTTTTGACGACGAAATAATTAAGTTTAAGTTAAAATATATTGGAAAAGAAACAATAAAAACTAAATTTGGAAGCATTTCTACAATGCTTTTCAAACCTATGGTCCAGTCGGGACGGGTTTTTAAAGAAGAAGAAAGTCTAACTATCTGGGTTTCAGATGACAAAAACAAAGCTCCTTTGCGAATCAAAGCCGACTTAGCAGTGGGGAGCATAAGTGCAGATTTACACGAATACAAAGGATTGAAATATCCTCTAAATAAAAAATAATAAAATGGAAATTACTACCGAAACACAACAACAGCTCGAAGCCCTAAATCAAAAATTCAAGGCTTTGGGGCAAAATACAAACACTCATTTGGAAGGTCTGCTTTGGGCAAAACCCATTACGTATTGGGATTATGTTCAGACTGATGCCTTGTTGAGTCTGCAAACACAAAGAACGCTTTTACCTGACGAAATGGTCTTCATTATGTATCATCAGGTCAATGAATTGCTGTTCAAAATGATTCTTTGGGAAATGCAACAAATTTGTGATAATCCCGAAAATCCGAAAACCGAAATTTTTACGGATAAACTGATGCGAATCAGTCGTTATTTTGATATGCTTACGACTTCGTTTGTGATTATGAAAGACGGAATGGAAGACGAACAATACTTGAAATTCCGAAATACTTTAACTCCTGCAAGTGGTTTTCAGAGTGCTCAATATCGTTTGATTGAGTTCTGTTCTACAGATTTAATCAACCTGATTGACAACCGATTCCGAACCAATATTGACAGAAATACTCCGTACGAACACGCTTTGGAGCATTTGTATTGGCAGGCTGCAGGAAAAGATTATCACACAGGAAAAAAATCGTATCTGCTTGAACAATTCGAGAAAAAATACAAAAAAACATTTTTGGAGTATATGGAAAAATACAATACTTCAAACCTCTGGAGAAAATACAAGCAACTTCCCGAAACCGACCAAAAAAACGAAGAACTTATCAAAGCGATGCGTCATTACGATTATACGGTTAATATAACTTGGGTTTTGGAGCACTATAATACAGCCAAAAAATATATCGAATCCGTACCTGGAAATCACGAGGCAACTGGAGGAAGCGACTGGAAAAAGTATATGCACCCGAGGTATCAGAGAAGAATTTTCTTCCCCGAATTATGGAGTGAAGAAGAATTAGCAAATTGGGGAGAAAACGTCTAACAGCCAAAGTCATAATTAGTTTTGAAATACTTATCTTATATTTTTTTAGCCTTATTTTTATTAGTTTCCTGTAAAAAAGAAGAACAGCCCGAAGAAGAAATAATTGTCGAAAAACCAAAAACAGAGCGTTTCGGGTTTATAATGGAAGATTATGTTGTGGTTAATGACACAATAAAGTCGGGAGACACTTTCGGGAAACTGTTAGAAGGTCAAGGTTTTAATGCAACCGAAATTCACAATGTAGTCGAAAAAATAAAAGATTCCTTAAATCTGAAAAACATTAGAGCCGGAAGACCTTATACTTTACTAAAATCTTTGAATGCCCCTCACAATCTTGAAGTTCTGGTTTATCAGTCCGATATGATAAATTACAGTGTTATTGATTTTAGGGGAGATGTAATTGCTTACAACAAGCAAAAGCCTGTTACTATCAAGCGTAAAACCATCATCTCAAACATAGAAGGCTCTCTTTCACAAACTTTAGGGGCTTACGGAAATGGAAATCTCACACACAATCTTGAACCAATTTATGCTTGGAGTGTCAACTTTTTTAAATTGCAACCCGAAGATGCGTTTGGAGTAATTTTTAGTGAAAGATATATAAATGACACCATTTATGTCGGAATCGAAAGTATTGAAGGCTCGTTTTTCATTCATAATAAAGGTGAAAAAATCTATGCTTTTCCGTTCAGAAGGGATTCTTTGGGAGGAAGTGAGGAATATTTTGACGAAGAGGCAAAAGCTCTGAAAAGTATGTTTTTGAAAGCTCCGTTAAAGTTCAGCCGAATTTCTTCAAAATTTTCTCCAAGACGTTTCCACCCGGTTCAGAAAAAAATGAAACCACATTTGGGAACAGATTATGCAGCTCCACACGGAACTCCGATTATGACCACTGCAAACGGAGTTGTTGAGGCATCAGGATATACTTCCGGAAACGGAAATTTCGTAAAAGTAAAACATGACGGAACCTACTCGACCCAATACCTGCATATGTCGAGAATTGCAGTTAAAAAAGGACAGAGAGTAACACAAGGAGAAACTATCGGATATGTCGGAAGTACAGGATTGGCAACAGGACCTCACGTTTGTTACCGCTTTTGGAAAAACGGAGTTCAGGTTGACCCGTTACAACAAAATTTCAAAAATTCTACTCCTTTAGAGGAAAAATATAAAGAACGGTATTTCAATCAGATAAATCCGATTAAAAAAGAATTGGATAGTATAGCAAACAGCAAACTAAACATTAAATCCGAGTCGTAAATGACACTTGAAAACACAAATCCGACAGGAACGGTTGCTTGGAACAGATTAAGAGAACATTTCGAGCAGATTTGCTATACTCCGATGCAGGAAATGTTTGCTCACGACAAAAACAGAGCAGAACGATTTCATATCAAGTGGAACGATTTTCTGTTAGATTATTCAAAGAATAAAATCAGTCTGAAAACCATAGATTTATTTATTGAATTAGCAGAAGAAACAGGACTGAAAAACGGAATCGAAAGCCTTTTTTCGGGAGAAAAAATAAATGCAACCGAAAACAGAGCTGTACTTCATACGGCTTTGCGAGCAGACCGAAACCAATCGGTTTTTGTGGACGGAAAAGATATAATTCCCCAAGTTTTTGAAGTAAAAGAAAAGATAAAATCCTTTACGGAAAGTGTAATTGATGGAAATCGAAAAGGTTATTCGGGAAAACCGTTTACCGATGTAGTAAATATCGGAATCGGAGGCTCGGATTTAGGTCCTGCAATGGTTACGGAAGCCTTGAAATTCTACAAAAATCATCTGAATGTTCACTATGTTTCCAATATTGACGGAGACGGAGTTCACGAAACCATAAAACATCTGAATCCCGAAACGACACTTTTCGTGATTGTTTCCAAGACATTTACCACACAGGAAACCCTTACCAATGCACAAACTATCCGAAAATGGTTTTTGAAAAGTGCAACCGAAAATGACATAGCAAAACATTTTATTGCCGTTTCTTCCAACATTGGAAAAGTAAAGGATTTCGGAATTTCGGAAGACCATATTTTCCCGATGTGGGATTGGGTCGGAGGTCGTTATTCGCTTTGGAGTGCAGTCGGAATTTCGATTGCTTTGGGAGTGGGTTACGATAATTTTAACCGACTTCTCAAAGGAGCAAATGAGTTGGACAATCATTTCCGAACGGCTGATTTTCGTCAGAACATTCCTGTTGTATTGGCTTTTTTGTCAGTTTGGTACAACAACTTTTTTGAATCCGAAACGCATTGTATCGTGCCGTATTCGGATTACCTGAAAAAGCTCGTCCCGTTTTTGCAACAACTTATAATGGAAAGTAACGGGAAAAACATTTCGAGAGAAGGATTTCCTGTCAATACCCAAACAGGAAATGTGATTTTTGGGGAAATCGGGACAAATTCGCAACACGCCTTTTTTCAGTTGTTGCATCAGGGAACAAAACTGATTCCTGCTGATTTTATCGGATTTGCTCAACCTTTGTATGAGGACTACGAACATCATAACAAACTGATGGCTAACTTTTTTGCCCAAACCGAAGCTCTTTTAAACGGAAAAGAAAACAAAGAAAATCCGTACAGGGATTTTTATGGAGACAGACCAACCAATACGATTTTGATTAAAAAATTAACCCCCGAAAATTTGGGTGCATTATTGGCAATGTACGAACACAAAACTTTTGTCGAGGGATTCCTTTGGAATATCTTCAGTTTTGACCAATTCGGAGTAGAATTAGGAAAAGAATTAGCAACCAACATTCTCAAAGAAATCGAAAGCAAAAAAATCGGAAATCACGATAGTTCAACAGAGCTTTTGATTAGGTCGTTTCTGAAGAAGTAAGATTTAAAATCTGCATAAAGATTGCTTCGTCGTTCTTCCTCGCCATGACGATGTATCAATGTGCCTCTAACCAGTTTTCTCCGATTCCTATATCTACAACAAGTGGAACGTCTAATTTAAACGCATTTTCCATTTCGTGTTTGATGAGTTCTTTGAGCTTGTCAAGTTCGGATTTGTACGCATCAAAAACAAGTTCATCGTGTACCTGTAACAACATTTTACTTTGCAGATTTTCCTCTTTTAGTCGCTTCTGAATATTTATCATTGCGATTTTGATAATATCTGCCGCACTTCCTTGAATTGGTGCATTAACCGCATTTCGTTCTGCTCCTCCACGAACTACTGCATTTTGCGAATTGATGTCTTTCAGATAACGTCTTCTTCCTGAAACCGTCTGAACAAAACCGTTTTCTCGTGCAAATTCTATCTGTTCCGAAATATAGGCTTTCAATCTCGGATAGGTTTTGTAATACGTATCTATAAGTTCGGCACTTTCGGAACGGGTTAAATTTGTTTGGTTAGAAAGTCCGAAAGCGGAAACTCCGTAAATAATCCCGAAATTTACGGTTTTTGCGTGGGAACGCTGTTCTTTGGTTACTTCGTCCAAAGCCACATTAAACACTTTTGCAGCTGTTGATTTGTGAATATCCTCTCCGTTTGCAAAAGACTGAATCATATTCGGCTCTCCACTCAAAGCTGCAATCACACGAAGCTCAATCTGTGAATAATCGGCAGAAAGCAAAACGTAATTTTCGTCTCTTGCCACAAAGGCTTTTCGGACTTGCCTTCCTCTTTCGGTACGAATCGGAATATTCTGCAAATTCGGATTATTAGAACTCAAACGTCCCGTAGCTGCAACGGTTTGCATATAATCGGTATGCACTCTTTGGGTTACTGAATCCACTTCATTCGGAAGTGCATCAACATAAGTATTTTGTAATTTTATAAGTTGTCTCCATTCCAAAATATCTCTTACGATTTGGTGGTCTTTGACAAAAAAACTCAACACTTCTTCTCCCGTTGCATACTGTCCGGTTTTGGTTTTTTTCTGTTTTGTACCTCCGATTTTCAGCTTGTCGAACAGTACTTCTCCTAATTGTTTCGGAGATGCCAAATTAAACGAATGTCCTGCTGTTTCGTAGATTCGTGTTTCTAATTCTTTGATGTCTTTGCTCAAATCTCCCGAAAGCGATTTCAGAAAATCAACGTCCAAACGGATTCCCTCCGTTTCCATAGATGCTAAAACAGGAACAAGCGGAATTTCGATTTCGTCGAATAATTTTCGGGTTTCGGTTTGGTCTAAAATCGGTTCAAAAGCTTCTTTTAACTGATACGTAATATCTGCATCTTCAACCGCATATTCTTTGACTTGTTCAAGGTCAATCTCACGCATTGATTTTTGGTTTTTTCCCTTTTTTCCAATCAATGTTTCGATAGATTGTGGACTGTATTTCAGATACGTTTCCGAAAGTATGTCCATATTGTGTCGCATATCAGGATTTATCAGATAATGAGCAATCATCGTATCGAATAATTTTCCTTTGACAGAAATTCCGTAATTATTCAGGATTTTGATGTCGTATTTGAGGTTTTGCCCTACTTTCTCGATGTTTTCACTTTCAAAAAACGGACGTAATTTTTCGATTAATTCTTGTGCTTCCTCTCTGTTTTCGGGAAACGGAACATAAAATCCTTTTCCTTTTTCGTAAGAAAAAGCAATTCCCACAAGCTCGGAATGTAAAGCATTCAATCCCGTAGTTTCCGTATCGAAGCAAACCGATTTTTGTTGCAAAAGGTTTTGTAAAAACAATTTTAACCCTAAATCTCCTTGTATGATTTGATAAAAATGTTCTGTATTTTCTAAATTGTTATAAAGCGACTGGGCAGATGAAAACAAATCTCCTTCAATGTTTTCTCCAAAAAGTGAAGTCTGATTTTCGTCCTGAACTTTCTTTTTCGCAGGTGTTTTTGGTTCTGTTTCCGAGGTTTGAGCAACCTGTGAATCATTCGCTTTAGCAAAAATCTTCTGAAACTGTTCTGCCATTCTACGAAACTCCAATTCATTGAAAATTTCGCCTACTTTTTCGTAATCGGGTGTGTTCAGCTCAAAATTATCTTCGTCAAAAGTTACAGGACAATCGAGCAAAATTGTAGCTAATTTTTTGGATAAAAGTCCTTGTTCTTTGTTGTTTTCGATTTTTTCTTTTATAGCTCCTTTGAGCTTGTCCGTATTGGCTAAAAGGTTTTCCATTGAGCCGAATTCAGCCAAAAATTTCTTGGCTGTTTTTTCTCCCACTCCCGGAAGTCCCGGAATATTATCAATCGCATCTCCCATCATTCCCAAAAAATCAATGACTTGTTCGGGACGTTCGATTTCGAACTTTTGCTTGACTTCGTCCACTCCCCAAATCTCGATTCCGTTGCCCATTCGTGCCGGACGATACATAAAAATATTATCGGAAACTAATTGAGCAAAATCCTTATCGGGAGTTACCATATAGACTTCAAATCCTTCTTTTTCAGCTTGTTTGGAAAGTGTCCCTATCAAATCATCAGCTTCGATTCCTTTAACTTCCACAACCGGAATGTGCATTGCTTTGAGGATTTCCTTAATATACGGAACCGCAATCCGAATTGCTTCGGGAGTTTCGTCACGATTGGCTTTGTATTCAGGGAAAATTTCGTTTCTGAATTCACTTCCTCCGTTATCGAAAGCCACAGCCAGATATTCGGGTTTTTCACGGTTGATGACATCTAAAAGGGAGTTCATAAAACCCATAACAGCCGAAGTATCCATTCCTTTGGAATTGATTCTGGGGTTTTTGATAAAAGCATAATACCCTCTGAAAATAAGTGCATAAGCATCTAAAAGGAAAAGTCGTTTTTGTGAAGCCATTTTATAAATCTTGTTTTTACAAAAGTACGTTTTATAAAACAATATCGTTTATACAAAATGTCATTTTCGTATAAATAAAACTAATAATGTTTATACAAAACAACAATTTTTACTGCCTCAAAAAATCAATCTGAACTTTTACGAACTTTCACGAACTAAAAAAATGGATTTTGGCAGAATAATTTTTTTTAGAATAGCGGAAAAACAAAAAACCCGAACTCAATAAAGAATTCGGGTTTAGTACTCAAGACGGGACTTGAACCCGTACGGACATTACTGTCCACTGGATTTTAAGTCCAGCGTGTCTACCAATTCCACCACTCGAGCATTATATTTTTGGTAGTCAGAGCGAAAAACGGGGCTCGAACCCGCGACCTCAACCTTGGCAAGGTTGCGCTCTACCAACTGAGCTATTTTCGCAATTTTATTGAAAACAACTAAAAGTAGTTGATTGTTTTTTGGATTGCAAATGTAATACAATTCTGAAAACTTCCAATAAAATATTAAAAAAAAATCGTTCTCCAACAAAAAACAACGACAACAACACATCGCTAACAACACCTGTTTAGAGATAAATTTTTAGGATAAATTGACATTTTTTCCAATTTTTCCAAAATTGATTTTATTCTTTAAAGATAAAAAACTACCTTTGCACCACGAAAATCAAAATTGATTATAAACACTTGTTTAATAAACAGATACGTTATGTCTAAAACAATAGGTAAAGTAGCACAAATCATCGGGCCGGTTATCGATGTTGTGTTTGATGCTCAAGGAGTTGAGCTTCCAAAAATTTATGATTCGTTAGAAGTAACCAAAGCGGACGGTTCTAAATTGGTTCTTGAGGTTCAATCACACATCGGAGAGAATATGGTTCGTACTATCTCTATGGACTCAACAGACGGATTGAGTAGAGGAGTAGAGGCTGTAGCTACGGGAGCACCTATCCAGATGCCTGTCGGGAACAACGTTTACGGACGTTTGTTTAATGTAATCGGAGATGCTATTGATGGTCTTGAAAACCTGCCGAAAGAAGGTTCAAATGGACTTCCGATTCACAGACAAGCACCAAAATTTGAAGATTTATCAACTTCAACTGAAGTTCTTTTTACGGGAATTAAAGTAATCGACCTTATCGAGCCTTATGCAAAAGGAGGAAAAATCGGTTTGTTCGGAGGGGCAGGAGTTGGAAAAACAGTACTTATTCAGGAACTTATTAACAACATTGCAAAAGGACACGGAGGTTTATCCGTATTTGCAGGAGTTGGAGAACGTACTCGTGAAGGAAATGACTTACTTCGTGAGATGTTGGAGTCGGGAATCATCAAATACGGAGATGATTTTATGCACTCTATGGAAGAAGGAGGTTGGGATTTATCCAAAGTAGATAAAGAATTGATGAAAGAATCGAAAGCTACTTTCGTATTCGGACAGATGAATGAGCCACCTGGAGCTCGTGCTCGTGTAGCACTTTCAGGACTTACTATTGCAGAATATTTCCGTGACGGAGCAGGAGATTCTCAAGGAAAAGACGTACTTTTCTTCGTAGATAATATCTTCCGTTTTACTCAAGCAGGTTCAGAGGTATCGGCTCTTTTAGGACGTATGCCGTCAGCTGTGGGTTACCAGCCAACTTTGGCAACCGAAATGGGTGCGATGCAAGAGAGAATTACTTCAACAAAAAGAGGTTCGATTACATCAGTACAAGCGGTTTATGTACCTGCAGATGACTTGACCGACCCGGCACCGGCAACTACCTTTGCCCACCTTGATGCAACAACCGTACTTTCACGTAAAATTGCAGAGCTTGGTATTTATCCTGCGGTTGACCCGTTGGATTCAACTTCGAGAATTCTTACTCCTGAAATTTTAGGAAAAGAACATTACGATTGTGCTCAAAGAGTAAAAAATATTCTTCAAAAATATAAAGAACTTCAAGATATTATTGCAATTCTTGGTATGGAGGAGCTTTCGGAAGAAGATAAATTATCTGTATCGAGAGCAAGACGTATTCAACGTTTCTTGTCGCAACCGTTCCACGTAGCAGAGCAATTTACGGGTATTCCGGGAGTTTTGGTTGACATCAAAGATACTATCAAAGGGTTCAATATGATTATGGACGGAGAACTTGACCATTTACCGGAAGCAGCTTTCAACCTGAAAGGAACTATCGAAGATGTAATCGAGGCAGGACAAAAAATGTTGGCAGAGGCTTAATTAGTTGGCAGTCGCAGTCGCAGTAAGCAGACTAAACTGTAAACCATAAACTGTAAACTAAAATGAAATTAGATATTATATCACCAGAAGCATCATTATTTTCGGGAGAAGTAGTTTCTGTTACTGTTCCGGGAGCAAACGGAGAATTCCAAATGCTAAACAATCACGCAGCTATTGTTGCGGTATTGACCAAAGGAAAAGTAAAAATCGAAACAAATTCTTTTGATAAAAGCACTTCTTACGAAGATAAATTCGTAAAAGAGAGCAATAAATATGTGCTTACAATCGGTTCGGGAACACTCGAAATGAAAGATAACAAAGCTGTTATCTTGGTTGATTAAAAATTTTTACAATTTTATATGCAGAGCCACACAATTGTGTGGCTCTATTTTTTTAAATTAACTTTGCAAAATGACTTCACAAGATATTTTTTCGATACAAAACAACAAGGAGTTTGTCAAAACTGCTTTGAAAATTTTCCGTTTTCAGCACGAAAACAATCAGGTTTATCGGAAGTTTTGTGATTTTTTGAATGTTGATCCAGCTCAAATCAAAACTTTGGAACAGATTCCGTTTTTACCGATTCAGTTTTTTAAATCAGAAAAAGTTTTGTCGAATCAAAATCCGATAGAAATTACTTTTACAAGTAGCGGTACAACAGGAAATCAGACAAGCTCACATTTTGTAACCGATGTTTCGATATATGACCAAAGCTATCTTCAAGGGATTTCGCAATTTTACGGAAATATTGAGAATTATGCCGTTTTGGCTTTACTTCCCTCCTACCTCGAAAGAGAAGGTTCGTCCCTTATTTATATGGTTGAAGATTTAATCCGGAAAAGCAACAATCCGGAAAGTGGTTTTTATCTCCACAATTATGATGAGCTTATCCAAAAACTTATCCGATTGGACAATTCGGGACAAAACGTAATCTTGATTGGAGTTACTTATGCTCTTTTGGATTTGGTCGAAAAACAGCAATTCCGTCTGAAAAACACCATTATTATGGAAACAGGAGGAATGAAAGGCAAACGAAAAGAGATGATTCGAGAGGAGCTACATTCTGTTTTGCAAAAGGGATTCGGAGTAGATGCCATTCATTCCGAATACGGAATGACAGAACTTTTGTCCCAAGCCTATTCACTTGGAAACGGAATTTTCGATTGTCCGAATTGGATGCGAATCTTAATTCGTGATACCGAAGATGCACTCACATTTATCGAAAACGGCAAAACAGGAGGAATCAACGTAATCGATTTAGCCAATATCAATTCGTGCAGTTTTATTGCCACACAGGATTTAGGCAAAAAATACGACAACGGAAGTTTTGAAGTGTTAGGACGATTCGATAATTCGGATATTCGAGGGTGTAATTTGATGGTTATTTAAGACAAATTCAAAATCTCAACTCTAACCAATCCGTCTTCGTCAATATTGGAGAGTTTTACGGGTTGTAATGTGTTGGCTAAATACGGATTCCAAGGGGCTTTGATTTTTACGTAATTTTCGGTAAATCCGTGAATATAACCTTCGTGGTTTTCATTTTCAAAAAGTACGGTTTTGGTTTTTCCTAATTGAGATTCGTAAAAAGCTCTACGTTTTTTAACCGATAATCCTCGTAACATTTTACTTCGTTTGCTTCTGACATTCATCGGAACAACCCCTTCCATTTCGACAGCGAGTGTATTATCCCTTTCGGAATAGGTAAAAACGTGCAGATACGAGATATCCAAATCAGCTAAAAAGTTGTACGTTTCCAAGAAATGTTCGTCTGTTTCTCCCGGAAATCCGACAATTACATCAACTCCGATACAAGCATCAGGCATCGCTTTTCGGATCCTCGACACCCGTTCTACATACAATTCCCGCAAATATCGTCTTCGCATTTTTTTGAGAATGTCGTTACTTCCCGATTGCAGCGGAATGTGAAAATGAGGTACAAAAGTTCGACTTTGAGCCACAAAATCAATGGTTTCGTCTTTGAGTAAATTCGGTTCGATAGATGAAATACGCAATCTTTCGATACCTTCTACTTTATCCAATTCTTGTACCAATTCGTAAAACGTATGTTCGTGCTTTTTGTTTCCGAATTCTCCTTTTCCGTAATCTCCGATATTCACTCCTGTAAGAACGATTTCTTTGATGTTTTGTCGGGAAATTTCTTTTGCATTTTCCAGCACGTTTTCTAATGTATCACTTCGTGAAATCCCACGAGCTAACGGAATCGTACAATAGGTACATTTATAATCACAACCGTCCTGAACTTTCAGAAAAGCACGGGTTCTGTCTCCAATCGAATAACTTCCGACATAAAAATCGGCTTCTTCGATTTCGCACGAATGTACTTCTCCAAAGTCGTTTTTGGATAAATCGTTCAGATAATCGGTAATTTTGAATTTTTCGGTTGCTCCCAAAACCAAATCCACTCCGTCAACCGAAGCCAATTCTTCGGGTTTCAGTTGAGCATAACAACCCACAGCTGCTACAAAAGCCCTATCGTTTACTTTCAAGGCTTTTTTTACAATCTGTTTGAATTGCTTGTCTGCATTTTCGGTAACCGAACAGGTATTAATGACATAAATATCCGCTTTTTCTTCAAAATCAACCCTTTCGAATCCCTCCTGTTGGAAGTTTCGGGCAATGGTTGAGGTTTCTGAAAAATTCAGTTTACAGCCAAGTGTATAAAAAGCAACTTTTTTTTGTGCGGTTATCATTGATTTTCAAGCCAAAACAAGAGTGCAAATTTACGTACAAAAAATTACACTACCAATTCTTTAGTGATTTCAAAAATTTATATCGAAAAATTCCTTTTTCTTGTCTTTAAATGTGCTAATTTTGTATAATTCTTATTGAACTCATTTATTTATGGATATGAAAATTCTTATCATCGGAGCTTGTGGACAAATCGGAACGGAATTAACAGCCAATCTCCGAAAAATTTATGGAGTAGAAAATGTAATTGCTTCCGATGTTAGAAAATTAAATAATTCTGTAGTAAATGACGGAATTTTTGAAGTCGTAAACGCTTTGGATTTCAATCAGATTCAGGAATTAGTCGAAAAATATAAAATTACCGATGTGTATCTGATGGCTGCACTTCTTTCTGCCACAGCCGAAAAAAATCCTGCTTTTGCGTGGGATTTGAATATGAATTCCCTTTTTCACGTACTGAATTTAGCCAAAGACGGAAAAATTCAAAAGATATTCTGGCCTTCGAGTATTGCTGTTTTCGGTCCGACAACTCCAAGAGAAAATACCCCGCAATATACGGTTATGGAACCTTCAACCGTTTACGGAATCAGCAAACAGGCAGGAGAAAGATGGTGTGAATATTACCACAATATTTATGGTGTTGATGTCAGAAGTATCCGTTATCCGGGGCTTATCAGCTGGACAACTCCACCCGGAGGAGGAACAACCGATTATGCGGTTGATATTTATTACAAAGCATTAGAAAACGGAACCTACGACTGTTTTTTATCTGAAAACACAGGACTTCCGATGATGTATATGGACGATGCAATCCGTGCAACCATTCAGATTATGCAAACTCCAAAAGAGAATATTAAAATCCGGTCGTCTTACAACTTATCGGCTACTTCATTTACTCCTAAAGAAATAGCAGAAGAAATCAAAAAACACATTCCCGATTTTACGATTACGTACAACCCTGATTTCAGACAAAAAATTGCTGACAGCTGGCCTTCGAGCATTGATGATTCCAGAGCAAGAGAAGACTGGAATTGGAAACACGAATTCGATTTGGACAAAATGACTCATGTGATGTTGGAGAATTTGAAGAGAAAGTTATAAGGCTATGAAAAATCCCAATTAAAATGAAAAAAATCTTTCCCGTTTCCATAAAAGTTGCTTTGATTTTAGTTTACATGGTAATCATAGCAGGGGCTTTGGTGCGAATGACAGGTTCGGGAATGGGCTGTCCCGATTGGCCAAAATGCTTTGGATATTACATTCCTCCGACTGACGAAAAAGAATTGCTTTTTACAGAAAATAGGGAGTTCAAAAAAGGACAGGTAATCATTCACGATGAAAAATTGTTCGTAGCAAAACAGGATTTTACAACTTCGGAAGTTTTTGAAGATAACAATTGGAACGTTTATACCAAGCACGATTATGCAGTTTTTAATGTATATCACACGTGGACGGAATACATTAACCGACTTTGCGGAGCTTTGGCAGGATTGGGTTGTTTTGCAATGGCTGTTTTTTCGTTTTCGTATTGGAGAGAAAAGAAAAA
Source organism: uncultured Flavobacteriaceae bacterium (assembly GCA_934675205.1). Lineage (GTDB taxonomy): Bacteria > Bacteroidota > Bacteroidia > Flavobacteriales > Flavobacteriaceae > Flavobacterium. The sequence continues at coordinate 536,535 of CAKUPQ010000001.1, read as the reverse complement.
GGTCGTTTTGCTGTCGTGGCTGGTGGTTTTTATGATGGGATTTCAGGCTTGGCTGGGTGCAACAGTTGTTTATTCGGTCTTGAATCCTGTTAAGATTACCGTTCATATGGTTATGGCACTTGTGATTGTAGCTGTTATTCTGTATATACTGCATTTGGTAAAGCCAAAACGTGTTCATCTCAAAAAAGACAGATTATTTTCAAAGTTACTTTGGATTTCGCTCGTTTTCAGTTTGATACAGATTATTTTGGGAACACAGGTGCGTCAGTTTGTGGATAATCAGATTAAAGTCTTCGGATATGACGATATGAGCCTGATTTTAGCAGAACCTCCGACAAATTTTTATTTTCACAGAACTTTTACTTTTTTAGTTGTCGGAATTGCGGCATATATGTTTCTCCGAAACCGAAAATTACAGCTCGGCTTTTCCAAAATGAATTGGATACTACTTCTTTTCGGTCTGGAAGTGCTGTCAGGAGTTGCAATGTATTATTTCGACTTTCCGTTCGGAATGCAAACGACACACTTGCTCGTAGCATCACTACTTTTCGGAGTGCAATTTTATATGATTTTGGAAAATAAATCTACAGACTAATAATTCCTTATTTTTCTCAAGAAATTAGAAAATTACGCTATTTATATTTATTCTAAATATAGTTTTTGTATTTGGTTTGTTTTTTTTATATACATTTGTTTAAACGAATAGTTAAATGAGCTTTTTTTCGTTAAATATTCCTAAACAAAAACAAGAGGTAGATTACTGTTTTTCAGCAACCTACCCTCTATTCATTTCTTTTCCCAAAAAAAATTTCAGAACACTTCATTTCCGTAGCAAAATAGCCTTGCATACGGGTTAAAAAGCTTTTTTTACTTTTCGTAGAAATAAAAACAAATTAATTAACAACCAAATTTTTAACAACCAAATTTTTTCACTATGAACAGATTTACACTTGATGATTCGTTTACAAAAACGAATCGAACGAGAAAAACAAAACGATGGCTCGGATGGCTAACGTTTTGTATGCTATTTTTTGTTGGACAAATAGGTTTTTCCCAAACTTATTGTATTCCAACATACACAGACGGATGTGCCGGCTTTGGAGATGACATTAACGATTTTGTCGTGGCTAATACCGGAATCAGCCATATTGGTTCGGGATGCTCTCCTGATTCGTATGGTGACTTTACAGCAACTATCGATTTATTCGGAAGTTTTCAACAGGGAGAAACGTATGAGTTTACGGCAACGCACAATTATGGGTCAGGTCAGTGGATAGCAATATACATTGACTTTAATGAAGATGGTGATTTTGACGATGCAGACGAATTATTATTCGTTTCGACAGCGGGGAGTACTAATGGTGTTACAACCGGAACATTTATCATACCCTTAACGGTTCCGTTAACGTCTTCCACCCGACTAAGGGTCATTGATACTTATGGAGAGGCTCCTATGGATGCCTGTACAGGTGCTTGGTATGGAGAAACCCACGATTACTCGATTGAGATACTCCCTCCTCCTATCTGTCCTACCCCTAATCAATTAGGAGCAAACATCAATACACTTACCGAAGCAGAGCTTTACTGGACAAGTAGTGGAACTTTGTTTGAAGTGGAATATGGAGCTCAAGGCTTTGCTTTAGGAAGTGGTACTTTGGTTGATAATATTACAACAAATTCAACGACTTTGTCAGGTCTTACAGCAAACACATTTTATCAGTATTACGTGCGTCTTGATTGTGGTGTTGACGGGTATAGTATTTGGGCAGGACCTTATACATTCTACACCAATTATTGTGAAGTGTCAACTCAATGGACAGGTGATAATATTAATGGTTTTGAAACTTCGGGAGCTATCGTAAATATATCAAATACGAACAACGGAAGTGCCCCTACCGGTTATGATGATTTCACGAGTTTTGCAGTACAGCATTTCGAAACTGGAGAAGCTGAATTTACTGTAACAACACAATGGAGTATGAATGTAAACATTTGGATTGACTGGAATAATAATATGACATTTGATGCCAGTGAATTAGTTTATGAAGGTCTTAACGAGCAACAAACCCATACAGCTCTAATTACGGTTCCGGTAGGTACTCCGTTAGGAGATTATCGCATTAGAATAAGAGCAGGGTATCTGTGGAATGGTAGTATTGTTCCTTGTGGCATAAGTACTTATGGAGAAACAGAAGACTATACCTTTACGGTAATCACTCCACCTACCTGTATGCCTCCGACACAATTAGGAGCAAGCATCAACTCACTTACCGAAGCAGAACTTTACTGGACAAGCGACGGAACTTTGTTTGAAGTGGAATATGGAACACAAGGCTTTACTTTAGGTACAGGTACTTCGGTTGATAACATTACAACAACTTCAACAACTATATCGGGACTTACAGCAAATACGTTTTATCACTATTTTGTTCGTCGTGATTGCGGAAGTGGAGATTTAAGCCCTTGGGCAGGTCCTTATACTTTCTATACCAATTATTGTGTTTCTACCACTCAATATCAATGGGATTATATAAATGGTTTTGAAACTTCGGAAGGTATAACAAATATATCCAACAATAATACAGGGTTTTCACCTAACGGATACGGGGATTATACTGCTATGTCTGTTTCTCATTTCGAAACAGGGGAAGTGAATTTTACATTAACAACTCCGAGTTGGTTGGGAGTAAACATCTGGGTTGATTGGAACAACAATATGGTATTTGAAGAATCCGAAAAAGTATATACTTCCGGAGACTTTACAATGCAAGGTCCGTTTACGGGAACATTCTCTGTACCTGTAGGACAAGCTGTCGGAGATTACAGAATGAGAGTTAGAGGAAGTAATGATAGCGGAAATCCTTCTCCTTGCGGTCAGATTAATTATGGAGAAACGGAAGATTACACCTTTACGGTAATCCCTACTCCTACTTGTCTGCCTCCTGCACAATTAGGAGCAACCATCAATTCGCTTACCGAAGCAGAGCTTTTCTGGACAAGCACCGGTACTTTGTTTGAAGTAGAATATGGAACTCAAGGATTTACTTTAGGTACAGGAACTCCTGTAACAGGAATTACAACAAATTCTACAACTTTGTCAGGTCTTACGGCAAATACATATTATCACTATTTTGTACGTCGTGATTGTGGTGGTGGGGATTTTAGCCCTTGGATGGGACCTTATACATTCTACACCAATTATTGTGAGGCTTTTACTCAATGGACAGGTGATAATATTAGTGGTTTTGAAACTTCGGGAGCTATCATAAATATATCTAATTCCAACAACGGAAGTGCTCCTACCGGTTACGCTGATTTCACAAGTTTTGCCGTACAGCATTTCGAAACCGGAGAAGTTGATTTTACGGTAACAACACAGTGGAGTATGAATGTAAATATGTGGATTGACTGGAATAATAACATGGTATTTGATGCAGGTGAATTAGTTTACGAAGGTCTGGCACAACAAACAACGCATACAGTAACAATTACAGTTCCGACAGGTACTCCTGTGGGAGATTATCGTATCAGAATAAGAGCCGGTTATCTGTGGAATAGTAATATTGTTCCTTGTGGTATGAGCAATTATGGAGAAACGGAAGATTATACCTTTACGGTAATCACGCCTCCGACCTGTATGCCTCCGACACAATTAGGAGCCAACATCAACACGCTTACCGAAGCAGAATTGTATTGGACAAGTGACGGTACTTTGTTTGAAGTAGAATACGGAGCGCAAGGATTTGCTTTAGGAACAGGTACTACAGTAACGGGAATCACTACTAACAGTACAACTTTGTCAGGACTTACACAAAATACGTATTATCACTATTTTGTACGTCGTGATTGCGGTGGTGGAGATGTAAGCCCGTGGACGGGACCTTATACATTCTACACCAATTATTGCGAGGTATCAACCCAATGGACAGGTGATAATATTAGTGGTTTTGAAACTTCGGGAGCTATCATAAATGTATCTAATTCCAACAACGGAAGTGCTCCTACCGGTTACGCTGATTTCACAAGTTTTGCCGTACAGCATTTTGAAACCGGAGAAACGGAATTTACTGTAACGACACAATGGAGCATGAATGTAAACATCTGGATTGATTGGAATAATAATATGACATTTGATGCAGGTGAATTAGTTTACGAAGGTCTAACAGAACAAACAACACATACGGCTTTAATTTCAGTTCCAGTAGGTACTCCGTTAGGAGATTATCGTATCAGAATAAGAGCCGGTTATCTGTGGAATAGTAATATTGTTCCTTGTGGTATGAGCAATTATGGAGAAACGGAAGATTATACTTTTACGGTAATCACTCCGCCTACCTGTATGCCTCCGACACAATTAGGAGCAAACATCAACACGCTTACCGAAGCAGAATTGTACTGGACAAGTGACGGTACTTTGTTTGAGGTGGAATATGGAGCACAAGGATTTGCTTTAGGAACAGGTACTACAGTAACGGGAATCACTACTAACAGTACAACTTTGTCGGGGCTTACAGCAAATACATATTATCACTATTTTGTACGTCGTGATTGTGGAAGTGGGGATTTAAGCCCTTGGACAGGACCTTATAAGTTCTATACCAATTATTGTGAATCTACTTCTCAATATCAATGGGATTATATAACTTCTTTTGAAACTTCAGGGGGTATTCCTTTTGATATTTCAAATACAAGCTCGGGAGCTTCGCCTAACGGATACGGAGATTTTACATCTATGTCGGTACACCACTTTGAGACAGGACAGGTAGATTTTACAATAGAGACAACCTGGAGTGGTATGAATGTAAATATGTGGATTGACTGGAATAATAATATGGTTTTTGAAGAAGACGAGTTGGTGGCATCAACTTATACGGGCAGCTTTTTAATTCCTATCGGAACTCCTGTCGGAGATTACCGCATAAGAATCAGAGCCGGCTCTAGTAGTCCTTGTGGTACTATCAATTACGGAGAAACGGAAGACTACACACTTACGGTAATCACTCCTCCGGATTGTTTACCTCCATTTGTTCCGATTGCAGCAAATATATCAGCTACAGCAGTATCTTTATCCTGGCAAGCAGACGGAGATGTGTTTGACATCGAGTACGGTCCTACAGGATTTACTCCGGGAACAGGAACAATGATTCCGGGAGTTGGTAATCCTTATATTTTAGGTCCGCTTGTTGGAGGTCAAACCTATGACTATTATGTGCGTCAGGATTGTAATGCAGACGAAGATGGATATAGTACTTGGAATGGTCCTGTAACCTTTACTCCGGGAGTATTTGAAGGAAATATACCGACATTGCTTAATGCAGATCCACAGGTTGAAGATTTTGCCTGTGCAACTTCATTTGCCATAGACGTACCAGACGGTCAGTTTTTAGCAAGTCTTCAGGTACAATACGTGATGACATCTGCTAATCCTGCTTATACAAGCCACCAACGTTCAGTGCTTTACTCTTCTACCCTTGGAATGGGAGAAGCAGCAGTGGCACTTCCGACAGGTGGTGAAGATTTCCCTGGTGTGATCTACTATAACAGAGCTGTAACCTTTGCTAACGGAGCTACCGGAACAATTGAATTTGAACTGAAAGCCTGGAGAACAACAGGAGGTTCAGGTTGTGGTGAAAACCTTGTTTTTGTGGAAGACGGAACTTGGGTACTTAATGCAACATTTGAAGATATTCCTGCTTGTCCTAATCCTGCTACAGATTTAGGTTATGCTAATCCTACTGCAGATTCAGTAGATTTAGTATGGACATCTGCAGAAGCCGGAACATTCCAAGTGAAATGGGGTAATGTTGGATTTAATGTTGAAACAGAAGGAACTGAAATTTCAGATATTGACGCATTCTCTTACACATTATCAGGATTAGATTCTACTATTCCTTACGATTTCTATGTTCGTAGAGATTGTAGTACTGATGACGAAGATGAGTTCGGAGAATGGGCAGGACCTGTACGATTCAATTCAGGGCACTGTATTCCTTATGCAACTCAAGGATTCTACTTTACCTTGTTTAATACAACCAATGCTGTGGAGAATGTAACTTATTCTTACCCTGATACGGCTTTAGGAACAGGTTATGTGGATAATATGGCTATGATTATCACAGAAGATGCAGGTGAAACATTCAACTTCACTTCTAACTTTGTTGGAGGAGCAAGTGGATTGAGAATCTGGGTGGACTGGAATAACGACTTTATATTTGGAGATGATGAACAAGTGTTCTTCCTTGCAGGTGGAACCGGTAACAAATCAGGAACAATTACAATTCCTGCTGATACACCGGGTGGAGACTACCGAATGAGAGTTCGTGCTCAAACCGGAGCTACAGCTAACCCTCCTGCTTGTGGACTAGTAGCTCAAGGAGAGGCTCTTGACTTTACTTTGAGAGTTTCTTGTGATGAGGTGGCAACTCCAACAGGACTTGCAACACAACAATTTACAGTAGGACAAACGTTGGCTGACCTTGATGTAACAGGAGATAACTTGGTATGGTATGCTGATGAAGACCTTACTATTGTTCTTGACCCAAGTACAGAGCTTGTGGATGCTACTATTTATTATGTAGTAAGCACAAACGGAGGTTGTCAAAGTGATTATTTGGCTGTTACGGTTGAGCAAACATCAGGTGTTGCAGACTTTAACAACTTCGGATTCAGATATTATCCGAATCCTGTGACTGATATGATGTATTTGAGTGCTAACACTCCAATCAGCAATGTTACAGTAATCAATATGCTTGGACAAGAGGTAAATGTACCTGCAAATTCAGACAACACTAGTTTGGATATGTCAGGGTTACCAACAGGAAATTATCTGATCAAAGTAACTATCGAAGGTGTTTCGAAAATGCTGAAAGTAGTGAAGAAATAAAAGTAATTTTTTATAAAATGAAACCGCCTCGTCCAAAGACGAGGCGGTTTTTTTTGTTTAATGATACCCTATATAAGGTACTTCATATTCTTTAAACTCAATACCGAAAGTTTCTAATTCTTTCAGAATCGGATTATAGATTTCTTTATTTATCGGAAGTTGAACCCCATAAGTTTGGATTTTTCCGTTAAGGATTTGCAAAGCAGCCATAGCAACAGGAAGTCCAACCGTTTTTGCCATTGCGGTATAAGTCTGGTCTTCTCCTAAAGCTACCATTTTGGAATCTATTTGTAGTTTTTTTCCGTTTAGTTCGTATCCAAATTTATGATACATCACTATCATATCTTTGTCTTCGGATGCTAACTTCCAGCTTTCGGAAAGTATTTTTTCAAGGATTTGGGCAGGTGTAGCATTTTTTAATCCTACGATTTTATTCGGGTTAAAAATGTTCAATTCCTCTAATTTTTCCCACTGAATATCGTCCTGCTCAATTCCTAACTGATAACGGGTTTTCAGCTCAACCGAATCGGTAAGACTAAACGGTAAAAACGAATTCAGAAATTCCCTGTAACTCATCGTTTCAGAACCCTCCATAATGTAGCTGTCGTCTGTCATTCCGAGTTGAACAAACATATTCCAAGCTCTGGAAAAACCAACCCTACGGATTGTTCCTCTGTACAAAGTCAGAATATCGTCAAGCCTATAAACCGAACGGTATTTAAGAGAATCCCGATTGGCATAGCCTTCAAATCTTCCGTAGCCTTCCACATCAAAAAATTCTGTTCTTCGGAATAATTTGTGATACGGAATGTATTTGTATTTCCCTTCCTGAATGAATTTTGCCGCTCCTCCCTGTCCTGCCAAAACCACATTTCTCGGATTCCAAGTGAATTTATAATTCCATAGATTTGTATCAGATTCAGGAGCTACCAATCCTCCGCAAAACGACTCAAACAACAACATTTTCCCTCCTTTTGCACGGATTTCGTCAATGACTTTCATCGCACTCATATGGTCAATTCCGGGATCTAATCCGATTTCGTTCATAAAAACCAAATTATTCGCTTTTGCCTGCTCATCTAATTCCTGCATTTCAGGACTTATGTACGATGCTGTAACCAAATGTTTTTTGAATGTAATACAATCTTTAGCAACATCAATATGCATAAAAGCGGGTAACATCGAAATAACCAAATCCGTATTTCGGATTGCATTTTCTCTGTCCTCCGTATTTTTAATATCTAAAGCTATGGCTTTTGCTCTGGAGTGATTGTTAGTCTTTTTTTGAGCTAATTCAACTGATAAATCAGCAATGGTAAGTTCTAAATTTTCGCTTTCGGATTTATCCAAAAGGTATTTTATAAGCGAGGAAGCAGAACGTCCTGCTCCTATGATTAGGATTTTTTTCATAAAACCTCTTTTTTCAAAAAAATCCCGTATCATTATTAAACGAAACGGGATTTCTTACTATCAATAAACTCTTATTTCAATTTCTTTTTAACCTCTACTTCTTGGAAAGCTTCAATTAAATCGTATTCCTTAATATCGTTGTAGTTTTTGATTTGAATACCACAATCATATCCTTTGGAAACTTCTTTTACATCGTCTTTAAAGCGTTTCAACGCTGTCAATTCTCCTGTATAGATCACAACTCCTTCACGTATCAAGCGGATTCTTGAATTTCTGAATATTTTCCCGTCCGTAACCATACAACCTGCAATGGTTCCGACTTTGGAAATCTTGAACAATTCACGTATTTCGGCTGTTCCGGTAACTTCTTCTTTAAGTTCGGGAGAAAGCATTCCTTCCATTGCATCTTTAACATCGTCAATCGCGTCATAGATGATAGAATAGTTACGAATATCGATTTCTTCTTTTTCAGCCAATGTTTTTGCATTTGCCATCGGACGAACGTTAAATCCAATAATAATCGCATCAGATGCAGAAGCAAGAAGCACATCAGATTCTGTGATTGCTCCAACTCCTTTATGAATGATATTAACCTGAATTTCGTCCGTAGAAAGTTTAGAGAACGAATCAGAAAGTGCTTCAACAGATCCGTCCACATCTCCTTTAAGGATAATGTTCAATTCTTTGAATTGTCCAAGTGCAATACGTCTTCCAATTTCTGCAAGAGTAACGTGTTTTTGAGTTCTTACAGATTGCTCACGTAGTAATTGCGTACGTTTTGTCGCAATTGATTTTGCTTCTCTTTCGTCTTCAAATACGTTAAACTTATCTCCTGCTCCCGGAGCTCCGTCCAATCCTAATACCGAAATCGGAATCGAAGGTCCTGCCTCTTTTACTATTTTTCCTCTTTCATCGTGCATAGCACGAACTTTTCCGTGATGCGTTCCTGCAAGTAGATAATCTCCTACTTTCAGTGTTCCTCCCTGAACGAGTACAGTAGATACATATCCCCTACCCTTGTCCAGAAATGCCTCAACTACGGTTCCGTTTGCCAAGCGGTTTGGATTTGCTTTTAATTCTAGCATTTCGGCCTCCAAAAGAACTTTTTCAAGCAATTCTTTCATTCCGATTCCCTGTTTTGCAGAAACGTCCTGTGACTGAATTTTTCCTCCCCATTCTTCTACAAGCAGGTTCATTGCTGCCAAACGTTCCTTGATTTTATCAGGATTAGCAGTCGGTTTATCAATTTTGTTAATGGCAAAAATAATCGGAACTCCCGCAGCTTGTGCGTGAGCAATCGCTTCTTTGGTTTGCGGCATTATATCGTCATCAGCTGCAACCACAATAATCGCAATATCTGTTACTTGAGCTCCTCTGGCACGCATTGCGGTAAACGCTTCGTGACCCGGAGTATCCAAGAAAGTGATTTTTTGTCCACCCTCCAATTCTACCGAATAAGCTCCGATATGCTGGGTAATTCCTCCTGATTCTCCTGCAATTACATTCGTTTTACGGATATAATCCAAAAGGGAAGTTTTTCCGTGGTCAACGTGTCCCATAACCGTTACAATCGGTGCTCTCGGAAGTAAATCCTCTTCGTTATCAACTTCTTCAACAATAGTTTCCTCAATATCGGCTGTTGTGAATTCTACCTCAAAACCGAATTCTTCTGCTACAATGGTAAGAGTCTCAGCATCAAGACGTTGATTCATCGTAACCATAATTCCGAGTGACATACAAGCTCCTATAATTTTGTTAATCGGAACATCCATCATTGTGGCTATCTCTCCTACCGTAATAAATTCGGTTACTTTCAGGATTTTACTTTCCTCATCTTGTAAACGTTGTTCATCATCCATTCTCTGACGATGCGTATCCCGTTTTTCTCTACGATATTTGGAAGATTTGGATTTATTCCCTTTTCCTTGTAGTTTTTCAAGGGTTTCCTGTATCTGCTTTTTAACTTCTTCTTCGGTTGGTTCAACCTTAACAATAGGCGGACGTTTTCCTTTTCCGAAATCTTTTTTGAATCCTCCTCCTTGAGTTGTTGTTCCCGGTTTTTGACCCGGTTTGATTCTTTTTCTTTTGTTTCTGCTTTGAGAATCCGAAGAAGGTGTTCCTTGTTTTTGTTCCGGTTTTTTATCCTCTTTCTTTTTAGGTTTTACCTCGAATTTGGATAAATCTACTTTCTGCTCTGTAATTTTCGGTCCTGAAAGCTTGTGATACTGTGTTTCGTGTTTTTCTTCAACAATAGGTTCTTCCTGCTGTTTTACTTCTTCCTTTTTCGGTTTTTCCGATTGGACAATCTGTTTTTTAGGCTCTTCTTTTTTCGGCTGAACTTTAGGTTTTTCCTCCTGCTTTTTCGGTTGTTCTTCAGCCTTTATTTCTTTTGGAGCCTCCTGTTTTGGTTCTTCCGTTTTTGTTTTTTTCGGATTAAGTTCAATCGAACCTACTTGTTTAGGTCCTGAAAGAGTTGTTGCTTTAGCTTTGATAACTTCCGCTTTTTTAGCCTCTTCTTCAAACTTTTTCTGTTCCTCTTTTTCTATTTCGAGTTTTAAAGCCTCTTTCTCTTTCCTTTTCTCCTCCCCTACCTCAATAGACGCCTTTTTGCGGTCTTTGTCAGACGCAAACTCGTTGAAAAGAACATCATAGACATCTCCCGCAATTTTCGCATTCGGGTTCGACTCTACTTCTATTCCTTTTTCTTTAAGATAATCTACAGCTCGGTCTAAAGAAATATTAAATTCTTTTAAAACTCCTGTTAATCTTGTTGGCTTTCTTTCAGACATATAATCCTTTTGTAGTCCCTAACCCAAAAGGGTAAATTTGTGGGACTTTTTAATTTTTTTAAAATATAATAATTTTGAGATTGCCTTGAGTTTGCTTCGTCATACTTCCTCGCAATGACTAACTCCTCGCAATGACAAATTAATCCTCAAATTCTTCTTTCAGAATTGCGATTACCTCACGAATGGTTTCTTCCTCCAAATCTGTTCTGCGAACCAAATCGTTAATATCGTGCTTCAGTATGCTGCGAGCCGTATCCAATCCGATTTTTGCAAATTCGTCGATAATCCACCCGTCAATTTCATCAGAAAATTCTGTCAATTCAACATCGTCCTCCTCTTGTGCAAATCCTTCTCTGATTACGTCAAGTTCATATCCTGTAAGCATTCCTGCCAAACGGATATTCTGACCTGCTCTACCGATAGCTTTTGACACTTCTTCCAATTTCAAAAACACTTCTGCTCTTTTGCTTTCTTCATCAATCTTAACCGAAGAAACTTTTGCAGGACTCAAAGCTCTGGTAATATACAACTGCGTATTGTTCGTATAGTTGATTACATCAATATTTTCGTTACCCAACTCACGAACAATTCCGTGAATACGAGAACCTTTCATTCCTACACAAGCTCCAACCGGGTCAATTCTGTCATCATACGAATCTACGGCAACTTTTGCTTTTTCTCCCGGAATACGAACTACTTTTTTAATGGTAATCAATCCGTCAAAGATTTCAGGAATTTCCGATTCAAATAATTTTTCCAAAAACCTTTCTGAAGTTCTTGACATAAGAATTTGAGGTTTGTTTCCTTTGAGTTCAACCGATTCGATGATTCCCTTTACGTTATCTCCCTTACGGAAAAAGTCAGACGGAATTTGCTTTTCTTTCGGAAGAACAATTTCGTTACCCTCATCATCCAACAAAATTACAGCTTTATGACGAACGTGGTGCACTTCTGCTGTATAAATTTCTCCAATCAAATCCTTAAACTGCTTGTACAAATTGGTGCTGTCGTGTTCGTGGATTTTCGAAATCAGATTCTGACGTAAAGCTAAAATTGCACGTCTTCCTAAATCAATCAATTTCACTTCTTCGGAAACCTCTTCTCCTACTTCAAAATCAGGCTCAATTTTTTGAGCTTCCGTAAGCGTAATCTGCTCGTTTTCATCTTCCAAATCATCATCTTCCACGATTTCTCGTCTTCTCCAAATCTCCATATCTCCCTTATCAGGATTGATGATAATGTCAAAATTATCATCCGAACCGTATTTCTTTTTTAAGGCTGTTCTGAAAACCTCCTCCAAAATTGCCATAAGCGTTACACGGTCGATAAGTTTGTCATCTTTAAACTCCGAAAACGATTCGATTAATGCAATATTTTCCATTTTTCTGTTTTGTTTCTTTTAAAATACAATAATCACTTTTGCCTCTTTTATTTCTGCATAAGGAACTTCCACTTTGTGTTTTACGGTTTCCTTGCCTTTTCCGATTTGTTTAGGTTCTCTCGATGCCCATTCCAAAACAACAAAATCATCATTCGCATCAGTAATATTTGCCTCAATAATGCTTCCGTCTGTTTTTTTAACTTCGAGCTTTCTCCCTATGTTTTTTTTGTATTGTCTCGGAAATTTTAACGGAGAAGTAGCTCCCGCAGAGGCAACTTCCAACGAAAAATCTTCTTCTTCTCTATCCAAATTATGCTCGATAGCTCTCGAAATATCAATACAATCCTGAAGATTAACTCCGTCATCTCCGTCCAGAGTTACTACGATTTTGTTTCCTTCCGAAATGGTCAAATCTATCAGGAAAACAGAGGGTTTTTCCTCTAATCCCTTATTTAGTAGCTCTAAAACTTTATCCTTAAACATCTTAAATTTATTCTAATAAAAGAGGCACGATAGACGTGCCTCTCATTTATCTTTCGGTAAATAATGTGCAAATGTATAACAAATTATTTATTCTACCAAATTTCTAATCAGGAGTTTAGAAAACAGAGAACACCTGTCTGCCGACAGGCAGGGAGAATGAAACACAAATGACACAGATTTTTAGGGTCAAAAGAATTTTATTTTGTTACAAACAAATGGTCTGAAAGTTGTGTTTTGGTATCAGCTTTAGAGGCTACACTTTGGTGTTTTAAAGTGTTTTCCTCTTGATTTTTAACCGTCATTATCCACATTTCGTCTTTATATTGTCCGTTTACATCTGAAAAATACAGCTCTTTAGCCTCTTCAAAATCCAATCGGCTTCCCATATACACATATCTGTAATTGTTTTTCGGATTGATGAAAAATTTGGCATCAATACCCTTATCATTAAGCATTTTTGTAAAACGGACAGCATTATTAGGAACAGCAAATACATTAGAAACCAAATAATAACCCTCATCTATCCCTTCTATAATAACCGCATCAGATTCGATAGGATAAATTCTGTTGCTTAATGCATATTTATCTATGCTTTCTTTTTCTGCAACCATTTTGGTTACAGCCGACAAATTTTCATCTGATGATTGCTCTTCATTTCTTTCTTCAGACACGATTTGTTCTTCTGTCAGAATTTCCGTTTCCTCCACATTAATATTAAAAGCAGTCATAAACATAAAATAACGATCTCCTGAAGATTTTAAACGTAAAGTAGCTTTTTTGGTGTTGTTCGGAATTACAGAATTTTCAGGATTTTTTATACTTATAGAAAAAGTGTCATAACCAAGGGTGTTGATGCTGTTAGGATTTCTGCTTGTAAAATAATTTTCTTCGGAAGTAATAGAGCTGTTAAAAAAATTATTTCCCGGTCTTTTCGAATTTTCAAGACTTATGAATTCGTTGGAGTTTTCTGACTTAAAAAACAGTTGGTCATCTATCATATTAAAATCTCCTTCTAAAGCAGACCCGTATAAAGTTGCATTGACATTTCCTTCGGAAAGAGCCTGAAATCCTGTAAAATCAATATCTACTGATTTTGAAGTAACTCCAACAAACCCATCGTATATAGTGAAAAATTTATCCGTTTGTGTTTCGTCTTCATATACAAAAATGATTGTCCAACCTGCAGAAATTCCTCCGCTTAAAATTCCTTCGGTAGCTCTTACATTAGCAACCGTATAAGTTCCTTCCGGGTTTGAAAGTTCTTTTATATGTTGAGTAATATCCGCAAAAACAGCATAAGGAGCATTATCGGAAAACGATTTTTTGTTCAATCCGTCAAAAATTATTTCTCCTTTTATGTCAATGTAATTTTTGGAATCGGGAAGTTTTAATTTTATGTTTTCTACTTGCTCTCTTTTTGGATTATCTACGGTAAATTTTGCGTTCTTCAAATTTCCTTTTTCATATTTATAAATGGCAGACCAATATAATCCTGCAAAAGCGATTTTTCTGTTTTGTGATTCCCCTAATATCAAATCGGCACTGCTCGAAGAAAATGTAGTCTTATCGTTGTCAATATCAATGTATTTCATATAAAACTGATCGTTAACTTTAGCTTTTTTACTTACATCGTTATACGGTTTTTTTGAAGACTTGGTTAGGGCTGTTCTGTTTACGATATTATTGGAAATAAAAGTCATATCACCTTTCATATTCGATTGGTGCCTTACGGTAAACTCTTTAGCTAATTGTGCTTCAGAAGAAAATGAACATAAAAACAAACCGGCAAATAAAAGTATTTTTCGCATAATCACATAAAATTAATCAAAGTTATAAATAAGAGCTTTTTACAAATTTATTACTAATACGTTTCTGTTTTTCGTAAAAACAAATTAAGTTATTAAGAAATTTATAAACATTTAATAATTATAACTACTTATAAATCACATAGTTTATAGAAGAAAAAAGAGAATAGAAAAAAAAGAGAATAGAGAATATCTGTGTCCGATTAGGCAGGGAATTTTTCAGAAGTACGAAACCAAAAACTACAACTGAAAAACTGAATACTAAAAAAACCTATCTTTGCCCTTATGAAATTTGAAGACGTTTTAGGACAGGATTATCTGAAAAATCACCTAATCACTACAGCTGATTCAGGAAGGGTTCCGCACGCACAACTTTTTGTCGGAAAGGAAGGGAGTGGAGCTTTACCACTTGCTATTGCTTATGCACGTTATGTTTTGTGTGGAACTGAAAATCAGTCTTGTAACCTGAAAATGGATTCGCTTTCGCATCCTGATTTGCATTTTATTTATCCGACCATCACTACCGAAGACGTAAAATCAAAACCGAAAAGCACTGATTTTTTACCGAGTTGGAAAGAATTTTTAAAAGAAAATCCGTACGGAAACCTGTTTGATTGGTACAAAAAACTTGGTTATCTCAACAAACAAGGAGAAATCAGAGTAGAAGATGCTCAAGAAGTTCTGAAAACGCTTGCTTTGAAATCGTATGAAGGAGGTTATAAAATTCTAATCATTTGGCAGGCAGACAAAATGAATATTTCGTCTTCCAACAAACTCCTGAAAATCATCGAAGAACCACCTCAAAAAACACTTATACTATTGGTTACGGAAAATGAAGAAAATATTTTACAAACCATAAAATCGAGATGTCAGACGATTCATTTAGGGGCTTTGAGTGAAGATATTATTTCTAAAACTTTGGTTGCTAATCATTCGGTTGAGGAAAATACAGCCAAAAAAATAGCTCATCAATCACAAGGAAGTTTTGCCAAAGCTCTCGAAATCCTCAATGATGACAACGAATTTCCGTTTGATAAATGGTTTGTGGATTGGGTCAGAACGGCTTTTCGGGCAAAAGGAAATGCTTCTTCTATTTTGGGACTCATCAGTTGGAGTGAAGAAATAGCCTCAACAGGAAAAGAAACTCAAAAGAAATTTTTGCATTATTGTACGGATATTTTCCGACAGGCTTTGCTTTTGAATTATCAAACCAAAGATTTGGTCTATTTAGAACCGAATGTAGAGAATTTTAAGTTAGAGAAATTTGCTCCTTTCGTAAACGGAAACAATATTCAGGAAATTTTTAAAGAACTTTCCGATGCGATTTTCCACATCGAAAGAAACGGAAATGCAAAGCTTATTTTAACCGATTTATCTATAAAATTGACACGTTTAATCCATAAAAAATAAAACTATGAACCACATCACAGAAATCATCATTTTAATATTTTTAGCTATTACTTTTTTACAATCGGGAATTGACAAAATCTCGGATTGGAAAGGAAATGTAGAATGGCTGAAATCCCACTTTTCAAAAACTATCCTTAAAAACCGAGTGCCTTTTTCGCTTAAACTTATCCTTGTTTTGGAAATGATTGCAGGATTTTTGGCAGTTTTAGGAACACTCTCAATCCTTATCAACGGAAATACCGAAATCGCACTGATAAGCGGAGTCATTTCGGCTATTACATTGTTGTTTTTACTTCTCGGACAACGTATTGCTAAAGATTATGACGGAGCAAGAACGATTGTGATTTACTTTATTCCTACTATATTTTTAGTGTATTTACTGCAATAAATCTACAATCTTAAATCAATGAAAGGCATTTTAACCATTGTATTACTTGTCATATCTAATATTTTTATGACATTAGCTTGGTACGGACACCTGAAATTCTCGGAATGGAAAGGTTTTCAAAAATTGGGTTTGATTGCCATTATTTTAATAAGTTGGGGAATTGCTCTTTTTGAATATATGTTTATGGTTCCTGCCAACAAAATTGGTTATAACGGAAACGGAGGACCTTTTTCTCTGTTGCAACTCAAAGTAATTCAGGAAGTTGTTACTTTAGTAATTTTTGCTTTGTTTACGCTTTTGGTATTCAAAACCGAAACCTTTCGGCTGAATCATTTGATTTCATTTATATTTCTGATTTTGGCTGTCTATTTTATGTTTAAGAAATAGGTTTTAGCCACATATTAAAAGGATTTTCTGCTAATTAAATGACCCATAAAATTCTATAATCCGTGGCTAAAAAATAAGTTGTTAATTCTATTTCAGAAATCCTTAACATTCAGTTGATTATAGATTAACATAGAATGTTAATATCTTTAGGTAAAAATCGGAAAGTTTTTTGAGTTGGAAGCATAAAATTTATAAGCCAAAATCGGAAAATCATTTCCAAATTAATTTTTAAGAAACAGTTAAAAGGTTTTCGATAGCGTTAGGAGTAGTTGTTAACATTAATTTAATATTTACTTATTCTATTTTTATAGTGAAAATAGGTTTTTAACGATTGTTAATACTAAAAAATAACTCTTTGAAAATCAAAGAAAGTATATGTAAATTCATTGTTAATTAGTTTGTATAAATTTCGATAAATCAAAAAAACAAACTTTCTGAAAAAACTTATTTCAACTATTAACAGACTATACAACACACCAAAATTTTAAAATTTTAAAATCTTCTTTTTTGTTGTTTTTAAATAGTTGTTGAAAACTCTTTGATTTTTGATTGATGATTAACGATTTTTGATTGCAGAAGTAATAACTGAATACTTTTTTCTATATTTGTATAATCAAAATCAGTTAATTATGAATAATTTACTTCAATATGTGTCGAATGAAAAAGGAAAAAAAACAGCTGTAATTATTCCGATAGACCGTTGGGAAAAGCTGACAGAAAAATATGCTGATTTGGAAAATGATTTGATTTTAGATGAAATTCCTGAATGGCATAAGGAAATTATAGAAAAGCGTTTACAGGATTATCTTCAGAATCCCGAAAATGTTACAAGTTTAGAGGAACTTTCTAAAGAAATAGAAAGTGAATTATGAGTAAAATGACTTTGGTTTTCCAAAATTCTGCAAAGCAAGATATAAAAAATATTGTCAAATGGTATAATTCCAAAAAGCAAGGTCTTGGAAAAGAATTTTATTCCGAAGTTAAAACCAAAGTAAAACAACTTATAACTTTTCCTTATAGTTCTTCAAACAGGTATTCTGATGTACGAACAGCTGTTTTAAAAGTTTTTCCGTATATGTTACATTATGTTGTTGATTTTGAGAAAAAAAAGGTAGTTATTCTAGCTGTTCTTCATACTTCCCAAAATCCAAAAATATGGAATGATATTACAAGATAAAATTTATTGTAATAAACAGAAAGGATTGTCGTTTTGTATAAAACACTAAAAAATATGAAATCACGTCTTTGGAACATTCCTGAATATCTGTTACTTTTGGCTGTTTTGCTTTATTGGTTACCTACTTCTAATCCGTTTAATTTGGTAGCGATAACTTTGGTTACTGTTCTTGTTTTTCAGATAATTTATAAGAATAAGATTTTAGGAATTATCATTTCAAGCATATTGATTTTAATTTGTTGTTATATGTATTTGGCTTTATTTTCGGAATTAAGAGAATTTCCGACTTTTGATGCAGATGCTAAACAATTATTTTTTGTAGGAGTGTCTATTTTTACAGGAATTCTTGTTGTAGCAGGATTTATGTTTTTTAAATATATGAAACAACTTGTAAAGCTTACCTAATAAATTTGAAATTAAATCGTTTATAAATCATTACTAACTAAATTATTTCATAATTATGAAAAGAAAATTTTTAAACATTTTAGCTGCATCTTTCGTTATTACTACGATTAGTTTAATAATGGACGGAGATACAGTAAAACCAAGTATGTTAATGAGATTTATTGAGTTCTTCGTAATGTTAGCAATCATATTTCTATTAGTTTCGTTTTTCTACTTTACTTCAAAATTTGTATTTAAAAATATCCAAAGAACAATAAATTAAGTAAACGAAATACACACAAAATAAAAGCCTTAAAACATTTTATAATGTTTTAAGGCTTTTTTATGTGATAACTGAAATTTAAAAATCTGTGAAAATTCGTATAATCTGTGTTTATTTTTCTAATTTTATCGGTTATAAATAAATGATATGAACAGCATAAATCTGATATATAATAAATTAGAAAGTTTTATTAAAAAATATTATACAAATCAACTGATAAAAGGAGTAATCTTTTTTATCGGAATAGGATTGTTATACTTTTTGTTTACACTTTTTATTGAGTATTTTTTATGGCTGAAACCGACAGGAAGAACCATTTTATTTTGGTTGTTTGTGGGAGTGGAGCTGTTTTTATTTTTGAGGTTTATTTGTTTTCCGTTGTTTAAATTATTCAAAATTCAAAAGGGAATCGGTTATAATGAAGCCTCAAAAATCATCGGAAATCATTTTACCGAAGTAAACGACAAACTGACTAACTTTTTACAATTAGCTGAAAATCAAGAAAAATCGGAATTATTATTAGCTTCTATTGAGCAGAAAGCAGATAATTTAAGTCCTGTTCCGTTTTCGGGTGCAGTTGATTTTAAGCAGAGTTACAAGTATCTGCCATTAGCTGTTCTTCCGATTTTGTTGTTTCTGTTGTTTTTTGTGAGTGGAAATTCCGATGTGATTACGGACAGTATATCAAGGGTTGTAAATTATAGCGAAAGATATTCTCCACCTGCACCTTTTGAATTTTTAGTTCAGAATTCTGAACTAAAAGTTAATCAAGGAGAAGATTTTGTTCTGAATGTAAAAACACAAGGAAAAGCAATTCCGGAACAAGTAATGATTGTTTTAGGAAACGAAAGCTATTATTTAGAAAATGTAGGAGTAGGGGAATTTCAGTATCGTTTTACCAAACCTACTAAAAATACTTATTTTTATCTTCAGGCAAATCAGGTTTCGTCTTGGGATTTGATTTTAGAAGTTGTGGAAGTGCCACGCATTGCCAATTTTGAAATGCAGTTTGTTTTTCCGTCTTATTTAGGAAGAAAATCCGAAACGATTAAGGGAACGGGAAATGCGGTAATTCCAGAGGGAACAAGGGTTATTTGGAAAGTAAATGCTCAAACTACCGATAATATCGAATGGACAAATGGTGAAATTACCACCAATTTCACAAAGGAAAATAATGGTTTTTCGTTTGTTAAAAATATTTCTGAAAATACAGATTATCAAATTCTTACTTCCAATAAAAATAAAAAACATCACGAAAAATTACATTATAAACTCAATGTAATCAAAGATGCTTTTCCGAGTATTACAGTTGGAAATATTCCCGACAGCTTGGGAATTGACAAAAACATTCTGATAGGAGAGGTTTCCGATGATTACGGATTGTCGAAATTAAGGGTAGTTTATTACAAAAAAAGTAATTCACAAGATTTAAAATTCAATAATTTATCGGTAAACAAAGGCGTTTTTGACCGTTTTCACTATACTTTTCCTGAAGGGTTAGAAATCGAACAGGGAGTAGAATATGAATATTATTTTGAGGTTTTTGATAATGATGCTCTGCATAATTTCAAAAGCACGAAATCTTCGGTTTTTTCGCATAGAGAACTTACAGAAAATGAAAAACAAGAAGAAAACTTAAAACAGCAGTCCGAGAATATCAATAGTTTGTCAAAGTCGGTTAAATCGCAGGAAAAACAGCTTTCCGAAATGGATAAACTCAAGCAGATGAACAAAGAAAAATCGGATTTAGATTTTAAAGACCAGAAAAAGATTGATGATTTTTTGAAACGTCAGATGGAACAGGAGGAAATGATGAAATCGTTTTCCGAAAAATTACAGAAAAATTTAGAGGAATTCAATCCGGATCAGGAAGACAAGCAAAAAGAACTTCTCGAAGAACGTCTTGAAAAAACACAGGAAGAAATCGAAAAGAACGAAAAACTTTTGGAGGAACTCAAAAAATTAGCAGACAAACTTCAGAAAGAAGAATTGTTTGACAAAATGGAAAAATTCCAACAAAGTGCGAAATCCCAACAAAAGAGTTTGGAACAATTGGTTGAATTAACCAAGCGTTTTTACGTTCAGAAGAAAATGGAAAAAATAGCTTCTGATTTGGATAAATTATCGAAAGACCAAGATAAATTATCCGAAGAAAAAAAAGAAAACAACACTTCGGAAGAACAAGAAAAATTAAATGAGCAGTTCGATAAATTACAAAAAGACATTGAGGATTTAAAGAAAGAAAATAAGGATTTAAAAAATCCGATGGACGTTCCTGTGGATAAAAAGGACGAAGAAAAAGTCAAGGAAGAGATGAAAGAAGCTAAAGACGAGCTTCAAAAAGAGAACCAACAAGGAGCAAAACCCAAGCAAAAAGGAGCTTCTCAAAAGATGAAACAGATGAGTCAGCAGATGAAATCTGCAATGGCTCAAATGCAGGGACAGCAGATGCAGGAAGATGCGAAAATGTTACGTCAAATTTTGGATAATTTGTTGGCTTTTTCGTTTTCGCAGGAGGACGTTATGCAACAGTTCAAAGGGCTGAACAGAAAAAGTCCGTCTTTTGCTAACAACCTGAAAATCCAGCACAATCTGAAAACGCAGTTCAGACACGTTGATGACAGCTTGTTTGCTCTTTCACTCAGAAATCCGATGATTGGGGAGGACATCAACAAGGAAATAGGCGAAATCCACTATAATTTAGATAAATCCATAGAGGAATTGGCAGAGACAAATGTTCCGAAAGGAGTTTCGCACCAGCAATATACGATTACTTCTACCAATAAGTTGGCTGATTTTTTGAGTAACGTACAGGAACAAATGCAGATGCAAATGCAGGGAGAAGGACAAGGCGAGGGAGAAGGAATGCCAAGTCCCGGAAAAGGCAAAGGAAAGGGAGAAATGCAGTTACCTGATATTATTCAGAAACAGGAGGAACTTATGGAAAAAATGAAGGACGGAATGGAAAAAGGCAATGAAGACGGAGAGGGAAATGACGGAGAAAAAGGCGAACAGCAAGGAGGACAAAGCGGAGAAGGCAAAGACGGAAAAAATGGTCAGAATGGAGAAGGAACAGACGGAGAAGGCGAGGCAGAAATGTTGTACGAGATTTACAAGGAGCAGCAGATGTTACGTGATGCTTTGCAGAAACGTTTGGAAAAAGAAGGTTTGGGAGGAGCAGGACAGAATGCGAACAAGCAGATGCAGGATATTGAAAAACAGCTTTTAAACAAGCGTTTTGACAATACGGTTTTACAGAAAATGCAGAACTTAAAGCACGAACTTTTAAAATTAGATAAAGCTATTCGAGAACAAGGGGACGATGACAAGCGTGAGGGAACTACCAACAAAAAGGAGTTTAATAATTCGATTAAACCATTGGACCCGAAATTACAAGAATATCTGAACAGTATCGAAATTTTAAACAGAGATGCCTTACCTTTGCACCCGATTTATAATCAAAAAGTGCAACAATATTTTAAGAAATGATTTCTCGCAAAGTCGCAAAGAAATTAAGTAATTATTTTTGCCACGGATTAAAGGATTAAAAGGATTTTTCAATTATAATAGTTTAATATATTTTTTAGAGAAAAAATTTGCGACTTTGCGAGAGATTTAAAAAGAAACATAAATCCGTAAAATCCTTTAATCCGTGGCTAAAAAAAAGATATGATATTATTCAACTACGAAACTGATTTTCAGTTAGATAATGAAGAAAGATACGAAGATTGGCTAACAGAAGTTATCGAGTCGGAGGATAAAGAAGAAGGAGAGATAAATTACATCTTTTGTGATGATGATTATTTGTATGAAATTAACGTTCAATATCTTGAACATCAAACTCTTACGGATATAATTTCGTTTGATTATACTATCGGAAACCTTATTTCTGGAGATATATTTATTTCTATAGAAAGAGTTAAAGATAATGCACAGGATTTCGGAGTTTCGTTTGAGGAGGAGCTACGTAGGGTTATGGCTCACGGAGTTTTACACTACTGTGGTTACAAAGACAAAACCGAAGAAGACTCTAAACTGATGCGTTCCAAAGAAGACGAAAAAATAAAGATGTTCCACGTGGAACAGTGAATTATTTTGAATGATGAATTTTAAATTTTGAATGTTCCACGTGGAACTTTTAGGTATAGTTATTAAGAGGTGTGTGCCTGTCATTGCGAGGAACGAAGCAATCTTTTGTTAAAATGTTTTTGTAGATTTGTTTTATTAGATAATAAAATTAATGATAAATATGTCAAATTCTGAATTTAAAAGTGAATTACAAAAGCGAATCGAAAAATTTCCTAATTTAAGACCTTTTATTTGTGACGGTTATCCGCTTGAATGTGAAATATTCATTATTGGTATAAATCCTGCAACTTCCTCTGATACGAATTTTCTTGATTATTGGAATGGAAATAAGTTTGATAAAGCAAGATGGTTTGAAGAATATAAAAATGAAAGAAAAGCACAAGGTAAAAAAGAAATCAGTCCGACACGCAAAAAAATAGAAATGCTTGTTAATGAAATTTTTGGTGATTTCAAATGTTTAGAAACTAATGTTTATAGTGTGGCTACACCAGATGAAAATTCATTGAAAAAAAGTGATAAGAATACTGAAATTTTTTCTTTTTTACTTAATACAATTAAGCCAAAAGCATTATTTATTCACGGTAGAAAACCGACTAAATTCATAGAAAAAAAGTTAGCTTCAGAACCTGAAATGTTTAAAAATATGGTTATTTGTAAGACTAAACATTTAAAATTGGTAAAGGAGGAAGAAATCAAAAAAGTAGCAGAACAACTAATTTCAGAAATCAAAAAACTTAAATAAAATTATGAATTCATTAAAAGTCGTAACTCACGGAAGCGTAACGCTAAATTTAGAAACAATAAAATTTTTTAAAGTCAAAAAAAATATTTTAACTATTGAACATAAAACACGTTTTGACTATATTTCTAACCCAGAAACAGACGAATTTGAAAAGCAGGAATGTAACGATATAACAGAAGTTGAATATTCTTCTTATGATTCCGCTTGTGCATATAGAGATGAATGGGCAGAAATTTGGCAGGATTATTTAAACGAAAAGTAAAAACTACTAACAAGCGGTTTTTTTATTTTTAAAACTTTTTGTCATTGCGAACGTAGAGCAACGAAGTGAAGCAATCTAATTTTAAGATTGCTTCGTTCCTCGCAATGACAGAATCTATAATAAAAAATAAAAGTTCCACGTGGAACACAATTTAAAATTCATCATTCAAAATTTAAAATAACAAACGAAACAATGTTTAGTGAATACGATGTAATAGTAGTAGGAGGAGGGCACGCAGGTTCGGAGGCGTCTGCCTCGTCTGCCAATATGGGTTGTAAGACGTTGCTGATAACAATGAGTTTGCAGAACATAGCTCAAATGAGCTGTAATCCTGCAATGGGAGGAATTGCAAAAGGGCAGATTGTTCGGGAAATTGATGCTTTGGGAGGTTATTCGGGAATTGTTTCGGATAAAACGGCTATTCAGTTCCGAATGTTGAACAAATCCAAAGGACCTGCAATGTGGAGTCCGAGGGTGCAGAGTGACAGAATGCGTTTTGCAGAGGAGTGGAGGTTGATGTTGGAGCAGACACCTAACTTGGATTTCTATCAGGAAATGGTAAAAGGCATTACGGTCGAAAACGGAAAAGTAACAGGAATTGTTACAAGTTTAGGAATCGAAATCAAAGCAAAAACAGTAGTTTTAACTAATGGAACTTTCTTAAACGGATTGATTCATATTGGAGAAAAACAATTCGGAGGAGGTAGAGCAGGAGAGGGAGCTTCATACGGAATTACCGAAGATTTGGTAAAATTAGGCTTTGAATCGGGAAGAATGAAAACGGGAACTCCTCCCAGAGTTGACGGACGTTCGCTTGATTATTCCAAGATGATAGAACAGGCAGGAGATGAAAACCCGTCTAAATTTTCGTATTTGGATAGTACCAGACCACTCAAAGAGCAACGCAGTTGTTATATGACTTATACTTCGGAGTTGGTGCATAATTTGTTGCGTGAGGGATTTGACCGTTCCCCTATGTTTAACGGAAGAATTAAGAGTATCGGACCAAGATATTGTCCGTCTATTGAGGATAAAATCAATCGTTTTGCAGACAAGGAAAGACATCAGATTTTCGTTGAGCCGGAGGGTTGGAATACGGTTGAGGTTTACGTAAACGGATTTTCGACTTCATTGCCCGAAGATGTGCAGTTTAAGGCTTTACGGAGTGTGGAGGGATTTGAGAATGTGAAGTTTTTCAGAGCAGGTTATGCGATTGAGTACGATTATTTTCCACCTACGCAGTTAAAGCATACCCTCGAAACGAAATTGGTAGAGGGATTGTTTTTTGCAGGACAGATAAACGGAACGACAGGTTATGAGGAGGCAGGAGCTCAAGGGCTTATGGCAGGAATCAATGCAAGTCTGAAAGTGCAGGAAAAAGAGCCTTTTATTTTGAAAAGGGACGAGGCATATATCGGAGTTCTGATAGATGATTTGATTACTAAAGGAACGGAAGAACCCTATCGAATGTTTACTTCGAGGGCTGAATACAGAACGCTTTTAAGACAGGATAATGCAGATTTTAGGCTTACACCTTTGAGCTACGAAATAGGTTTGGCAAAAGAGGACAGGCTTCGCAAAATGGAAAAAAAGCTGAAAGAATCGGAGGATTTAGTTCAGTTTTTCAGGGAAACAAGCGTAAAAGTAGAGGAGGCAAACCCGATTTTGGAGGAAAAAGGCTCTGCACCGATTGTTCAGCCTGATAAGATGTTTAAGGTATTTTCCCGTCCGCAGTTGGATTTGCAGGATATGCTGAAATTTGAAAAAGTAAAAGAATATGTAACCGAAAACAACTTTGATCAGGAGGTTTTAGAACAAGCCGAAATACAGGTTAAATATTCGGGATATATCGAAAAGGAAAAGAACAATGCAGATAAACTAATTCGTTTAGAAGAAGCTAAAATCCCTGAAAACTTCGATTATGATAAAGTGAAATCCCTATCGTACGAAGCTCGTGAGAAACTAAAAAAGATTCGTCCTGTAACTATTTCTCAAGCCTCAAGAATAAGTGGGATTTCTCCAGCTGATATTTCGGTGCTTTTGATTTATATGGGACGTTAGAAAACGTGTGTCTGTCATTGTGAGGAATGTAGCGTAGCGGAATGATGTGGTAATCTCACTTAACGTCATTGCGAACGTAGAGAAACGAAGTGAAGCAATCTAAAATAATCATTGAGATTGCTTCGTTCCTCGCAATGACAGAGTGGGTAATACGGAATAAATAATAAAAACAATGAAGTCAGGTTTTATTTACATAATGACAAATGCGAATAACACCACATTGTATGTAGGAGTAACGTCTAATTTACCTCAAAGGATTTTGGAGCATAGAGAGGGCAGGTATCAGCAGAGTTTTACTTCTCGGTATAAGTTGTATAAATTGGTTTATTGGGAGGCTTTTCAGGAAATAGGAGATGCAATTTATAGAGAAAAACAAATAAAAGCAGGTTCGAGAGCTAAAAAAGAAGCGTTGATAAACAGTATAAATCCCGAATGGAATGATTTATATGATGATATTAAAGATATAATGGAATTAGGATATTAAGCATTTCGTCATTGCGAGGAATGTAGCGTAGCGAAATGACGTGGCAATCTCACTTAACGTCATTGCGAACGTAACGAAGTGGAGTGAAGCAATCTAAAACTAATAGTTGAGATTGCTTCGTTCCTCGCAATGACAGAGCGGTTGTTTCACGTGAAACAAACTTTGTGAAGTATTGGTTTTAAAGCATTTTTTATGATAGTAGTGATAAAAGAAAGGATAACCAAAAAAGAAACAGACACTTTATTGTAACGTTTTAAAAAGAAGAATATAAAGAAGTCTTTACGTTCTGTTTTTGGTATTTATAAGTTTGAGGAAGATGCAGTAGAATTACAGAAAAAAATGAGAAATGAACTTTAAAAAAGTCTTAATACTTAATACTTTCATCTTAATACTTCTTTCTTGTGGAAGCATTCAACAAGGAGGCTACATTATTGATGATTATCTGATTGTTCCGACAGAGGCAACCAACAATATCGGAACAAAAAACCTGAATGTTTTTGTGTTTGAGAATGATTTGACGACACCACCTATTGAGTTGTTTTTGGCTGAAAAATATACGTTGCCAACATATCAGACAAGGGAATTTTGGGTTACGACAGCTACGAAAGAAAGGCTTTACATTAAGGTTTTGGAGAGAGATGAGGTAGAAAAGTTTTTGGATTTATCGCAATACGGAGCGAGAATTCAGGAAACCAAAGGAAATCGGGATATTACTCAAAGCAAGTATTTGGCACTTTCGGTAACAGACGAAAACGGACAGGACTGCCTTACGGATAAATCGTTATTCTATAATGTAGCTACCAAATACCTCAAAAACTTAAAAGACGAATATTTACGTAAACGATGAATTCTAATAAACAAGAGAACTCCTCTATGTCATTGCGAGGAGTTGCGAGGCACGAAGCAAAGCAATCTATAAGTAAGATTAAAGATTTTTCTATTTCCAAAGAAGAATTTCAATTAGAATACAATTCGGAATACGATTTATTTCAGACACTTCCTATTCCCGAAAATTTAGACAAATATTACCAAAGCGAGGATTATATTTCGCATACCGATTCCAAGCGTTCGTTATTTGAAAAAGCCTATCATTGGGTAAAGCAATATACGTTATCCCAAAAGGAACGATTGATTTCGTCTTATGTAAAAAGCAAAGGAAATCTTTTGGACATCGGAGCAGGAACAGGAGATTTTTTGGCTTATGCTCAATCCAAAAAATGGAAAGTTACAGGAATTGAGCCAAGCTCAAAAGCAAAGGAATTAGCTCAAAAAAAGGGAGTTTCGTTTGTGGAGAATACGGAAAACTTGTCGGATAATTCTTTTGATGTGATTACGATGTTTCACGTTTTGGAACACGTAGAAGATTTGGACAAGCAATTATCAGAACTCAAACGAATTTCCAAACCCAACGGAATTATCATCATTGCTGTTCCGAATTTTAAATCGTATGATGCGAAATATTATAAGGAATTTTGGGCTGCTTATGATGTTCCCAGACACATTTGGCATTTTTCAAAAACGTCTATCAAAAAACTTTTTTCCGAAAAGGAAATAGAACTCCAAAAAATCAAACCGATGTATTTTGACAGTTTTTATGTAAGCCTGTTATCCGAAAAATACAAAAACGGAAAAATGAATTTTATCAGGGCATTTTTCATCGGATTACTCTCCAACCTCAAAGGAATATCCTCAAAAGAGTTTTCTTCGCATATTTATGTGCTGAAAAACACCAAAAAATGATTTTAAAGCGATTTGAGAGGCTTTTGCAAAGGAAAATATAGAAGAGCATCAAACAAAAAAGATTCTTTTTAGAATTAAAAATATAAAAGCCTGTTTTCATAAAGGATTTTTATAAATCTGTATTATTATGATAAGAAAAATTTATACTTTGTTATTTGTGTTTTTGCTTTTGATGTCTTGTTCACCAAATTCAAAAATCAAAACAGAACAATATGAACTCCAAAAATCAAAACACGAAAAATCAGTTCTGATTATTTTTCCTTGTTTTATGTGTTCGGTTGAAAACACAAAACAGGAAGCAAATTTTCTGAAAGATATTCAAAACAAAAAAGTAACAACTTTAATTCTGAACTACAATCAAAAATTATTTTTGGAAGATTTTGAAAAAAAGGAATTGTCAGATTTATTAGAAAGCATTTTTAAAGAAAATAATCTGAATAAGCACAATGTTTTTTATGGAGGATTTTCAAGTGGAGGGAATATTGCTTTGCTTTTAGGAAATTATCAAAACCAAAATAAAACAGAAATTATTCCGAAAGGAATATTTGTTGTAGATTCTCCTCTTGATTTAGAATTGTTGTATAAAAGCTCACAAAAAGATGTTGAGTCGAATGGTGAATCTGCGTTTTTAATTGATTTTTTTGAGAATTCTATTGGAAATCCAATTCAGAATAAGGAAAATTATATTAAATATTCCCCTTTTTTAGTTTCAGAAAAAACACAACCAAATTTAGATGATTTAAAATTCAGTAAAATTCGATTTTATTCCGAATCGGATTTTGAGTGGTTTAAAACGAACAGAAATAAAGAAAAGGAAGAATTGAATTTTTATCATCTTTTGGAAGCAGAAAAATGTTTAAAAACAAAGGATTTTTCTGTTGAATTTATTAAAACTAAAAACAGAGGATATAGAGCAAATGGAGATAAACACCCACATTCTTGGAATTTGGTTGAACAAAACGAGCTATTAAATTGGATTTTTGATTAGAGGTAAAAGAAAAATGCCCAATTCCTTAAATTTATTGTAAAATCTGTTTTTGACGAAAAAAAGCGTTTTCTTTGTAATCCGAAAAAGAAGTAGTTTAAACTTTTTTGATTGAAGCGAAAAATGAACATTTTTTTAGCCAATTGAAAAAAGTTTAAACCACTTCAATAAATCACTTGATATATGAGTTCTTTCAACTTTAAGAAATGGGATACCCTGTTGGGTTGGTTTTCGTTTGCTGTGGCACTTGTTACCTATTCTTTGACTGTCGAACCGACAATCAGTTTTTGGGATACTCCCGAATACATTGCAACTTCTGCAAAATTACAAGTAGGACACCCTCCGGGTGCTCCGTTATTTCAGCTGATTGGAGCATTTTTCTCGATGTTTACGACTGATGCCTCACAAATTGCCTTGATGGTAAATATGGTTTCGGCTGTGTCGAGTGCCTTTACGATTCTTTTTATGTTTTGGTCGCTTACGATGATTTTAAGAAAAGTTATCGGAAGTTTCTCGGAACTCAACCAAAACAACTCAAAAATGATTTTGGGAGCAAGTTTGGTTGCGAGTTTGGCTTTTACTTTTTCGGATACGTTTTGGTATAATGCGGTTGAAGCGGAGGTTTATGCAATGTCTTCTTTGTTTATTGCGGTGCTGTTTTGGTTAGGGCTAAAGTGGGAACAGGATATGGATAAACCGGGTGGAAACAAATGGCTTTTAGCTATTTCGATGTTTGTCGGATTGTCGTTTGGAGTGCATTTTATGGCTTTGCTTACGATTCCGTCTATCGGATTGTTGTATTATTTCAAGCATTATAAAGAAGTAACAATTAAGAACTTTATCCTTGCCAATATTGCGGTTGTGACTGTTTTGTTCTTTGTATTTGCGTTTTTGTTGCCTTATACGATGACTTTCTTTGCCAAAACGGAAATCTTTATGGTTAATACTATCGGATTGCCTTTTAATTCGGGAACTATTTTTGCCTCACTTTTGGTTATTGCTTTTTTCGTACTCGGATTGCAATACACCAAAAAGAAAAATTATGCGAAAGCAAACACGTTTATATTGTGTATTTTGTTTGTGTTTATCGGATTTTCGTCTTGGTTGATGTTGCCGATTCGTGCCAATGCAAATCCTCCGATTAACGAAAATGCTCCGACTGATGCAACCGAGCTTTTGGCTTATTACAACCGGGAGCAATATGGAGAACAAAAAACATTTTACGGAGAATTATATACCGAAAAATATGCAGGTTTAGACCCTGACCGTCCGTATGTGGATTCAAAACCGAACTATGAAAGAGATTATAAAACAGGAAAATACATCATTGTAAATCAGTATAAAAATTCCGTTCAGAATTTAGATGACACTCACAAGGCTTTTCTTCCGAGAATGCGTAGTACCAGAACTCCGCATGTCATAAACTATATGAAATACACAGGAGTTCCTGATTTTAGGATAAATCCTAAATACGATTTTACCGATGATGTGTATAATTTGGATTTAGGAATTGACCTTGATTCACTTTCGGAGGAAGAATTTTTTGAGGTAACCCAAATGTTGCGTGAGAATGTTCAGGAAAACATCAATCAGTTTAAATCAGCTTATAATTCGGGACGAGTAGATGAAGAGGACTATCATCAGTTTTTATCGAATTTAGGAGAAGTGGTAATTGTTGAAAAGCCGTCTTTAGCTCAAAATATTCAGTTTATGATTGATTATCAGTTCGGATATATGTTCGGAAGGTATTTGATGTGGAATTTTGCAGGTCGTCAGAATGATATTCAAGGAAAAGGCGACAAACTAAACGGAAACTGGATAAGCGGAATAAACTTTATTGACGAATGGAGGTTAGGAAATCAAAGCGAATTAACCTCTGATATGAAGAACAACAAAGCAAGGAATGCCTATTTTATGATTCCGTTTTTGTTTGCTCTTATCGGACTTGTATATCACGCAAAAAAAGATTGGAAAAGTTTTTATGTATTGTTGGTTTTGTTCCTGTTTATGGGATTGGCTCTAAAAGTGTTTTTGAACGAAAGCCCTTTTGAACCGAGAGAAAGAGATTATGCGGTAGTCGGAGCTTTCTTTGTTTTTGCGATGTGGATTGCTTTCGGGGTGTATGCTATTTATGAATTAATTAGTTCAAAATTACAATCAAAAGTTGTTGTTTATGGAGTAACGACTCTTTCGTTGTTGGCAGTTCCTGTTTTGATGGCTTCTCAAAATTGGGACGACCACGACCGTTCCGGAAAAGATACCGCTTTGGTAAATGCTAAAGCCTATATGGATTCTTTAGAAGAAAATGCTATAATTTTTACCATTGGAGATAATGATACGTTTCCGCTTTGGTATCTGCAGGAAGTTGAGGGATACAGAACCGATGTTAAAGTGGTTTGTACGGCTCTTTTACAGACGGATTGGTACATTGACCAAATGAAACAAAAAACGTATTTGTCGGACGGATTGAAAATTTCGTTCAGCCACGACCAGTATTCAGGAGGAAAGTTAGACGGAGTAATTTACAGTCCTGTTACAGACCAAAGGCTTCCGATAAATCAGTTTTTGGAATTTATCCATTTGGACGACCCAAGAACATATAAACTCCAGCCAAACGGGTTTAAATTACATACGTTCCCAACCCGAAAAATAAGTATTCCTGTAGATAAGGAGGCTGTGCTGAAAAACGGAATCGTTTCCGAGAAATATGCAGACCAAATTGTAGATACGATGAGTCTTGACATAGACAAAGGTTTATTATACATAAACAGAATCATAATGCTTGATATTATTGCTAATAATAATTGGGAGCGTCCTATTTATTTTTCACCCGGAGCTTGGGACGATGAAGATTATTTATGGCTAAAAGATTATATGGAACTTGACGGAGTAATTTACAAACTTGTTCCTGTAAAAACTGCGTATGACCGAAAAGGAGGAAGTGTTGATATGGGGTATCTCGATACAGAAAAGATGTATGACAAAATTATGACCAAAGAGTATGAAGGAGGAAACCGAAAAGGTTGGTTTTTCGGAGCGAGTGGAAGTGATAACATCTATCACGATGTGGAAACCCGAAGAAACGTATTCAGTTACAGAATGTATTTCGGAAGATTAGCAGAGACTTTGGTTGCAGAAGGAAAACCCGAAAAAGCCAAAAACATAGCCGATTTAACGATGACACATTTCCCTCTTGAGCATTACGGATTATACGAAATGACAGAACCTTTTATCGGGGTTTATTACAGAGTAGGAGAAAAAGAAAAAGCTCGTGAACTTATTGATAAAATATCCAAAAAATATCAGGAGGAGCTTACTTTCTACGGAAGTTTGGATTTAAGAGAGCAAAATGCCTTTCTTGGAGAGGTATATCGGGCAACAGCTTATTACCGCAATCTTTTGTTGATTATGAAAGACCACAACGACTTGGAATTGTACGAAAAGAGTTATCCGACATTCAACCAATACAATGCGAAATTCAAAGCACGATTAGGTACAGAAGACGAACCGTCTGACGAAATTCCTGATGAGGAACTTCTGTTGGATTCTCTGTTAAATTCAATGCCTGAACATTCGGAAATGGAAGAATTATTAGATTAACCACGTAGAGCCACAAAATTTTGTGGCTCTATTGATTATAACCCACGTAACATTTCGATAACCTTTTAAAAACAATAACATAAAAACTTTGTAACATTGAGGTTACATTACGGTTGTTTCTTTGCAGAAAATTTAACAATCGTAAAAAATGCGTTTTTACTTCTTGCTTATTTCCGTTTTTATTTTCGGAATTTCTTATGCTCAAAAAGCAACAATATCGGGAGTTGTAACCGATTCATCTTTTAACAACGAAGCGATTTCTTATGCGAGTGTTTCCGTAAAAGGAACGACCACAGGAATCCTTACTGACGACTACGGAAAATACTCATTAGACCTGAATGTAGGGAATTATACTTTAGTTTTTAGCTATGTCGGATATGATACGGTTGAAATTCCTATTTCGCTAAAGGCAGGAGAGAAAAAAACACTTAATCAAGGGCTTGAATCAGATGGGTTTACTATTGATGAAGTTGTAATCCAAATCGTTCAGAACAGGGAAAAAGAATCAGCTCTTTTGGTAGAACAACAGAAAGCAGTTGAGATAAAACAAAACATCGGAGCTCAAGAATTAAACCGTAAAGGAGTTGGAGATGTGGCTACTGCGGTTGCTAAAACTTCGGGAGTTTCCAAACAAGAAGGAAGCGGAAACGTCTATGTAAGAGGTTTGGGAGATAGATATAATTCAACCTCCATCAACGGACTTCCGGTTCCGTCTAACGACCCTGAAAAAAAGAATATAGACCTTAATCTTTTTTCTACGGATATAGTGGAATACATTTCCATTGACAAAGTGTACAACTCTCGTATTTCGGGAGATTTTGCAGGAGGAAATGTGGATATTTCGTCTAAAAATTACAGAGGAAACGGAATGTTTGAAATTTCGTTAGGCTCTGCCATTAATACGAATGCAGTAGAAAAATCAGGAGATTTTCTGTTGCAGGACGGACCGAGTCAATTCGGGTACTCTTCTTATGGAGTCCCTCAAAATCCGTTAAGCGGATTTAACTTCGAGAACAGCCTTGCTCCCGTAAAAGAAGCTCCGTTTGGAGGAAATTTAGGACTTAAAGCAGGAAAATCGTTTGATGTCGGGCAAGAGGGAAGTCTTAACCTTTTTGCCACAGCAGGATTTGATAGCGGATTTGAATACAGAGAGGGAATCAATCAAAGTGTATCAGCACAGGGTGCAAAACTCAAATCATTCAATCAAGAAAAATTCTCTTACAAAACCAATACGACAGGAATGTTTAATGCGAATTATGTCATAAATCCTAACCATAAATTGTCGTATAACTTTTTGTTTATCAATTCGTCAGACCAATCGAGAGATGTTTACAGAGGATTTTTGAGAGATATAGCAGAAAATGACAACGGACTTGTTCAGAGAGGAACATACATTCAGAATCAGTTGTTTGTAAATCAACTTTTGGGGAAACACACACTTTCTGAAAAAATAGATTTTGATTGGGGAGCGTCTTTCAATACAATCACAAGTGATATGCCTGACAGAACGCAAAACACAATGCGATTTTTGGAGGAGTACAACGGATACACTTTTGCACAGAACACCATTACCGACAATCACAGATATTTCCAAGGATTGACAGAAGATGAGTTGGCAGTCAATTTAGCCTTAAGCTATAAGTTGGGTAGTGAGGAAAATCCGAAAGGAAAAATTACTTTTGGGTATAACGGAAGAATGAAAGAACGTGATTTTGAAGCGATTCAGTTCAATTTCAGAATTACGGGTTCGCAGTTGAGTGTAGCTTTTGACCCGAACAATTTGGATACGTTCTTTAATCAGCAAAACTATACAAACGGATTGTTTAACATCGAGGCATTTGCAGGAGAAAGAAGACAGGTTTATAATGGAAAACAGGATATCAATGCAGGTTTTGCGAGTTTGGAATACAAGCTTTCAGATAGATTAAGCACTATTTTAGGGTTGCGTTTTGAGAGAGTAGAGCAAAAAGTTTCCTGGATAACACAGCTTGACCCCGAGGGAGGAAGTAACGCTTTTGAGAGAAACGAATTTTTACCTAACCTTGTTTTGAAATACGAATTGACAGATGACCAAAATCTTCGTTTAGGAGCAAGTAAAACTTATACGTTGCCTCAATTCAAAGAAAGAGCATTGTTCATTTATGAAGATGTAACCGAAGTAAAGGTCGGAAACCCGCACTTGTATCCGTCACAGAATTATAACTTGGATTTGAAATGGGAGATGTTCCCGAAAAGTGAGGAAGTAATTTCTGCAACTCTTTTCGGAAAATATATTCTTGACCCGATTAACGAAATTACGTTAGCCTCTTCGACCAATGATATTTCGTTTATCAACACAGGAGATTTCGGATATGTTTATGGAGTGGAAGTAGAAGTCAGAAAGAATATTTTTGATTTTGAGCAGGATTATGCCAACAAATTATCAGCAGGGCTGAATGTTTCGTATATGAAAACATACCAGGAACTCGATTCTGAAAAAGTAAGGAGAGAAACAAATTACAATACAAACCTTACTGATGATACGTCAAGTTTTACGGGAGCTTCTGATTTGCTTTTGAATGGAGATATTTCGTATCTGAAAGAATGGAAAAACGATAAAAGTATTATGGCAACTCTGGCATATTCGTATTATTCGGACAGATTGTATGCTTTGGGAGTAGAAACCAAAGGAAATCTTGTCGATAAAGGAATGGGAACATTAGACTTTATTCTAAAAACCAAAATAGACAAAAACTTCGGAATCAGTTTTAGTGCAAGAAATATCCTTAATCCGGAATTCCGAAGAATGCAAGAAAATGCTTCGGGAGATGTTCCTGCTCTTACGTATAAAAAAGGAGCGTTTTTTGGTTTAGGAATGACATATCAGTTTTAAAAGCGAATTCATAACAAACAGATTACATACGCTTAAAATTCAGTAAACATCTAA
Organism: uncultured Flavobacteriaceae bacterium; assembly: GCA_934675205.1. Lineage (GTDB taxonomy): Bacteria > Bacteroidota > Bacteroidia > Flavobacteriales > Flavobacteriaceae > Flavobacterium. The sequence continues at coordinate 500,866 of CAKUPQ010000001.1, read as the reverse complement.
TCATCAACTTTGTACCAAATTTAATTAAACAACAAAACAATGAAAAAATCAATTTCAAAAATTATGGCACTGGCTTTCTTGTCAGTAGGATTATTTACAACATCGTGTTCGAGCGATGACAACACCGGAAGCACACCATCTTCAACTTTTGTATTGAATCGTGATGACTTTAAAGGAGACATTAATGACGGTACGGTAACTCTTGAATCAGGAACGTATAACCTTACAGGAAGATTATTGGTAAAAGACGGAGCAAAATTAATAATCAAAGCAGGAGTAACTGTTGAGGCATCTTCTTCTGCAACAGACGGAATTATCCGTTATATTGCAGTAGCTCAAGGAGGAGAAATTCAAGTTGAAGGAACAGCTTCATCTCCTGTTGTGATGACATCAGTAAACAAAGTTCCGGGTTCTTGGGGAGGTCTTGTTATTTGCGGAAAAGCTCCTATCAACAAAGGAACACCTGCACAGGCAGAAGTTTCTGACTTGGCTTACGGAGGTAGTGACGCTTCGGATTCTTCAGGTTCTATCAAATATTTGAGAATCGAATATTCAGGTTATGCGTATAACTCTGAAAAAGAATTCAACGGACTTTCTATGTTTGGAGTAGGAAACGGAACAACACTTGAGTATATTCAGATTCACGAAGGTTCTGATGACGGATTTGAGTGGTTCGGAGGAACAGTAAACGCTAAATATTTAGTAGTTACAAACTTCCATCAAGAAGTAGCAGATGATTTGTTCGATTGGACAGAAGGTTGGAGCGGAGCAGGAGAAAACTGGTACGGAATCAGAAAAAATGCAAGTAACAGAGGTATTGAGGCAGATAATAACTCAAACAATCACTTGGCTACTCCAATTTCTAACCCAACTATCAAAAACTTAACGTTGATTGGAAACGGAATTGACGGAGGAGGAGAAAACCACGCAATGAAATTAAGAGTAGGTACTAAAGCACAATTTGATAATGTAGTGCTTAAAGATTGGGGAACAGGTTTTGATATTCAGCACGATGAAAGCGTTGGGTATGTTGGAACAGGTGAGCTTAAAGCTACAAACGTTAAATTTGAAAACATTGGTACTTTGTCAAAAGGTACTAATACAGCAGGAACTGCAGTTGATGTAAGCGGAGTATATACTGAAAATGCTAACGCTACAGGAGCAGGAAACGGAGCTGCAAAACCAATTTGGGCTAATGGTTGGACAGTAGGATTATAAAAATAGAGTTAGTTTTAGTTTACAAAAAGCACTTCTGAAAAGAGGTGCTTTTTTTTGTTTCGAGCCGTCTGTTTCCTAATGTTATTATTGCCTAAAAACCAATAACCAATAACTAATAACCACTAACTAACAACCATTTCAAAAAAAGATGTATTTTTGCTGTAACAAAAAACATTTGTTTGATACAAATAAATAAACAGAAATTTTTTTAATTAATTTATTTCATTATGAAAAAAACAATAATGGCTTTAGGTGCTTTTGCATTTATCGGAAGTGTTTCGGCTCAAAACGTGCAGTTTGAACAGTACACTTTAGACAACGGTCTTCACGTTATTTTGCATCAAGACAGGTCAGCTCCTGTTGTGATTACTTCGGTTATGTATCACGTAGGTGCAAAAGACGAACAACCGGACAGAACAGGATTTGCTCACTTTTTTGAACACTTGTTGTTCGAAGGAACAAAAAACATCGAAAGAGGAGAGTGGTTCAAAATCGTAACCGGTAACGGAGGAACAAACAACGCAAACACTACAGACGACAGAACGTATTATTATGAAGTATTTCCGTCTAACAATTTACAGTTAGGGTTATGGATGGAGTCTGAAAGATTGTTACACCCGGTTATCAATCAAATCGGAGTGGACACTCAAAATGAAGTGGTTAAAGAAGAAAAAAGACTTCGTGTGGACAACCAGCCTTACGGGAATATTTTTAAGGTTATCAAAGAAAACCTATTCAAAAAACACCCATACCGTTGGACAACAATCGGAGAAATGGAGCATCTTGATGCTGCAACTCTTGAAGAATTCCAAGCGTTTAACAAAAAATTCTACTCGCCTAACAATGCAGTTTTGGTCGTAGCAGGAGATTTTGAGCTTGAACAGGCTAACAAATGGATTAAAGATTATTTCGGAACAATTCCGAGAGGACCAGAAGTGAAACGTCAGACGTATGTAGAAGACCCAATTACTACACAAATCAATACAACTTGGGAAGACCCTAACGTAACCCTTCCGATGATGATTGCTGCATACAGAACTCCATCTATGAAAACCCGTGATGCACGAGTTTTGGATATGATTTCTACGTATTTATCTGGAGGAAAATCATCTGTTTTGTACAAAAAATTAGTTGACCAACAGAAAAAAGCTATGGAAATAGGAGCTTTTGCTTACGGACAAGAAGACTACGGTTCGTACATTCTTTACGGAATTCCGATGGGAGATAATTCTTTGAAATCATTATTAGATGAGGTTGATGTGGAAATTGCCAAAATTCAGAAAGATTTGATTTCAGAAAGAGATTTCCAAAAACTTCAGAACATTTACGAAAACCAGTATGTAAGTGCCAATTCAAATATTGAAGGAGTGGCTCACAACTTGGCAGATTATTATATGTTATACGGAGATGTAAATCTTATCAATACAGAAATAGACATTTATCGTTCTATCACTCGTGAGGAAATCAGAGAGGCAGCTAAAAAATATCTTAACCCGAACCAAAGAGTGGTTGTAGATTATGTTGGTAAGAAAGACGATAATAAATAATATTAAAAGATAGTAAAGAGATGAAAAAAATATTAATCGCGTTAGGTTTATTTCTAACATTTAGTATGCAGGCACAAGTGGATAGAACACAGCCAAAACCAGGACCCTCTCCGAAAGTAAATATCGGAAAACCGCAATCGTTTACACTTCCGAACGGACTTACTGTAATGGTTGTAGAGAATAACAAATTACCACGTGTTACTGCCTCTCTAACCATTGACAATGCTCCTTTTGCTGAAGGGAGTAAAGCAGGAATGGGAGACCTTACGGGGAGTCTTATGGGTAACGGAACAAGTAAAATTTCGAAAGATGTTTATAACGAAGAAATCGAATTTTACGGAGCTAACGTAAGCCTACACATAGGTGGAGGGTATGCAAGTTCGCTTAAAAAGTATTTCCCGAGAGTTTTAGAACTTATGGCACAAGGAGCTATTGACCCGTTGTTTACACAAGAAGAATTTGACAAAGAAAAAGACAAACAAATCGAAGGGTTAAAAGCAGCAGATAAAAATGTTCCGGCAATTGCGGGAAGAGTCAGAAATGTTTTAGCTTATGGAAAAAACCATCCAAACGGAGAGTTTGTAACCGAAGAAACACTTAAAAATATTTCTTTGGCTGATGTAAAAAAACATTACGGAAACTTCTTCTCTCCAAATAATGCGTATTTGGTTATTATGGGAGATATTAAGTTTAACGAGGCTAAAAAATTGGTTGAAAAATACTTTAAAGGTTGGAAAAAAGGGAACTCTCCTAAAATTGAATACACTGACCCGAAAGATGTGCAATACACACAAATCAACTTTGTGGATATGCCTAATGCTGTTCAGTCAGAAATTGCCCTTATCAACATCAACAAGTTGAAAATGACAGACAAAGATTATTTTGCTGTTTTGTTGGCTAATCAGATTTTGGGAGGAGATTTCAATTCGTATCTGAATATGAATCTTCGTGAGGCTCACGGTTGGACTTATGGAGCTCGTTCGAGCATCGGAGCAACCCGTTATGTTTCTACTTTCAGAGCATCTTCGTCTGTAAGAAATACAGTAACGGATAGTGCTGTTGTGGAATTTTTGAAAGAAATCAAAAAAATCCGTACCGAAAAAGTAGATGAAAAAATGTTGGCTGATACCAAAGCAGGCTATATCGGACAATTCGTAATGGATATTGAAAAACCTCAAACCGTTGCAAGATTGGCTTTGAATTCTATTCTTTACAAATTACCGGATAATTTCTACCAAAACTATATTGCAAATGTCAATGCGGTTACGACTGATGATATTTTGAGAGTGGCTCAAAAATATTTCTCTTACGACAATTCACGTATTGTGGTGGTAGGAAAAGGAAGTGATGTTATCGAACCATTAGAAAAATTAGGTATTCCGATGTTCTATTTCGATAAATTCGGAAATCCTACCGATAAGCCACAAGCTAAAGCAGTTGACCCAAGCATTACTCCAAAAGTTGTTTTGGATAAATATATCAAAGCTATCGGAGGTGCTGATGCGAGTAAAGGAGTGAAAACTGTTTCTATGACAGGTTCTGCCTCTATTCCGGGAGCTCCTGCACCGGTATCAATAAACATTAAAAAGGCAGAGGGTAAATTTTTACAGGATATCACGATGCAGGGAATGTCAGTGTCTAAAACAGTAATCAACGGAAACAAAGGTTATATGAGCGGACAAGGACAAAAACAAGATTTTACGGCAGAAGAATTAGAAGATTCAAAAGCAGATGCAGCACCTGTTGCAGAACTTGTTTTACTTAATGATACTAATCTTACTGTTAAAGCAATCGAGGCAATTGACGGAAAAGACGCTTATGTTCTTGAAAGCGGAAAATCTACGTTCTATTATGATGTAGAAAGCGGATTAAAAGTAGCTGAAGGAAAAACATCTGAAATGATGGGGCAAAAAATGACTATGATGACGTATTTCAAAGATTACAAAGCCGTTAAAGGAGTTCAAATGCCTTATACTATTGTACAGAATCTTGGACCTGGGTTTGACCTTGAAGTGAAAATTTCAGAAGTAAAAATCAACGAAGGAGTTTCTGACGCTGATTTTAAATAAGATTTAAAAACTAAAATTCCTCTTTTATTTCTCCTTTGGAGAGGACGAATTTGTTGCAAACAGATTCGGGTGAGGCAAAATAAAAGACCTCTTCATTTTTGGAGAGGTTTTTTTATGGAATGCAAATGACCAGATTAAGCAGATTTTCGCAGATAAAAATCATACGAAATCATAAAAATCTGTGTTATCTGCGTTCTATTGCAATTATTTTTATAATTTTGAGTTATAATTTGAAAGTTAAAAAAATGTTTTTCAGAACAGCCGAAGAAAAGAAATCTGCTATTGTTACAACTATTTTGTTTGTGATAATGATTCTTGTGATGTCTATTGCTATTTTTCCTCCCGAGCCGAAAGAGCTTGAAGGAGGTGGAGGTGGAGGAACGATTGCCTTGAATTTTGGTTTTGACGACTACGGAATGGGAGATAACTACACCAATACTGACAGGGTTTCACAAGCTCAGGCAAATATTTCCCAAAGCAATGAAAACGAAATTCTGACTTCGGATAATGAAGATGCGGTTGCCATTAAAGAAACTCCGAAAAAAACCGAAAATAAACCGACTACAACCCAACCAACTACAACTAAAGCTCCTGCAAAACCTCAACCCGACAAAAACGTATCTGATGCTATCGGAAACTTATTGGGAGGAGACGGAAATACAGGTAAAGCAGGAAATCAGGGAAGTCAGACAGGAAACCTGAATAACAGTGGTTATGACGGAGCAGGAGGAAGCGGGACAGGTTCGGGAGGAGGACACGGAAGCGGTCAGGGAATTGGAACAGGTTCAGGATATGGAAGCGGCTCGGGTGCAGGAAGTGGCTCGGGACACGGAAATTGGAAACTTGACGGACGAAAAGCAGTTTTGATGCCTGTACCTCAATACAAATGTAATGAAGAAGGAACAGTTGTTGTTGAGATTTCGGTGGATAAAACAGGAAAAGTCGTTGAGGCAAAGGCAGGAGTTCGAGGAACAACCAATACCGCTAAATGTTTGGTTGATATAGCCCGACAAACAGCACTTCAGTCTAAATTTGATTCAAGCACAACTGCTCGTGATATACAAGTCGGAACGATAACGTATAACTTCAAGTTAAGGGAATAATTGAAAACCTATCACGAAATTTTAGAGTGGCTGTTCGCACAACTTCCAATGTACCAAAAACAGGGAGCAAGTGCTTATAGAAAGGATTTAACCAATACGATTCTGCTTTCGGATTATCTCGGAAACCCCGAAAAAGTAATCAAAACCATTCATATTGCAGGAACAAACGGAAAAGGCTCAACTTCGAGTATGATTGCCTCTGTTTTGCAGGAAGCAGGTTACAAAGTCGGACTTTATACTTCCCCACATTTAAAGGATTTCAGAGAACGAATTAAAATAAACGGAGAAGAAATTTCCGAAAAATTCGTTTGTGATTTTGTTTTGGAACACAAATCTTTTTTTGAAAAAAACAATTTGAGCTTTTTTGAAATGACAGTCGGATTGGCTTTTGATTATTTCAAAAAACAAAAAGTCGATGTAGCTGTTATCGAAGTCGGAATGGGAGGACGTTTGGATTCTACCAATATCATCACTCCGCTTATTTCCGTGATTACGAATATCGGACTTGACCATACGCAGTTTTTAGGGAATACATTATCCGAAATTGCATCTGAAAAAGCAGGAATCATCAAACCGAATATTCCTGTTGTAATTGGAGAATATACCAAAAAAACCAAAGAAGTTTTTGAGAAAAAAGCCAAAGAAACGAAATCCAAAATTTATTTTGCATCGGATTTGATTGCTAAAACCCAAAAATCCGATTTAATCGGAAAATATCAGGAAAAGAACAAAAAAACAGCTTTACAAACCCTTACAATACTGAAAGAGAAAAATCTTTTTGAAATTTCGGACGAAAACATCAAAAACGGATTTCAGAATGTTGTCAAAAACACAGGACTTTTAGGAAGATGGCAGATTTTGCAAGAAAACCCGAAAATCATTTGTGATTCGGCTCACAACAAACACGGATTGGATATTGTTTTATCCGAAATCCAAAAAGAAAAATTCAAACAATTACACATTGTTTTCGGAGCAGTAAACGATAAAGATTTGGATTCGGTTTTGCCTTTATTTCCGAAAAACGCAACCTATTATTTTTGTAAACCCGATGTTCCGAGAGGGTTGGAAACCGATATTTTACAACAAAAAGCAAGGAAATTTTTCCTTTTCGGACAAAGCTATCCGTCCGTAAAAAACGCTTTGGAAAATGCTAAAAAAAACGCCTCCCCAAACGATTTGGTTTTTGTAGGAGGAAGCACTTTTGTTGTAGCAGAAGTGGTTTAGTTCAATTAACCACAGATTTGCACAGATTTTTTAATCCGAAATCCGTGAAAATCCTTTAATCTGTGGTTAAAAAAACACCTTGTAAAACACAACTATTACACATCATTTTTACTAAAATTTAAAAATTTATCTTACTTTTATCGAATTCAAAACTTAAAATTAAGATGAGTTCAAACATTAAAACCAATTATCCTGCTTTATATACGCTTGTCATCGTCTTCTTCTTTTGGGGATTTATAGCCGCAGGGAACAGCATTTTTATTCCATTCTGCAAAAGCTATTTCGGGCTTGACCAATTCCAATCACAGCTTATAGATTTTGCTTTTTATACGGCTTATTACTTCGGAGCATTACTGCTTTTTATTATGGGAACGCTTCGTGGCAAAGACATAGTAGGAAGATGGGGTTACAAAAAAAGTATCGTGTACGGACTTTTGTTTTCGGCTTTGGGAGCAGGAGCGATGATTGTGGCTGTTGAGATTAATGTTTATATGGCAATGCTTATCGGATTATTTATTATGGCTCTCGGATTTTCGTTGCAACAAACGGCAGCCAATCCGTTTGCTATTTTGCTCGGAGACCCGAAAACAGGAGCAAGTCGGGTAAATCTCGGAGGAGGAATCAATTCTTTCGGAACAACCATCGGACCTATTATCCTCGGATTGGCTTTATTTGGTTCGGCTGCCTCGGTTTCGGACGAACAAATTGCGAATTTAAGCCTGAACAAAGTCGTTTGGTTATATGTCGGTGTGGGAATTCTGTTCGTTACAGCAGCTGCCATTTTCGCTTTTTCAAAGAAACTTCCAAGCGGAATTTCGGACGAAAAAGTAGAAAAATCCAAAAAAGCACTTGTAACACTTGTTGTAATGACGATTCTTTTGCTGGTTTGTTTTATCCCTGTTTTTGACAGTTACAGAACCGAAGAAACCCTTGTGTCACACGAGTTGGAACAAAAACGAATGTATTGGTTGTTCGGGGCTTTGGTTGTGGTTGTCGGAAGTTTGCTCTTTGCCTTGGCAGGTTCGAGAAAAAGCAAAGAGGGTTGGGGAGCAATGCAATATCCACAACTCGTTTTAGGAATGTTGGCTATTTTTATTTATGTCGGAGTGGAGGTTGCTATCGGAAGTAATTTAGGAGATTTACTGCAAACCGAAGAATTCGGAGGTATGGCTGTTTCGGATACGGCAAAATATATTTCGATGTATTGGGGAAGTATGATGATTGGACGTTGGGCAGGAGCCATTTCGGTTTTCAATTTGAGTAAAAGTCGGAAAATGTTAGCTATGATAATCGTTCCTTTGATTGCTTTTTCGGTTATTTTGGTGGTGAACACCATTTCGGGAAAAGATATGTCTCCTTTGTATTACTACGTAATTTGTGTGGCTATTCAGATTGTGGCTTTCTTTATTTCGAAAGATAAACCTGCACGAACATTGCTTATTTTTTCCGTTTTGGGAATTACAGCAATGCTTATTGGATTATCAACAGACGGAACCATTGCGATTTATGCGTTTTTGGCGGGAGGTTTGGCTTGTAGTATTATGTGGCCTGCTATTTTCAGCCTTTCGCTTTTAGGACTCGGGAAATACACTTCACAAGGTTCGGCTTTTTTGGTAATGATGATTTTGGGAGGAGGAATAATTCCGCCTTTTCAAGGAAAATTAGCCGATATTATCGGAATTCATCAGTCATATATTGTGGGAGTAATTGGTTTTGTCTATTTGTCTGTTTTTGCGGTTTTGGTCAAATCAATACTGAAAAAACAAGGCATAAATGTTGATGAAGTGGAACAGGAAACAAATCAATAAATTATGAAAAATATCGTATCTGTACTTTTCGGCTTACTTCTTTTTTCGTGTGGAACACAAAAGAAAGTTTCGGAATCGGTATGTCCCGAAAATGGAAGTTGTCGTTTTGAAAAGCATAAAAACACCGCTTTAATCATCAAAAAAGACGATATCGGAAGTCTGTATCATCAAGCGGAAGAACATTCGGGGAAAACAACCTTTGCCTATTTTTACGAACAAAACAAAGATGAAGCTTATATGGACGGACATTATATCGAAGAGATCCGTTTTGAGCTTGATGATTCTGTTTTTGATAAAAGTTTCAAAAACCTGAAACCCGACAAAATCCTTTTCGGAGTTTTCTGTTATTGTAAGGGAAAAGCAGGATATTACGAAGTAAAAAATGTTTCTGTTTCGTATGATAAAAAATCGAAAACCATTACAGCAACCCTTGATGAAGTTATAGAAAATCAGGTTTTAAAATCCGTTGAAATCCGATAATTTCTGATTAAAGAAATGAGCAGTTTCTACATTCATATTCCGTTTTGTAAGCAGGCTTGTCATTATTGTGATTTTCATTTTTCGACCTCTATGAAAAAGAAAGACGAAATGATTTTAGCTTTAGCTAAAGAAATTGCTATGCGAAAAAATGAAGTCGATGACGAGGTAGAAACCATTTATTTCGGAGGTGGAACTCCCTCTGTATTGCAGATTTCTGATTTGAAATTTCTGATTGATGAAGTTTACAAAAATTACAATGTTTCGGAAGATGTGGAAATTACTTTAGAAGCCAATCCTGATGATTTAACAGCTTTACAAATTCTCAAATTCTCAGATTCTCCTATCAACCGTTTAAGTATCGGAATTCAATCATTTTTTGAAGATGATTTACAGATGATGAACCGTGCCCACAATGCTGTTCAGGCAAAAGAATGTTTACAAGAAGCAACCAAATATTTCGACAACATTACCATTGATTTGATTTACGGAATTCCCGAAATGTCAAACGAAAAATGGCTCGAAAACATCGAAACTGCTTTGAGCTTCGGGATTCCTCACATTTCGGCTTATGCTCTTACGGTTGAGCCTAAAACAGCTCTGAAAAAGCTCATCGAAAAAGGAGAAATTCCAAAACCGAAAGATGAAATAGCAGAAAATCACTTCTTTATTTTGGTCGAAAAGCTCAAAGAAAACGGATTTATTCATTACGAGCTGTCGAATTTCGGAAAACAGGGTTATTTTTCTAAAAACAATACGAGCTATTGGTCAGGAAAAAAATACATCGGAATAGGACCTTCGGCACACAGCTACAACGGCACACACAGAAGTTGGAATATTTCTAATAATTCAATTTATATTAAAGAAATCCAAAACGGAAATCTTCCGAGTGAAGTTGAAAAACTGACAATTTCAGACCGATACAACGAATACGTAATGACAGGACTTCGTACGATTTGGGGTATTTCTCTCGAAAAAATTCAAGCCGATTTTGGACAAAATTATTACGATTATCTGATAAAAACTTCCGAAAAACTCATCACAAAAGGACTTTTGGAAAACAACAGACAAAAAATAATCATCACTCAAAAAGGGAAATTTTTAAGTGACGGTTTAGCGAGTGAGTTGTTTTATGTAGAATAGTATAATTATGTAGCGTTAATTACAATTTTCTTCATATATATCGACTATTTTTGAGAATTCTTTGACACTCAAATCAGCTTCTTTTAAAAGATTTACAAAATTCGGACAAATTTCTGCGAAATTAAATTCAATAGCAACATAAAAGTTTATCCCAACCAAAAAATTCAAATCGTGTCTATGAGTTCCTATCGCAAAAGCAAAATCATCATTTTCTCTTTGAAGATAATATGCGTCAGCTACGTTATTTACAACGTTTATACCGCCATTTGCTCTTCCTGATGAAGTACTACTTATATAACGAATTGCATATACACTTATCTTTCCTTGTTTTATAATTTTTACAAATGATTTTTTCTTATCTATATTGAATTTCTTGGGATTTAATATTTTATTATTACCAACTTTCATCGGTATATAATTTTCGAGTTCATCATCGTCATTAGTAATTTCAAAACCTTTTATATCTTCAATACTAAATTTTTCAGTTTTTGCCTTTTCCTCCGACTTAAAATTTAATTTAGAGTCTTTATATTTAGGCAATTTAATAAGTCCTGATTTGTTTGTGCCATCGTTAAAAGTAATTGTTCCGGAATAGAATTGTGCAAAAACACCAAGGGGAAATAACAAAATAATTAGTAGAATTTTTTTCATTTTTTCAGAAAATTAAATTACAATAAACAAATATAAAGAAAAAAGTAATGATAAAAAATTATCTTTGCTTTATGAATGAGAATTTGAATCCGACAAATCATAATTATTCATCAGAGGAAATAGATGTAGAGAAAAAGTTACGTCCGTTGTCTTTTGATGATTTTGCGGGACAGGAGCAGATATTGGAAAATTTACAAGTGTTTGTACAAGCAGCTAATATGAGAAATGAAGCTCTCGACCACGCTTTGTTTCACGGGCCTCCGGGATTGGGAAAAACAACTTTGGCTAATATCTTGGCAAACGAATTGGGAGTGGGAATCAAAATCACTTCGGGGCCTGTTTTGGATAAACCGGGGGATTTGGCAGGATTACTTACGAATCTTGAAGAAAGAGATATACTCTTTATTGACGAGATTCACAGGTTAAGTCCTGTTGTGGAGGAATATTTATACTCTGCAATGGAGGACTTTAAAATTGATATTATGATTGAATCGGGGCCAAACGCAAGAACGGTTCAGATAAATCTGAACCCATTTACACTCGTTGGAGCAACTACCCGTTCAGGATTATTGACTGCACCAATGCGAGCAAGATTCGGTATTCAGTCAAGATTACAATATTACAACAAAGAATTACTGACCACAATTATTGAAAGGAGTTCTTCCATTTTGAGAGTTCCGATTTCTCACGAGGCAGCTATCGAAATTGCAGGAAGAAGTCGTGGAACTCCGAGGATTGCTAATGCTTTACTTCGTAGGGTTCGGGATTTTGCCCAAATCAAAGGCAACGGAAACATAGATATCGAAATTGCAAAATTTGCTCTGAAAGCCCTTAATGTTGATGCTTACGGATTGGACGAAATGGACAATAAAATTCTTACGACCATTATTGATAAGTTCAAAGGAGGTCCTGTCGGAATTTCGACTTTAGCAACAGCCGTTTCGGATAGTGCAGAAACCATTGAGGAGGTTTATGAACCGTTTTTGATTCAGGAGGGGTTTTTGATGCGAACTCCGAGGGGACGTGAAGTTACCGAAAAAGCCTACAAACATTTAGGCAGAGTAAACAACAACATTCAGGGAGGATTGTTTTAGGTTCCGAAAGGCAAGAAAAAAGAGAACGGAATACAGAAAAAGTCTATTCTCTATTTTCTGTTCTCTAAAAATTTAAGCCAATAAACTCTTCACTACAGTCGAAATGGTTTTTCCGTCTGCCTTTCCTGCCATTCTTTTGTTGGCTTCACCCATAACTTGACCCATTTGAGCGATTCCGTTTACTCCTGTATCAGCTATGATTTGAGAAATAATTTTTCGTATTTCTTCTTCGGATAATTGAGCAGGAAGAAATTTCTCGATGATTTTTACTTGTTCCAATTCCGGTTGTGCGAGGTCTTCTCTACCTTGTTCGGTATAGATTCGGGCAGATTCTTTACGTTGTTTTACCAAGCGTTGTAACAGTTTTATTTCATCGTCTTTTGACAATTCGCTTTTTGCTCCGCTTTCTGTTTGTACCAACAAAATAGCAGATTTTATTGCTCTTAAAGTATCCAAAGCAACAGTGTCTTTGGCTTTCATAGCGTTTTTGATTTCGTCGTTTATTTGTGTCTGTAAGTCCATTTTAGATAAAAAATTAGATAGCAAATTTACAAATTTCTGTTGGTAATATGCTATCTTTTATTACTTTTGAGCATTATTTGGGGATTTAAAGATTCAATAATTTAAAGATTCAACGACTTAACAAATCAACAATAAAAACAATGAACAAGTGGAAAAAATCATATACATTCGTGCTGGTGGCAAATGCGGTTTACATTTTGTTTTTCTATTTGCTGACTAAAATTTATTCGTAGCCAATGCACAGTATTGATTGGATAATACTCATAGTTTCGCTTTTGTTTATTGTGGTTTACGGAAGCCTGAAAACAAGAGGAAGCAAAAATGTAAAAGACTATATCTTAGGGAATAACGAAACTCCTTGGTATATGGTCGGAATTTCCGTGATGGCTACACAGGCAAGTGCCATTACGTTTCTTTCCACTCCCGGACAAGCTTATCACGATGGAATGGGGTTCGTGCAGTTCTATTTCGGATTGCCTTTGGCAATGATTATCATTTGTATTACGTTTATCCCGATTTACCACAGGCTGAAAGTTTATACGGCTTACGAATATTTAGAACAACGATTTGATTTAAAAACCCGCTCGTTTACAGCTATTTTATTCTTGGTTCAGAGGGGATTATCCACAGGAATTACCATTTATGCTCCCTCGATTATTCTTTCTACCATTTTGGGTTGGAATCTTACATTGCTCAATATTATCATCGGAATTTTAGTAATTATTTATACCGTTTCGGGAGGAACCAAAGCCGTGAATGTTACTCAAAAACATCAGATGTTTATCATTATGGGAGGAATGTTTGTAGCTTTCTTTTTGATTGTGAGCAATTTACCACAAGAAGTTACTTTTTCGAATGCTTTAAAAGTTGCGGGAATCAATGATAAAATGAAAATCGTTGATTTTTCGTTCGATTTAGAGAGTCGTTATACGTTTTGGAGTGGAATTACAGGAGGATTATTTTTGGCTCTTTCGTATTTCGGGACAGACCAATCTCAGGTAGGACGCTATTTGTCTGGTAAAAACATCAAAGAAAGTCAGTTAGGGCTTATATTTAACGGACTTCTGAAAGTTCCGATGCAGTTTTTTATCTTGCTTGTGGGAGTAATGGTTTTTGTGTTTTTTCAATTTAATTCTGCCCCGATTCACTTCAATCCAAACGGAAAAAAAGCAGTCGAAAAATCGGAATATGCCTCTGAATATGCAACATTAGAACAACAATTGGAAGATATTGCACAAGACAAACAAGAATTTACGTTGCAGTATGCGTATCAGCTCAATCAAAATTTTGAAAACAAAGCCCTTCAGGAAAAAATAACCGCTTTAGGACTCAAAGAAAAAGACTTGAGAGACCAAGCCAAAGACTTGATTAAAAAAGCAGACAGTACTATAGAAACCAATGATAAAGACTATGTTTTTATTCATTTTATTCTGAATTATCTTCCTATGGGATTTGTCGGATTGCTGTTGGCCGTAATTTTTTCGGCTGCAATGTCTTCGACTGCATCGGCTTTGACTGCATTGGCTTCAACCACAACAATTGACATTTATAAACGAAACCTCAAAACCGAAAAAAGTGATATCCACTTTGTGAAATCAACCAAATGGTTTACCGTTTTTTGGGGATTGATAGCCATCGCTTTTGCTTGTTATGCTACGCTTTTTGAAAATCTGATTCAGTTTGTTAATATTCTCGGTTCGGTATTTTACGGAACTATCCTCGGAATATTTTTAGTCGGATTTTACTTTAAATTCATCAAAGCACAAGCTCTGTTTTTGGGAGCTGTAATTTCACAAGCCTCGATTTTTTACATCTATTACCTTGATGTAATCGGATATTTATGGCTGAACGTAATCGGAGCAGGATTGACGATTATTATTTCGGCTGTTTTGCAGAAAATGGTTTTTGATAAAAAATAAAATGCCCTGTTTTCAGGGTATTTTGCTTTTTACTCAACTAAATAATCATCTAAAACTTCGGTTGTATTTGACTGAAAGTTTTGAGGAATCGGAAGTTCAAATCCCGGAACTGCATTCATCTGATATTGAAAATCGGTATTGACAAAAACAACCCCAACATTATTTGCATAATATTGCGTAGAGCTTATCACATCTTGAGATGAAAGTATCGTTACCGGAAAACCAAAAACAGATGTACTTATTTTAGCAGAAACAGCAATCGTTACAGATTGTACATTTTCATAAGAATCTCCGTTTGAAACAGTATAATTCGGGTATTTTTGTCCTGCTTTTGCAGAAAGCGTATATTCAACCAAAATATCAAATCCGTTATAAGGTATCGTAAAACTTCCAGATTCACTATCAAGAGTTGCACCTTGTGAAGTTCCTCCGTCAAAAATCACAAAATCCACAAGTTCTACTGACGGAACTTCAATAAAATCTCCTAAAACATCTCCAATATTGATTTCTCCAGTCATAAATATTTTCGAATCCGAAACCCTTGACTGTCCGCTTGTCATCAATCCGGAATAAAATCCGTTGGGAACTTCGGAGGTCAAATAGGTATAATATGTATTTCCTTGCGAAGTTGTTGTTCCGCTTACGTAAAGCGAATCCCTACCTGAAAACTCGTCAGAATTCACATCATATACCCAATAATTTCCTTGCTCTTGCGGAAGAAAATCATTTGTGCCATTATTATTGTTGCCCGAATTATCATCAGAAGAACAACCGAACAAAGCCATACCGAACAATAAAATAAAAAACCTGCTTTTCATAATCTCTTTTGTTTAATTTATAGCGTCAAAGGTATTAAAAATCATATAAAAAAATCTTTTTGGCTTGTTTTTTGACAAAATCGGTTTAAATCGTATTTTAGCACAAACCATTTTTTTATGAGAATTTCACTCATTTTTTTACTGATTAGTTCGTTGGCTTTTGCACAAAAAAACCATCCGAAAGATTATTTTATTTCTCCTATGGATGTTTCTCTGAATATGTCGGGAACATTCGGAGAGTTGCGGAATAACCACTTCCATTCAGGGATTGATTTCAAAACCGAGCGAAAAGAAGGGTTGAATGTTTTGGCAACAGCAGATGGTTATGTTTCGAGAATCAAAGTTTCGACTTGGGGCTACGGAAAAGCCCTATACATCACACATCCGAACGGATATACAACCATTTATGCCCACTTACAAAAATATGCTCCCGAAATCGAAGAATACATCAAAAAACGTCAGTACAATCAAAAATCATTCGAAGTAGAATTTTTTCCGAGTGCATCAGAGCTAAAAGTAAAACAAGGACAACTCGTAGGATTGTCAGGAAATTCGGGAGGCTCGGGAGGACCCCACTTGCATTACGAAATTCGGGATACCAAAACCGAAAACATCATCAATCCGTTTTTTTTTGGATATGACAAATTGGTAAAAGACACCAAAAAACCTGTTATAAACAGTATTTATGTCTATCCGATAGGAGAGGGGTCGTATGCAAACGGCTCTGAAAATCCGACAGTTGTGAATCTGGTGCAGCAAAAAGACGGAAATTTTACTGCTCAACCTGTTTTAGCCAACGGAAAAATCGGTTTCGGAATCAGCACTTACGATACGGCCGATTTCAACTATAACAAAAACGGAGTTTTCAAAATCGAATCAACACTGAACGGAAACAAGGATTTCTCGATTACTTTCGACGAATTTGCCTTTGCAGAAACCCGCTATATCAACGCGTTTTTGGATTACGAAAGATGGATTAAACAAAAAACCCGAATTCAAAAAATATTTATCGAAAACAAATATCCGTTGAGCCTTGTGAGTTCCAACAAAAAAAGCGGAATCATAGAAGTTTCTCCGAATATTTCGCATACATACAGAATTGAAGTTTGCGATTTTCATCAGAATATGGTTATGGTTACCATTCCGATAAAACATACTTCCGAAGCTCCAAAAATCAAGAAACAACCTAAAAATACCGGTTATTTTCTGAAATCAAAAATCGAAAATCTGTACGAAAAAGAAGATGTTTCGGTTTATGTTCCTGCCAATGTTTTTTACAACGATTTTGATTTGGACTTTGAGGTAGAAAACGGTATCATAACTTTTGCAAACGAATCGATTCCTGTTCATAAAAACTATACCATAACCCTAAAAAATACCGATATTCCGAGTGATTTACGCAAAAAAACCTATATCGCTTACCTTGACGGAAACACCAAAAAATACAGCAAAACCACAGTAACTGCAAATTCTTTTAAGACCTATACCCGAAATACAGGCCAATTTACGTTAGCTCAGGATACTATTGCTCCGACTGTAAAACCGATAAATTTTACCGAAGCTAAATGGATTAGTAATGAAAAGAATTTAAGAGTTGCCATTACGGATAATGCTTCGGGAATTGACACTTACAATGCTTATCTGAACGGGGATTGGATTTTAATGGAATACGATTATAAAACCAATTTGCTGGTTCACGATTTTGCAGACGGAAAAGTACAAGAAGGGAAAAACGATTTAAAAGTAATCGTTACCGATAATGTCGGAAATTCCACCACTTTTGAAACGCATTTTTTTAGAAGTCAGAAAACGGATTAAGCGATTGTTGTGCAAATTATTTTACAATCTTTTTTGTGTTGCAGTCATTTAAACGTTTGGTTAAATATTATGTAGGAACGAACTGTTCGTAAAAACTGAAATTAATATCCATTTTCTTCAAGTCTTTTTATCCTAAAACCTCAAAAATAAAAAATTTAACATAATATTATTATTTGTCTGAAGATTTACCACTACATTTGTATATACAAATATCAATAAGTTTAATCATTAAAAATAAATAGTTATGTCAAAATTTGTAATTGACCAAAGTCACTCTGAAATAGGTTTTAAGGTAAAACACATGATGATTACCAATGTTTCAGGAAAAATTGAAATCTACAACGCAAGTATCCAAGCGAATGATGATACTTGGGAGAATGCAAAAATTGAATTTGAAGGAGATGCTTCGTCTATTTCCACAGGAAGTACAGACAGAGATAACCATCTTAAAAGTGCCGATTTTTTTGATGTGGAAAATTTCCCGAAAATCAGCTTTAGCTCAACTTCATTCAATCCGAACGGAAAATTAGAAGGAAATCTTACCATTAAAGGAATTTCTAAAGCTGTTTCGTTGGATGTGGATTTCGGAGGGTTAGCTCAAGACCCTTGGGGAAACACTAAATTAGCAATGAGCCTTTCAGGAAAAGTAAACCGTAAAGAATGGGGTCTTAACTGGAATTCAGCTCTTGAAACAGGAGGTGTTTTGGTAAGTGATGAGGTAAGATTTGCTATTGAATTACAATTTGTAAAACAATAATATAAAGGTTAATTCAATTTGAAAAAGGCTTGATTCATTCGGAATCAAGCCTTTTTTGTGTTCAAAACAATCCGGTTTAAAAAAGAGCTGTTTGTCCGTTTTCGTCTAATTCGGTATCCAAATCAGTATTGTCAGATACATTTTCGGAGTCGATTACTTCGATTTCTTCCGGAATTTCTTCTTTTGGCTCTTCGTACGGAAGAGATTCCAAAAGGCTTATCTGTTTTACCTTATCGGTTGTAAGTTGATTCCCAAGGGCTTTGATGCCTTTGACAGTAATAAATTCCTCGAAATTAATCGTAATATTTTCTTTTTGGATTCCTTTTACTTTGGCAAAAACCACTTCTGCCACAGGTCGGTAATCGGTTGAAACGATTTCTAATTGCGATTTTTCGTGCTCCGAAATAAAGATTTCTTCTTTATTTTCGTTTTCGATTAAAAAGCGTTTTACAAAATAGCGGTCTTTTTCTCCGTCATAATAAACAGCCGAAATCGGCTTTTTCGGAATCCATTTTTCCAAGACAATCATATCTTCGTCAAAATGCGTGGAAAGCTCGGGAATAATCGTTTTTACTCTTCCGCTTTGATTGATGATAAGCAATCGGTCATTCGGACGAAATTCTCCCAAAAGCTCTCCTCTTCCATCTACATTCAGCCTTTGAACGGAATCGTCAAACCAAATTTTTCGAGGTCGCAGGGTCGAAATTCCCTTTTCTTTGAGTTCGATTTTCTTAATCGGGTGTTTGGTAACGGTATTTCCTTTTGAGGCTCGTCCTTTGATTCCGATAGCAGCAAAATCCAAATCGAATTTCAGTTTTTTGATACTCCCGACTTGTCGTAACAAAACCGTTACAACTTCTGCCTCTCCGTTCGGATTATGAGAAAAATACAAAACCATAGATCCTGGTTTTCCTTGAGTCAAATCGTATTCTTTATCCCTTGTAACTCCCGAAACGTTAAATCTTTTTACGAATGATGCTCCCGATTTTCCGTCCCGATAAATCATATTATAAATCGTTCGCTTGTCGTTTCGGTCAAAAACGGAAATATGAATAATATCCTTTCCGATAAATTTTTTATCATCGACTTTGGTAACAACCATTTGTCCGTTTCGCAGGAAAACAATCACATCATCAATATCCGAACAGTCTGCTACGTATTCGTCTTTTTTTAGACCTGTTCCGATGAATCCTTCTTCCCGATTTACGTATAATTTTGTGTTCCGAAGTACCACTTTTGTAGCCTCAATCGTGTCGAAGCTACGAAGTTCGGTTTGTCTTTCCCTGCCTTTTCCGTATTTTTCCTTTAGTCTGACGAAATAATCAATCGCAAAATCAATCAGATTTGCCAAATTGTCTTTCACTTGAGCTATTTCTTCTTCGATTTTAGCGATATTTTCGTCTGCTTTGTAGGAATCGAAACGGGTAATCCGAATCATCGGAATTTGCGTTAATCTCTGCAAATCCTCGTCTTGAATTTCTCGGATTAAATCCTTTTTGAACGGTTCGAATCGTTTGTATAAATAGTCGTAAAGCCCCTCTCTATCGGAATAATGTTTGAAATCAATATACATTTCCTCTCGGATAAAAATCTTTTCCAAAGAGGCAAAATGCCACTTTCCTTCCAATTCGTCAAGCTGAATTTCGAGTTCTTTTTTGAGCAAATCCACCGTTCTTTCGGTCGAAATTTTCAGCATATCCGAAACTCCGATAAACAGCGGTTTATTGTCCTGAATCACACAACCTAGCGGAGCAATCGAAGTTTCACAAGCGGTAAAAGCATAGAGTGCATCAATGGTCTTGTCGGGAGAAACTCCGCTTGCCAGATGCACTAAAATTTCAACTTCTGCAGCTGTGTTATCTTCGATTTTTTTGATTTTTATTTTTCCTTTTTCGTTGGCTTTCAGAATGCTGTCAATAAGCGTTGAAGTATTGGTCGAAAACGGAATTTGAGTAATGACAAGCGTGTTTTTGTCCAATTGCGAAATCTTTGCACGAACCCGCACACGACCTCCACGCATTCCGTCATTATAATTCGATACATCTGCAATTCCCGCAGTCGGAAAATCAGGAAAAATAGTAAAAGGTTTTCCTTTCAATATTTTTATCGAAGCATCAATAAGTTCGTTAAAATTATGAGGCAATATTTTAGTCGAAAGCCCGACAGCAATTCCCTCTCCACCCTGTGCTAATAATAACGGAAACTTAACAGGAAGATTTATGGGTTCGTTTCGTCTTCCGTCATACGATAATTGCCAATTCGTAACTTTCGGAGAATACAAAACCTCCAATGCAAACTTACTTAAACGGGCTTCGATATATCTCGAAGCAGCTGCTCCGTCTCCTGTCAGGATATTTCCCCAGTTTCCTTGTGTGTCAATCAGCAAATCTTTTTGCCCGATTTGAACCATTGCATCTCCAATACTCGCATCTCCGTGAGGATGATACTGCATTGTGTGTCCGACAACATTTGCCACTTTGTTGTAACGTCCGTCATCAAGCTCTTTCATCGAGTGCATAATCCGTCTTTGAACCGGTTTAAATCCGTCTTCAATAGCAGGAACAGCACGTTCTAAAATTACGTACGAAGCGTAATCCAAAAACCAATCCTGATACATTCCGCTTACTTTGGTAATGGTATCCTGATTGTCTTCTTGGTTTGGTAAATCTGGGGTTAAATCGTCTAACTCGTCGCTCATTGGTAAAAAGGAGAATTTTCACAAAAATACATATTTTAAGGAGATTTTATAACAGAAAACGGAAAATAATTCTCTAAAACAAAATATTATGCACGCATAGCTTTGTAGTTTACTCAAAAAATAGTAACTTCGTAACCGATTTTGAACAAAAGTGTATAATTTAATTATAAATCAATGAAGATATTAGTTTGTATCAGCCACGTTCCGGATACTACATCGAAAATCAATTTCGTGAACGGAGATGCTGAATTTGACAAAAACGGAGTACAATTCGTTATCAATCCGAATGATGAATTCGGACTTACAAGAGCCATTTGGTTTAAAGAAAAACAAGGAGCAACCGTTACGGTTGTCAATGTTGGAGAGGCAGAAACAGAAGCTACAATCCGCAAGGCATTAGCTATCGGAGCTGACGAGGCAGTCCGAGTAAATGCCAATCCGACTGACGGATTTTTTGTTGCCAAACAAATTGCCGAAGTAGTTAAAAACGGAGGTTACGATTTGGTAATTGCAGGAAAAGAATCACTTGACGACAACGGAGGAATGGTTCCCGGAATGGTAGCCGCTTTGTTGGGAGCCAATTTCGTAAATTCGGTTATCGGAATCGAAGTTGATGGAAATACGGCTAAAGTGGTAAGAGAAATTGACGGAGGAAAAGAAACGCTTTCGGCTGCTTTACCGCTTGTGATTGCAGGACAAAAAGGAATTGTTGAAGAAAAAGATTTAAGAATTCCGAATATGAGAGGAATTATGGCTGCTCGTACCAAAGCTATTTCGGTTGTTGAGCCTGTCGGAGCATCTCAAAACACGAAAGCAGTTAGGTTTGAAAAACCAGCACCGAAATCAGCAGTTAAATTAGTAAGTCCTGATAATCTTGATGAGCTAATTAGTTTGTTGCACAACGAGGCTAAAGTTATATAAATGTTAGTTTAAGGTTTAAAGTTTAAGGTTTAAAAGTCTTACTACTTAATACCATAAGTCTTAATACTCAAATTATAAAATCAAAAAAATATGTCAATTCTTATATATGCTGAATCAGCAGACGGAAAATTAAAAAAAGTAGCGTTCGAGCTTGCCTCGTATGCCAAAAAAGTAGCAGACCAAACCGGAACGACCGTTACTGCCATTACTATCAATGCAGGTGATGTTGCTGCTTTGGGAACTTACGGAGTAAGCAAAGTGCTGAAAGTAAATGATGATAAGCTAAAATCGTTTAGTGCAAGAGGATATGCAGATGCTATCAAACAAGTAGCTCAAAAAGAGGGAGCGAAAATTGTTTTGGTTGCCTCGACTACAGACAGCTTGTATTTAGCTCCGCTTTTGGCAGTTGGGCTTGATGCAGGATATGCCTCAAATGTGGTGGCACTTCCTGAAAGCACTTCGCCTTTTGTGGTTAAGAGAAATGCTTATTCTACAAAAGCATTCAGCTTTACAGAAATCGCAACAGACGTAAAACTATTGGCTGTTGCCAAAAACTCTTTCGGATTGGTTGAAAACCCTGTGAGCTTATCAGAAGAAAGTTTTGCTCCGCAATTAAGCGATGCAGATTTTTCGGTAAAAGTTGAATCGGTTGAAAAAGTAAGCGGAAAAGTAACCATTGCAGATGCTGAAATCGTAGTTTCGGGAGGTCGTGGACTAAAAGGCCCTGAAAATTGGGGAATGATTGAAGAATTAGCAGAAGTTCTCGGAGCAGCAACAGCCTGTTCAAAACCTGTTTCCGATTTGGATTGGAGACCTCATTCCGAACACGTAGGACAAACCGGAAAACCGGTTGCCTCAAACCTGTACATTGCAGTCGGAATTTCGGGAGCGATTCAGCACATTGCAGGAATCAATGCCTCAAAAGTAAAAGTAGTTATCAATACCGACCCTGATGCTCCTTTCTTTAAGGTTGCCGATTACGGAGTGGTAGGAGATGCCTTTGAGGTTGTTCCGAAACTAATCGAAAAACTAAAAGTGTTTAAAGCACAAAACGCATAATTTTAATTATTATTCATTTGGTAGAGCCACACAATTGTGTGGCTCTACTGATTTTGACAAAACTCCATAACCTCATAACTTTTCTAACTTTCAATAAAATTCTTTACTTTTGCCTAAATTCATTTTTAAATGGCTAAAACCACAAAAAAACAAACCGAAAAACCTGAAAATCAGAAAGTAAAAAAACCGTTTTGGAATCCGAGAAACAAATTGTTTTTTGGAGTGATATTGATTTTGTTTTCGGTTGCTTTACTATTGAGCTTTATTTCGTATTATCTGTACGGAATGGCTGACCAAAGTGTACTCGGAGATTTTTCCCCGCTACCGCACGAATCCTTTCGTGTGGTACATTATTAATATTTACAAATCAAAATTTCTAAAAAACCATTACATCATCAACAATTCCTTTTTGACCTGCATAATCTGTGGCACTACTATAAACATAATCTTCTGCTTTATACACCAAACCCGCTTCAACAGGATTGTTATGAACATAATCTATTTTTTGTTTAATCACTTTGTTACTCCAAAGCTCAATTGGTTTGTTATCGTGTCTCCAAAACTGATAATGAGTTACATTTGAACTTTTCTCTCCCTCATTTCTAAAAAACTCCAACAAAAATTCTTTCCTACTTTCTTTCGGGTTTTCCTGTATGGCTTTAACAATTGATTTACTCGTAAACCTTTTTAAATCTCCTATCAAAAGTTCAGGTTTTTGACCTTTTATACTTCTAAAAACCAAATGTATATGACTGGTCATAATACACCAAGCGTGTATTTCTAAACCTTTTTCTTTTTGGCAATATACCAAACTTTCTATAAACAAATCTTTATATTCATTTCTGATAAAAACATCTAACCAACCCACAACAGCAAAGCTTATAAAATATAAACCATCAGGATTATGAAATTTGTAATTTCGACTCATAAAGCAAATTTACAAAATTATTCTTTGATATTACTTTACCACACGAAAGGATTCGTGCGGTAGCGGGGTGTAATTTATGCTGTTTCCTTCCCCTTTAATTTCGTTATCCATTTCCTGCCCTTGGAACCCATAGCGGTAATTTGAGGAGTTCGCATGTCTGTTTGGAACGAGCATTCCGAAAGGTTAGCCATTATATGTAAGAACGTGAGGTAAAGATAAAGATTTTTTAACAATAAAACCCCAACCAAATGCTGGGGTTATCTTCTTTTTAATTATCAAATACCAAAACAGATACGAGCAAGATGCTCGCACCAGCAGGGGAAAGAAATAAAAATGACTAACCATAGAAACCAGTGTTTTTATAATTTATAACCGTAAATATCAACACATTTGATACACGAAATTATAATTAGAAGCCATTTTTTTCGATTTAAAAGGCTTAAAACTAAAAAAACAACCCGAAGGTTGTTTTTAAAATTTTATGTTTATTTGTTTTAAACTTTGATTTTCAATAATTTATATCTTTTAAAAATACATCAACACATTTGGAACATTACCGAAAATAACCAAGTTGAGACACTACCATCTGAAGTATTACCTTTATCTTAAATTCGTAATATTTTCTTCAATAGTAAATAGCAAATCAGGTAGTGTGGTTTCGTATTCGTACAATTTAATAAATTCATGACCTCTCAAATCATCTATGACTGATTCCATATTTAAATCGTATGAATCTCTTATAATTCCATAGGAAAGACTAACTTCCTCGTCCTTATGTAATTTAAAACAAAACCCTCCGAAATATTGATCGGAAAAGTCTATAATCAGATAAATTGGTTTACTATTTATTTTAGCTTGTTGAATTCCTTTATACCATTTGAAAAGTACACTTTTCAAACAATTTAAAACATCCATTGAAATATCTTCTTGATCCATAAAATAATAACTATCAATATACAAAATTTCTTCTATATTAAAAATTCTCAATTGTATATCACTTTGTGATGTATTATTAGGAAAATACTTAATTTCAAATAATATTTTCTTCATTTTTTTACTTCGTTGGAAATGCGGTTATAACTTCTTCTGTTCCTTGCTTAACTGAAATTAATATTTTATTTAAATCTTTCCCTGAACCTAATGTACCTCCCCCGCTACCGCACGAATCCTTTCGTGTGGTACATTATAATATTTACAAATCAAAACTTCTAAAAACCATTATGTCGTCAACAATTCCTTTTTGACCTGTATAATCTGTGGCACTACTATAAACATAATCTTCCGCTTTATACACCAAACCTGCCTCAACAGGATTGTTATGAACATAATCTATTTTTTGTTTAATCACTTTGTTACTCCAAAGCTCAATGGGTTTGTTATCGTGTCTCCAAAACTGATAATGAGTTACATTTGGACTTTTCTCTCCCTCATTTCTAAAAAAATCTAATAAAAACTCTTTTCTGCTTTCTTTAGGGTTTTCCTGTATGGCTTTAACAATCGATTTACTCGTAAACCTTTTTAAATCTCCTATTAAAAGTTCAGGTTTTTGACCTTTTATACTTCTAAAAACCAAATGTATATGACTGGTCATAATACACCAAGCGTGTATTTCTAAACCTTTTTCTTTTTGGTAATATACCAAACTTTCTATAAACAAATCTTTATATTCATTTCTGATAAAAACATCTAACCAACCTACAACAGCAAAGCGTATAAAATATAAACTATTAGGATTATGAAATTTATAATTTCGACTCATAAAGCAAACTTACAAAATTATTCTTTGATATTACTTTACCACACGAAAGGATTCGTGCGGTAGCGGGGGTAGAGCCACACAATTGTGTGACCCTACTGATTTTGACAAAACCCTATAACTCCATAACCTCATAACTTTTCTAACTTTCAATAAAATTCTTTACTTTTGCCTAAATTCATTTTAAATGGCTAAAACCACAAAAAAACAAACCGAAAAACCTGAAAATCAGAAAGTAAAAAAACCGTTTTGGAATCCGAGAAACAAATTGTTTTTTGGAGTGATATTGATTTTGTTTTCGGTTGCTTTACTATTGAGCTTTATTTCGTATTATCTGTACGGAATGGCTGACCAAAGTGTACTCGGAGATTTTTCGGACAGAGGAGAAAAAGCGAAAAACTGGCTCGGAAAATTCGGAGCTTTTTTGGCTGATGCCTTTTTGTACAAAGGCTTCGGAGTTGCCTCGTTTTTGCTTGTCCGTTTGCTGTTTTTAACGGGAATGTATCTCGTTTTGGATTTGAGCTTTTCAAAACTGAAAAAAACCTGGTTTTGGGATTTGTTCGTCATTGTGGTTGTATCGGTTCTGTTTGGCTTTTTCAACGATAAACTACCCGAATTAGGAGGTGTTTTCGGATTCGAAATGAACTCGTTTTTACAGGATTATATCGGTAAAGCAGGTACGGTTTTGCTCTTGGTTTTAGGAATTTTGATTTATCTGATTTTCAAAATCAGAATGTCCCCGGACAAGGTTAAGAATTTTATCAACTCCAAGAAAAACCAAATCAGTAACGAATTTAAAAAAGCCAAAGAAAAAGAAGACGAGGAAATCATACCTATAACAGACGATTTGGCTGAAAATAACGAAGTAAAAATCACCACAAAAATCGGAGGTTCTTTATCGGAAACAGAAGAAGATTTCGGAGAAATCACTCTAAAAACCGTTCCTGATGAAGAATCTGTTTTATCGGAATTCGAGAAAAATATTGATGATGACAAGCCTACCATTTCTAATTATTCGGAAATAAAACTCTCCGCAGAACCTGTTTTGACAGAAGAAAAACCCGTTTCGGAGAAAGCGGAAGAAAAAGAAGAATTTGTAGTTGAAGTTCTTGAAGAAGAAGCTGTTGTCAAAGAAAATTTAGCCACTAAATTAGTGGAAGATTTCGGAGAATTTGACCCGACTCTGGAGCTTTCTAATTTTAAATTTCCACCTATTGACTTGCTGAAAGACTACGGAACAACCGGAATTACAATCAATCAGGAGGAACTTGAGGCAAACAAAAACCGAATTGTCGAAACCCTCAAAAACTACAAAATTGACATTGCTCAAATCAAAGCAACCGTAGGACCTACGGTTACGCTTTACGAAATTGTTCCTGAAGCGGGAATCCGTATTTCAAAAATCAAAAGTTTAGAAGACGATATTGCACTATCGCTTTCGGCTTTGGGAATCCGTATTATTGCTCCGATTCCGGGGAAAGGGACAATCGGTATTGAAGTTCCGAATCAGAATCCGTCAATGGTTCCGATGAAATCGGTTATCAGTTCGGCTAAATTCCAAAACGCAGAAATGGAACTTCCGGTAGCTTTAGGAAAAACCATTTCAAACGAAACCTTTGTCGTGGATTTGGCAAAAATGCCACACTTGCTGATGGCAGGAGCAACAGGACAAGGAAAATCCGTAGGACTGAATGCCGTTCTGACTTCGTTATTGTACAAAAAACACCCTGCCGAAGTAAAATTCGTTTTGGTTGACCCGAAAAAAGTGGAGCTTACGCTTTTCAACAAAATCGAAAGACATTATTTGGCTAAACTCCCCGATACGGACGAGGCAATTATTACGGACAATACCAAAGTAATCAATACATTAAATTCGCTTTGTATCGAAATGGATAACCGTTACGAATTGCTCAAAAATGCATCGGTTCGTAACATTAAGGAATATAACGAAAAGTTCAAAAAACGGAAGCTCAATCCCGAAAACGGACATCGCTTTTTGCCTTATATCGTGTTGGTTGTCGATGAGTTTGCGGATTTGATTATGACCGCAGGAAAAGAGGTTGAAACTCCGATTGCCCGTTTGGCACAACTCGCTCGTGCTATCGGAATTCACTTGATTATTGCTACGCAACGTCCGTCTGTAAACGTAATTACGGGTATTATTAAGGCGAATTTCCCTGCCCGGATTGCCTTTAGGGTAACTTCAAAAATCGACTCCAGAACGATTTTGGACAGTCAGGGAGCAGACCAGTTGATTGGTCGTGGAGATATGCTTTATACACAAGGAAATGATTTAACCCGTGTTCAATGTGCGTTTGTGGATACTCCCGAAGTGGAGCGAATTTGTGATTTTATAGGCGAACAAAAAGCCTATCCTAATGCGTATTTGTTACCTGAATATGTCGGGGAGGAAAGTGGCACAAGTCTTGATATAGACATATCCGATAGGGATTCTATGTTTAGGGAGGCAGCAGAGGTTGTGGTAACGGCACAACAGGGTTCAACTTCACTTATTCAGAGAAAACTCAAATTAGGATATAACAGAGCAGGACGATTGATGGACCAGTTAGAAGCAGCAGGAATTGTTGGAGCTTTTGAGGGGAGTAAGGCAAGAGCCGTTCTGATTCCCGATTTGGTTGCTCTCGAACATTTTTTGAATAATGAACAAAAGTAGAATTACGGATTTCAAATTACGAATTACTATATACAATATACAATGAAACACTTGACAATTTTCATACTAATTTTCACTTCATTTTTTGCCAACGGACAAGATGCTCAAAAGGCAAAAAATCTTTTGGACGAAGTTTCTGCAAAGGTGAAATCGTACGAGAATGTTTCGATAGAATTCCGATATACGGTTAAGAATCTGCAACAGAACATTTCGCAGGACAGTAGAGGAAACGTAACGATTTCGGGAGATAAATACATTTCAAACTTTTTGGGGACAACCGAAATGTTTGACGGAAAAAAGAAATACACCATTATTCCCGAAGACGAAGAAATAACCATCGAAACCTACGACCCGAAAAAGGAAAATGCTTTTTCGCCTTCAAAAATGCTTACGTTTTATACCAAAGGATATAAATACGAATGGGATAATTTATTGTTGCTAAAAGGAAAAAAAGTACAGTTCGTAAAGCTCAAACCTACCGATGCTAAAAGTGAAGTCAAAGAAATCCTATTGGGAATTGACAATGTTACCAAAAACATTTATCAACTGATTCAGATTTCCAAAGACGGAACCCGTTCGGAATTAAGCATTATTTCTTTCAAAACGAATCAGACTTTATCAGAAAATCATTTTATCTTTGCGGAATCAAAATATCCAAACTATTACATCAACCGATTGGATTGATTTTCAAGTGAAAATAATTGACAAATACATAATTAAGAGTTTTCTGACTACATTTGCTTCGGTACTTGTAATCCTAATTTTCATTTTCATTTTACAGATTATTTGGTTACACATTCAGGAGTTGGCAGGAAAGGGATTAAGCGTTTGGTTTGTGCTGAAATTCCTGATGTATGCCATACCTACGATGATTCCGTTGATTCTACCGTTGTCTATTTTGTTGGCCTCTATTATGACTTTCGGGAGTTTTGCCGAAAATTATGAATTTGCCGCAATGAAATCAGCAGGAATGTCACTCGGACGAGCTGCCAGAGGATTGAGTGTTTTTGTTTTGTTTTTAGCAGGAATTGCCTTTTTCTTTGCTAACGATGTGATTCCGTATTCTAAATATAAGGTCCGAAATTTCAGAACTAACCTACGAGATAAACCCTCAATGGCTATTGCAGAAGGACAGTTTAACGATATTGGAGCGTATAATATTAAGATTGATAAAAAATCCGGGGATAATGATGAACTTTTGGAAGGAGTTGTCATTCATAAAAAATCTGCTCAAGGGAAAAACACAACGGTTACCAAAGCCGAAAGAGGGGAGCTTGTAAGCAAGGAAGATTCTAATATTTTACAGTTGATTCTGTATGACGGACATCATTACGAAGAGATGCTTCCGAAGAATTATGAAGAAAGAAAAAAACTGCCTTTTGCCAAAGCAGATTTTGAACGATATGTAATCAATATGGATTTATCGGGGTTGGTCAATATCGATTTGGAATCGGATAGTGGTGAAGGAGCAGACGGATTGCTAAATGTTTCGGAACTTCGATATACGATAGATTCCCTGAAAACGGGATTTAGAAAAGAACAAACCTCATTTACGGATAATATTCATTACAGAACAACGTCTTTTATCCATAACAAAGAAAGAGAAACATTGGCCAAAACCCAATCGGAACAAACCGAAAAGCCACCTGTTTTTAAGGCAGAAGATATCATTTCGATTGTTCCCGAAAAGCAGAGAAGTCAGGTTTATGAAACGGCTTTTCACAATTTAACAGGGTCTAAATACAATATTACCGACAGCAAAAACAACCTCGAATTTAAGCACAAAAACATAAAAGCACATCAATATTCTTTGAACGAAAGATTTGTGGTGGCTTATTCGTGTTTGTTGATGTTCTTTATCGGAGCTCCACTTGGGGCAATTATCCGAAAAGGAGGTTTCGGATTACCTATTGTTTTTGCGATTATTATTTTTATTGCGTTTCACTTTACGACAACTTTCGGACGGAAAATCGCACAAGACGGAACATTAGATGCTTTTTTGGGAGCTTGGGGTTCGTCTATACTTTTGACTCCATTGGCTATTGTGCTGACGTATCGAGCAACCAATGACAAAGGAATGAGTATGGAGAGATTTACAGAACCTATCCTAAAATTCTTTTCAAAAATTTTCAAATCAAAACAAAAAAATACAACTCAAAATGCCTGATAAAAAAACACAGCTTAACACCATAGCAGAAGCTATCGAAGATATCCGTCAAGGAAAAGTAATCATTGTCGTAGATGATGAAGACAGAGAAAATGAAGGAGATTTTATTGCGGCTGCAGAGGCTGTAACTCCCGAAATGATTAACTTTATGGTTACTCACGGACGAGGATTAGTTTGTGTTCCGATTACGGAAACCAGAGCCAAAGAGTTGGATTTGAAAATGATGGTCGAAAACAATACGGTTTTGCACCAAACGGCTTTTACGGTTTCGGTTGATTTGAAAGGATATGGCTGTACAACAGGGATTTCCGTTCACGACAGAGCCAAAACCATCAAAGCCATTACAGACGAAAACACCAAACCCGAAGAGCTCGGAAGACCGGGACATATTTTTCCGCTTGTAGCCAAAAAAGGAGGAGTTTTGCGACGAACAGGACATACAGAAGCAGGGATTGATTTGGCTCGTTTGGCTGGGTTTAAACCAATGGGAATTTTGGTTGAAATCCTAAACGAAGACGGGTCAATGGCACGATTACCACAACTTTTGGAAGTAGCCAAAAAGTTTGATTTGAAAATTATTTCGATTGAGGATTTGGTGGCTTACCGAATGCAACACGACAGTCTTATCGAGAAAAAAGAAGATTTTGAAATCACTACTCGTTTCGGAACTTTCCGATTGAAGGCTTATCTGCAAAAAACCAACAAACAGGTTCATATTGCTTTGACCAAAGGCATTTGGAGTGATGACGAACCGGTATTAACCCGTATTAATTCCACTTTGGTAAACAACGATATTTTAGGAACGCTTACCAACAATCCTGATGAAAAGTTAGAAAGAATGTTTGATGCTGTCAATAAGGAGGGAAAAGGAGCGGTTATTTTCATCAATCAGGAATTGCAGTCAATGAATTTACTGACCCGATTAGTTGAATTTAAAGAATTGCAGGAACAGGGAAAAATCAAAGCTCCCAAAGTTCCGATGGACGCAAAAGACTTCGGAATCGGAGCACAGATTCTGCACGATTTGAATATTTCCAAAATAAGGCTTTTGTCCAATTCCGAGCAGACTAAACGTGTCGGAATCGTAGGGTATGGGCTTGAAATTACGGAACACGTGAGGTATTAAAACAAAAAAGCCTTAATATATCCTTTCAAAACAACCTATATATTTAGGACAAAGAACAGGGGGAAAATCATTATCAATTAACAATTCAAAAAGTTTAATTTCAGAATTGTTATAACTGAAAATAAGAGAGTTTTTATTAATTTTATTAGGAAGTTCATCAGGCATTCCAGCATAATATTTAATGATTTCGGTTTTATCTTTATTGATAAAAATTAGCTCACTTTTTCCTCTTGGAGAAATCATACCATTTATTCCTATGACAGAAAAGTTAGTCAAGACATAATAAAGTTTATTGTTTTCGAGAACTATATTTCCAAGATATTTTACGGAATGTTTTGTGTCATCTTCTTCAAGAATTTGTAAAGAATCTTTCTTTTCCTCATCAATGAAATCAATAAAGAACCTTAAGTCTTTTTCAGAATTTTTAATAGAAGTGTTCTTTGAATCATTTACTTTTTCTGAAATAACGGAAATATCAACTTTGTTTTCTTCTTTTTTATCTCTTAAAATAAAACCGAGACAAATCGAGAAGAATAAAAACAAGGCTACAATATTTCTAATTTTATCATTCATAATAATTCTGATGAGGTATAAAGGTATAAAAAATCCAACATTTTGAATGTTGGATTTTTAAAATCTGTTTTGAAATAATTATTATTTCAAATTACTCGTCATTTCTTCGGGTTTTACCCAAGCATCAAATTCTTCAGCCGTAACATAACCTAATGCAATAGCTGTTTCTTTTAATGTAGAGTTATTCTTGTGAGCTGTTTGAGCAATTTCGGCTGCTTTATAATATCCGATTTTGGTATTCAGAGCTGTAACCAACATCAATGAATTATCAACCAATTCTTTAATGCGTTTGTGGTTCGGCTCGATTCCTTGAGCACAATGTTCGTCAAACGAAACACAGGCATCTCCCAATAATCTTGCAGACTGCAAAAAGTTAGATGCCATAAGCGGTTTGAAAACATTCAATTCATAATGTCCTTGAGTTCCTCCAACCGAAATAGCAACATCATTTCCCATAACCTGAGCACAAACCATCGTCAGGGCTTCACATTGAGTAGGGTTTACTTTACCCGGCATAATCGAAGAGCCCGGCTCGTTTTCGGGAATAAAAATTTCCCCGATTCCCGAACGGGGACCTGATGCTAACATTCGTACATCATTCGCAATTTTATTCAATGAAACCGCTAATTGTTTCAAAGCTCCGTGCGTTTCGACAATCGCATCGTGAGCAGCCAAAGCCTCAAATTTATTCGGAGCAGTTACAAACGGGTGTCCTGTGAATTTTGCGATATATTCTGCTACTTTTACGTCATATCCTTGTGGAGTGTTCAGCCCTGTCCCGACTGCGGTTCCTCCCAAAGCTACTTCTGATAAGTGAGCCAATGTGTTTTTCAGAGCTTTCAATCCGTAATCCAATTGAGCGGCATATCCTGAAATTTCCT
Source organism: uncultured Flavobacteriaceae bacterium (assembly GCA_934675205.1). GTDB lineage: Bacteria > Bacteroidota > Bacteroidia > Flavobacteriales > Flavobacteriaceae > Flavobacterium. The sequence goes on along the minus strand of CAKUPQ010000001.1, from coordinate 467,915 downwards.
GTCCCAAAGTAAGCGGAGTAGCGTCCATAAGGTGTGTACGTCCTATTTTTACGACATCTTTGAATTTTACGGCTTTTGCTTTCAGCGTATCTCTTAATTTTTCAACTCCGGGAATGGTTGTTTCGACCACCATTTTGTAACAGGCAATGTGCATTCCTGTCGGATAGGTATCGTTTGAAGATTGTGATTTGTTTACATCATCATTGGCTTTCAAAACAGCCTCTCCTTCTCCAATTTTTCCTCCTGCCAAAACCTGAGCTCTGTTGGCTACCACTTCGTTTACGTTCATATTCGATTGTGTTCCCGAGCCTGTTTGCCAAATCACAAGTGGAAATTGGTCGTCTAATTTCCCTGCTAAAATTTCATCACAAACCTGTGCTATTGCATCTCTTTTCTCGGTTGGCAGTACTCCCAAATCGCAATTCGCATAAGCAGCAGCTTTTTTCAGGTAAGCAAATCCTCTGACAACCTCGATAGGCATTGAAGCAGGAGCTCCGATTTTAAAATTGTTTCTTGAACGTTCGGTTTGAGCTCCCCAGTATTTGTCCGCAGGAACTTTCACTTCTCCCATTGTGTCTTTTTCTATTCTGTATTCCATGATGTAGTTAGTTGAATGTGTTAAAAATGAGCCCAAATTTACGAAATAGCAATGACAATATCAATGACAACATCAAAAATCAATGATAATCCTTATCGGGACATCCAACATCCATCATCTAGATTTTTTTCAATTTTTTAGATTGGAATAATAACATCTAACTCCCGATGGCTATCAGGACAATACTCACTTTTAATTCTTTATATTTTTTAGATTATCACAAATTTTATATCTTTGTTTCGCTTTTAAATAAACACGACAATTTTCAACTTATGAATTTACACGAATACCAAGGAAAAGAAATTTTAGCTTCTCACGGAGTTAGAGTTCAGAGAGGTTATGTAGCTCAAAATGCGGAAGAAGCAGTAGCTAAAGCCAAACAATTAACAGCCGAAACCGGAACAGGTTGGCACGTAATCAAAGCTCAAATCCATGCAGGAGGAAGAGGAAAAGGAGGAGGAGTTAAACTTGCGAAAAATCTTCAACAAGTAGAAGAAATTGCAGAACAAATCATCGGAATGCAACTCATCACTCCACAAACACCTCCAACCGGTAAAAAAGTTCACAAAGTACTTGTTGCAGAAGATGTGTACTATCCGGGAGAAAGCGAAACATCTGAATTCTATATGTCTGTTTTGTTGAACAGAGGAAGAGGACGTAATATGATTATGTATTCTACCGAAGGAGGAATGGACATCGAAGAAGTGGCTGAAAAAACTCCACATCTTATTTTTACCGAAGAAATCGACCCGGCTGTTGGACTTCAAGGATTTCAAGCGAGAAGAATTGCTTTTAACCTTGGTCTTTCGGGAAATGCTTTCAAAGAAATGGTAAAATTTGTTGATGCTCTTTATTCGGCTTACGTAGGTTGTGATGCATCTTTGTTTGAAATCAACCCTGTTCTTAAAACTTCGGATAACAAAATTTTGGCTGTTGATGCAAAAGTTGTTCTTGATGACAATGCTCTTTACAGACACCCGAAATATGAGGATATGAGAGATATTTTGGAAGAAAATCCTATCGAAGTAGAGGCAAAAGCTGTCGGACTAAACTATGTAGATTTGGACGGAAACGTAGGTTGTATGGTAAACGGAGCAGGTCTTGCAATGGCTACTATGGACTTAATCAAACACGCAGGATATGAACCGGCTAACTTCCTTGATGTTGGAGGAACAGCAGATGCAAAACGTGTGGAAACAGCGTTTAAAATCATCTTGAAAGACCCGAACGTAAAAGCAATTTTGATTAACATTTTTGGAGGAATCGTTCGTTGCGACAGAGTGGCTCAAGGAGTTATTGATGCGTACAAAAATATGGGAGATGCCATTAAAGTTCCGATTATCGTTCGTCTTCAAGGAACAAATGCAGAATTGGCAAAAGAAATGATTGACAATTCAGGATTGGCTGTTCATTCGGCTGTTCAGTTCCAAGAGGCAGCAGATAAAGTAAAAGCTGTTTTGAATTAAACACTTTGAATATATTCAATAAAAAAGGGCTTGAAATTTTCAAGCCCTTTTTTTATCTGTAAAACAAATTTTTGTCAATAAATTCCCAAACTTTTTCGGGAAGCATTGGTCTTACGTTTTTCTTTTGTTGGATTGCCTTTCGGATAAAAGTGGACGAAATCTCCACAACAGGAGCGTCTATTTTATGTACTTTCGGGTGGTTCAAAAGCTGGATTTCTTCATTGTTTTCGGAAATTCTCGGATAAACATAAATGTGGTATCTCTCAAGAATTACCTCATAATTTTTCCATTTATGAAACGAATGCAGATTATCCTCTCCCATAATCAACGAAAAATCGTGTTGCGGAAATTTTTCTTCTAAATGAGCCAACGTATTTACGGTATAATTGGGTTGCTCGAGTTTGAATTCGATGTCGGACGGTTTGAGTTTCGGGTAATCTTCGGTCGCAAGATGTACCATTTCTAACCTGTGATAATCATTGAGCAACGTATTTTTTTGCTTGTGAGGATTGTGAGGAGTAACCACCAACCAAACCTCGTCCAAATCAGAGTGTTCAGCCAAATGATTAGCAATAATTAAATGCCCTACGTGAACGGGATTAAATGTTCCGAAATATAGTCCGATTTTCATAAGCCTCTCCCCTAACCCCTCTCCAAAGGAGAAGGGAACAGAGTCCGATTATTCGTTAATAAAGTTTTTTACCAAGTTAAATGCTTCCTGTTTTGCTACATCCAAATCGTTGTTTTTTATGATTACGTCAAATTGTGGGGCAGTTGCCAATTCGGCTGATGCCTTTGCAATTCGCATATTGATTTTATCTTCTGACTCGGTTGAACGCTTTTTCAAACGGATTTTAAGCTCATCAATACTCGGAGGTTTTACAAAAACAGCTAATGTCTGTTCGGGAAATTTCTTTTTGATTCGCAATCCTCCCGAAACATCAATGTCGAAAATTACGTTTTTTCCCTCTGCCCAAAGTCGTTCTACTTCACTTTTGAGCGTTCCGTAAAAATTATCTCTATACACTTCTTCCCATTCCAGAAAATCATCGGCTTTGATGTGCTTTTTGAAATCTTGAATGCTCATAAAATGATAATCTTTTCCGTTAATTTCGTGTTCTCTCGGTTCTCTCGAAGCAGCCGAAACCGAAAAAGCCAGATTCAGCTCATCAATCTCTAAAAGATGCCTTACTATGGTTGTTTTTCCCGAACCTGACGGAGCCGAAAACACGATGAGTTTTCCTTGTTTCATTTAGTTGTGTTTTTTGTAGGAAGTGCAAAAGTAAGGAATTTTTAGCTGACAGTATTCAGTGTACAGTTTTCAGTTCAAAAAATCCTGATTCCTAAATTCTAATTCCTAAATTTGTCAAATGTTATTACCAAAATTTTCAGATTTTTCGATTGAGGCAGGTACAGACGAGGCAGGACGGGGTTGCCTTTCAGGACCTGTAACGGCTGCAGCTGTTATTCTGCCTGATGATTTCACATCGGAATTATTAACCGATTCCAAACAATTAACCGAAAAACAAAGGCAGTATTTGCGTCCGTATATTGAAGATAAGGCAATTTCGTTTAAGGTCATTCACTTAAACCCCGATATTATTGACGAAATCAATATTCTGAATGCATCAATTCGGGCAATGCAGGAATGTGTTTTAGCCTTATGTCCGAAACCCGAATATATCATTGTGGACGGAAACCGCTTCAAACCCTGTTCGGATATTCCGTATTCGACAATTGTAAAAGGAGATGGAAAATATTTGAGTATTGCAGCTGCATCGGTTTTGGCAAAAACCTATCGTGATGATTTTATGGAAAAAATCCACGAAGAATTTCCGATGTATAATTGGAAAAAGAACAAAGGCTATCCGACAATCGAACACAGAAACGCTATCCGACAATTCGGCTCAACTATTTATCACAGAAAGAGCTTTAAGTTACTTCCCGAACAGTTGAAATTAGAATTATAAACCTGTAGTGCATTATCACTTCATTATCATATTAGCTGATTATCAGCAAAATAGATTTAGGTTTCGATAACCCTTCGACAAACTCAGGGTGACGTTTAGTGATTTTTTTAGAGGTTTCGTCAGACTGAGCTTGTCGAAGTCTTTTTTTTTATTCGCTTAAAATCAATCAGATAGATGTTGATTGATAATGCACTACGGGTAATTATAAGTAGTAAGATTTGAGTATTAAGTATTAAGACTGAAAACTGCGACTGTGACTGTCAACTAATTAGGGGGCTTACCCTAACCAACCCTCTCTGTCTAAACTTCTGTACTGAATAGCCTCGGAAATGTGATAAGATTTTACATTTTCGGACTGGTCTAAATCGGCTATGGTTCGGGCTACTTTCAGAATTCTGTCATAAGCACGGGCAGAAAGGCCGAGTCGTTCCATTGCTTGTTTAAGAAGTTCTTTTGATTGTTCGTCCAAAGCACAATATTCCCGAATTTGCTTGGTATTCATTTGAGCATTATAGTGCAGATTGTCAAATTTTTCAAATCGTGTGGTCTGAATATCTCTTGCTTTCATCACTCTTTTTCGTATTTCGGAGCTTGATTCGGGCTTTTCGTTTTCGGATAATTTCTCGAACGGAACGGGTGTAACTTCGATATGAATATCAATTCTGTCCAAAAGTGGACCTGAAATTTTCCCCATATACCGTTGCATTTCGTTTGCCGGAACGGAATGTGTTCCGTCATTGAAATACCCACTCGGACTCGGGTTCATACTCGCAACCAACATAAACGAAGACGGATAAGTAACCGTAAATTTAGCCCTCGAAATCGTAACTTCTCTGTCTTCTAAAGGCTGACGCATTACTTCCAAAACACTCCGTTTGAATTCGGGTAATTCGTCCAAAAACAAAACTCCGTTATGAGCTAACGAAATTTCTCCCGGTTGAGGGAAAGTTCCGCCTCCGACCAAAGCCACATCAGAAATAGTGTGGTGCGGATTCCGGAAAGGTCGTTGGCTCATCAGTCCGGATTCTTTGACTTTTCCTGCCACACTATGGATTTTAGTGGTTTCAAGTGCTTCGTGAAGTGTCATCGGAGGGAGAATTCCGGGAAGTCGTTTGGCAAGCATTGTTTTTCCTGCTCCGGGAGGACCTATCAGAATGATGTTGTGTCCTCCTGCAGCTGCAATTTCCATACATCTTTTGATAGATTCCTGTCCTTTGACATCAGAAAAGTCAAATTCGGGGAATTCCGAAGTTTTCATAAACTCTTCTCTCGTATTGACAACCGTAGGTTCAAGAGTAGAATTTCCCTCAAAAAAATCAATTACTTCTTTGATGCTTTCGACTCCGTAAACTTCCAAATCATTGACAACCGCTGCTTCTTTTGCGTTTTGTTTCGGAAGAAAAAAGCCTTTGAAACCCTCCTGACGGGCTTTGATAGCAATAGGCAAAGCTCCTTTTATGGGTTGGAGTGTTCCGTCAAGCGAAAGTTCTCCCATAATCACGTATTTCTCGACTTCTTTTTTGTTGATTTGAGAGGAGGCAGCCAAAATTCCGACAGCTAACGTAAGGTCATAAGCCGAACCCTCTTTTCGCATATCGGCAGGAGCCATATTGATAATGATTTTTTTGCCCGGAAGTTCATAGCCGATATTTTTAAGCGAGGCAGCAATCCGATAGTTGCTTTCTTTGACGGCATTATCAGGAAGCCCGACCAAATGATATCCGATTCCCTTGTCGATATTTACTTCAACCGTAATGGTTGTAGCATCAACCCCAAAAACAGCACTTCCGAAAACTTTTACTAACATATTCCGTATAATTTTGAATACCACTACTTTCCAAAAATAGCATTTTTTTTCGGATTGTTAAAAGTCGGGAGAAAGAATATTTATAAAAAGCTACATAAAACCTTTTGCAAGGTCAAAAACTTGTAACCCATAAAAAGACTCCGCTTTGCTCGTTTACAAAAACTTCACAAACTCATATTAAAATTCAGAATTTTAATATGAGTTTACTCATCATCGCAAACTTCACTCTCATTTCTTCCGTCTGCATCTGATTTTCGGTTTCCTTCTTTTTTGTTGATTACATCTTTCAGCTCATCTCGTACGGATTTATCCCACATTTTGACCTTGCTTACATAAGCCGTCCGAGCAATCAGAAAGGCAGCAACAGGTGAAGTGATGAACAAAAAGAAAATCACTGCAAATACTTTGGTCGTAATCGAAAAGTCCGAAAAGTGAATGGCAACAGCTCCCAAAATACAACCTACTCCAAGGGTAGCTGCCTTAACCGTTACAGACAATCGGGTATAAAAATCAGGCATTCTGTATAATCCTAAAGAGGCTATCAGAATAAACAATGCACCCAAAGTGCTTAATATCATTATCAGAATATCACTCATTTTTATCTCCTTTATCTAAATAATAAGCAAAAGCAATCGTACTCAAAAAGGCAATCAGAGCCAAAATCATAGCCGTATCCAAAAAAGTCGGGTCTTCAGAAATAAGACTAAACACTCCAATAAGTCCTACTCCGGACGAAATCAGTAAATCCAAAGCAATAACCCGGTCTGCTACGTGAGGACCTTTCAGGAATCGGGCAACTATTACAAGCAACGAAAAACAAATAATAGGAATTACCACCCACATCAAATACGTTTCTACTACCATTATCGCATAATTTCTATTAGTTTTTTTTCTAATCCGTTTTTCAGCCTGTCGATGAATTTTTCTTTATCTTTCACGTATAATCCGTGGATGTAAAGAATTTTTTTGTCCTCACTGATTTTCAAAACCATTGTTCCGGGTGTAAGGGCAATAAGATTTGTCAGTACCGTAATCTCAAAATCGGATTTCAGGCTATGCTTATAAGCAATAATACCCGGGGTCATATTCAGCCTCGGGGTAATAATTTCTTTGGCTACCTCTGTATTGGCACGAAGCATATCATAAAAGAAATGGAAAAAGAACAAAATGATTTTCGGAACTCTGTAAAAATAACTTTTTTCCTCTGTACTTGACGCTCTTGCAAGTAGCCAAAGGATAAAAAATCCCATTACAAAACCAAACATAAAATTGGTGTAGTTCAGGTGTCCTGTCAAGGCAACCCAAACTAAAGACAATAACAGGTTAAGCAAAAAATTCTTAATCATTACTTCGCAATTTTATTATTCAGAACCGCATCGATATAAATAGACGGATTCATCAGTTCGTGAGCTGTTTTTGTGGCTACTTCATAAACACTTTCTGCATTGAAACCAATGTATAAAGATACAAAAGCCAAAAAGGCTATAGGGGCAATCAGAGCAAATTTTTTCCAAAAATTCAAATTCGCAAAATGGTCAATCTCTTCAGTAAGTGGTTTTGGAGATTCTTTCCAAAAAACCTCTGACCACATTCGGGCAATAACGAAAAGCGTTACAAAACTCGCTACAATAAACGTTCCCAAAAGAAAATATTCTCCTGCTTTGAGTGATTCTCCAAAGAACTGAATTTTAGGCCAAAATCCTGATAAAGGCGGAATCCCGACAAGAGAAAACAAAGCTATCGCAGCCAAAAATGAAAACTTCGGATAATCTTTTCCCAATCCTCCTAAGCGAGTCATATCAATGGTTTCACGTATTTTTTGGATAATTCCCGTTATCATCAAGATATTACTCTTTACAATCACATCGTGAATCAGGTAAAAAATAACCCCAACTATTGCCAATTCGGTATAAAGTCCCAATCCCGCAATCAGATAACCGATATGACAGACAATCAGATACGAAATCAATCTTCGGATACTTCGTTTGTTAATGGCTCCCAAAGCTCCCGTTATCATTGTCATTATGGCAATTACGATGAATACATTCCGGATAAATTCGTCAGGCTGAAAAATAAGCGTAAACACTCGTATCATCGCATAAACTCCCATTTTGGTCAGCAATCCTCCGAAAATCGCAGCAATAGCTGACGGAGGTGTATGATACGAAGACGGTAGCCAAAAATACAACGGAAAAACAGCCGATTTGATTCCGAAACCGACAAAAAACAAAAGAGCAGTTACCGAAACGATTCCTTTATTTGGTATTTCTGCTATTTTCAAGGACAAATCTGCCATATTAAGCGTCCCTGTGATTCCGTACAAAATTCCGATTGCAGTTAAGAAAATAGTCGATGCAAGCATATTCATCGTTACGTATTTTACCCCTGCCTCCATTTGCATTTTCTTTCCTCCCAAAGTCAGCAATACGAACGAAGAAATAATTACAACCTCAAACCAAACGTATAAATTGAATATATCTCCTGTCAGAAATGCCCCCAAAAGCCCCATTATCAGGAAGTGAAAAATAAAGAAATACCCGTACTTTATCCTGTTGACGTGCAGTGCAGCGGTGGAATAAATTCCGACTGCCAAGCTCACAACAGCTGTCAGCAAAACCATTATCGAGCTGAACGAATCCGACACAAACGTGATTCCGAAAGGTGCCTGCCAACCTCCAGCCTGAAGAATCAGAAAACCCTCGTTTTGAGTAGCTGTAAACAAACGGATACAAAGCAGGAAAGCAATGCTGTTTCCTACGATACTGATGATTTTTTGTGCCTGTACTTTCTGCCAGAAAAACAACAGTAATACAGCTGTTATCATATGGGTAAGTATCGGAGCAAGTATAAAGTTGGTTATCATATATCTAAATCCTGGATATTTAACGAATCCAAATCGTCAGAACCCGTTGTTGCATACACCTTTTTAAGCAAAATAATGGCAAAAGCCGTAAGTGCGAAACTAATCACAATAGCCGTCAGAATCAAAGCCTGTGGAACAGGGTCTGCATAGACATCTGTAAAAGCTGTTTCGCTATCTTTTAGAATAGGGGGTTTCCCTTTGGTCAATCCTCCCATCAAAAAAATAAGAATATTAGCTCCGTTTCCGAGCAACAGTAATCCGAGCAGCAATTTTACCATACTTCTGCGAAGCATCAGGAAAATCCCTGCCGAATATAATATTCCTATTAATAATACTAATAATAATTCCATTTATACGTTTTCTTTTATGGTAAACAAAATTGTCAATGTAACTCCGATTACAACCAGATAAACTCCCAAATCAAAAAACAAAGCTGTTCCGACCGAACCGATAACTGCAACAGGTGTGTCAAGCCAAAGTCCTGTCAAAAAAGGTTTTCCGAAAAAAACAGGCAACAATCCACTGAAAATTGACAAAGAAGAACCTATCGGAATAAGCGTTTTTGGCGAAAACTTGAATAATTTCATCGTTTCTTTGGTTGTATGTGCGAATGAGTGCAACACAAACGCAATTGATGCAACAAGTCCTCCTACGAAACCTCCTCCCGAAAGGTAATGCCCTCTCAAGAGCACAAATACCGAAAACATCAACAACAACGGAATCAGATAGTTCGTTGCGGTTTTCAGGATAATCATATCCGATTTCGGATTAGCCGGATTGGGTTTATTCAAATTCTTCATTTCCTGCTGTGTATTTTAATAAACTATAAACTCCCAAAGCCGCAATCGAAAGAACAATTCCCTCTATCATCGTATCAAACCCTCTGAAATCGACCAAAATAACATTTACTACGTTCTTTCCTTTGGCTAATGTATATACGTTGTCTGCATAGAATTTGCTCGTTTCTTTGGTTGCAGGACTTACCAGTGCCTGTAAGGCAATAAGTGTCATCAATCCTCCGAAAGCAACCGAAACAATAGTATCCCGTACCTTAACAGCTCTGCTTTTGTAACCCAAAAAAGGAGGTAGTTTGAACAAAACCAATACGAACAAAACTACGGTTAATGTATCAATAGTAAATTGTGTCATTGCCAAATCGGGAGCTCCATAAAACACAAAAATCAGACAGATACAATATCCGATAATTCCCAAACTTGCAATGGCTGTTAATCTTGATTTGGTTACAATCGTAAAATAGATAGCAGCTATAATCATTACAAAAATCGTTAGCTCATAGATTCGGAATCCTGATAAATCTTTGGTATTTACTTCAATCGGAGTTGTCGTAAACAATCGGTATCCGACAAGCAAAGTCGTAAATATAATTATCGTTATCAGATAATTTCTCAAATATCCGTTATGGAAAAATCGTGTGTATCGGGAAGCGAAATTCCGTGTTCTTTCTCCTAAATTTTCAACCAACGTTTTCGGTGCAACCGAATTGAATTTTTCTATAAATGACGCATTCGACTTGTGTTTTTTGGATAAGAAAAGCCCCAATCCCAAAACGATTGTGATACCACTCAAAAGCAGTATTTCATTGAATCCGTGCCATATTTTCAGATATAATTCCGCAGGAATTTTGCTAACCGAATCAAAAGCAAATTTCAGAATTCCGTCATCTGCCAACATCGGGAAAAACCCGAAAATCAAGGTCAAAGAACTCAAAATCACAACAGGAATCCACAAAAAAGCACTCGGTTTGTGGGTATTCTGATGTTTTTCGGGAAGTTTTCCGATAAAAGGCTTAATCCCTGCCATAAATCCTGAACACGCCAAAAATATATTCGTCAAAACCGCAATTCCCGTAACCCACAAAGCCCAATCCGGAAAGTGCATCGTAGCTTCATAAATCAAATCTTTACTGATAAACCCGAAAGTAAGTGGAACACCCGCACTTGATAAAGCAGCTATAAGCGAGGCAAAAAACACCAAGGGCATTACTTTTCGAAGTCCCGAAATTTGTGAAATATCTCTGGTATGAACTGCGTGATCCACAATTCCCGTTACCAAGAAAAGCGTAGCTTTGTATAAAGCGTGAACCAATATAAACGTAACCGCTCCATAAAAAGCATATTCGTTTCCGATACCCAACAAGAAAACAATGATTCCGAGAGCAGAAATCGTAGAATAAGCCAAAATCCCTTTCATATCCGTTCGCAAAATACTGTGAAAAGCTCCGTATAACATCGTAATTCCTCCCACAATCATCAGTGTATTATTCCACAAAAATCCGTCATTCAAAACAGGAGAAAATCGGGCTAAAACATAAATCCCCGCTTTTACCATCGTAGCCGAATGTAGGTAAGCCGAAACAGGAGTTGGAGCTTGCATAGCACCGGGTAACCAAAAATGAAACGGAAACTGTGCCGATTTGGTAAAAGCTCCTCCGAAAATTAAAAATAAAACAAGAGGAAAAAGAGCATTATTTTGAATGATTTCTGATGAAGTCAAGAGTTCATTTATTGAATAAGTGCCCGTAATACTGTAAATCAAAACAAATCCTCCCAACATAAAAAACCCTCCCAAACCTGTAATTCCGAGAGCTGTAAGTGCACTTTTTCGGGAGGATTCCTCTTCATTATTAAATCCGATAAGAAAAAACGAAGAAATGCTCGTCAGCTCCCAAAATACAAATATCGAAATTAGATTATCCGACAAAACGAGCCCTAACATTGACCCCATAAACAGTGTAAGGTAGCAGTAAAAGCGATTGAGATACGGATGGTTTTTCAGATAATAGGAAGCATAAAAATAGACCAAAGCCCCGATTCCCGTAATGAGCAATGAGAACAAAAGCGAAAGTCCGTCAAGTTTAAAATTCAAATCAACCCCTAAAGTCGGAATCCATTGATTTGCAAAATAATAGCTTTTGTCCCAATGAATAGTAACGAGATAAAACGCAAAATAAATAAAGAGCAACAGGGGCAAAAAACCTGCAAATCTGTAATGTTTAGGACGTATATACTTCCCTGAAAAAAGTACCAAAAAGGCAAATACAAAAGTCAATAATAATATCGTGAGCATTGGCTTTTATTTCTAAAATGAGCGTAAAGATAGAAAAAAAATAAAAAAGTCTGAAGACAGTTGATTGAAAAATCAGTTCTTTCTTCTTCAGACTGCGGACTAATCGCTTCGGACTATTTAAAAAAAATTGTATCTTGCACACTTAAAAAAAACTTTATTTATGAAACTATTTCGTTTACTTTTTATTTTGGTATCGTTTTCGTCTTTTGCACAACAAGGAGGAATGTGGATTCCGTCTTTGCTTGAGGGAGAACGTGAAAAAGAAATGCAAAAACTCGGAATGAAAATTTCTGCTTCCGATATTTACAACCACAACAAATCGAGTATTAAAGATGCGATTGTGCATTTTGGAGGAGGTTGTACTTCGGAAATCATCTCTCCAAACGGACTTTTATTGACCAATCATCATTGTGGATATGGCGAAATTCAAGCCCATTCAACTTTGGAAAACGATTATTTACAAGACGGATTTTGGGCTATGTCTTTGGAGGAAGAATTGCCAAATCCATCGCTTACCGCTACGTTTATCGTGAAAATTGACGATGTAACCACTACGATTTTAAACGGAGTAACTTCGTCAATGTCCGAGCAGGAAAAACAGAAAAAAATTGAGGCAAATACTTCGGCTTTATCGAATTCGTATTCAAGAGAAAGCTATCAAAATGTAATGATTCGTTCGTTTTTTGAAGGAAATCAATATGTTTTGTTTGTAACGGAGGTTTATAAAGACGTTCGTCTGGTTGGAGCTCCTCCGTCTTCAATCGGAAAATTTGGTTCGGATACGGATAACTGGGTCTGGCCAAGACATACCGGAGATTTTGCACTTTTCAGAATTTATGCCGGAAAAGACAACAAACCTGCGGAATATTCTAAAGATAATGTTCCGTACAAACCGAAACATTTTTTACCGATTTCGTTGAGTGGAATCGAAGAAGATGATTTTACGATGGTTTTCGGATTTCCGGGAAGAACAATGGAATATTTACCGTCTTATGCGGTTGAGCAAACCATTAACAACATCAATCCTGCCCGAATCGAAATTCGTGATAATTCTCTGAAAGTAATGGACGAATATATGCGTGCAGACCGACAAATCAAGATTCAGTATGCTTCTAAATTTGCCCGAATTGCCAATTCTTGGAAAAAATGGATTGGAGAAAAACAGGGCTTGGAAAAAAGTGGAGCTTTACAGATAAAACGCGATTTTGAGAAAGAATTTACAACTCGTGTAAACAAACAAGGCAAACAAAAAGAATACGGAAATCTGCTTTCGGACTTTGAAAAGGATTATAAAGCAGTTGAAAATCTGGCTGTTTCGTATGAGGTTTTTGTGGAAACATTTCTACGAAATGTGGAATTACTCACCACAGCTTACCGTCTGAAACAATTGGAACAAGTGTTAAATATGCGAGGAGAGCAATCTTTTAACGACCGAAAAGCAAATACTTTGACTTCTTTAGAGGGGTTTTATAAGAATTTTAATGCACAGATTGATGAAAAAGTTTTTGAAAGAGTAATTGCGGTTTATGTTGCAAAAACACCGGCCGAACATCTTCCGAATGAATTTAAATCATTAAATTACAGTGATTTAGCCAAAGATATGTATTCAAATTCAAAGCTCACTTCGTACGAAGGATTACAAGAGCTTTTATCGGGAAGTTCGCAAGAAGTTATCAAAAAACTCAACGATGATAAGGTTTATGCTTTTGTAAAAATAGCTTACGATAATTTCTTTGAGAATATCAATCCGAAATATGAGGAAATCGACACGAGAATAAGTAGTACGCAACGCACGTATATGAAAGCGATTCTGGATCTGTTTCCCGATGCGAGAATTTTCCCTGATGCCAATTCTACGTTAAGAATTACCTATGGAAAAGTAGGAGGATATGTTCCGAGAGATGCTGTAAAATATGAGCCTGTAACGTATTTGGAGGGAGTTATGGAAAAGTATGTTCCGAATGATTATGAGTTTGATGTTCCGCAAAAGCTGATTGATTTGTACCACAAAAAAGATTACGGAATCTATGGAAAAGACGGAAAAATGGCTGTAAATTTTATAGCAAGAAACCATACTACGGGAGGAAATTCAGGAAGTCCTGCCCTTGATGCACACGGAAATCTTATCGGATTGAACTTTGACAGGGTTTGGGAAGGAACAATGAGTGATATTCATTACGATCCTGAAATATGCAGAAACATCATGGTTGATGCGAGATACATATTGTTTATTGTCGATAAATATGCAGGAGCAAAGCATTTGATTGACGAAATGAAAATCGTTTATCCGAAGAAAAATAAAAAGAAAAAATAATTCTCGAAAAATATTTTGGCACAAGATTCGCTTATAAGCTCGTTAGAGTGAAGTCATAATCTTTTGAAGTTCAGTTTTTAAGAATATAAAAATATTTTTTGTAAAAAATTTTTTTGAATCAAAAAAGTTATATCTTTGCCTCGAATTAATAATTAACCTTTATAATTTAAAGTAAGATGAAAAAAGTTGTTTTAAGTTTAGCTGCAATCGCTATGATGACTGTAGTTTCTTGTAAAGATGCTAACGCTGAAGTAGAAGCTACTACTGAAGATGCAATCGAAGCTGTAGAAGAAACTGCTACTGAAGCTGTAGAAGCTGTAGAAGAAACTGCTACTGAAGCTGTAGAAGCTACTGAAGAAGCTGTAGAAGAAGTTATCGCTGAGTAATTTCAGTCTTCTGAAAAATTAACCCTGCAATTTGCAGGGTTTTTTTATGCTTTGTTTTTTGTAGAGACGGACCATTCTTGTCTCTACGAAATATCAGTATACGTCTATTATACAAAAAATCCCGTCTCATTTAGAAATAAGACGGGATTTTACAATTATTTTTTTGATGCCTGAGTTTTGTTAAATCGAAGCAAAAATCTTGTTCATTTTTTCTTTTTCTTCTTCTGCAAGCAGGTTATCTACTAAAATTCTTCCGCTATGCTCGTCTGTAAGGATTTTTTTGCGTGAGGCAATTTCCATTTGAGTTTGTGGAGGAATGGCGAAATAAGAACCGGCAGATGCACCTCTTTCAATAGAAACAACTGCTAATCCGTTTTTCACGTTTTCACGGATTCTTCTGTAGGCTGCAAGTAATCTTTCTTCGATTTGAGCCTCGTATTCTTTTGAATTTTTAATAAGGAAGTCTTCCTCTTTTTCGGTTTCAGCCATAATGGCATCAAGCTCCGATTTTTTATGTTTTAAATGCTCTGATTTTACTTCTAATTTTTCGGTAGTTTGAGCAATAACGTCTTTTTTGTGAGCAATATTCGCTTGAAATTCTTTGATGTGCTTTTCAGCCAATTTGATTTCAAGGTCTTGAAATTCAACTTCTTTGGTCAAAGAGTTGAATTCACGGTTGTTGCGAACTTCTTTTTGTTGTTCAGAGTATTTTTTGATAAGAACTTTATGTTCCTCAATAGCACTCTTTTTTTCTTTGATTTGCTCTTCAATACTTTCTACTTCTTGTCCTAATTTCTCCAAACGAGTAGTAAGTCCAGCCACTTCCGCATCTAAATCTTCCACTTCCAAAGGAAGCTCTCCTCTTACATTTCTGATTTCGTCAATGCGAGAATCAATAAGTTGTAAATCATATAAAGCACGTAGCTTTTCTTCAACGGTCAATTCTTGGGTAGTTGCCACTTTTTTAGTTGCCATATTTATAGGTACTTAACAGGGTTTGTATTTTCTTCTGATAAAACGACTGCAAAATTAGGAAATTTTTTCGTAAGATAATCAATAATATAATTTTTTGTAAACCTCTCACTCTCAAAATGTCCGATATCGGCTAATAAAATCCTGTTTTCGGCTTGGAAAAAATCGTGGTATTTCAGGTCGGACGTAATCAAAACATCAGCTCCTTTGGCAATAGCCGAGCCAATCGAAAAAGCTCCCGAACCTCCCAAAACAGCAACTTTTTTTACTTTTTTGCCCAAAAATTCTGAATGACGGATTGCCCCACATTCCATTTTTTGCTTTACGAATAAAAGAAAATCTTTTTCGTTTTGTTCGGATTCTAATTCACCTATCATTCCGAGTCCGATATTTTGGTGCTTATTCTCGGTTTTGTAGATTTCGTAAGCGACTTCTTCGTATTTATGACTTTCAAAAAGTGCTTTCAGGATTTTATTCTGCAGATATTTCTCGAAAGTAACCTCGATTTTTATTTCGTCTGATTCGATAAATTCGTGCTTTTTTCCAACAACAGGATTGCTGTCTTCGTTGCCTTTGTACGTTCCTTTTCCGTTGGAATTAAAACTACAATTTTCGTAATTTCCAATGTTTCCGGCTCCTGCCTCAAAAAGTGCATTTCTGACTTGATTAGCATTATCATTCGGAGCAAAAGTTACTAATTTGTAGATAAAATTTTCTTTTTCGACAAGCATTTTCGGATTTCGGATTCCGAGAGCATCACATATAATTTTGTTTACTCCTTTTTTGTGATTGTCTAAAGCTGTATGAACCGAATAAATCGCAATATCGTTTTTGATAGCTTTGATAACAGCTCGTTCCACATAGGATTTTCCTGTGATTTTTTTCAATCCCGAAAACAAAATCGGGTGGAAACAGACCACCAAATTGCATTTTTTCTGAATGGCTTCATCAATTACGTTTTCGAGGGCATCGTGGCAAACGAGAATTCCGTTTATCTCCTGATTGGGGTTTCCGACCAATAACCCGACATTGTCAAAATCCTCTGCATAAGAAGTCGGAGCCATTTGTTCTAAAACCGAAATGATTTGTTGTAGTTTCATTTTTCAAAAATACGGAATTTTGAATTAGGAATAATTACATTTGTAAAATGAAACAATTACGATTTTTACTTTTTCCGTTTGGGATTTTGTATTGGATAATAACATTTATCCGAAATTTCTTGTATGACAAAGAAGTTTTCAAATCATATATAGCTCCGATTCCAGTGATTGCAGTCGGGAATTTATCGGTTGGAGGAACAGGAAAATCTCCTCAAATTGAATATTTAATCCGATTATTATCCGATAAATACAGCCTTGCGACATTGAGCAGAGGTTACAAGCGAAAATCAAAAGGGTTTGTTTTGGCTGACCAAACAACCAAAGTTGAAGATTTGGGAGATGAGCCTTTTCAGTTTTTTTCAAAATTCAACAACATTCGAGTTGCGGTTGATTCCGACAGAACAAACGGAATCCAAAAACTTTTACAGCTCAAAAATCCTCCCGAAATTATTCTGCTTGATGATGCTTATCAGCACCGAAAAGTAAAAGCAAGTTTTTATATTTTGCTTACCGCTTACAACGATTTGTATTGTGATGATTTTATACTACCTGTCGGGAATTTACGGGAAAGCAGAAATGGAGCCAAAAGAGCTAAAATAATTATCGTAACCAAATGCCCCGAAAACCTTTCCGAAACCGAAAAAGAAAAGATTCAGACAAAATTGTCATTAAATCATAACCAAAAGGTATTTTTCACAACTATAGGTTATGACCAGTATGTTTTTTCTTCGGATTCAAAACAGAAAGTATCTGAAATAAAAAGCCAAGAAAAAGTAATTTTAGCAGGAATAGCAAAGCCTAAACCGTTTTTTGATTTTTTGAAAAACGAAAATGACATTTTACTGAAATATCCTGACCACCACAACTTTTCCGATTCGGAAATTGAAGAAATTAAACAAAAATCAAAGGAAAAAATCATCATCACAACCGAAAAAGATTACGTCCGAATCAAAGATAAATTCGATAGTAATCAACTTTTTTATCTTCCAATAAAAACAGAGTTTTTAGATGATGACGGATTGTTTAATCTTGATTGCCTATCTTTCATCAATCAATAACTCCTAATTCTCTTGCTTTTACGATAAGTAGGAGTGTTTTGTTTTACGTTGAATTTTTTCAGCAGTTTTTTTATGTGAAAACCAAAAGTTTGCGAGGAAATGAATGTTTTTCGCCAATTTCGGCAGAGCTGTATCCTTTTGCGAGTAACAAAAGAACTTCTTTTTCTCTTTTTGTCACCATAGGATGGTTAAGAGAATTGATATAAAACTGATTTAGGAATTTTTGAGTCTCACTTCCAAAATAACAGTTGCCTTCATATCCGGTTTCAATAGCGGTTTCCACTTCTTTTGTCGAAGAGCATTTTACAGATAACCCAAAGCGATTTATCCGATTCCTGAAAAAAATGAAGTAGAACGTCGGGCAAACAAACGGATAGAAATTCTGATTGTGAATAAATAATCTATTTTTTTTAAAATACAGGGAAAACCCTCATACAAACTCATATTGGCAGACCTAATTTTGCGGGGTATTATTTAAACTATAAACATCCTGAAAAACACAACAACTTTAGATATATCAAACTATGCAAGTGGAGCTTATCTCCTGCAAATAAATACTGAAAACTCCAGTACGGTAGAAAAAATAATCAAAAAGTAAATCAGCAATTAATAAATTATATCAATATGAAAAAATTACTAATTTTATTTATCGGATTTTCATTTGCTTTAACTTCTTGTAGTAGCGATGATAATGGTGGCAATACTATTAACGCAAGTATTGTAGGCACTTGGACATTAAAAAAACTTAATTCAGATTCAGATTTTGGGTTTGCAACAGCTACAGGACAAGGAAAGGACTATGATGCCACTCTTACTTTTAATGACCAACCCAATCAAGTGTTTGGTTCAGGATCGGTTGTTTTAGAACTCACCACATATGTCAACGGAATTGCTTTGAGCACCGACGAACAACTAATTAGCTTTGAGAATCAATTTGAAACAGGACAATGGGAGCTTTCGGACAACAAACTCACCTTGTCTGGACAGGCAAGTGAGGTTTCTGTAACAGTGACAAAACTAACCTCAAATTCTCTTATTTTCAGATATGATACAGACGGAACAACAATCATTACGTATGAGTTCACAAGATAAAAAAACAAACACAACTATTTAACCATAAACTTTATAACTAATAAAAAATGAAAAAGATTTTTTTAACATCAATGTTTATTTTAGGATTGGCATTCACAGCTGAAGCACAAACAAAAGCAGGAGTACATTTCGGATACGGTTCAGAAATAGACCGACCGCTTATCGGAGCAAATGCAGAATTCGGAATTACAGACAAAATCAGCATTGCACCTGATTTTACGTATTATTTTACGGAAAACATAGAGTACGTGAAAACGAGTTTTTGGGAATTTAATGCCAACGGACATTATTACTTTTTAGACCAAGATGCTTTTAAAGTATTTGGTTTGGCAGGGTTGAATTATTCTCACGTAAAAGTAACGGCTAATTATCCGGGTATTTTTGGAGACAGTTATTCTGCGAGTGACGGAGAAATCGGATTTAATCTCGGAGGAGGGGCAACCTATGATTTGACGGATAAGATTCAGGCTTTCTCAACGCTTAAATATACCGCAGGAAGTACAGATCAAATTGCACTTTTTGTAGGGGCAAGATATATATTTTAAATAGAATGATTTTAATAAAAATAACTTAACACAAACAGTATGAAAACAATTTTAAAATTTATGTATGTAATACTTCCGGCAATTACAATATTATTTGTCGGTTGTTCAAGTGATGATGATTCGGGAGTTGCAACTTCTGATGACAATTTAGAAAACCTGCAAGGTAAATGGTATAGATCTTACAGTAACAATCCCGATTCAGACGGTATGGAAGTAACTGTAACCAATAATCAAGGTAAGGTTACAAATGCCGTAGGCTCAAGCTTTTCACTAAACGATATAAAATGGAAAGAGATTATCGCTACGGGTGTGAAGAAATACGAACATCAGGAGCTTGGCTCAGATGGAAGCTATTACAATGCTTTTATGGAATTAGGACAAGACGACACTTTGCGTGTTTATGTAGGGTATATTGGAGCAGGAAACGAACAAAAATGGGTGAGAACCTATACAGAGCCTGAGCCTGAACTCCACGAATGTACTCCTTACGATCCGGATAGCTTTACCGGCTCTATTACGAATAACTGGTCGGAACCCAACGAAAATGACGTATATCCCGGTTTATTACCGGCAGTTACCGATCCGGCAGGAGGCTATTACATTGTGACGCTTCAAACGGAAGAATCTACTCCGTGGATAGATATAAATATTGGAGGCGAACCCGGAACTATCATAAACGGCTCGAACGGTACTACGGACAATACCACAAGAAAAGTAGCCTTTGCGGCACATACGGGCATAAGCTATGATGTAATGGTAAAACCTTTTCATAATGGAAGCAACTTTCCGGAAGCCTATACTATCAGTTGGGAATATGTAGGTATTATGGACTGTTATGAGCCCAACAATGATTTTGATGAAGCCAAGTTTATTCCCAAAAATGAAACCATTGAAGCTTTTATGAATAGAGGGTATGTAGCTTATGGACCTCCTACAGAACACCAGGATTATTACAAAGTAGTACTTACAGAACCGTCAAAGATACAAGTAGAGTTACTGCAAAGTCCGTCAGATCATTTTATTTCAATTGCGATGTTCAGATTTGATGAATCTTCAGGGTCTCATAGTTCTGTAATATCCGATGTTACACTTATCTCAGGAAATGCGAACTCAGCAGAAAACGGATCATTATATATGAGAACATCAAATCATGTTTTAGAACCAGGAACTTATTATTTTAGAATGCAGACCTTTTTGAGTTCTACTGTTCGTGTAGATTTTGATGGTGGAGAGTCTTTACCCGATGTTTGGCTTACACCTTATAAATTTAAAGTAACAACGGTTGAATAGTCGTAATTATTTGTTAGCTACAAACAGCCTTTTTATCAAAGGCTGTTTGTTTTATAAGATCATTTAAAATTTTGAAAAATGAATCTAATTAAAATAACATTAACGATAAGTATTCTCACACTTATTTCCTGTAATAATTCTAAAAACGAAAAAGCAGAAAATATTTTAGAAACCAAAACGGTCAAAAGCATTTCTGACGAACCTATCGTTTTCACTATTGACGGTAAAACAAGAACCATCAGTGCCAACGAGCGTGTCCAAGACACCCTAAATTTTAATGAACATCCGATTAAAACATTGTTCAGAAAAAAACACGCTGTAAAAGACGATAATAAATTTGAAATCAACCTGAATTTCTACGAAAAAGATATTTTGGATAAAATTCCCATAACCTATACTTTGCCCCAGGATAATTTTGGCGGTAATGTTAAAATTGACCTCAATTTTTTTGATTCAGGCAGAAAAGTAGAAAAATCGATGAACAAACGATTGATTTTTGAAGAAGGAACTATCACAATTCACGAATTAAGCAAAGACAAAATCCGTTTTGATTTTGAAGGTGTCGCACACGAATTGATGAATAACCAAAGTCGCTCATCTGTTTCGGGGAGTGTTGATACGGATTATAAATAATGGTTTTTCTTTTTTAAAAGCTGTTTTTTGCTGTACAGTTAGATCAACAATAAAATCATACGAAAATGGGAAATAACAAATCAACAACAAGCGATGTAATTTCCGAGGGGAAAAACATTGCAACTATTGCTTACATCACGCTTATCGGACTGATAATAGCCTTTGTACAGAATAACGAAAAGAAAAACGCCTTTGCTTTTTTTCATATCAGACAATCGGTTGGATTGTGTGTAACGGGACTTGTTTTGGGAATTATCGGAATGATTCCAATATTAGGCTGGATAGTTTACATCATCGGAATTTTTGTACTTCTGTATATGTGGATTATCGGACTTATGAATGCCATCAACGGAAAAGAAAAAGTAGTTCCTTTTTTAGGAAACAAATACGAAGAATGGTTTAAGGGAATAAAGTGATTTTTTCTGTATAATGTATTGATGTATAATGTATTGATGTAAATTTTCTTGGTAATGCTCCGTAGGAGCGGTCTGTAAAATTAACAGGTCGCTCCTACGGAGCTTTTTACGAATAATTCAATTTTTTCTATTAACAGTTCGTCCCTACGGGACGTTTAGAATCCGTTGGGAGAAACTAAAAACAGATTACATTTTCCGTCAGTTCGAGTAGGTTTTATGGAATGAAATGGAATAAAACCTACTCGAGAACTAAATAAAAAGACTTCTCGATACATTTTTCTTTCCGTTTCACTACAAGAAAAACACTCGAAGTGACGAAAAAACATCAATACATTATACAACAACAAAAAAATCACAAAAAGCCTTCTAATATAGCTTGTTTGACTAATCCTGCGAGGTTTTTTGCTCCAAATTTAATAAACAAATTGGTTCTGTGGCTTTCAACCGTTTTTTCAGAAAGGCAGACTTTATCAGCAATCTGTTTGGTTGTTTTTTCTTGTAAGATTAGGGCTAAAACTTCTTTTTCTCTTGAGGTTAATATTATGGTGTTTTTCTTTAGGGAAGAGGTTCCCTGTCTTTTCAGATTGTTTGAAATAAATGTTTTCCCTTCGGAAACAGTTGTTAAGGCACTAATGATTTCGTTGCTTGAATCCGATTTTGCCAAATAACCGTTTACACCTTGTCTGAAGAGTGTTTCCACAGTTTGTTTATCTTCCAGAGTCGAAACAATGATGATTTTTAGCTCGGGATATTTCTCTTTGATTTCTTTTACAAAATCTCTTGCATCATTTTTTCCGAACATAACATCCTGAAAAAGAATGTCAACGTGGTTGGATTCCAGAGTTTCAAAAAGCTCGAATTTGTTTGTGGCTCGGTAGCAACCTATCGAGGCATCGTGGTTTTTGATTACGGTTACAAAACCATCTATAATCAATGCGTGGTCATCTGCTATCAGTATATGCATAGTCTAATTCGTTTTTATGGAGATAAAAACAGAAGTTCCTTTGTCTGAAGAATCAATGTTGATACGTCCTTTGATTTTTTCTAACCGGTCGATAATTCCCGAAAGTCCTTTGGAGGTTTCTTTCAGTTTGGAATCAAATCCTATTCCGTTATCTTCGATATTCAGACTTACAATCCCTTTGTTTTCCATAAGAAATACGTCTATTTGTTTGGCTTGAGAGTGTTTGATGGCATTCTGAATAAACTCCTGAACTGTGCGGTATAGAACCATAGAACGGTCTTTGTCAAGATTTATTTTTTCAACATTGGTTTGGAAATTGACAGGTCTGTTGTCGGTAGTACATTCTTCGCAGAATGATTTTATCACATCGACTAAATTCTGTTTTTCAAAGTCTATAGGCATCAGATTGTGGGCTATCTGTCTTACTTCTTTGTGGGTTTCCTGTACGAGGCTCAATATTTTTTGTGATATTTCAGCATTGTTTTCAACTTGTAACTTGACAGCGACCAAATTAGAGGCAATACCATCGTGAAGTTCTTTGCTGATTCTGCTCCGCTCAACTTCTTCTCCGAGGACACGAGCAGATAAAACTTCGTTTTCCTTTTCTTTTTCCATTATTTTGAGTTTGTTTTTTTGGTTACGACGCATTACGAAAAAATAAGTAAGGAATCCTGCGATAATGATAATTCCTGCAATCAGTCGGTTTCGCATCTGAACATTTTTCTTTTGGATTTCTAATTCCTGTTCGGCTATTTGTCGTTCTTTTTTTTCGGTTTCGTATTCTAAAGTCAGTCTGCTAACGATTTCCTTATTTTCCTTATCTAATGTCTGATTTTTTAGAGTATATGCTTTTTCTAAATGTTCATAAGCTAATCGGGTATTTCCAATACCAAAATATGATTTTGACATTGCTTCGTGATAATCGTGAAGTATAATCGTGATACTCGGGTCTGATAGTATATCTTCCAATTTTTTGGATTCTTCAATAGCTGATAAATATTTTGTTTGTGCATTATAAATCTTCATTTTATCCACAACAAAATGAACAAGGTAGTAGTTTGTGTAAATATTGGTCGTTTTTGTAAGAGCTTCTCCTGTATTAAATTGTTGTAATGCTTCATCGTATTTCTTTTCTTTTTTATAAAGAGAGCCTGTAATCCAAAAATAAGAAATTTGAGCTGTCAGATAATTAGATTTTTTAGCTAATTCGTATGATAGTTCAGCTGTTGTTTTACAGTTTTCATATTCTTCAAGATGAAAATGACATTCTGACAAAGCAATTAGTGCAGCACTCATATGTGTGGTGTCTTTTATTGTTTTAAATCTTTCATAACTCTCTGAAAAATACTTTTTTCCTAACGAATAATCTTTTAGCGATGTGTAATAAGCACCTATGTTAAAGTTGAGAATACTTGCATATTTGTCATTTCCGTTCTTTTCAAAAATTTTCAACGCTTCAAGCATTAAATCTGTTGCTTCTCCATATTGCCCCTGCATTTGATATTTTGCAGCTAATAAATTCATAAACGCAGCTTTCATTGTTTCAGATTTATAGCCTTTTCTCCGTTGGGCTTCTTCTATTCCAAAACGAGAGAGTTTTATTACAGAATCCGCTACACCTGTATCATTATAATAAATCGCTTTTTCAAAAAGCACATGAAGATAAGTAGAATCAGCAGGATATTTTTTATAAAGACTGTCTAAACAATTGAAGTATGCTTCTCTGTTTTGGGGTTGACAAACTTTTGTCCAATCAACATCAATTTCATTTTGCTTTTGAGAGAAAGCTCCAAAACAAGAAAACAACATAAATAATAAAAATAAATTTCTCATAATTTTCTGATTATTAAGATTATTGTAATTTTTTGTATAAAAATAGGTTTTTTTTTATAATTTCCGTAAAAGTATGGTTGTCAGGCATAAAAAACACCAGGGTTTTCCCTAATTATTATGTAAAGATGAGTAATTGTCCGTTTTTATAAAAAAAATCATCATTCCCTGTAACAAAACTTTTTTTCTTGCGTCTTATTGAAACAGAAGAAAGCAAATTAACGTTCTTTTGACAGGAACAGGTTTAGTTTTCTTTTAATATTGTCAAAAAAACACAACTATTATCAAGTTAATTGTTTCGTGTCGCTACAATTTATGACAGAACATTGATTTTTAGACAATATACATTATACAACATACATTTTACAGAACACTATGATAGAAATTAAAGACTTACACAAATCGTATCAAATGGGAAAAAATTCCCTGCACGTTCTCAAGGGAATCAATTTTGATGTAAAAGAGGGAGAGCTTGTTTCTATTATGGGAGCTTCGGGTTCGGGAAAATCGACACTTTTGAATGTCATCGGAATTTTGGACGAGGCAGATTCAGGAACTTACACACTTGACGGAGTGCCTATCAAAAACCTGAACGAAACCATTGCATCGCAGTATCGGAATAAATTTTTAGGATTTGTTTTTCAGTCGTTTAATCTTATAAATTATAAATCCGCTTTGGATAATGTCGCTCTCCCGTTGTATTATCAGGGAATGGGACGAAAAGAAAGAATGGAACGCTCGATGTTTTACCTCGAAAAAGTAGGTTTGGCAGATTGGGCAAAACATTTACCGAACGAGCTTTCGGGAGGACAAAAACAGAGAGTTGCTATTGCCAGAGCTTTGGCATCAAATCCAAAAGTACTTTTGGCTGACGAACCTACGGGAGCGTTGGATTCTAAAACTTCGTATGAGGTGATGGAGCTTATCCAACAAATCAATGATGAAGGAAAAACGGTGCTTATCGTAACTCACGAACCCGATATTGCAGATATGACAAAGCGTATCGTTTTTTTAAAGGACGGACAAATTGAATCTGATAAATTAGTAAATCAAGTAAGAGCTTCGCAGTATGTTTAGTATCGAAAGATGGCACGAAATATTTGAAGGATTGTCAAAAAACAAGTTACGTACGTTTTTGACAGGAGTTTCTGTGGCATCAGGAATCTTTATTTTGGTAATATTGCTCGGAGCAGGAAACGGAATTCAGAACGGAATCCAAAAGCAGTTCGAGCAAGATGCAACAAATCGAATTTCGGTATGGGCAGGAGTTACCAAAAAAGAATATAACGGATTGGGAGTAGGAAGAAGAATTCAGTTCAGAAATCAGGATTACGAATTGGCAACCACTCTTTTTAAAGATTATATCGAATACAAATCGGCTGTTTATTCGGTTTGGAGCGGAAATATCGTTTACGGAAAAGAAACAGGGTCATACAGTATTCAAGGAGTACACCCCGATTATCAGTTTATTGAAAATCAGTCTATTGCCAAAGGACGGTTTATAAACCATAACGACATTAACAATTATGAAAAAAATGTCATTATCGGGCAAAAGGTAGAAAATGATTTGTTCAAAGGCGAAGAATCTTTAGGAAAAGAGCTGAATATTTCGGGAGCGATTTACAAAGTTGTAGGAGTTTATTCTGACCCGGGAGGGGAACGGGAAGAAAGTCGTGTTTTTATCCCGATTACGACTGCCCAAAAGGCGTATAGTGCAGGGGATAAGATACGAAGTATGGCTTTTACGTTGAACAAAGGCAGTAATTTTGATCAAGCTGTAGAAGAATCAAAAGAGTTCACCCATAAATTGGAAACACTTTTCAAAACAAGACATACCATTGCACCTGATGATGACGGAGCTTTAAGCATCAACAACTCTTTGGAAGATGCCAAAAATATTTATATGATAACGGGGGGAGTTCAAGGTTTCTTTTGGTTTGTCGGGATTTGTACCATTATTGCGGGAGTTGTGGGAGTCGGAAACATTATGCTGATTATCGTAAAAGAACGAACTAAAGAAATCGGAATCCGAAAAGCTCTCGGAGCAAGTCCTTTTTCGATAATCACGATGATATTGCAGGAGGCAATTTTTATTACATTGGTTTCAGGTTTTTCGGGATTATTGGTCGGACTTATTTTTTGGGAATTAATAGCTCCTTTTATAGAAATGGACTTTTTTACCCGTCCCGAAGTAGATTTTAACGTAGCGGTTTCGACTTTGGTTCTTTTGGTTGTAACAGGAGCCTTAGCAGGATTTATCCCTGCATACAGAGCCGCTAAAATCAGACCTATTGTAGCATTAAGAGGAGAGTAAGAAGAAAATTTATTTCCTCCGTAGGAGGAAACTGATAATAGATTATGTTTAGTAAAGATAAATGGAGTGAAATAATTGAGGCACTTTCTGCCAATCCGTTCCGAACGGTAATTACAGCTTTCGGAGTGTTTTGGGGAATTACTGTTTTGGTAATTCTTCTTGCTGCAAGTCAGGGATTGCAAAACGGAATCAAAAGGCAAATGGGAGGATTGTCCACCAACACGATGTTTATGTGGTCGCAAAACACCTCAAAACCGTACAAAGGATTGCCTCAAGGAAGATATTACAACTTCAAGAACGGAGATGTAGATGCCATAAAAAGAGAAATTGACGGATTGCTGTATGTTTCTCCGAGAAACCAGCTTGGAGGGTTCAGAGGAAGTAACAATGTGGTAAGAGGAACACAAACGGGAGCTTACAACGTATATGGAGATTATCCCGAGTTTATCTTACAACAACCGATGGATATACTGCAAGGACGATTCATCAATTACGGAGATATTGAAAACAACCGAAAAGTTGCCGTTATCGGAGAGGGAGTCATACGTGAATTGTACGATTCGGGAGAAGAAGTTTTGGGTTCGTACATCAAAGTTCAGGGAGTGAATTTTATGGTTGTGGGAGTGTATAAAAACAAAGGTAATTTGGGAGGCGATGCAGAAGAGGGTCAAAAACAACTTTTTATTCCGTTTACAACGTTCCAACAGGCATTTAATTACGGAGATATTGTCGGTTGGCTGACTATTACTGCTCAAGACAACAAACCGATTACGGATTTAAAAGAAGATATTTTCGCTTTGCTAAAAAACAGACATACGATTGACCCGACTGATGACAGAGCTATCGGACATTTCGATTTGTATCAGGAGTTTAAAAAAATAAACGGATTGTTTTGGATTCTTGGAGCGGTTTCGTATTTGGTAGGAGGATTGATATTGCTTTCGGGAGTAATCGGAATCGTAAATATTATGTTGATTGTAGTCAAAGAACGAACACAGGAAATCGGAATCCGAAGGGCTTTGGGAGCAACACCTTGGAATATTCGAATACAGATTTTAACAGAATCGGTTGTATTGTCGCTTATTTCGGGAATGGCAGGAATTATATTCGCAGGTTTTGTGCTTTGGCTGATAAATATGGGGTTGGAAAATGCCCCAAATGCCAACGAAATTCCGATTGTAAACCCGAGTGTAAGTCTGGGAGTGGTGGTAACTGCCTTGTTGATTTTAGTTTTTTCAGGACTAATAGCAGGATTTATTCCGGCTCAAACAGCAATCAGTGTCAAACCGATAGACGCTTTGAGAACGGAGTAATTAGAGAATACCTGTCTGCCGACAGGCAGGGAGAACGGAAAATAAATAACAGCTTTTCCCTGAAAGGAAAATATATACATAACCCAATGCAACGCATTGGTAAACAAACGATTAAACTAAAAATAAAACAATAAAAATATGAAAAAAGGGTGTACAATTTCAGTTTTAGTTTTTCTTGCAATAGCTTTTGTAGGGGTTTTGTTTTTCTTTTGGAAGAAAAATGCACAACCACCTGTAAAATACGAAACCGAACAGGCAGAAATCCGTTCGATTTCCAAGAGTACGGTTGCTACGGGAAACATCAATCCGAAAGAAGAAATTTTTATCAAACCGAATATGTCGGGAATTATTGATGAAGTGTATGTTGAAGCAGGAGATTATATCAAGTCGGGAGATTTGATAGCAAAGATTCGGGTAGTTCCGAATGTTTCGAGCTTAAATTCTGCAACGAATCAGATTCAGTCAGCTAAAATTGACTTGGATAATCAGAAAAAAGTCTATGAAAGACAAAAGTCGCTTTTTGAAAAAGGAGTTATTTCTGCCAATGATTTCGATGCAGCCGAAACTGCTTTCAAACAGGCTCAACAATCGTATAATGCTACCGTTCAGAGTGCCGAAATTATCCGAACAGGAACAACAAGCGGAATGTCGAATATTGCTCAAACTCTTATCCGTTCTACGGTTTCGGGAATGGTGCTCGATGTTCCTGTTAAAAAAGGAAATCAGGTAATTGAAGCAAATAACTTTAACGAAGGAACAACTATTGCAAGTTTGGCTGATGTGAGCAATATGATTTTTGAGGGGAAATTAGACGAATCGGAAGTAGGAAAAGTCAAGTTGAATCTTCCTTTGGAAATTACAATCGGAGCTATCGAAAACAAAAAATTTGATGCAGTTCTCGATTATATTGCACCCAAAGGAGTAAACGAAAACGGAGCAATGCAGTTCCCGATTAAAGGAACTTTAGTAAACAAAGATTCGACTTTTATCCGTTCGGGATTGAGTGCAAATGCTTCGATTATTCTGGCTAAAGCTGATGATGTTTTGGCTCTGAAAGAGGGATTGGTGCAATATGACGAAAAAACAAAAAAATCGTTTGTGGAAGTCGAAGTCGGAGAACAAAAGTTTGAACGTAAAGATGTAGAGCTTGGAGTAAGTGACGGTATTTACGTTGAAATCAAAAGCGGAATTACCAAAGACGACAAGGTTAAAGTTTGGAATCAGGTTAAAAAATAGTTGAATCGTTGATTTGTGTAATCGTTGAATCGTCAGATTCGGTTAAACGATTAAATAGTTAAACGGTTAAACGGTTAAACAACAAAATATGAAAATAGCATCAAAACTAATTTTATCAACTTGCCTCTTTATAGGGATAAGTGCTTTTTCCCAAAAGAAATGGACATTGGAAGAATGTGTAAGCCATGCAATCGAAAATAATGTTTCGATTAAGCAAATCGAGTTGGACAACAAATTGGCTGAAATCGATAAAAAAGATGCTTTCGGAAATTTTCTTCCGGGAGTAAATGCCAATGCTTCTCATTCGTGGAACATCGGTTTGAATACAAACATTACCACAGGTATTTTGGAAAATCAGACTACCCAATTTACATCATTGGGAGCTTCTGCAGGAATTGATATTTTCAGAGGATTACAACATCAAAACCGATACAGAAAATCGAAATTAGCTCTTATTTCTTCACAGTATCAACATCTGAAAATGGAAGAAGATGTCGCTTTGAATGTTGTAAATGCGTATTTACAGGTTTTGTTCAATAAGGAAAACATTAAAGTTCAGAAACAGCAGTTTCAGGCAGATAGTCTGCAACTCGTTCGTTCGGAGGCTTTGGTTGATGCAGGAATGATTCCGAGTGGGGATTTATTCGATATGAAAGCAACCATCGCAACCGATAAACAACGAATTATTCAAGAAGAATATGCTTTGTTGGTTTCAAAAATGAGTTTAGCTCAATTGCTTCAATTAGAAGATTTCAAAGAATTTGACATTGCTGATGTAGAATATGATTTCGAGCTTAATGAAATATTTTTTCAAACCCCCGAATCTATTTATAACAAAGCTAAACAGGAAAGAACCGAACTAAAAATTGCGGAAAATAATGTAGAATTAGCCGAAAAAGATATTGATATTGCAAAAGGAGCTTATCTTCCGTCTTTAACGGGATATTATAGTTTCAGTTCTCGTGTTTCGTATGCAAAAATTCCTGATGGAATGGGAGGGGAAATGAATCCTCCGTCTTTCCTTGACCAATTTGATTTGTATAAAGGACATAGTTTCGGATTGCAGTTGAATATCCCGATTTTCAACGGATTTTCAACAAGAAATAATGTAACGAGAACGAAAATCAATTTAGACAAAACAAGATTGGCTTTAGAGCAAACAGAATTAGATTTGGAAAGAAATGTCTATACGGCTTATTCCGATGCAAAAGGAGCAATGGAAACCTATCTCGCAACCGAAGAAATGCTCAAAGCACGTGAGGAGGCTTTCCGTTACGTAACAGAACGCTACGAAAACGGAATGGCAACGGCTTTTGATTACAACCAATCTCAAACACTTTTGGTAAACACCCAATCGGATTTACTTCGTACGAAGTACGATTACCTGTTCAGAACGAAAATATTAGAGTTTTACTTTGGTATTCCGATTTATCAGAGATAGATAATACTTGCCTTGCTGACAGGGAAATAGAAAATAGAAGAAATAAAACCCCGCTATG
This sequence comes from uncultured Flavobacteriaceae bacterium, assembly GCA_934675205.1. Lineage (GTDB taxonomy): Bacteria > Bacteroidota > Bacteroidia > Flavobacteriales > Flavobacteriaceae > Flavobacterium. Next base: position 437,162 of record CAKUPQ010000001.1, on the reverse strand, counting down.
TCGGCAGGGTTTTAATAACCAAATTTAGGTTTTTTAGATATTATAAAAATTTATTTCTTTAAAAACTTAGAACCTATCACCCCATTATCTGTGGAGATTTTCATAAAATACATACCCGATTTTAAACTCGATAAATCTATTAATTTGTTATCTCCAATTTTGGTCATCATAATCTGTCCCAGAGAATTATAAACCGAAATAGATTTCACTATTGTTCCGCTATTTGTTTTTATTTGTAGAAAATCTTTAACGGGATTAGGATATATTGTCAATAAATCATTGTTATAATCAAAATCTTGAGTACTTAGTTCCGCTATTGTTGTTTCTGCAAGGTTTGTTAAGATAGGAAAATTATAGTCAAAGTAAATATTTGCTTCATTAGTAAACGTATCGCCAATTACAAGCGTAGATTTTGTTTTGATTTTAAAGATAATATAACCATCATTGTTGGCATCGTCAAAAGGAAGATTGATGTTTTCAAAAATAAATTCTACTTTGTCACCACCAATCACACGGGTTACATAATCATGACTTCCGCCCAAAGCAACAAGTGTTGTTATATCAAATTTTGTAGCATCTATCACATCTCTTACTACAATATTTTCTGCCGGATAAGTTCCTGTATTTTCAAATCGAATTAGATAATGTACATGTTCACCTACCATTTCAGGGACAATCGTATCTCCTTCAAGACAAGTTTTGTCATTCGGGTCGAAAGAATTGACAACCGTTTGATACAGGGTAAATATATTGTCGTTTGGCGTTTCGTCAGTTGTTGGTGTGCTAATTGTTGCCGTATAGGTTAAAATGTTTCCGGCATTTACAGCGGGAGTTTCTGTTGGCGAATTGATATTGAATGTTAAATCAATTTCTCTGGTTTCAAATGGATTCAGATTACTGAAATTCCACGTTAAACTATTTGTTAATGAACCATCATTAGCAGGACTTACAGAAATCAAATCCATAATATCATCATTAAAATCAAAGCTCAAAGAACCATTTGCAACTTGGTTTCCTTTATTTCTATAGATGATTTTATATATAGCATCAAAGCCCGGTCTGGCTCTATTTACCGGAACAATCACTATATCTAAATCATTATGGATACCGTTTGCTGTAACACAAAAATTTTTTTCAAACGGCCCCGTTGAATTATTAGAAAAATTGACATTTGTAGAAATAGGCGAAACATTAAAATAATCAGGGTTTTCAAGTACCGGTTTGATGATGTAATTTCCTGATGGCAGCGTGATAGAATAATTACCTGTTTCGGTAGTAATAAATGTTCCCAGAAGTACATTATCACTCGTTGTGGTAATTCTGAATTTTAAATTAGGATACTGTACATCTGAAACATCACAGCCATTATTATCGGTATCAAACTTTGCGACCCCATATACTATATAACCACTTGGTTCAAATGAGCAGTAAGTATTTGCATTACAAGTATAACCGTAATCGTCTATTTTTTGTTGTACCAATTGTAAATTAGCCTCATCACAACAAATATATTCCAGATTTGGACAATCACTAAAATTTAAGTCACTCCAGTAACTATATCTTTCATTATTTTTAATATTCAATCGGGTAAGATTTGGATTTTCCTGACATCTGAAATCAGTAATTCTCCAATTATTACTTATGTCTATTTCTGAAACTAAACTATCCGCACATGAAAAAGTATCTAACAACAAATTATTAGAAACGTCTATACTTGATATTGGGTTAATCCCACAAATTAATGACCTTAAATTCAAATTATTACTTACATCTAAACTCGTAAGCTGGTTGTCGTGACAGCTAAAATTTTCCAAATTCACATTATTACTTACATCCAATACCGGCAATTGATTCATACCACACCATAAATATGTCAAACCTAAACAGGTGCTAACATCTAAACTGATTAACTCATTATTATAAACACGAACTTCAGTTAAGTTTGTATTATTTGTTAAATCTAATGTTGTCAAACTATGATTTGTACAATTTAGAATCGTTAAATTTGTAAAGCTTTCAATTCCGGTTAAATCTGTAAATTGAATTCCACTTCCCGAATAGACAATGTTCAACTGATAAACTGCTAATGCTTCGCTCACTTGAATTTGTCCGTCATTATTGGTATCAATTTTCATATTTTGTCCTGCCGCATTTTTTGCAATACTATTGCTTGTGCTTGCTTCTAACAGCTTTGCCTTAAAAACTGTATCAGGAATCGTAACATTCTGTGTATAAGCGTTTATTCCGAAAGCTAAAACGAAAAGAAAGTAAAGTTTTTTCATAAATTAATAATTTGATTTTCAAATATATAAAAAAAGCCTTTCAATTAATTTAGAAAGACTTTTTTATCCCAAAAAGAAATTATCCTAAAACTTCTTTTACTTTTTTACCGATTTCGGCAGGAGAGTCCACAACGTGAATTCCGTTTTCTCTCATAATACGTTTTTTGGCTTCGGCTGTATCGTCAGCTCCTCCAACGATAGCTCCTGCGTGTCCCATTGTACGACCTTTCGGAGCGGTTTCACCCGCAATGAATCCTACAACAGGCTTGCGGTTTCCGTCTGCCTTAATCCATTTTGCTGCATCTGCCTCTAACTGACCTCCGATTTCTCCAATCATTACGATACATTTGGTTTCAGGGTCGTTCATCAGCAATTCAACAGCTTCTTTGGTTGTTGTTCCGATAATCGGGTCTCCTCCGATTCCGATAGCTGTTGTGATTCCCAATCCTTGTTTTACCACTTGGTCAGCTGCCTCATAGGTCAAAGTTCCCGATTTAGAAACGATTCCTACACTTCCTTTTTTGAAAACAAATCCGGGCATAATTCCCACTTTTGCTTCGTCTGCTGTGATTACTCCCGGACAGTTTGGTCCGATCAGTCTGCAATCTCTTCCTTGTACGTAGTTATATGCTTTAATCATATCTGCTACCGGAATTCCTTCCGTAATAGTGATGATAACTTTGATTCCCGCATCAGCTGCCTCCATAATAGCATCAGCCGCAAATGCAGGTGGAACGAAAATAATACTTGTATCGGCTCCTACTTGTTCAACAGCATCTTTTATAGTGTTGAAAACAGGTCTGTCCAAATGGGTTGTTCCTCCTTTACCCGGAGTTACACCTCCTACTACGTTTGTTCCGTATTCAATCATTTGAGAAGCGTGAAAAGTTCCTTCACTTCCCGTAAATCCTTGAACGATAATTTTTGAATTTTTATTTACTAAAACACTCATCTTTATAAAATTTTGATTAAAGCTATGCAAAAGTAAGGTTTTCCGTTTATTTTAAGAAGAGAATCTTGATATTTATTTTTTGAAAAATTTTTATCCAAAGAATATGTTGTCAAACTTGTCTGATTACGGTTAAAAGTCGGAAATCAAAAAAATCCTAAATTCTAATTCCTAAACCCTAAATTATTATCTTTGTCGCTTTATAAATTCTATGAAAATAATTGATTGGTACATACTCAAACGCTATTTGACAACATTCTCAATGATGTTGCTTTTGTTCGTTCCAATCGGAATTGTGATTGATGTATCCGAAAAGATAAACAGAATCCTTGAAAATAAAGCTCCTCTCAACGAAACTATTTTTTTCTACCTGAATTTTACGGTCTATTTTGCGAGCTTTTTGTTTCCGATATTTTTGTTTTTGTCGATTATTTGGTTTACCTCGAAATTGGCAAATAATTCAGAAATCATAGCTATTTTAAGCTCGGGAGTTTCGTTTACGAGATTTTTACGTCCTTATATAGTTGGTGCTACTGTTGTTTCGCTCTTTGCAATCTTGATGAGTTTTTACCTTGTTCCGACAGCAAGTAAAAACTACAACGAATTCAAGTATAAGTATCTTAAAAAATATACCGAAACACGAGAAAGTATCAATGTTTACAAACAACTGAACGATACCCAATATATTCACGTAAAATCGTTTGATCCGTCAAGCAAAACAGCATTTGAATTTTCTTTGGAAACATTCAACACCGAAAACCAATTGAAAGAAAAAATTCAGGCTTCGAGCATCAAATGGAATGATGCTGACAGTACTTATACACTTCGTAATTTCAACAAAAGAGTCATCGGAGAGTTTGACGACAGGCTTTATTCGGAGGTAACCAAAGACACGATTCTCAACTTTGATTTAGAAGATTTGACCCCTGTTATTTATATGGCTGAAACGCTTTCGATAGGGGAGCTTAACCGATTTATTGAAAGGGAAAAATTGCGTGGTTCGGGGAATATCAGCACTTATTTGGTTGTAAAATACAAGCGGTATGCTGTTCCGGTTTCGGCTTTTATTCTGACGATTATTGCCGTTTCGGTTTCGGCTATGAAACGCAGGGGAGGAATGGGAATCAATCTGGCAGTCGGTATTTTTATTGCTTTTTCGTATGTTTTCTTCGATAAGATGTTCGGAACATTAGCCGAAAAATCAAGTATTTCTCCGATGTTGGCAGTTTGGCTTCCGAATATTATTTTCGGAATTTTAGCAATTTATCTTTTACGCAATGCCAAACGTTAGAACCAAAAAAAGTTATCTTCATCTTCATCTGATTGTTTTCATTTGGGGATTTACCGGAGCTTTGGGAGAGCTGATTTCGGTTGGCTCAATGGCAAAGGTTTGGTACAGAATGACCATTGCACTTGTTTTGGTCGGAATTTATGTTTGGTACAAAAAGATTCCTCTGAAAATTTCTCGAAATCTATTATTTATCTTTTTGGGTTCCGGATTTATAATTGCCTTGCATTGGTTTACGTTTTTTGAGGCTATCGAAGTGTCTAATGTTTCGGTTACGTTAGCAACGCTCTCGACAGGAGCTTTTTTTGCCTCGATTTTAGAACCTATTTTTTACAAGCGGAGAATTATCGAGTATGAAGTTTTTTTCGGATTGCTCGTTATGCTTGGGTTATATATCATTTATGATGTAAACGGAAATTTTCTTTACGGAATTATTTTAGCTTTGATTGCTGCTTTTTTGTCTGCCTCTTTTTCGGTTATTAACGGAAAATTTGCAGGAAAATACAGTTCGTCTTATATTTCGTTTTATCAGATTTTGGGAGGAGTTTTGTTTATTACTGTTTATTTGTTTTTTACAGACGAATTAAACTCTGAATTCTTCGCTTTAAGCACAAGCGACTTTATTTATCTGATGATTTTAGGTTCGGTTTGTACGGCTTATACTTTTGTGGCTTCGATTGATGTGATGAAGCATTTGAGTCCTTATACGGTTATGCTTACGATAAATCTTGAACCCGTTTACGGAATTATTTTGGCAATAATTTTGTTTCCGGAAACCGAAAAAATGAGTGCGGAATTTTATATCGGAGCAGGGATTATTATTCTTACAATTTTGGCAAACGGATATTTTAAGCTGAAGAAAAAGTAGTTTTTAGTTATCTCATTAAACTAAAATGTCCCTTTTTTTCAAGCGTATTTCCTGTATTATCTTTCAGAGTCGCTTTGAACCAATAATCTGTAGCAGGGAGTTTTTCTCCTTTGTAAGTTCCGTCCCAGCCAAAAGCATCTTTTGGAAAATCCATATATTTTATCATTTTTCCGTATCTGTCATAAATAACAATTTCTACTTTAGGAAAAATTCGTGTAACCAAAGAGTTAATTCTCCAATAATCATTTACACCATCTCCGTTTGGAGTAAAAAAATGAGGGAAATTAAGTAAAAAAATCTCTTGACTTATCGGAGTTTCGCAATTATAGACATCTTTCACATAAACAATGTGAAATCCGGTTGAGATTCCCGTAAAAGTATAAGAATTTCCGTGTCCATAAAAATTATTTCCGTCTAAGGAGAACTCATACGTGCTGTTTCCGATTACCGAAACATAAATTTCATTATTATCTGTCGAAATCTGATTAAACTGAACCTCTCCTGATTGTGTAACCACAAATTGTTTTTGAGAAGAACATTGTATTCCGTTTTGAGTTCTATAAACAGTAAGAGAAAATGTTCCTTCTTGAGTTAAGATAAAATTTCTGGACGTAGAGATTATCGTTCCCGAACTGTTTCTCCACTCCCAAATATCGTTGTTTGCTCCTCCGTCCAAAACGGTTAAAGGCTGTAAGTTTGTATCACAAATGACATAGCTGTCCTCGATGTTTAGTTCAAACCCTTGATTAACGATGAGTTGGAAAGAGCCAATTCCGTTACAATCATTGTTTTCATCTTCTATTCTTATCCAAACGGTTGTTGTTGAAGTAGTATAATACCTGTCTAAAGGGTCTAATTTGGTTTGAGCATCTTGAAAGCTCGGATAAATTATTATGCTAAAATTTTGCGGAATATTGAGTTCTTGTCTGATTTCATCTATTTTAAAATCTATATTGAACGTTGCCTCATTGTCCGAATTTCCACAAGCATAAACAGGGCTTATCTGTCCTAATTCGGTATAAGATGTCTCAATAAAAAAACTGCTTATTGAAACACATCCAAATGGGCTTGTGATTTTCACAAATATTTCTTCCGGATTGGTTTGATTTTGATAGGCAAGTTGATTCGGAATTGGATTTATGTCGTTTTGTGCATCATTCATCGTATGATAAAAAACATATTCATATTCCGGATTCGGATTATTCATTTTGTCTCCGATATTTTCTAAATTAAAAACCGAAGTTGGGTTGTTATCTACATCACATTGTTGTAGGGTCTGATTCGGGTCAAGTGATGGTAGCGGATAAGCCTCGACATCTCTGTATAAGGTAACCGGGTAATTATCAACCATAATTGTAGCACTAACTTTGTGTATTCCCGGTTCAGAAAACTGATGTGTAGGAGTCAGAGAGGTTGAAGTTGTTCCATCTCCAAAATCCCACAATACAGAAGTAATCGGAACGTAAGCATCTAATTCAAAACTGAATGTTGTATCCTCACAATCACTTTCTACAGGTAAGATTCGGTTTCTCAAAGGAGTCGCTATAAAAATTGGCAGTCCTTGAAAAGAACTTCCGGGAGTTAAAGCAACAGATAATGAGTTATACTCACACGCTTCACCGATTTTTTCAGGTTGGTTTATTACGCTTACCGCATTGATAGAATTGTTCGCATCTCCGTGAGCAACATAGATTTTTCCGTTTCGTGCAAGCTGTAACGAATTTGCTCCGGGAGAAGGTCCCATAATATAATATCCGACAGGTTGAGCCCCTCCCATATCCAAAAAGGGAATCTGAACAACATAATTTCCTCCTGTATAATAAAGTATTCTGGAGTCTTGAGAGAATTCAATGCCATAAGGATGCAAGAACATGTTGATTGTAGGAATTGTATTTCGATAAAACTCAAACTCAAACTCAATGGTGTCGTTATTATATTTGTAAAAAAATATTTTTCCGTTTTCAGTATTGGGGAGATTATCAGCAAAAGCAAGATATTCTCCGTTTGGAGAAATTTTCATTGCTCCTATCCTGCCAAGGCCTTCGTTTATATCTCTTATTATCGGAGTTGAAACACCATTTTGTGTAACATTAATAACTCTGAAAACAAACTTATCATCGGGAATAGGTGGTGCTCCAAATACAGGGTCCGGTTTGGTCATACAAATTACTCGAATAGAGTTGCTTTCAGGGTGATGAATTGCAGCAAGACGTGAAGTAGCTTCTGTTGTTTCGATAAACCGAATATCTTTATTATCTGTTATATATCCCAAAGGGTTTTGTGTGTCAAACTTAACTTCTGAATAATAGACTCCGGATAAAAGATATATAGGTAAGGATTGTGTAAACCGTCTTACGTAAAAAATATAATAGGTAGAAATATCTCCGGGTTTTGGGATAATTATTGAAGTTTGAACCCCATTAATATCTCCTGATAAATCTGTTCCGTTTTGCATTATCTGATGGTTTTTATTCCATACGGTCTGACCATTAGTATAAAACAAAAGATTTCCATCTCTGTCTGAAATAGAAGAACATCCGGCAGGAGTTTGCATACTTCCATCATTCGGAACAGCAAAATCTCCGTTGCTAAAATTTAGACCTGCGTTATTTCCGAAATACCAATAATTGGTCTCGTTCTGTGAGAAAGCAGAAGAAACGAAAAACAGCATACAAAAAACAAAGACGTATCTGCTCAGATATTGGTATAAAAAAATCATACTTTTTTTGACAAAAGAAAATCGGAGCAAATTACAAAAAAATAAATTATTAAGTGTTAAAATCTAAAAACGATAAACAATCATAGTTTCGACGATTAAACCTAAAAAACTTATCTTTGCAACTTAAAACACTGTAAAATGAGCCAATTTGAGCAATTAGACTTACCAAAATCCCTACAAAAAGCGATTGATGATTTAGGCTTTACGAGTCTTACCCCGATTCAGGAAAAATCGTTTTCGGTTATACTTTCCGGAAAGGATATGATGGGAATTGCCCAAACCGGGACAGGAAAGACCTTCGCTTATCTGCTCCCGATTCTCAAACAATACAAATTTTCAAACTCCGAAAACCCAAAAGTTGTGATTATCGTTCCTACTCGTGAGCTTGTAGTTCAGGTTGCAGAAGAAGTCGAAAAGCTAACCAAATATATGTCGATTCGAGTTTTAGGGATTTATGGAGGAGTAAACATCAATACACAGAAAAAAGCCATTTATGAGGGAGTGGATGTTTTAGTAGCTACTCCGGGAAGGCTAATGGACTTGGCTCTTGACGGAGTTGTCCGTTTTGATGAAGTCAAAAAATTAGTGATTGACGAATTTGACGAAATTCTGAATCTCGGTTTCAGAATGCAGATTACTTCTATTTTGGCTATGATGAAAGAAAAGCGTCAGAATATTCTGTTTTCTGCTACGATGACCGAAGAAGTTGATGAGATTATCAATGATTATTTTGATTTTCCAGAAGAAGTATCTCTTGCTCCAAGTGGGACTCCACTCGAAAAAATCAGACAATTAAAATATTTTGTTCCAAATTTTACTACGAAAATTAACCTGTTAAACGAACTTTTACTAACAGATGAATCGTTTGAACGGGTTTTGATATTCGTAAATAACAAACGGATTGTTGATTTACTCCATGAACGATTAGACAACGATTTTCAGGGACAATTCGGAGTGATTCATTCCAACAAATCACAGAATTACAGGTTAAATACTTTGGCTGCATTTCAGCAAGGAGACCTTAAAGGAATTATTACAACCGACATTATGGCTCGTGGTTTGGATATTCGAGATATTTCGCACGTAATCAATTTTGAAGTTCCCGAAATTCCGGAGCAATACATTCACAGAATCGGAAGAACAGGTAGAGCAGACAAAGAAGGAACAGCCTTGACGTTTGTTTCTCCAAGAGAGGAGGAATGGTTTTTAGAAACTGAAATCCTGATGAACCTCGAAATCGAACAGTTCGAAATCCCGAGTTCGGTTGAAATTTCAACCGTTTTAATGGAATTTGAAAAGAAAAAGCAAAAGCCAAAACTCATAACTAAAAAACCGACCGATGAAGGTGGAGGAGCATTTCATCAGAAATCGGCCAAAAACTCAAAAGTAAATTTCGGAGGTCCCGGAAAACGAAATCCGAGAAAGACAAAACCCGTAAACAGAGGTCGATTGAAAAAGAAAAAGTAAACCCCTTAAAACAAAAATGGTCAGAAATTCTTCTGACCATTTTTGTTTCCGCTATAAGAAATAACCGAATTACTTCTTGATGATTTTTTTGGTTACTTGACTTTCTCCAGAATAAATCTTTACGAAATAAACTCCCGAAGTCAGCCCGGAAATATCAACAGAGTTATTGTTTATTTGTGAAGAAAGAACTCTTTTACCAATAGTATCGTAGATTTCTACTTTGTCAAGAGAGGCATTTTCTGTTGTGCTGAAATACAACATATCAGATGCCGGATTTGGATACACAAATAAATTATCTGTTTTGAAAGATTCAGTGCTTAATGATGATGAATCAAACCCAGACACAATCAAACTATAATTTTGAGGACCTCCTGATAATGTTCCTTTGTGAGTTACTTGAATGGTGTATGTTCCGAGGGCATCATTAATATCAACTCTTTCAAAATTATCAACAGTATTGTCTCCTTTAATAGCAGCATTAAGGTTAGATAAATCCAGTTTCCAAGGGAAATATGTAGTTTCATCATCTTTAATAATTCTGATATCCAAATCATTTACTAATGCAGGATTGGGAGAATTAAGTTGATTGTTTTTTGCCGTTCCGGGAAGGTCTGTCCAACAGATACTTGCCATAAGTTTTTTAGGACTGTTTATTGTTACTTGAAAGCTATAACTTCCTTCTTGAGCAAGAGTACGTTCGTCAACAATAGTAGTAGGATTTGATTCTACGGAATTAGTAAGAACATTAGCAGCAGCTCTTGCATCTAAAAGTCCCCAACCAAATCTTGGGTCAGGGCCCGGAGATGCCCAACTAATTACATCACTATCATCAAGAGCTGTATGACAAACAAGCCCTTTTAGGGTTGCAGCTCTCATATATTCCGAAGGATGTAAGTTGTTGTAATGCTCTTGTAAAAGCAACATTGTTCCGGCTGTAGTAGGAGAAGCCATTGAGGTTCCTGAGGCTGTATAATAATCTGTTGTACCAGTGCTATTTGTAGAATATACGTCTGTTCCGTCTGATGAGATATCAGGCTTTACCCTTCCATCATCAGTAGGTCCTTGACTGCTAGAGTTGTTAATTGTCAAGCCGGTTATATTACCTGTAGGAATGTGTACCGTAGGGTTGGCATTAGCAACAATCAAAAGATTTTTAGCATTTTTTTCTCCTGTCAACTTATCATATCCAGGAGCTAATCCTCCTGAATAAATCTCTGTACCACCATTACCTGCAGACATCGTTATCAAAGTATATGGATAATTGTATGCTATCTGGTCCCAATTCACGGCAGCAGTACTATAACATCCCATATACCAGGCTCCATAAGCAGTCATTGCATTTTCTACATATACTCCATAAGAATGGTTAGTAATTAATGTCCCGTTTGTGTTTGCCTCATTAGATACTTCAGACTGGTCAAATGTCCAGTTGAATGACCTTATGTTAGATTTTGGAGCCATTCCTTTAGCAGAAGAAGAAACTCCTTTGGCTCCAATTGAACCCCCTACGTGAGTTCCGTGAGAATCAGCTGCAGGATTCTGGTCAAAAGAGTCCGGAGTAACAACTCTTGACCCCGAATCTTCCATAAATTCGACGTGAGTGGTAAGAACCCAGCCTCCGTCCCATAAGGCGATATCCATTCCTTCTCCTTCCAAAGAAAGACCTAATGAACCTCCCGGATAAAGATGATTTGTTTTTATTGCTCGCGCAGCTAATGCATTATCGGTTGATTGATAGACAGGCTTTCCGTTATAAATGTCAACTATTCTGTGAGACACCCCATTAACAGAAAAATATTGTTTTTCTGTTGGGTTTTTAGACAAATATTCGTCTATTTTGTTTTGGACAGAAGCTTCTCTCGCTTTGATTTCCTGATTCAATAATTCTGTTTTTCGGGCATCATAGCTGTTAATTATTTTTTCTTTTTCTTTTGGAGTTTGGGCTTGAACTGCTCCAAGCATAAACAACGCAGGAATATAAAACCTTGCTTTGAACATAATTTTTTACATTTTTAGTTGGACAAATATACATTTTTTTATCAAATAAAAAAACCGACGGATAATATCCATCGGTTTTTAGAAATTAAAATTGTCTTGTTTATGGCAATGAGAATGTTACTTCATCAAATGCTCCAAACGTTCCGTTTTTAGCAATTTCGACGTCTTGCCCGTCAACTATTTTTGACAAACGGTAATAACCATTACCATATTCACCTGTACCATTTGTGTCCATACCGTCATTATAAGGGTTGTCATAAATAATGAAAGTATAGTTTCCGTTATCTAAACAAAAGTTAGCAGGAGACTGAGGATATTCTCCATTAGTTGCTTGTTGAGGATAAGGACCTCCCGAACCAACAAGATTCATAGCACTATCATACAACTCCCAAGTTGTTTCATCTCCATAACGGTCTGTTACAATTTCTACTAATAAAGAATTTTTAAAGCATCTTTCTTTAGCGTTGATAACAAGATTTTTGTAGATAACATCAAAATTTCCCTCTGCATCAGGAGAAGTTTGAGAAGTTGCCAAATGGAAATCTTCTTTTGGTACAATACCAACTACAATTCTTTTACCTGACCCTAAATCTGTAGCGGTTACGCTTACTTCAAAAGTCCCTTCTTTAGAACCTGAAGGGATAGTAACCGAAGTAGGAACTGAATAGTAATCAGGGTTTGCAGTAGTAATAGGGTAGTCTGCATTTGCCGTAGGAGGAGCAGTAGTAATTATCTGTAAGTCAAAAACTCTGTCAGCTGATGAAGCTTGTGAAGCAAAAACTTTTACTTCAATTATAGCCGTTTCTCCTTCGGAAATTTCTACATTTTTAATTTCTTCTATAGAAATATAATTGACTCCTGAAAGAGGATTGTCTGTTGCCGAATCGTCTGAACAGCTCGATAAGATTCCTGAAAACATCATCAGAGCCGAAAAGAACATTATTAGTTTATTAAATTTCATAATTTCTAAGTATTTAGTTATTAATTTTGCTCTGTGATAGCTGGATTGTTATTCATCTCTCTTCTTGGTATTTTGAAAGATAAACGAGCATCGTTATAAGGAACAGAAATACCAGGTAAAAATACGTGGTTTGTTCCTCTTGTAATAGTTGCTTGGTTACGTTTCATAGCAAAATAACTCTTACCTTCTCCCCAAAGCTCAATTCTTGTTTGAAGATAAATAGCATCTCTAAGAGCTTGTCCGGAAAGAGCGTTAAGATATGTATCTGCCTCTGTACCTCCCATACGAATATCTAGTAAACTTTTAAGTCTTGATTTAGCAGTAGCTTCATCACCTGTTTTGGCAGCAGCTTCTGCATTCAACAAATACATCTCTTCAATACGCATAAATACGTAATCTGATTCCAAAGCAGCTTGCCCCATTTGAACTCTTGCTGCGTGGAAAATTTTATTAACCGGTTGTAACGGACCTCCTGCTGTAGCAAACTGAGTTTTTCTAATATCATTAGCAGGAATAGCGTTATACAATAAGTTGTCCATTGATTTCCAATCTCCTACAGCTGCATAGCTATAAGAAAAGAAATCTACTTGACCATACCAATGAACAAGCTGACCGATCATACCTGTCGGAATGTCATAACCCCACATCCAAGAAGGAGTATTAGCGTCATTAAATCCAGAACCTGCACCCGGGTAAGCCAACTGCCCTGCAGTTGTCAATGGATATCCTCCTGTAGCAATAATATCATCTGTAACAGCTTTAACTTGAGCATAATCTCCCATAGCAGCATAAGTATAGGCTAATAACCCTTGTGCTACTGATTTGTTAATTTGGTGTTTTCCACTAGGGTTGAATCCGTCTAACAAAGATACTGCATGAGTCAAATCACTAATGATAAAATCATATACTTCAGAAGCAGGTGCTTTTCCGAAATTTAGCTCTCCATCTCCTTTATATAAAGGAAAGATTGGCTGTGAAGGATTGTACTCTCTTTGGAAAAGTTGTGTAAGATAGAAATAAGCATACGCTCTTAACGCTTTTGCTTGTCCAAGCATTGCGCGTGTGTTCTCTCCTTCTGGTTCTGCATCATTCCCTCCCAAGTTAAGAACAACTCCATTAGATAAGTTCACTATTTTATAAAGGTATGACCAAGCAATATCATTTTCTATCCATATATAATCTGAAGTAGCAACTAGGTTTGTAAAGTTACCGTACCAGTTATACTCATTTCCTGCCAAAGCCATATCTCCTGACAGCATATCTGTCCAAATATCTAAAGATTTATGCCCGAAGTCTCTGTGTTGGTCATTATAGACAGCAAACGGAGTAATCATATAGGTATAAATACCGTTAAGCGTTCCTTCTATAAGAGCAGGGTTGAGTTCTGCGTTCTCTGCGAAATCCTCATTTGTAAGGAGTGAATTATTCCTTACCGGATTCAAAAAGTCTTCGCTACAACCTGCGGTAAAAAACAGAAGTAACGCTAATACTACATAATTTAAAAGTTTTTTCATCTTGTTTTGTTTTTATAATTTAACATTTACCCCTAAACTAAATGTAGAAAGAGGCATATATCTGTAAATATTAGACCCCCCACTTTCAGCAGTTGATGGGTTAAATCCATTTCTTGCACTAAGGAACATCAAGTTGTCTCCAGAAACATAAATACTAAGTCCTGACAATCCTGATTTGTCCAAAAAGCTATTTGGGAATGTATAACCCAATCTAACGTTGTTCAAAGACAGATAATCTGCTTTTGTTAAGAAACGAGTAGATGTAGAATTCTGTCTTGTGTCTGTAGTGTAGTTGTCTGATAATCTAGGAACATTAGTAATGTCTCCTGGTTGTTGCCATCTGTCTCTCATATCTGTATGCCAGTTGTCTGAACCAATAAGACTATTAGTCATCAACCAAGAATAATTCCCGTCATAAGCATACCCTCCAATACTATATCCTATTTGAGCAGTCAAATCAAAGTTTTTGTAAGAGGCATTTAAACGGAAAGCTCCTCGTACTTTTGGAATAGCAGATTTACCTACATATTTTTGTGTAGCGTTACTATAATCATTAGTTGTGGTTCTTGCTACAACAGCATCAGGATTTTCATCTAAATAAAGAACCATATTATTAATTATAGCATCTCCTGAATCAAACATACCGTCCCCGTTTACATCATCAAAGTACATATTCCACAAAGCCATACCTGTAGCAGGATCAACACCTGCCCATTCTGCCATAAAATGGTCATATACTGAATGTCCTTCAGACAAAGCTCCATCAATTACTTTTTTCTCTCCTGTTAAGATATCAACAGGCATTTTTGTTAATTTATTTGTAAGAAACTCTCCGTTTACTCCAACAGATAAAGTAAAATCTCCAGTTTCTTTCGCTGTGATAATATGTCCTGTAACATCAAATTCTACTCCACTATTACGCAACTCACCATCATTTACATATACGTTGTTATATCCTGCTGATGGAGGAAGTGACATAGAGAAAAATAGATTTTCTGTGTTTTTTACATAGTAATCCACATCTACGTCTAATCTGTTCTTAAACCAAGAACTTTCAAAACCTACCTGTGTAATTTTAGAAGTTTCCCAAGTCAAATTAGGGTTTGCCATCTCAGATGTTTCAGTAAATGAATAGTCATCAGTATCTCCGATAGTAGATTCTTGCCATCCGTATCTTAAACGACGTCCTTGGTCACCAATAACTCCATAACTTGCTTTAAGTTTTAGGTAATCAACAACTCCTACGTTATCCATAAATGATTCTTTAGAAACTACCCATCCTGCTCCAACAGACCAAAATGTACCCCATTTATCTTGAATGAAACGAGAAGAACCATCACGTCTTACAGAACCAGACAAATGATATTTACCATCGTAGTTATAATTCAGATTGGCAAAATAACTTTCAAGTGCCCAACCTCTTGTATAAGAATAAGGTCTAGAAACCACTTGTGTATATAAATCTAAATCGGTTGCTCCGAAGATAATAGCATTTTGTTTAGCCCCTCCTAAAATCTTCTCTTGATATTCTGTGGTTTCGTGAGCAACAAATGCATCAACTCTGTGATCTCCGAATTTTTTACCGTAACGCAATAATTGAAGGAAATTTTGATTGGTAGATTGAACATCATATCTCGAAAGATATCCTGTACGAGCTGGATTTCCTGTTATTGCTTCCACGTTAGTCATATTGTATCCAAGGTTGGATTCATATTGTGCTCCATAACTTGTTTCAAAAACTAAATCTTTTGTGATATTAGCATTGAAAAACATTTTACCTGTTAATGTGTGATAATAATCCCTGTTCAGACCATATGTAGCATCTGCAATACCATTGGTAAGCGGAGAAAAACGTCTTGGATATACTGTACCAAAATCATAAAAGTAGTGCCCTGTGTTTGGGTTTATAACTTTTTCCCCATTATCATCTCTCAAATATACAGAGTAAATAGAAGGTGCACCATTAGCCATCAAAAAGATACTTCCTGTGTCTTCTGTTTGACCATTTCTTGTAAATCTTGAACCGGAATAGCTCAAGTTGCTTCCTGCTTTTAACCAGTCATTTACCTGATGATCAACATTTAATCTTGTTGAATATCTGGTATAATCAGAATGGATACCATATCCTTCATCTTCTGTAAAACCGAAAGAAGAAGAAAATCTTGTTTTTTCGGTACCTCCACTAAATTGAATGTTACCTTCTTGTCTGTATCCTGTACGGAAAGAACTATCTGCCCAGTTTTCAGGAGTATATCTGCGAGAAATTCCAGAATTGAATTTTCCTGTTGCAGGATCAATAAGTGCCTCTCCTGGAGCATTCCAAATGTTGTAGTGTGCATTAATACCTGTGCCGCCAAACAAATTTGCATTTGCATAAGCAGCAGGGTCAGCCTCTCCTAACAAAGTCCCTTTGTTATACACAGCATTCCAAGACATCTCCATATATTCCTCCGGAGAAGTAACAACGTCATAACCCGGTAAAAACAAAGTGTTGATACTTGTTTTGAAATCTACTGTGATAACAGATGTGCCCGCTTTACCACTTTTGGTAGTAATCAAGATAACCCCGTTAGCTCCTCTCGAACCGTAAATTGAAGTTGCAGCCGCATCTTTAAGCACAGTCATATCTTCAATATCTGCTGGGTTTATTGAACTGATAGCACTTCCATACGAACCATCGTTATAAGGAATACCATCCACTACATATAGTGGAGATCTGTTACCTATTGTGCTAACAGATCCGAAACCACGGATACGTACCGTTGCACTAGTACCTGGTTGCCCTGATCCTGAAATAACATTTACTCCGGCAACCTCACCTTTCAAGGCTTGAGAAACGTTAGAAACTGTTTTTGCTGTAATGTTTTCCATTTGAACCTTGGAAGCTGTTCCTACAAAATCTCCTTTAGTAGAAACGGCATAACCAACAACAAGCACATCATCAATTATCGTGTCAGAAACTAAACTTACGTTAATAGTATTAGACGCTCCGACAGTAATTGTTTGACTTTTCGTTTCAATAAAAGAAAATGTCAACGTGTCTCCTTGATTAGCAGTAATTGAATACTTACCATCTAAATCTGTGCTTGTACCCTTGGCTGTACCATCAACCATAACAGTTACTCCCGGAAGGGGTAATCCATCTTCGGCAGAGGTTACAACACCCGTAATAGTTTTCTCTTGTGCAAAAGAAAACTGAATCATAAACGCTAAAAACAGCGTTAAAATCCCAGTAAACCTTGATTTCATATTTAATTATTTTGAGTTAGTTAAGTGCAAACTTCTTAATAATTTCTTAAACAACCAAATTTTCATAAAAATAAATGTGTTAAATTAGACATAGCGTTTCTTCTCCGGATAAAACGCACTTAATTACAAAAGCTTTATATACAAGATGCAAAAACTAAAAAAAGGTTGCGTCATAAAAATATTTTTTTTAATTTTATCAGAAAATTTAACATTTTGAGTATTTAATTTGTTGTTAAACAAAAAACAACGATAATTTGTTGGGCATAATATTTGCACCCATATATTAAAATATAGTGTTAACTTTAAAAATTTAAAATTATGTCAAACAAAATCGGAAATGCAGCTGCTGCTATTTTGGTAGGAGCAGCCATCGGAACAGCTATCGGAGTATTATTCGCACCCGACAAAGGCTCAAAAACAAGAAAAAGAATTAAAGACAATCTTGATAAATCGTCAGAAGACTTAAAGCAGTCTTTCGGAGAATTGACAGATAAACTCAAAGCTAAAGTAAACAACTTGGAATCCACGGTTGATGAAATGCTGTCAGATGCCAACACCAAAAAAGAAGATGTGATTGCTTCTTTGGAGAAAAAACTTGCGGAATTAAAAAAGAATACAGCTAAATAAAAACCTATGTTTGGAAAAATAAAAGAAAACCTGAACGAAGTTCAGACCCAGACTCGTGATTTTGTAGAAAGCAATCTCGAATATTACAAGCTATGGGTTTTTAAAGTCGTTACCAAATCAGCATCCTCGCTTTTAAAAATAATATTAATAGGAGTGTTTCTGGTTATGGTAGTGGTTTTCTTTTCTATTGCAGGAGCTTTGGCTATTGGTTATGCTTTGGATAATTTTGTTTACGGATTTCTGATTGTAGGGGGTATTTATCTGATTTTGAGTATTATCGTGTATAATCTCAAAAACCGAATCGAAGAGCCAATCATCAAAGCCTTTTCGGATATTTTTTATAACGAAGAATACTGATTATGACAAAGAGAAAGTACACCTCGTATGATGAAATCGATAGGGATTTAAAAATCCTCAAGCTCGAAAGAGAAATCCAACTTGAAAAAATAAAACAAAGCGGACAACAGATGAGAGATTCTTTGGGTTTTGCATCCGTTTTGCCCGATGTTGCAATTGGAGCGGTAGATATGTTTAGCAAAGGGATGAAAGGTGCTGTTTTGGGCTTTTTACTCCGTAAAATATTCGGAAGAAAATAATTTTTATGAAATTTATCAGAGGTTTTTCGTTGTGGCTTTTTCTTCCCCTTTCGGGAATCATATTGTTAATCTATCTATTCGATGTTGATTATATTCTGAAAGCAGTTCGGGTAACGTATTTTAACGGATACAAAACTGCTTTTTTGGACGATTACAACTATTTCGACAACCGAATTATCGACAACGGAACAGCCCAACCTTGGAATATTTCGGAAGATTACAATACAATTCCTGCAACTCAAAGACTTTCAGAAACTCATAACGAGCTGAAAACCATTGCTTTTCTGGTAATAAAAAACGACAGTATCTGGCACGAAAGCTATTTTGACGGATATGACGAAAATTCGCATACCAATTCATTTTCAATAGCAAAAAGCTATGTTTCAGCCGCTTTAGGAAAAGCCATTATGGAGGGAAAAATAAAGAGTTTAGACCAGCCTGTTTCGGACTTTTTTCCTGAATTTTCAGAAGGTTTAGCACAAAAAATGACTGTTGGAGATTTGTCTTCGATGGCTTCGGGATTGAATTGGGACGAAAAATATTACAGTCCGTTTTCGGTGGTTACAAGAGCTTATTTTGACGATGATTTGAAAAAGGTTATTCTGAACCTGAAAACAACCGAAGAACCTGCACAAAAATTCAAATATTCGAGTGGAGATACCCAGCTTTTGGCAATGGTTATCGAAAAAGCAACCGGAGAAAAGCTGTCCGATTATGTTTCCAAGCATTTTTGGAAGCCTTTAGGTTCTGAAAATGAGGCTTTTTGGCAGGTTGATAATCCTGACGGAATCGAAAAAGCCTATTGTTGTATAGCCAGTAATGCAAGGGATTTTGCACGACTCGGGAAACTCTACAAAAACAAAGGAAATTGGAACGGAAACCAAATTTTAGATTCCGCTTTTGTGGAATTGTCCACACATTCCCGATTTGACAAAGCACCTTACGGATACGGATTTTGGCTTTCGGATTATTTAGGAAAAGAAATCTTTTATATGCGTGGGCATTTAGGGCAATTCGTAATCGTAATTCCCGAAGATGATTTGATTATCGTTCGTTTAGGACACATCAAAGGACTGCAAACCGAAACCGACCCGCACAGCAACGACCTGTATATTTATATAGACGAAACCTACGAAATGTTAAAGCAAAAAGGCTCTTGATAAATCAAAAGCCTTTTTTGTTATTCTTACCTCCTAAAAATTAATCTACTTTATGACGTTTTCTATCGTTTTCGTTCAGGTAGATTTTTCGCAAACGAAGTGATTTTGGAGTTACCTCAACATATTCATCTTTTTGAATATATTCCAAAGCCTCCTCTAATGAGAATTTGATAGCAGGAATAATTCTCGCTTTATCATCTGCTCCCGAAGAACGTACGTTAGTCAGTTTTTTAGTTTTGGTAACATTTACGGTCATATCATCACCTCTTGAGTTTTCTCCGATAACCTGACCTTCGTAGATATCCTCGTTCGGGTCAACAAAGAATTTTCCTCTGTCTTGTAGTTTATCAATAGAATACGGAATCGCTTTTCCGTTTTCCATAGAAATCAACGAACCATTGATACGACCCGGAATTTCTCCCTTATACGGTTGGTATTCCAAAAATCTATGTGCCATAATTGCCTCACCTGCTGTGGCTGTCAGAATCTGGTTACGAAGTCCGATAATTCCCCTTGACGGAATCTGAAATTCGATTACCATTCTGTCGCCTTTCGGAGTCATCGAAAGCATTTCTCCTTTACGTAAAGTTACAAATTCAACCGCTCTACCCGATAAGTTTTCAGGCAGGTCGATAGTCAATTCTTCGATTGGTTCGCATTTTACTCCGTCAATTTCTTTGATGATAACTTGCGGTTGTCCGATTTGAAGTTCGTATCCCTCTCTACGCATCGTTTCGATAAGAACCGATAAATGAAGAACTCCACGTCCGAAAACCATAAATTTATCTGCACTTCCTGTTTCCTCCACTCTCAAAGCCAAATTCTTTTCCAACTCTTTGGTCAAACGGTCTTTAATATGTCTTGAAGTAACGAATTTTCCTTCTTTTCCGAAGAAAGGAGAGTCGTTAATCGTAAAGAGCATACTCATCGTAGGCTCGTCAATCGCAATAGTTGGCAATGCTTCGGGATTTTCAGAATCCGCAACCGAATCTCCGATGTCGAATCCTTCCAGACCTACCAAAGCACAAATATCTCCTGCTTGAACTTCTTCAACTTTTCTTCTTCCGACACCTTCAAAAGTGTGTAATTCTTTGATTTTTGACTTGATGATTTTCCCGTCACGTTTTACAAGCGAAATATTCATTCCTTCTTTTAGTGTTCCTCTTTGCAAACGTCCGATAGCGATACGACCTGTAAATGAAGAAAAGTCAAGCGATGTAATTAGCATCTGAACCGTTCCTTCTGATACTTTTGGAGCAGGAATATGCTCTAAAACCATATCCAAAAGCGGTTCGATATTTTCGGTTTTGTTTTTCCAGTCTTCACTCATCCAGTTTTGTTTGGCAGAACCGTAAACGGTCGGGAAATCGAGTTGCCATTCTTCTGCACCTAATTCAAACATCAAATCAAAAACTTTTTCGTGAACTTCTTCGGGAGTACAGTTTTCTTTGTCAACTTTGTTAATTACCACACAAGGTTTCAGCCCAAGACTGATGGCTTTTTGCAAAACGAATCTCGTTTGTGGCATCGGTCCTTCAAAGGCATCAACCAAAAGCAAAACTCCGTCTGCCATATTCAAAACCCGTTCTACCTCACCACCGAAATCAGCGTGACCCGGAGTGTCGATGATGTTTATTTTTGTACCTTTGTAGGTAACGGATACGTTTTTAGAAACAATGGTTATTCCTCTTTCACGTTCCAAATCGTTATTGTCCAAAATTAAATCTCCTGTGTTTTCAGTAGCTCTGAAAAGCTGACAGTGGTGCATAATTTTGTCAACCAAAGTGGTTTTTCCGTGGTCAACGTGGGCAATAATTGCAATGTTTCTGATTTGTGTCATCTGATTATTAAATTTTTAAGGGTGCAAAAGTAAGGTTTTATTTTTTTTAATTTTTTTTAAATTAAATATTTTTTACTATATTTGTATGTACAAATGTGAAAAAAATAATGAAAAGGGAAACTTTTATTAAATTAGGATTAGGAGGATTAGCTATGACATCATTACAACCATTTTATAATTGGACACAAAATCTAAAAGAACAAAGCGTGAAAATGCCTGTTCTTTTTATCGGACACGGCTCTCCGATGAACGGAATTGAAGACAACGAATTTTCGAGAACTTGGACAAAATTCGGAAAGGAAATCCCGAGACCCGAAGCGGTTTTGGTTATTTCTGCCCATTGGCTTACAAGGGGAACCCATATAACCGCTATGGAGAACCCGAAAACGATTCACGATTTTGGAGGATTTCCGCAAGCTCTTTTTGATGTGCAGTATCCTGCCAAAGGGAATCCGATTTTGGCTAAAGAAACAGCTCAACTGATTACTTCGACCAATGTAGGTCTTGACCACGATTGGGGATTAGATCACGGAACCTGGACTGTCGTAAGGCATATGTATCCCGATGCGGATATTCCGGTTTTGCAGTTGAGCATCGACTATTTTAAACCTGCCCAATATCACTATGATTTGGCAAAACAATTGGCTGCTTTGCGAAAAAAAGGCGTGCTGATTATCGGAAGTGGAAATATGGTACACAACCTGCGAATGGTGGATTGGAAGAATATGAATACGCCTAACTTCGGGTTTGACTGGGCTGTGGAAATGAATGATTTATTTAAAGAAAAAATCGGAAAAACCGAGCACAAATCCCTTATCAATTATCAGGATTTAGGAGAAAAAGCCAAGTTGGCAATTCCGACTCCAGACCATTATTATCCGCTGATTTATTCACTTGCTTTGCAGGATAATAAAGATGATGTTTTATTCTTTAACGATAAAATGGTAGGAGGTTCACTCAATATGACTTCGGTTAAGATTGGTTAAAAAAAAAAATCAGCCTCCCTTTTTTATTATTAAGGGAGGCTGATTTTTAATATAATAATCTAATTGTTTATTGTTTTATAAAACGCAATGTTTTACTTTGGTTTTGTCCTGCTATTTTTATCAGGTAAACACCATTAGAAAGAGAATTCACATCAACAGACAAATCTGACGAATTGTTCACTTTCAGACTCTTAACAAGCTGACCCAAAGCATTGAATATCAAGATGTTTTCAGGTAATTCCGTAGAATCCGCAATAACGATATTTAATATAGAAGTAACAGGATTCGGATATAGCTTAATATTCTCAAACGAATTGTATGAATCAACATTTGCAGTCGTGTTAATACCAAAAGAGGTTGATTCACTCGCTCCAAAAGTCCCTCCTGAAACAATAACTTCAGAACCCGCAGTCAAAGTATAAGACCCTTGACCATAATTACAGCATATACCATCTCCATATTCATCATAAATCGTAAAAGTATAGCAATCATCTGTAAGTTCAAAATTCTGACTATGTGTTTGATTTTCAAAGTAATCACCTCCTTGAGCTATGACTGAACCTGAATTATTTACAAGTACCCACGTAGTTTCATCTCCATAATCATCTGTTGTCAAAGATAAAGTAACTGTCGAAGAAGTAAACATAGGTGGGGTTGAAACGGTTTTGGTTACGGTCTTACTGTCGTTAAGCGTATTATCATCAGTCGTTCCATTTACACTGATCAAAGTTGCCGTAAAATCGCTTGTTTGCTGAAACTCTACCACAGGTAATGTTATTTCAATATTTTCTTGTATGTCAAGTGTTCCTGTCCATTCATAAGTTTGAGTTGTTTCTCCCTCTATTCCGTAAGAAATTTGAACGGAAGTAATAATGGTTGATGTTCCTATATTATATAAAGTAACAATCGGAGCAACTTCAGCATCACAACTTCCTCCGACATTAATTGCACCGACTTTTGCATCAAATTCTGATGGAGGCAGACAACCCGAAGATGTAGCTAAAGTAACTCTTCTCGGAGAATTTTCTAGAACCGTTCTGATTCTTGTTTTTTGGTCTTCCGTAAAAATATTTTTACAACTATCATTGGTATAATCCATGTAGTTTTCAATCATACTCGTAGCACTACAAGTTGATGTTTGGGCACAACCGCTGTTTTGGTCATTTGCAGGTGGAGTATCCAGACAATAATCGTTCAGACTGTCCGTAGCATTTACGGTACAAGAATTGTTATCTCCCCAAATGTGTCTTAATCCTAACCAGTGTCCTACTTCGTGTGTGGTTGTTCTTCCTTTGTCATAACCCGTTTCATATACACCTGCGGAATATATGTCAGATGAGCCAAACGCATAATGAGCAACTACAACTCCGTCTGTTTCTGCTCCTTCGTTTAGAGATCCTCCGTCTAAACCTTCCAGCCCAGAAGACACAGGGAATTGAGCATATCCTGCTATCATTCCGATATAAATATTATCTACTACCCAGATGTTCAGATATTCTTCGGAATCCCATACGGTTGTAGGCTTTAAGATAGACTCAATATCTTCCATAGTCCAAGTTATAAACTGCCCCCAAGGACTATCAACAACAGGAGTTGGTATATTTAATCTGTTAATTCCGTTTGTTGCCTGTCCGTCAGGAGTGCGTTGAGCCAGACAAAACTCGACTTCTACATCTGCTCCAACAGGGTTGGTGTTGTATCCGGGAGTTCCCAACATTTTTCTGAAATCCTCATTAAGAACAGTAATTTGGGAAAACACCTGTGCATCAGCAATATTTTCATCTATTCCGACAGCTTTGTTGTCGTGTATAACGTGAACTACTACAGGAATAGTAATTATATCTGTGCCATCAGTTGTTTTTTTGGTTGTGTTTCTCTGTTTGTACTGCTCTATTTTTGGAGCAAGCCAAGATTCAAACTTGCTAATAGTTTCTTTTTGAGGGTTTACCGAATTTAAGTATTGGTCATATTCATAAGCAGCACACCTTACTATTCCGTTATTGTCCTGTGCTTTTTCTTTTATCTGCTCATAAAAAGCGGACTGACCGAAATTCCGTGATGTTTTTTCTTGCTTTTGTGCATTCAGATTATGGCTCAAAACCAAACACAAACCTGACAAAGCCAAGACCATAAAGTTGTTTTTCTTCATTTTTGAATTAATTTAAAAGTTAGGGTAATTTATTTATAGACGACTAAAATGCAAAAAAGGTTGCATCAGAGCATTATAAAAAAGCAAATATATAAAACTTAGGCAATAATTTCTGTAATCTTATCAAAGATAAAATCAACCGCTTTTTCTCGGATTTTGTTTCGGGAATTTTCTTTTGTTTCGGGTTGTAAAATCGTTTCAAACGTATGTAATTTATTGTTAAACAAAATGGCAACATAAATTTGTCCGACTTGTTTAGTGATTTTGTACTCATTGACCGACTCTGATGCAACTCCCGTAATTGCTACATAAATATCCGAATCCAAACCAAGATTTGACAATCCTTTGACCATCTCGACAGTAGTTTCGAGCGATTCAGCCGAATAGGATTTAAGCGTTTCGGGATTTACGTTTAACAGCTTTATTTTTAGTTCTTCCTGATAGGTTACAATTCCTCCTTTCAGCACAGACGAAACTCCCGAAACCGAAGCAATGGTACTCATCAACAACCCTGCTGTAATGCTTTCGGCTGTGGCAATAGTGAGGTTTTTTTCTTTCAGAAAAGTATTAAATTCAGAAACATTCATACAAAAGACTTTATGCAAACGTAGTGAATTCATTTGAGAATTAAGATTGAAGATTGCAGAAGTATTTGGAATTGCCATTTGCGATTGATATTACAATTTTAATATTGTCATTGTCATCGAAATTGCCTTATTTTGCCCTTGTATGAATCAAGCCAAAGTAATTCTGTCTGTCGGGAGCAATAAAGGGGATAAACTCGAAAACATCAAAAAATGTATTGAGTTTATTCACAACAAAATAGCGGTTGTAATTAGCATTTCAAGAGTATATGAAACTCCGTCCTGGGGATTTGAAAGTGATGCCTTTTATAACTGTGCTTTGCTTGTCCATACTTCAAAATCTCCCGAAAAAATTATTGAAGAAATTTTGTCTGTCGAAAAAGAATTAGGAAGAATACGAGGCAGTTCAAAAGAATATCAGGCACGTGAAATTGATATTGACATCATCGCTTTTGATGAAAAAATCATCAAAACCGAAACGCTCGAAATTCCGCATCCGAGAATGCAGGACAGGCTTTTTGTGTTGAAACCCATAGAGGATTTACAAATTGATTTTGTCCATCCGATTCTAACTAAAAATATTTCGGAACTTATTTCGGAATGTCCAGACACAAGCGAGTTTAAAACTATCGCAAAACTCGAAAATCCGTTGGATAAGTACAATCTCGAACGGTTTAGTAATATCGTAATTGAAGGAAATATCGGGGCAGGAAAAACGACTTTAGCGATCAAGATTTCGGAAGATTTTAATGCTAAATTAGTTTTGGAAGGATTTGCAGACAATCCGTTTTTGCCAAAGTTTTACGAAGACCAAAGTCGGTATGCTTTTCCTTTGGAAATGTCGTTTTTGGCAGACCGATACCAACAGCTTTCTGATGATTTGACCCAATTGGATTTGTTCAAAAAGTTTACGGTTGCCGATTATTTTATTTTTAAATCACTGATTTTTGCACGAGTTACACTTGGAGAAGATGAATACCGTTTGTATCACAAGATTTTTGAGATTATGTACAAAGAAATTCCGAAACCTGATTTGTATGTTTATCTCTACCAAAATACGGAACAGCTTTTGGCAAATATCAAAAAAAGAGGACGAAGCTACGAACAAGAAATTCCCTCTGAATATTTGGATAAAATCAATCGGGGATATTTGGAATATCTCAAGCAACAAAAGGAATTAAACGTGCTTATCATTGATGTTTCCGATAAGGATTTTGTCGAGAATCAGGAAGATTATATTTCGATTTTGGAAATACTCGGGACTTCGAACTAACAACTTCGGATTAATTCCGACAACTTTTCTGTCAATTTTTTTCGGGCAAAAAACTGCAATCCGATAGGGGAGGGTTTCAGATTGTTTTCTTTGTACAGATTGTAATAAGTCAAGATAGTTTGCTTGACTTTTTCCTTTTCGGAATAATCACAAAAAAATCCTGTATTGGTTTTTGTGATGATTTCTTTGATGTCTGAATTTTCGTTGGCAATGGCTAAAATCGGTCTGTGCGAAGCCATATATTCGTATAATTTTCCCGGGAGAATCATTTTTGTTTCTTCCGAATCCGATTCGATAAGCAACAAAACCTGTGATTTTCTCTGTTCGATTACGGATTCTTTATGCGATAAATAACCCAAATTTCTGACAAAGGAATCCAATTTGAACTCCTTAATTGTATCTGCAACTTCTTGTGATACGATTCCGATGAGTTTTAGTTCAAAATCATTCCTGAAATCGGGATTTTCTTTGAGAATTTCTTTGAGTGCTTTCCACAAAATTCTCGGATTTCTTTCCGATAAAAACGAACCGATATGAGCCATCGAGAACTTCTTGTCCAAAGGTTGTTTTTCGATTCTCTCTACATCATATCCGTTAGTAATGACTTCAATCGGTTGGGAAGTAATTTGAGCAAATTCAGCTTTCGTTGACGGACTTGTAACAATGATTTGGTCAGCCGAGTTCAGCACTTTGTGTTCTAATTCTTTGTGTTTTTCGGTTGATTTTTCGGATAATTTCAGCTCTTTATGATAGACAATGTTTGTCCAGGGGTCACGAAAATCAGCTATCCATTTGATGTTTAGTTTTTCTTTCAATCCTAATCCAATCAAGTGCAAACTATGAGGTGGCCCTGTTGTGATTACGGTTTCGATTTGGTTTTCCCGAATGTATTTGCTCAAAAACGAAACCGAAGGTTTAACCCACGAAACCCTCGCATCGGGAATAAAGAAATTTCCTCTGATATAAAGTAAAACCTTGTCCAAAAACGTTTGTTTACGTTTGTTCGGAACAATGCCCGAGCTGATTTTTTTGGTTTTGTTTTTAGATAAAAAAGAAGCCAACCGATACGGTTCTTTTATGGGTTGTTTTACGATTGTGATTTGTTTGAAATCTTCTTTCAAATCATTGTCGATTATCGGATAAGTAGGGTTTTCGGGAATATAAACTATGGGTTCGATTCCGAAATCGGGTAAATATTTTACGAATTTAAGCCATCGTTGTACTCCCGGTCCTCCTGAAGGAGTCCAGTAATAGGTTACGATAAGGACTTTTTTTGGCATAAGTCTGAATAATCTTACAAAGTTACAGTTTATAGTTGAAAAAAATCACTAACATTGCTTTACTTTATTCGTTTTCATTATGGAAGAAAAACAAGAACTCAAAAGAGAACTCTCGCTTTTAGACGGAATTATGCTCGTTTCGGGGTCGATGATTGGCTCGGGAATTTTTATCGTGAGTGCCAATATGGTACTCAATATCGGAAGTGCGGGCTGGCTTATTCTGGCTTGGGCTTTGTCGAGTGTGATTACTGTGATTGCGGCACTTTCGTATGGAGAATTGAGTGCGATGTTTCCTAAAGCGGGAGGGCAGTATGTTTATCTGAAAGAATCGTATAACCAACTCATTGCTTTTTTGTATGGGTGGAGTTTTTTTGCTGTAATTCAGACCGGAACGATTGCAGCTGTGGGAGTGGCTTTTGCGAAATTTACCGCTTATATTTTTCCGAGTTTTTCTGATGAAAATGTGCTTTACGAAATAGGCTCGTTCAGGTTCAATGCAGCTCAACTCGTTTCGATTGCTACAATTATGCTCCTTACGTTTATCAACAGCAAAGGAGTTCGGAATGCCAAATATTTACAGACTTTCTTCACATTTATCAAAATTGCTTCGCTTTTAGGGTTGGTTATTTTGGGATTTGTATTGGCTTTTGATACGGAGGTTTGGAATGCCAACTGGACAGATGCGTGGAATGCCAAGTCGTTCGATTCCGAAACAGGGAGCTGGGTTTCGATAGGAGGAACGGTTCTTGTTTCTGCTTTGGTTGCCTCTATGGTGGGTTCGCTTTTTTCGTCTGATGCGTGGAACGGAGTAACCTTTATCTCGGGAGAAATCAAAAATCCGAAGCGAAATGTAGGATTAAGCCTTTTTTTGGGAACTGCTATTGTGAGTGTGATTTATGTGATTACGAATTTGATGTATCTGGCTGTAATGCCTTTGGAGGCAATGGCTTTTGCTCCTCACGAACGGGTGGCTGTGGTAGCTTCACAGTTTATTTTCGGACAAACAGGAACGTATATCATAGCAGTTATGATTATGATTTCGACTTTTGCCTGTAACAATGGTTTGATTATGGCAGGAGCAAGGGTTTATTATACTATGGCAAAAGACGGATTATTCCTCAAAAAAGCCGAAAAGCTAAATAAATATAGTGTTCCGAGCTGGGGATTATGGATTCAATGTGTTTGGGCATCTGCCCTTTGCCTGACAGGGAAATACGGAGATTTACTCGATTATGTAATGATAATCGTAATCATTTTTTACATACTTACCATTATCGGTATTTTTATCTTACGGAAAAAAATGCCCGATGCAGAACGTCCTTATAAAGCGTTTGGCTATCCTGTGCTCCCTGCTGTTTATGTTGTTTTAGCCTCGACTATCTGCCTGTTTTTGCTTATTGACAGAACAAGTACCTGTGGCTGGGGAGTGGTGATTATGCTTTCGGGAATTCCGATTTATTATTTGACGAAACCGTATAAAAAAGGGAAATGATTTGCCTCAAAATAATCTATTTAGTAAAACATTATATTTATTTTGACTCTTTTTCTTCTTCATTTTCTTCATCTTTTTTTTCCGAAAAAGCAGACGGAAGTAAATCGATATTTCGTTTTTTTGCCTCTCTGACCAATAAAGGAAGTATAATCATCGAACCCGGAATAATAATAAACGGAACTACGATTCCGATGTATTTGAAATAGTCAGCAATTTGTCTTCGGAGTAAAAGGTCATCTTCAGGAGTAATGGTTTTTCCTTTAATGTATTTCTCTATCACTTTTGCAGAAGATTTGCTCCCTTTATATTCGGTTTTTATACTTTTTAAAAAGCTGTCGAAATGTTTCCGTACTAATGCTTCGATGTTCATAAATTGAGGTGTAAATGCGGAAACAAAGATAAAACTTATAATGTTTCCTCCTTATAATACAATATCTTTTAAATTGTTAAGTTTTGTATCTTTGGCAGGTTATTATTTTTCAGGTTTTATGAGGTTTTTTATTTCGTTTATTTTTATTCTTCTGATACAATATAGTAATTCTCAACCCAATCAGTCTTGGGGAGGTTATTTTTCGTATAATCATATTGTCGGATTGGCCGAATCGGACAGCCAAATTATTGCAGGAACGGAAAATGCTTTGTTTTCCAAACATTTAGCTACAAACGAAATAACCACTTTCAACTCCATTGACGGGCTGAAAAGCGAACAGATAACAGCCATTCATCACAGTAACGAATACAACCTTACCCTACTCGGAAACATAAACGGGTTGCTGATGGTTATCAACCAAAACAACCGAAATATTATCAATAAAGTTGATATAGTCAATGATGTTCCCGTTCCGAATAACATCAAAAAAATCAATCATTTTACGGAGTATAACGGAAAAGTCTATATTTCGACCGATTACGGAATTTCTGTTTTTGATTTGGCTACGCTTGAATTTGGAGATACGTATTTCATCAGTACTTCGGGAACGGAAACCCAAGTTTTGCAGACCGCTGTTTACAGCAACGAAATCTATGCTGTTACTTCTAATTACGGAATCAGAAGAGCAAGTTTGTCGAATCCGTTTTTGATAAATTACAACTCTTGGGATACTTTTCACAGTGCATCTTGGAGAGGAATTGCAACCATTGGAGAGCATTTGGTTTCTTCGGGAGGAGACGGAGTTCTTTACAGGCATATCTCGGGAGGAGTGCTTCAGGTATTACATACCAATCAAAGCATTTTAGGAATAAAATCCGTAAGCGGATATTTAACCGTAACAACAGCCTCTACGGTTTATGTTTTGAACGAAAATTTGGCAGTGATAGCCCAAATCGGACAGGTTTTGGGAGAAACATTAGAATATACTTCATCTTCGGTTATCTATAATACGCTTTATATAGGAACAAAAACCAAAGGATTATATGCTGTAAATCTCAATGATTTAAGTAGTTATATAAATTATATTCCTGCAGGACCTTTGCGGAATAAGGTGTATTCGATTAAGGCAACTACCGATAATCTGTGGTGTGTTTTTGGAGATAATTCGTTTCAATACAATCCGTATATTCCCGAAATCGGAAGGTATGGAATCTCAAAATTAACTCCCGAAGGTTGGTTGCATATTCCTTATGACGATGTTTTGGATACACCCTCTCTTTCTGATATTGAGATTTTTCCGAATAATGAAAATCTGGTCTATATTGGGTCTAATTTAAGAGGGCTTCTCAAATTAGAAAATGATATTCCGACATTTCTGTACAATCAGACCAATACAGGACAAAATGGTTTAGAGGGTTGGACAGGAGGAACTTCTTCTTCTGATGTTCGTATTCACAACTTGGCTTTTGACCGAAACAATAATTTATGGGTTACTAACGGAGGACAAGGAAAGGGACTTAAAGTGCTGAAAACAGACAACTCTTGGAGTTCTTATCAGATTGTGGGAGAAACAACACATTACGGAGATTTGGTCATTGACAAAAACGGAACAAAATGGATAGCCACAATGGATAAGGGTGTTATCGGATTTAACGAAAGCTACCAAAACAGAATTGTTACGATTAACAGTTCGTATGATGACGGGCTTCCTTACAACCACGTTTTTACCCTTGCAACAGATAAAAACAACCGCTTATGGATTGGAACAACTTTGGGACTTCGTGTTCTTCCGAGTGTGGACAGGTTTCTGACCGAAGACCAACCGAGAGTAAACCCGATAATCATTATTGATGACGGATTGCCACAAGAGTTGCTTTACAGACAAACCGTGAAGAAGATAAAGGTTGACGGAGCAGACCAAAAATGGATTTCGGTTTTGGGTTCGGGAGTATTTTTGGTTTCTCCGAACGGACAGGAAACGATTCATCACTTTACGAAAGAAAATTCGCCTTTACCGAGCAACAATATTTTGGATATTGACATCAATCCGAAAACGGGAGAGGTGTTTTTTGCTACGGATAAAGGAATGGTTTCGTACAAAGGAGCTTCCACATTAGGGTCGAGTGATTTGAGCAATGTATATGTCTATCCGAATCCTGTTCGTCCCGAATATGCAGGAACGGTCAAAGTTGCGGGACTTACTGATGCTGCTAACGTAAAAATAACCGACATTGAAGGCAATCTCGTTTACGAATTTAAAAGCAGTGGAGGAACGGTAGAATGGGACACAACCGCTTTCGGAAAATATCGAGTTGCATCGGGAGTGTATATGGTTTTTGTTACTACCCAAGACGGAACCGAAACCAAAGTTAAAAAAGTAATGATTATCAGGTAAATTAGTTTTCAGTCGCAGTTTTCAGTTTTCAAACCGAAGTGATTTCTGCGATTGAAAACTGCGACTGAAAACTCAAAGAAATGCTCGTCAAAACCAAAGCCATCGTAATCAGTTCTGTTAAATATCAGGAAAAAGCATTGATAGTCAAGTGCTTTACGCTTTCTGATGGACTGAAATCGTATTTTGTCAGAGATGCTTTTTCGTCTTCTAAAAAAACACCCAAAAAATCAGCTTATTTTCAGCCCTTGACCCTTTTGGAAATTGAGGCAAACCACAAGAATAAAAATGCACTCGAATATTTTTCAAGCACCAAACCAGTTGTTTATCGTACAATTACAAATGACATTATTAAGAGCTCATTGGTTTTGTTTTTGTCGGAGGTTTTTCATTTTTCGATAAAGGAAGAAAGTAAAAACGAAGATTTATTTTTGTTTTTAGAAACAGCTCTTTTGTGGTTGGACGAAAACGAAATTACCAATAATTTCCATTTGATAGTTTTGTTAGAACTCACAAAGTTTTTAGGGTTTTATCCGAATATTTCCGATGAAATTTTCTTTGAATTAACCGAAGGGATTTTTACGAATTTTCAGTCCAAAACCTGTTTAAGCAAAGAAGAATCTGCACTTTTCAAAACACTTTTGAATCAAAGAATAGACTTTTTTGAAAATCCTTTTTCAACTTCCGAACGAAGAAAACTTTTAGAAATTATTCTGAATTATTATTCCCTACATATCGAAAACTTCAAAAAACCAAAGTCACTTGAAGTCTTTAAAGAAGTTTTTAATGGCTTCTGATTAGCTATAATATAGAATTAAAACACATGCACAGATGTCTCGTTATTCCGACAAGAATCTGTGCATGAGTTTATAATCAACTATTCTTCAAGTAATCTCTCAAAACATATTGCAGAATACCATTGTTTTTGTAGTATTCAATTTCAATAGCAGAATCCATTCGGGCTTTGACTTTAAACTCCGAAATTTTTCCGCTTGGATGCGTAGCTTTTACGTCTAATACTTTGTGCGGAACCAAGTTTTCGGCTAATCCGCTTATGTCGAATGTTTCAGTTCCGTCCAAGCCTAAACGCTCTGCATTTTGCCCTTCCATAAATACTAACGGAGCTACTCCCATTCCCACTAAATTACTGCGGTGAATTCGTTCGAAACTCTCTGCAATTACAGCTTTGATACCCAGCAAATAAGCTCCTTTGGCAGCCCAGTCACGAGACGACCCCGAACCATATTCTTTTCCGGCTAATACAACCAATGGGGTTTGGTCTTTTTGGTAGTCCATAGCCGTTTCAAAAACCGTTTTGACTTCTCCACTCGGAAAATGTTTACTGAACCCTCCTTCTTTGTCCACAATCTTATTTTTGATTCGCACGTTGGCAAATGTTCCACGCATCATTACTTCGTGATTCCCTCTACGTGAACCGTACGAATTAAAATCTTCCCGACTTACTCCGTGTGACATTAAGTATTGTCCAGCTGCAACGTCTTCTCGAAACGAACCTGCGGGCGAAATGTGATCGGTGGTTACAGAATCGCCTAAATACAATAATACCCGAGCATTCGTAATATTCGTAACCGGATCAGGAGTAACGTTCAAATTCTCAAAGAAAGGCGCTTCTTTGATATAGGTAGAATGGTCGTTCCATTCAAAATTTTCGTTTAATGTAACCTCTAAGTTTTGCCAATCGGTTGAGCCGTCAAAAATAACGTCATATACTTCTTGGAAGTCGCTTTGTTTTACGCATTCGTTAATGGTTTGTGCAATTTCTTCCCGACTTGGCCAGATGTCTTTTAGATACACCGGATTTCCGTTCGGATCATACGACAATGGGTCATTAATCAAATCCACATCGACTCTTCCGACTAATGCATAAGCCACTACGAGCATCGGAGACATCAAGAAATTCATTTTTACTTGCGGATGCACTCGTGCTTCAAAATTTCGGTTACCCGAAAGCACAGAAGCCACTACCAATTCACCTTTGTCAACCGCTTCGGCTATATGCGGAGGCAACGGACCAGAATTTCCGATACACGAAGTACAGCCGTAACCTACCGTATGGAATCGAAGAGCTTCTAAATCACTACTCAATCCGGAACGCTCTAAATATTGGGTTACTACTTTTGAACCCGGAGCTAACGAAGTTTTAACCCAGGATTTCGTACGCAATCCTTTTTCGACAGCATTTCGAGCCAAAAGTCCAGCTCCAATCATTACGGAAGGGTTAGAAGTATTGGTACAACTGGTAATAGCAGCAATAACGATACTTCCGTCACTCAGCACAAACTCCTGATTTTTGTATTTGATACGAACCGATTGCATGGTTTCTGGCACTACTTCTAACGAAGGAGCTTTTTCCATCGGCACCTTACCAAAGGTAAATTCAGTTCCCGAACCTCCGTCAGCAAGCCAAGCAGATTCTTTACGGGTCGAAGGAAGGCTGTAACTGCGTTGATGTTCTTTTTCTAACAAATCAGCAAACTGATTGCCTAAGTCTTTAACCAAAATTTTATCTTGTGGACGTTTTGGTCCCGAAACTGTTGGTTCTAAAGTAGCTAAATCAAACTCCACTACAGACGAATAAACGATTTCTTCACTTCCGGTTCTCCACAAAAGATTGGTTTTACAGTACTCTTCCACGATTTTGATTTCGGCCGTGGTGCGATTAGTAGTATGCATATATTCCAAAGTACGGTTGTCAATCGGAAAATAAGTAATGGTACAACCAAACTCCGGAGACATATTGGCAATAGTTGCTCGGTCGGTTACGCTCAGATAATCCAATCCTTCTCCAAAAACCTCTACAAATTTCCCGACAACTCCCTTGTCTCTAAGTACTTTAGTGATAGAAAGCACCATGTCGGTAGCAGTACAGGTATTCGGAATTTTTCCGGTTAATTTCAGTCCGATAACTTCCGGGCAAGTAAAGAAAATCGGTTGTCCAAGCATAGCTGCTTCGGCTTCGATTCCTCCAGCTCCCCATCCAACTACTCCAATTCCGTTGACCATTGGAGTATGTGAATCCGTTCCTACCAAAGTATCGGGAAACAACCATCCATCACGAGCGATAATTCCTTTGGCTAAATATTCCAAATTCACCTGATGGCAAATTCCCATACCCGGAGGCACAACCGTAAAGTTTTTAAGTCCGTTTTGTGCCCATTTCAAGAGTTCGTAACGTTCTTTGTTTCTTTCGTATTCCAATTCCACATTTTTTCCGTACGAATAATCCGTTCCGTAATAATCTACTTGAACGGAGTGGTCAATGACCAAATCCACAGGAATGGCAGGGTTTATTTTTTGACCGTCTTTTCCGTGACGAACATATTCGGCTCGAAGCGATGCCATATCGACCACAGCCGGAACACCAGTAAAATCTTGCATCAGAATTCGAGCAGGTTTAAACGGAATATCTTTGTCAACCGGTTCTGGAGACCAGTTTAGAAGCGTCTGAATATGTTCATCCGTAATGCTAAAACCATCATAATTTCGCAAGACGTTTTCCAAGAGAATACGGATGCTGAACGGCAAATGATTGACAGAACCTTCGGAAAGATCTTTTAGCGAACAATAATTGTAAGTTTGTCCGTTTACACTAATTGTTTTTAATGATTTTGGGGTTGCTGTGCTCATAACTGTTTGATTTTTTAAGATTCAACAAATTATCAAAGAACAAATTTAAAGAGATTAAATGTACTTCCCTAAAGGAGAAACCTATTTAGAACCAGTAAAAATTAACCTTTCTTCGTTTGTTGTGGCTGTGTAATTATTGTCAAGTCAGAAAATGCTCCTTATCTTTGTACACAAAGTAAATTTAGATTATGGAATCTACTCAAATAGATTTTATTCCTATACTGATACAGTTAGGAGTTGCAGGAGGTTTTGTGGCAGTAACCATATTTGTTTCGGGTCTTCTTGGGCCGAAAAAATCCTCTGTCGAAAAAGACAAAAACTACGAAAGTGGTATTGATTCTATCGGGAATGCTCGTTCTCCATTCAACGTAAGATATTTTTTAGTGGCTATTCTCTTTGTTTTATTTGACATTGAGGTTATTTTTATGTACCCGTGGGCAGTCAATTTCAAAGAAATGGGTGCAAGCGGATTATGGAAAATGGGAATCTTCCTGTTTATAGTGGTTGTAGGACTTTTGTATGAAATGAAGCGTAAGGCTTTGGATTTAGATGAATAGAAAATCGAAAAAAGAAAACCAATGAGTCAATCAGATATAAAAATAGTTGAAGCTCCGGCAGGGATTGAAGGTCCCGGTTTTTTCGGAACTAAATTGAGTGAGATTGTAGGTCTTGCTCGTGCAAACTCGTTGTGGCCTATGCCTTTTGCTACTTCTTGTTGTGGTATTGAGTTTATGGCAACAATGGCTCCTAATTACGATTTAGGTCGTTTTGGAGCAGAACGTTTGAGTTATTCCCCAAGACAAGCAGATGTGCTTATGGTTATGGGAACTATCTCTAAAAAATTTGCTCCTGTAATCCGCAGGTTTTATGATCAAATGGCAGAACCTCGTTGGGTTATTGCGGTTGGAGCTTGTGCGTCTTCGGGAGGAATTTTTGATACCTATTCCGTTTTGCAAGGGATAGACAAAATTGTTCCGGTTGATGTTTATGTTCCCGGTTGTCCTCCAAGACCTGAACAAATTTTGGATTCGATTCTGAAACTTCAGGAAATTGTGAAAAAAGAAGACGTAAGAAGACGTGGAACGGAAGAATACGACAAGTTGTTGAAATCATATAATATTGAGTAATGGCTTTAAGTACAGAACAAATACAAAGCAGATTAGAAACACAATTCGGAGACAGTGTTTACGATTTCAGATTCGAGAGAGACGGAATGCTCACTTTTGATGTGGAATCGGACAAAAACTTCGAAGTGATAGGTTTTTTGAAAAACGATTCGGAATTGCGTTTTAACTTTCTGACTGATGTATGTGGAGTGCATTATCCTGATTTTCCCGAAGGAGAACGATTTGCAGTAGTGTATCACTTACACAATTGGATTGATAATGTTCGCGTTAGAATCAAATGTTTCCTTAACGGAAATAATCCCGAAATCAATTCGGTTGTACCTCTTTTTATAGGGGCAAACTGGCAGGAAAGAGAAACGTATGACTTTTACGGAATTATCTTCAAAGGACATCCGCAACTCAAGAGAATATTGAATATGGACGAAATGGAAGCCTTTCCGATGCGTAAGGAATATCCGATGGAAGATGTCGGAAGAACTGACAAAGACGATCGTTTTTTCGGAAGAGTAAAATAACAAATAACAAAATTTTGTTGCTATGAGCAAACAAAACGAAATATCAGAAGATTTGCTTGTATCTCCGTTGGAAAGATACAATGCTAAAGTCAAAAAAATTCAACTTGAAGAAGGAGATGAAGGAGAATATTCAGTCTTGAATCTTGGACCTTCGCACCCTGCTACACACGGAATTTTCCAGAATGTCCTTTTGATGGATGGAGAACGTGTTATTGAGGGAGAATCGACAGTGGGATATATCCATCGTGCTTTTGAAAAAATTGCCGAAAACCGTCCGTTTTACCAAATCAATACACTTACCGATCGCTTGAATTATTGTTCTTCTCCGATTAACAATATGGGTTGGTGGATGACCGTAGAAAAAGCACTCGGAATCGAAATTCCGAAACGTGTGCAGTATATGCGTGTTATTGTGATGGAACTTGCCCGTATCGAAGACCATATTATCTGTAATTCAATTCTTGGAGTGGATACAGGAGCTTTGACAGGTTTCTTGTATGTGATGCCGTATAGAGAAAAAATTTACGAAATTTTTGAGGAAATATGCGGAGCCAGACTTACGACCAATATGGGACGTATCGGAGGATTTGAAAGAGATTGGAGTGAGGCTGCTTGGAAAAAGTTAGATGACTTTTTGGTAGAATTTCCGATAGCTTGGGCTGAATTTGACGGAATGTTAAACCGTAACCGTCTTTTTATCGACAGAACAGTTGGAGCAGGGCCTATTTCGGCTCAAAGAGCAATGGAATACGGGTTTACAGGGCCGAACTTGAGAGCTGCAGGAATTGATTATGATGTGCGTACTGCAACACCTTATTCGTCTTACGAGGATTTTGATTTTAAAATCCCTGTCGGAAAAACAGGAGATTCGTATGACCGATATTTGGTTCGCCATCAGGAGATTATAGAGAGTTTGAGTATTATTCGTCAGGCTTTGGACAAAATGCCTGAAGAGGGAGGATTCCACGCAGATGTTCCCGAATATTATTTGCCTCCGAAAGATGAAGTATATAACAATATGGAAGCTCTGATTTATCACTTCAAAATCGTAATGGGAGAAGTTCCTGTTCCGGTAGGAGAAGTATATCACGCTGTTGAAGGAGGAAACGGAGAACTTGGTTTTTATCTGATAACAGACGGAAGCAGAACACCTTACCGTTTGCATTTCAGAAGACCGTGCTTTATTTATTATCAGGCTTATACGGAAATAATCAGAAATTCATTGTTTTCTGATGCGTTGATTACCTTAGCAAGTCTGAATGTAATTGCAGGGGAATTAGACGCTTAAAAGAATATGAAACGAATCATAATCCTTTTTTTTGCTTTAGGTTCAATTTTGACTTATTCACAAAATAAGTTCAAAGAAGTTTTTACGGATTTACGTACCGTTGAAATAGCTAAAATAGAAAAAGGGTTGGTTCAAGTAACGATAGATAAAGAGAGTTTGATAGAAACTATAAATCATCACTTTTCTAACGAAAAAAATTATTTTACCGATGTAGAACTCAAAATGGAAGAAGTAGAAAAAAGAATCGTGTATTATCTTTATTTTTCTTCTTCTTTGTTGAATAGAAATTTAGCAACGTTTTTAGATATTGAGAATAATAAACTGAAATTACGTACAGAAGACAAAGTAATGATTAGATTGACCTCTTGCCAAGGTATGGATATCTGCTACCCAAGAGCTATGATTAACCCTGAAACAGATAAGTTCTTTTTCAGTTGTAGAGAGTTTATTGGTTGTGTGGATGAAGAAACAGCCCAGAAAGAACCTTGCACAAGTTCTAGTTCAGCTATTTTTTATGAATAAATAAAAGAGAAAAATGGAAATCTCAACAATAAAACAAGAAATAAATATGAGCGATGAATTGATGGCTCGCATCAACGAATTACTTTCACATTATCCGTCTGACAAAAAGAAATCGGCTTTACTGCCTGTTTTGCACGAGGTACAAGATGCACATGACCATTGGCTCAGTGTAGAATTGATGGATAAAGTAGCTGAAATTTTAGAAATAAAACCAATCGAGGTATATGAGGTGGTTACGTTCTATTCGATGTACCGTCAAAAACCAAAAGGGAAATACACTTTTGAGTTTTGCCGAACTTCGTGCTGTATGCTTCGGGGAGTTGAAGATTTAATGGATTATACCTGTCAAAAATTAGGGGTGCAATTAGACGAAGTAACCGCAGACGGAATGTTTTCCGTTCACGGAGTGGAGTGTTTAGGAGCTTGCGGATATGCCCCGATGTTGCAGTTAGGAGATTTCAATCACGAGCATCTGACCAAAGAAAAAATCGACCAACTGATTGAAGATTGTAGAGCAGGAAAAATCGAATTAGTATAATTTTCGGAGTTATGGGAAGAAAGATATTACTTGAAAAAACAGGAATTGAGGGTATTCGCAATTATGATGTATATCGTCAAAACGGAGGATATGCTTCTGTAGAAAAAGCTCTGAAAATGACTCCGGACGAAATTGTCGAGGAGGTCAAAAAATCAGGTTTGAGAGGTCGTGGAGGAGCAGGTTTCCCTATGGGAATGAAGTGGAGTTTTATCGACAAAAAATCGGGAAAACCACGTCACTTGGTTTGCAATGCTGACGAATCCGAACCGGGTACGTTCAAAGACCGCTATTTAATGGAGCATATTCCGCATTTGCTTATCGAGGGAATGATTGCTTCGAGCTATGCTTTGGAGGCAAACCTATCGTATATCTACATTCGTGGAGAATATATGTGGGTCTATAAAATATTAGAAAAAGCTATCAAAGAAGCTTATGCAAACGGTTGGCTTGGGAAAAATATCAAAGGTTCCGGATTTGATTTGGATTTGTATGTGCATTGTGGAGCAGGAGCTTATATCTGTGGAGAAGAAACGGCACTTATCGAATCTTTGGAGGGAAAACGTGGAAATCCGAGAATGAAACCACCTTTCCCTGCTGTTAGCGGACTGTGGTCAGAACCGACTGTGGTAAACAACGTGGAATCTATCTCAAACGTGCCTTGGATTATCCTGAATTCGGGAGATGAATATACCAAAATCGGAATCGGACGTTCGACAGGGACGAAACTGTTTTCGGTTTCGGGACACGTAAAAAAACCGGGAGTTTACGAAATTGATTTAGGGATAACCGTTGATGAATTTATGAATTCCGATGAATATTGTGGGGGAATGATGGACGACAGACCACTTAAGGGATTGATTCCCGGAGGATCATCTGTGCCGATTTTACCTGAACATTTGATTTTCAAAACAGCCAACGGAGAAGACCGATTGATGACGTATGAATCTTTGGCAGACGGAGGTTTTGCAACCGGTTCTGCATTGGGTTCAGGAGGATTTATCGTATATAATGACACAGCTTGTATCGTGCGAAATACGTGGAATTTCTCGAGATTCTATGCACACGAAAGTTGCGGACAATGTTCGCCTTGTCGTGAGGGAACAGGTTGGATGGAAAAAGTCCTGCACCGAATCGAAACCGGATACGGAACAGAAGAAGATATCGAATTGCTTTGGAGCATTCAGTCAAAAATTGAAGGAAATACGATTTGTCCGTTAGGAGATGCTGCGGCTTGGCCTGTAGCTGCAGCTATCAGACATTTCAGAGAAGAATTTGAATATCACATTCGTTTCCCTGAAAAAATAAAAAACAGAAATCACTTTGTAAACGAACCAATGTCGAAAGTAAGACATTTGTTGAAAGGGGAATTGGTGTAAAAATAGTTTAAAGTTCAAAGTTTAAAGTTTAAAGTTCGCTAACGTGAAACCTTAAACCTTAAACCTTAAACAAAAGAAAATATGAAAGTAACAATAGACGGACAAACAATAGAGGTAGAACCGGGAACGAGTATCTTGGAGGCTGCTCGAATGATGGGAGGAGAATCAGTTCCTCCTGCAATGTGCTACTATTCAAAACTCGAAAATACGGGAGGGAATTGTCGTGCCTGTTTGGTTGAGGTTTCCAAAGGAAGTGAGGCAGACCCACGTCCGATGCCGAAAATGATGCCATCGTGCAGAACCAACGTAATGGACGGAATGGAAGTAAAAGTAAAAACTTCCGAAAGAGCTATGGATGCTCGTAAAGCCGTAACCGAATTTTTGCTTATCAACCATCCGTTAGATTGTCCGGTTTGTGACCAAGCAGGAGAGTGTGATTTGCAGAATCTTTCGTTCCAGCACGGATTGCAAAAAACCCGTTTCAAAGAGCAAAAAAGAACTTTTGAACCTGAAAATATCGGAGATAAGATTCAGTTGCACATGAACCGTTGTATTTTGTGCTACCGTTGTGTAAAGGTAGCTGACCAACTTACAGATAACCGTGTTCACGGAGTTTTGAACCGAGGAGAACACGCACAGATTTCGACGTATATTTCAAATGTTATCGATAATGATTTTTCAGGAAACGTAATTGATGTTTGTCCTGTGGGAGCTTTAACTGACAAAACGTTCCGTTTTAAATCAAGAGTTTGGTTTAACAAACCGTTTAATGCTCACAGAAATTGTGATAAATGTTGCGGAAAAACAACCCTTTGGATGTTCGGAAACGAAATTCAGAGAGTTACAGCACGAAAAGACGAATACCACGAAGTGGATGAATTTATCTGTAATGAATGTCGTTTTGACCATAAAGACGTAAACGATTGGGTTATCGAAGGACCTCGTAAATTTGAAAAATGGAGTGTTATCAACCAAAATAATTATACGAGAAATATGAAAAAAGTGGTAATGAATACCGACAGACTGATTTTGGAAGGAAGGGAAGAAGACCGCAAAAAAATCAGTATGAAGACTGTACCGCTTGTTGAAAACAACCAAAAAATATAAGTAAAATGGTAGAACAAGCATTTGTTATAGAAAAAACGGTTTTTATAGTAATTATCTTTGCTATTACTTTGGTTGCTGCAATGTATGCTACTTGGTTGGAACGTAAAATAGCCGGTTGGATTCAAGACCGTCACGGGCCGAATCGTGCAGGACCTGCTGGTATTTTGCAACCTTTGGCAGACGGATTGAAATTGTTTTCTAAAGAGGAATTTATACCGAATATCAAAAACAAATTTTTGTTCGTATTAGGTCCGGGAATTTCGATGACCGTAGCTCTTATGACCAGTGCAGTTGTTCCTTGGGGAGATAAGCTAATCATAGGTGGAAGAGAAGTGGTTCTACAAGCTACCGATATTGATGTTTCGCTTTTATTCATCTTCGGAATTTTGTCAGTAGGAGTTTATGGAGTGATTATCGGAGGTTGGGCATCGAACAACAAATATTCCCTTATGGGAGCGATGCGTGCAGGTTCACAAATGATTTCATACGAATTGGCAATGGGACTTTCTATCATTTCTATTATAATGATGTCAGGAACGTTAAGCCTTAAAGAAATTGCCATTCAACAAAGCGGAATGAATTGGAATGTATTTTATCAGCCGTTGGCTTTTATTATTTTCTTGATATGTTCGTTTGCAGAAACCAACAGAGCACCTTTTGATATGGCAGAAGGAGAACACGAACTCGTAGGAGGTTACAACTTAGAATATTCTTCTATGAAACTCGGTTTTTATATGTTTGCTGAATATGCGGCTATGTTTATATCATCGGTTATTTTGTCTGTGCTGTTTTTTGGAGCCTATAATTATCCGGGAATGGAATGGGCATTGGAAAATTGGGGAGTAAATACAGCCAATAGTATAGGAATTGCCGTATTGTTTTTGAAAATATTATTTTTCGTATTCCTTTATATGTGGGTACGTTGGACAATACCGAGATTCCGTTATGACCAAATTATGGATTTAGGTTGGAAAGCACTTATTCCGCTTGCTATTCTGAATATCGTAATTACGGCAATCGTAATGATTATCTTTGGATAAGAAAAAAGAAAAAAGAGA
Organism: uncultured Flavobacteriaceae bacterium; assembly: GCA_934675205.1. Classification (GTDB taxonomy): domain Bacteria; phylum Bacteroidota; class Bacteroidia; order Flavobacteriales; family Flavobacteriaceae; genus Flavobacterium. Next base: position 393,939 of record CAKUPQ010000001.1, on the reverse strand, counting down.
ATAGAGTATAGAAAACAGATAGTTTTGGGAACATCAAACCTCCTGCTTGTCGGCAGACAGGTAAACTAAAAAAACTTGAAACAAAAAAGATATGTCAATAGAAAGTATTTCATTATCGGGAAAAAAGATGGACGTTTCTGCAGAGAAAATGAACTTTTGGGAACGTTTATATCTCATTCAGATTGCTCAAGGAATGTGGGTTACGCTGAAACACCTGTTTAAACGTAAACGAACTATCAAATATCCTGAACAGACAAGGGTTTTTAGTCCTGTGTACAGGGGTCGTCATATGTTGATGCGTGATGAAGAAGGTCGTGAGCGTTGTACAGCTTGCGGACTTTGTGCTTTGTCGTGTCCTGCAGAAGCGATTACGATGGTTGCAGCCGAAAGAAAACCCGAAGAAAAACACCTGTACAGAGAAGAAAAATATGCATCTATTTATGAAATAAATATGTTGCGTTGTATTTTCTGCGGTTTATGTGAAGAGGCTTGTCCGAAACAGGCAATTTATCTTACTAAATCCAAAACAATGGTTTTCTCGGATTCGGACAGAGAAGATTTGATTTTCGGAAAAGATAAATTGGTTATGCCTTTAGAACAAGCAATTAACAACACTAAAGCAATAAGTTAGTATTACAATTTACAATAATACATTATACAATATACATTTATGCTTACTATATTTTACATTTTATCGGCTATCACTCTCGGAAGTGCTTTTTTGACGATTTTGAACAGAAATCCGATTCATAGTGCTATCTGGTTAGTGGTTTGTTTCTTCTCGATTGCAGGACATTATGCACTTTTTAATGCTCAATTCTTGGCAATGGTGCACCTTATCGTGTATTCGGGAGCTATTATGATTCTGATGCTCTTTACCATTATGATGATGAACTTTAACAAAGAACGTCAAATCCAGAAAAAGAAAATCGTAGTCTTTGCAGGAGTGGTTTCGCTCTGTTTGGTAGGCTATGTGCTACTGGCTACATTCATAAAAGCTCAACCTATTATCGACCAATACTACGTTTCGGGAGAAGATTACCAGTCTATAAAAGTATTAGGACAAGTATTATTGGAAGATTATGTGATTCCGTTTGAAATGGCAGCCATATTATTGCTCGTTTCGATGGTTGGAGCTGTGTTGCTTTCGAAAAAAGAAAAGAAAACAGCAAGATAAACCTCCTTTTCTGATTATCTTTGCAAAAATTTCAAAGATGCACAAAGCTGGTTTTGTAAATATTATCGGAAATCCGAATGTCGGAAAATCAACACTTATGAACGCTTTTATAGGGGAAAGATTATCCATTATTACCTCAAAAGCACAAACCACAAGACACCGTATTTTAGGAATCGTAAACGGAGAGGATTTTCAGATGATTTTGTCAGATACCCCCGGAATCATTAAACCTGCTTACGAACTACAATCTTCGATGATGGATTTCGTCAAATCCGCTTTTGAAGATGCTGATGTACTGCTTTATATGGTCGAAATCGGAGAAAAAGACCTCAAAGACGAGGCTTTTTTCAAACGAATTATCTTTTCGCAAATCCCTGTTTTGCTTTTGCTGAACAAAATCGACAAATCAACACAAGAACAATTAGAAGAACAAGTTGCTCTTTGGAAAGAGAAAGTTCCGAATGCGGAGATTTACCCGATTTCGGCTTTGGAAAACTTTAACGTGCAAACAGTTTTTGACAGGATTATCGAGCTTTTGCCCGAATCTCCTCCCTATTATCCGAAAGATGCTTTAACGGATAAACCCGAACGTTTTTTCGTAAACGAAATCATCAGAGAAAAAATTCTTTTGAATTACGATAAAGAGATTCCGTATGCGGTTGAAATCGAAACGGAGGAATTTTTAGAAGACGAAAACATTATCCGAATCCGTTCTGTAATTATGGTTGAACGTGATACCCAAAAGGGAATCATCATCGGACATAAAGGTGCTGCCCTCAAAAAGGTGGGAATTCAGGCAAGACAAGAATTAGAAAAATTCTTCGGAAAACAAATTCACTTAGAGACTTTCGTAAAAGTCAATAAAGATTGGAGAAGTAATGCAAGACAACTCAAACGATTTGGGTATAATAACAAGTAAATCCTCCCCAACCCCTCCAGAGGAAGGGCTTTAAAAGGGAGTGAATAATATATTAACAATTAAACAATTTCCCTCTTTTGGAGGGATTAAGGGAGGAAAATGAGCAATATAGTAGCCATAGTAGGACGTCCGAATGTAGGAAAATCAACTCTTTTTAACCGACTGATTAAAAGGAGGGAAGCAATCGTGGATTCGGTAAGTGGAGTAACCCGAGATAGAAATTACGGGAAAAGTGAGTGGAACGGAAAGGAATTTTCTGTAATTGATACGGGAGGATATATCAAAGGTTCCGATGATGTTTTTGAGGGAGAAATCCGTAAACAAGTTGAACTTGCTATCGAAGAATCTGATGTGATTTTGTTTGTGGTTGATGTGGAGGAAGGAATCACTCCAATGGATAACGAAGTCGCAAAATTACTTCGTAAAGTAACCAAACCTATTCTGATTGCTGTCAATAAGGTTGATAATGCGATGCGTGAAAAAGATGCGTATGAGTTTTACAATTTAGGATTGGGAGAATACTATACGATTTCGGGAACTTCAGGAAGTGGAACGGGCGAATTGATGGATGCACTTATGGAAGCCTTTCCAGAAAAACCAGAGGTTGAAAATACAGACGATCAGCTTCCAAGATTTGCTGTGGTAGGAAGACCTAACGCAGGGAAATCAAGCTTTATAAATGCTCTTATTGGAGAAGAAAGATATATAGTAACCGACATTGCAGGAACAACCCGTGATGCGATTGACACGAAATACAACCGTTTCGGGTTTGAATTTAATTTGGTAGATACGGCAGGAATCCGTAAAAAATCGAAAGTAAAAGAAGATTTAGAATTTTATTCAGTGATGCGCTCGGTTCGTGCTATTGAACATAGTGATGTTTGTATCTTAATGATTGATGCAACTCGTGGATTTGAAGGACAAGACCAAAGCATTTTTTGGTTGGCCGAAAAAAACCGAAAAGGAATCGTAATTCTTGTAAATAAATGGGATTTAGTCGAAAAAGACACCATGTCAACCAAGCAATACGAAGACAAGATTAGAAAAGAAATTGAACCTTTTACCGATGTTCCAATATTATTTGTATCTGCTCTTACCAAACAAAGATTACTGAAGGCTTTAGAAACAGCCGTTCAGGTTTTTGAAAACAGAAAACAACGTATTCCGACTTCTAAATTTAATGATTTAATGTTGAAGATAATCGAAAATTATCCTCCTCCTGCACTCAAAGGAAAATACGTTAAAATCAAATATTGTATGCAATTACCAACTCCGGTTCCTCAATTTGTGTTTTTTGCAAATTTACCACAATACGTAAAAGACCCCTACAAACGATTTTTAGAAAATAAACTTCGAGAAAACTATAACTTTTCGGGAGTTCCAATTGATATTTACATTAGGGAGAAATAATTTTCAGCCACAGATTACACGGATTAAAAGGATTTAACATTACACTAAAAAATCCATAAAATCCTTTAATCTGTGGCAAAAAAATAAAAATGGAAAAAACGCTCAAAATCAAAAACATGGTTTGCGACCGTTGTATAATGGTGGTAAAAGATGTTTTTGAGAAGAGTGAAATTCCCGTTGCTGAAGTAGCTTTGGGTGAAGTTACTCTTCTTAATTCTATTGGAGAAAAGCAAAAACACACTATTGAAAACAAACTCAATGAATTTGGCTTCGAAATCATCGAAACTCGAAAATCCCAAATTTCCGAAAAAATAAAAAACGAAATTACCGCCTTGGTTTTTAACCCAAATGGAATCCGTTTGTCTGAAAATTTATCCGATTATTTAAGCTCAAAACTCGGATTGGAATACGGTTATTTAGCTGCTGTTTTTTCAGAGGAAGAAAATACTTCAATCGAAAAATATTTTATCCTGCAAAAAATAGAACGCACCAAAGAGCTCATCAGTTATGACGAGCTTTTACTTAAAGAAATAGCCGAAAAAATGCAGTATTCGAGCGTGGCACATTTGAGTTCGCAATTCAAAAAAACTACAGGAATGTCACCTACCGAATTCAAAAAAAATAAAAACCGCCTTCCTATCAACAAGTTGTAATCTTATAACTTATTCTCAAAATTCTATAAAGGATATGACGTAATTTTGTAAAGATAAATGTTACGAGATTATGGCTTCAGAATCGACAATTATAAAAACTTATCCCGTTACGAATCTTTCGTGTGCTTCGTGTGCGGGAAGTACCGAAGCCGTGCTTAAAAATCAGGTTGGAGTAGTAAATGCAGAGGTAAACTATGCTAATACAACAGCTAAAATAGAATTTATTCCTTCGCTTACTTCTTCCGAAAAACTCAAACAAGCTGTTCAATCGGCAGGATATGATTTGATTATCGACGAATCGGACAAAGCAAAAGAATCGTTAGAGCAAATCAAAGAAGACAACTACAAAAAACTACAAAAAAGAGTCATCGGAGCGATGATTTTTGGGGTTCCGCTCTTTGTTATCGGAATGTTTTTTATGGATATGCCTTATGCCAACTGGATCATGTGGTTTTTGTCTACTCCGATGTTGTTTTATTTCGGAAAGCAGTTTTTTGTAGGAGCTTGGAAGCAGCTCAAACACAAATCAGCTAATATGGATACGCTGGTGGCTGTCAGTACCGGAACGGCTTATCTATACAGTGTTTTTGTGACTTTATTCCCACAAGTTTTACACTCCAAAGGCATTCATCCTCACGTATATTTTGAAGCGGCAGGAATCGTGATTGCTTTTATTCTTCTGGGTAAATTATTAGAAGAAAAAGCCAAAGGAAATACGAGTTCAGCCATTAAAAAACTGATGGGAATCCAACCCAAGACCATTACGATTATTGAAGGGAATTCCGAACGAGAAATCCCTGTTTCGGAAGTTAATTTGGGAGATACCGTTTTGGTAAAACCCGGAGAACGCATTGCCGTGGACGGAGAGGTTACAAGCGGAAGTTCGTATGTGGACGAAAGTATGATTAGCGGAGAACCTGTGGCTGTTCATAAAGAAAAAGGCGGAAAAGTTTTTGCCGGAACCATCAATCAAAAAGGAAGCTTTAGGTTTCGAGCTGAAAAAGTAGGGAGCGATACCGTTTTGGCTCAAATTATTAGAATGGTCGAGCAAGCTCAAGGAAGCAAAGCTCCCGTTCAGAAATTAGTGGATAAAATTGCAGCTATTTTTGTGCCCGTTGTCATCGGGATTGCTGTTTTGAGCTTTATTTTGTGGATGATTTTAGGCGGAGACAATGCTTTTACGCAAGGATTGATTGCTTTTGTAACCGTATTGGTTATTGCTTGTCCGTGTGCTTTAGGATTAGCTACCCCAACTGCTATTATGGTCGGAATCGGGAAAGGAGCCGAACAAGGAATTCTGATTAAAGACGCGGAAAGTCTGGAAGTAGCCAAAAAAATAAATGCAGTAATTCTCGATAAAACCGGAACGATTACCGAAGGAAAACCATCGGTAACAGATTTGAAATGGATAATAGATAAAACCGATGAGCTTCAAAATATCTTATTCAGTATTGAAAAATCATCTGAACATCCGTTGGCTGATGCGATTGTAAATCATCTAAAAAATGAAAGTTCGTTTGTCGAAAATATAACCATTGAAAACATTTCAGGTCAGGGAATTCAAGGAATTTATAACAACCAGAATTACTTTATCGGAAATCCTACGTTAATTGCCAATAAAGGAATTTTGATTTCGGATGCCATTCAAACCGAAATTGACCAACGACTGAATAAAGCTCAAACGGTGGTGTTATTTACGGATGAAACACAGATTTTAGCTATAATCGCTATTACTGATAAAGTCAAAGAAAGCTCTAAAAAAGCTATCGAAGAACTTCACAAAGACAACATCAAAGTCTATATGCTTACGGGAGATAATCATCAAACGGCAAAATCAGTAGCAGAGCAAATGAATATTGACGAGTTCAAAGCAGAAGTTTTACCCTCTGAAAAGGCGGATTTCGTAAAAGAATTGCAAAGTCAAGGAGAAGTTGTAGCCATGGTAGGAGACGGAATTAACGACAGTAATGCACTAGCTCAAGCTGATGTAAGCATTGCAATGGGAAAAGGAAGTGATATTGCCATGGATATTGCCAAAATGACCATTATTTCGTCTGATTTGACCAAGATTCCAAAAGCGATTCACTTGTCGAAATTCACTTCGAATACCATTAAACAAAACCTGTTTTGGGCTTTTATTTATAACGTTATCGGAATTCCAATTGCAGCAGGAATTCTTTATCCAATCAACGGATTCATGCTCGACCCGATGTGGGCAGGAGCTGCCATGGCACTGAGTTCTGTAAGTGTGGTGAGCAACAGTTTAAGATTGAAATGGAAGAAGATTTAAGTTCGAAGTTTTTGTTTAAATTTATAAGATACTTGAAATAAGTCGTAAATTTACCTTTTTAATTTTATAAAATTATGAGCATAAAAGACGGAATTATAGCAGAAATAAAACACGAAACCCAAAACACCAAAAGAGTTTTGGACAGACTTACGAATGAGCATTGGAATTACAAACCACACCAAAAGTCAATGACTTTAGGGCAATTAGCATCGCATATTGTGGAACTTCATAATTGGGTGCATTTTGCTGCATCGAAAGATGTTTTTGACTTCCAAACGGATTATCAACCGAGAAAAGAAGCCACTTTGGAAGAACTAAAAGCAGAACTCGAAGAAAATTTACAGAAAAATATAGACTTCGTTAATGCACAAACCGATGAATATTGGTTGACCGATTGGCAGTTACAAGTCGGGGAACACATTCTCACAAAAGTGCATAAATTAGGAGCTTTCCGATTTATTATTACCAATCATCTCATTCATCATCGTGGACAGCTTACCGTTTATATGCGAATGCTCAATATTCCACTTCCGGGACTTTATGGTCCGTCAGCTGATGAAAAATAAAAAACAGATATTTTTTCGCACAAGCCAAGTTTTTGAAAGACTTGGCTTTTTCATTTCCCCAAAAATCTTACAACATATTCTCAAAATTGTGTAACAACGAAGTTTGGCTTATTTCCGAACTTTGCACTATCAAATAACAATTAAAATTTTCAAAAAATGGAAAATAAAGAATTTCAGTTCAAAACAAACCTTAACTGTGGAGGTTGTGTATCAAAAGTAAAATCAGATTTGGATAATGCAGAAGGTATCTGTCATTGGAATGTAGATACCGACAATTCGGATAAAATACTTACTGTCAGTTCAAAAGGCGTTACCGAAGAAGAAGTAATTGCTATTGTCAAAAGTAAAGGTTTCAAAGCAGAGCTTTTAAGTGTTGCCTGATTACAATCCACCTGCTGATAAGCTGAAATAGTGAAAAAAGATGCTGTTTAATAGATTTTATAAAACCAATTCTATAATTTAGCAGAATAAATTTAAAAGACTATTGTCATGGCAAACATTTCAGAATTATTAAACAGTGATTTAGGAAAACAAATCATAAGCGGAATCGGAAAGCAAACAGGAACATCTGAAAAAGATACTGCTTCGGTTGTGAGTGCTGCTGCTCCTGTTCTTATGGGAATGCTGCAAAAAAATGCGTCATCTGAACAAGGTGCTGCAGGAATTCTGGGAGCATTGTCCAAGCACGACGGAAGTATTCTTGACAATCTTTCAGGATTTTTATCAGCAGGAGACACAACTGATGGAAATGGAATTTTAGGACATATCCTGGGTTCTAAAAAAAACACTGTAGAAACGGCTATTAGTCAGAAAACAGGTGTTTCTTCTGCAAATACGTCAAAAATAATTGCTTTGCTAGCCCCGATTATTATGGGATACTTAGGAAAGGAGTCTAAAAGTAAAAACGTAAACAACGGAGGAGGCCTTGGAGATTTGTTAGGAGGATTAATGGGAGGAAGCTCAAGCGGTTCTTCTGCAGGAGGAAATATCCTTTCTTCATTGCTTGACCAAGACGGAGACGGACAATTAGGAGTAAACGACGTAATTACTGCTATTTCGGGAAACAAGAAAAAATCAGGAGGATTAGGAGGACTTCTCGGAGGTCTTTTCGGAAAAAAATAATTAGTCAAAAAACAAACGACCCTGATAAAATCAGGGTCGTTTTCGTTTGAGGCATCTAGCGGATTCGAACCGCTGTATACGGTTTTGCAGACCGGTGCCTAGCCGCTCGGCCAAGATGCCAAACCTATTTGGAGGGCAAATATAGCATTTTTCCCAACCAAACAAAAGGAATATCTAAAAATTCACAGATTAAGGCTTTTGAAAAATTTAAAAGCGGAGTTTACAGATAGTAAATGAGCATTTTAAATTTTTCAAGTAACGCAAAGATGTAGATTTTTAATATTCCGAAAAAGTTATTTTCGCTTTTGTTTCATTATAATTGTAACTGCCTCGACATCGCCTCCAATCGGAGGATTGATTTTTGATACTTCAACCTGTACCTTTGCAACAGACGGACTTTCTGCAAAAATTTTGTCTATAATGCGTTGTGCTACATTTTCCAAAAGTTCCGAACGAATTGCCATTTCGTTTTTTACGATTTGATTTAGCAAAACATAATCAACCGTATCAGCTAATTTATCAGATTGAGCCGATTTCGATAAATCAGTTTTTATGGTTACATCTACTCTGTAATCCGAGCCGATTTTACTTTCTTCCACCAAACAGCCGTGATACGAAAACGTGCGAATATTTTTTAAATAAATCTTTCCCAAAATAATTTATTCTGTTATTTTATATAATTTATCCGAAAGCCTTGTTCGGTACGGAAGTTTGATTGTGATTTTATCTCCCGATTCTGCTGTTTCTGAGAAATCGTTATTGACTACCATTTTGTAATCTTCCACTTTTTGCTCTCCTGTTGTTGGTCCTGCAATCATCAGAATATCTCCTTTGTCTATATTTCCGCTTAATGTAAATTCCGAAATTCCGGAAGCTGTATAATAATGTGTTGCTTTTCCGATAAGCTGTTTTTGAATTGCTTTTTTCTTTTCCTCCTGCTTTTTAGCTTGAACTTTTGCAATTACCTCATCGCTCGGAAGTGTTTTGAACTTCAAAGCAGGAGATTTTCCTTTTTTGAAAATCTTGTTTCCGTTCATTTTTCCTTTTCGTAAAGCGATTTGTTCAGCCAAAGGCAAATGAATCACATCAACACACTCGTTGGAACAACAACCCTCCATAGCTACTGCACATTTTTCACACTGAATGAAAAGCAGATGACACGAATCGTTAGCACAATTCGTATGCGTATCACAAGGCTCTCCACATTGGTGACACCTTGCAATAATATCGTCTGTGATTCTTTCTCCTAATCTGTGGTCAAAAACGAAGTTTGTCCCCAAGAATTTACTTTCTAACTTTTCGGCTTTTACCTGTCTTGCATATTCGATGATTCCTCCCTCAAGCTGATATACGTTTTTAAATCCTTTATGCTTGAAATAAGCACTTGCTTTTTCGCAACGGATTCCTCCCGTACAATACATCAACAGGTTTTTTTCTTCCTTATAATCAGTTAATTGCTCTTCAATAATAGGTAATGACTCTCTGAATGTGTCCACATCGGGAGTAATTGCTCCTTTAAAATGCCCGACTTCGCTTTCGTAGTGGTTTCTGAAATCCACCACAATCGTATTTGGGTCTTCTAAAAGGGAATTAAATTCTTTTGCCTTGAGGTGTATTCCTTTATTAGTTACGTCAAAAGAAGCATCGTCCAATCCGTCTGCGACAATTTTATGACGAACTTTTACTGTAAGTTTCAAAAACGATAAATCGTCCTGCTCCACAGCAATATTCAGACGCATTCCGTTCATAAAATCGTACGTATCCAAATAGGTTTTAAACTCGTCAAAACGGTCAGCCGGGAGTGAAAGTTGAGCATTGATTCCCTCGTGAGCGACATAAATTCGTCCTAAAACTTCTTGGGAATCCCAAACTCTGAAAAGATTATCTCTAAATTCTTGTGGGTTTTCGATATGAGCATAAGCGTAGAAAGAAAGGGTCAAGCGTTGTCTGCCCGACTCCTCAATAAGTTGTTTTCTTTCTTCCGCACTCAAAGTGTTATACAGTTGCATGCTATAAACATTTTAAGGTTAGAAATTTAAAGTGCAAAAATACAAAACTTTTTAAAAATCAGAAAATGACATTTGTCAAGTCAATTGATACAAAACAGGTTTACTCGGACTTGCATCATTTTCAAACGAAGCAATTTGCAGGTTTAACAGATACAATCCGTCTTTTATAGTATCGGGAACGAAAATCATTTCGGTAATCGTAGCCTCAAATCGTGCATCGGAATTCACGTTATTTACGTCTTTTACATTCCAAAATGTCTTGTGGGAAACGAGCTTTCCGTCATCTTTTTCCTTGTCCACGCTTGGTAAGTCTATCAATAAATGTTTGATTCCTTTTTCTGCCAAAAAAAGCGTAGCTTCTTCACTCACATAAGGCGGATTCGTATGCGAATAATTCTTTGATTTTTTTCCTTCTGAATTAGGAAGTGTTCGGATTATTAAGGCTTCAACTCCATTGTCCGTCATTGCGAACGAAGTGAAGGAATCTCTCGTAATAACCCAATCTTCTCCCTGTTTTTCAGGCTTAACCGAAATAATTTCAGCCAAAAAGAAAAAGTTTTTTAAGGTTTGGTTAATACTGTAAAACTCCTTTGTGATATGTCCTAAACATTCGGTATGTGTTCCGTGTGCGTGTGGGTTGAATTCGATGTTATTAAAATTAGTCGAGCTTCCGTTTTTTACACTTCCAACCCAATCATCAAAACGGACAGGCTCAATTTTCGGCTTATCCAGATACCAAGCAATCGGATTGTTTTCCGAATCAGACAAAGGAATCGAAATATCAATCGGTTTTGATAAATCAACCGAAAAAGTTTGTTTGTTATGTTCGATTTTGATTTTCATCACTCTTTAATATAAGTATTATTATCCGAATTTACATCAGCCATTAATTGGGTCGGGTTGATGTCAATCGCTTTGATGTTTGATTTAGCCGCATCAATCGTAAAGGTATAAGTCGGGTGCGACCAAGTCCAAGTCGAAAGCGTTTTTCTTTCAACCGAATATTCGTTTGGTTTACTGAAACGCATCAGATTTAGAGGAATATATAATAATTCTACTTTCCCGTTTTCGTAAGCAATTGCAACTTCCAAAGGCATTGGAGTTAGCCCGATTCTCTCCAAAGCAACCTCTGTTTTTCCGTTTTTTTCCTCAACAGATTTTATTCCGTAATCTATGGTATTTGTGGTTTGAGTCCAATCGGTTAAATACCAATCGAGGTTTGCTCCACTAACTTTTTCGGCTGTTCGCTTAAAGTCATTCGGATTCGGGTGTGTAAATTTAAAATCGTGATAAAAACGCTTGATTGTCTTGTCTAAATTCTCTTTTCCGATTAAATAGCCTAATTGTGTCAGAAAAATCGCACCTTTTGAATAAGCCGAAATTCCGTGAATTTGATTTAGCTCGTAACGGTCTGCGTGAGTGGTAAGCGGTTGCTCTTTTCCCGAACGAGCCATATAATAATAGTTGTTGTAATTCGACTGAAACGGATTTTCATCTTCCTGTAATTTCTTTTCCATAACGGTCGAAACAGCCAAATCAGAAATATAAGTCGTAAATCCTTCGTCCATCCAGTAATGTTTTGATTCGTTAAAAGCCAAAATCCCCTGGAACCAAACGTGAGCCAATTCGTGAGCCGTTACTCCAATCAGACTCGGAAGACTTCGGTTTCCCGTAATAAGCGTACACATCGCATATTCCATTCCTCCATCTCCACCCTGAATAATCGAATATTGTTTGTACGGATATTCTCCGACATTTTCGTTAAAAAATCGCAATAAATCATTGGTTTTAGGTTGCAGGGCTTTCCAGTTTTCTTTGATTTTTTCGTCATTTTTGTAGAAAAAATGCAATTCAACTCCATTTTCTCCGATGAATATATCGTGAACGTAATTATCATCTGCTCCCCAGGCAAAATCGTGAACATTCGGAGCTACAAAATGCCAAGTCAGGGTTTTTGTCTTTTTCGGATGGTTGACAAAAATACCTTTGTCCTGGTATCCGTGTCCGATTTCGTTTTTGTTTTGCAAATATCCCGTTCCTCCGATAGTGTAGTTTTTGTCGATAGTGATTTTTACGTCAAAATCTCCGAAAGCTCCATAAAATTCCCTTCCGATATACGGGTCGGTATGCCAACCTTCAAAGTCGTAATTGGCTAATTTAGGATACCATTGTGTCATCGAAAGTGCCACTCCCTCACTCGAATTTCTACCAGAACGTCTGATTTGCTCTGGAACTTGCGAATCAAAATCTAACGAAAAAACCGTTTTGGAGTTGGGTAAAATCGGTTGAGCTAATTTTACTTCCATAATTGTTCCTTCGATAAAGATTTCGCACGATTTTCCGTCTTGTTTGAAATTAGCAATTTTATGATAACCGATTTGATTCGGTTTTAAATCTTTGATTCTGCTTTCGGTAATTTTTTTGTTGTCTTTAGTAAAAGTCCGTACCATTCTCCTGTCAGGGTCTGAAATCGTTTGCAAACGAATATCCATTTCGCTACCCGGTTGAAAAGCATTATTATACAAATGATAGAAAACTCTGTGAAGTGTGTCAGGAGAATTATTGGTATATGTAATTTGTTGGTTTCCTTTGTATTGAAAGGTTTTAACATCCATTTCCAAATCCATTTTGTAAGAAACGTGCTGTTGAAAACGATGATTTTGAGCTTGAATGCTTACCGAAAAAATAAGGGTAAAAAGAATAAAAAATGGCTTCTTCATATTTTTAGCAAATTAAAAAGCTAAAGATAGAAAAAAAGTTTGAATGGGTACAACAAAAAAACTCCATCACTTCCCAACAAGTAACGGAGTCTTTTCATTATTAACCAACCAAAACTTAACTATGTAAAAAAACTACTTTACACAAACAAATTTCAGGGCAAAGATACAACTGTTTTTGAAAAATTCTCACTAAAAAATAAGATTTAACACAAATTTCATATTTGGAAGCTCAAAAACAGCTGTTCTTTTAAAAAATTCTTAAAGAATGACCTTATAAAGTTCCTCTTTTCTCTTGTTCTCTTTCGATAGATTCAAAAAGAGCTTTGAAATTTCCTGCACCGAATCCTCTTGCTCCCATTCTTTGAATGATTTCGTAGAATAATGTTGGTCTGTCTTCAACAGGTTTGGTAAAGATTTGCAATAAATATCCTTCATCATCTGCATCAATCATAATTCCGAGTTTTTGAAGTTCTTTTACGTCTTCTTTAAACCTGTGCATATGGTCTTTCAATCTTTCAGGAATTGCATCGTAGTAGGCTTGTGGAGGAATGGATAAAAATTCTACTCCACGAGATTTCAATTCCGAAACCGTTTTGATAATATCATCGGTTGCTACTGCAATATGTTGTACTCCCTCTCCTTCGTAGAAATCCAAATATTCCTCAATTTGAGACCTTTTCATTCCTTCAGCCGGTTCGTTAATCGGGAATTTAATTCTTCCGTTTCCGTTTGCCATTACTTTTGACATTAGGGCAGAATATTCTGTGGTAATCTGTTTGTCGTCAAACGATAAGAAGTTTACGAATCCCATTATATCCTCAAACCATTTTACCCAAACATTCATCTGATTCCAACCTACGTTTCCTACCATATGGTCAATGTATTTCAATCCTGTAGGAGTTGGTTTGTAATCTGATTCCCATTTTACATAACCCGGCATAAAGAGTCCGTTGTAATTTTTGCGTTCGGTAAACATAAAAACCGTTTCTCCATAAGCATAGATTCCTGCTTGTATTACTTCTCCGTTTTCATCAGAAGTAACCGTTGGTTCCATAAAAGATTTTGCTCCTCTTTTTGTTGTTTCCGCAAATGCACTTCTGGCATCTTCAACCCAAAGAGCAACAACTTTTACTCCGTCTCCGTGTTTTTTTACGTGTTCTCCGATTGGAGATTGCGAATTAAGAGCGGTTGTCAAAACCAAACGGATTTTATCCTGTTTTATCACATACGAAGCTCTGTCTTTCAGACCTGTTTCTAATCCTGCATAGGCTTCTGACTGAAATCCGAAGGCAGTTTTGTAATAGTGAGCGGATTGTTTTGCATTTCCTACGTAAAATTCTACATAATCTGTTCCTAAAATCGGAAGAAAATCCTGTGCCCCTTCAAATATTTTTTCCAATCCGAATTCTACTGATTTTAATTCTTGTTTCATTTTATTTCTGTTTTTTGTTGTTTTAAAAATCTTTATTCTGTTTTTTTCTATCTAAATACTATCTTCATAGTAATATAACGAATCACTTTCTTCTTCGATAAAAAGGCTGTCTTCTGAATCGTCATAATAATATCCATCATCGTAGTATTCTTCTTCTTCCCAATTCTGTATATCTCTTACCTGATTAAAAATGGTGTGCATAAAAGCACCATAAATTACAAAGTAAGCTATAAAAACCAAAGTAATCAAAGAGTTTAATACTAATGCAATAATGTTTAATATACGAGCTGTGTTTACATTTGACCTACTACTCAGAAGATAATTTTCAGGGTTTAAAGCGTATTCTCTTAAACTGCTGTTTGCCGTTACTAAACCTATTATAGACAAGATAAGCCCTATTGCTGATAGTCCGCAACAACCTAAAGTAATCGCTATAACAAGAGCAATAATTCCGAGTATGGTTGCAGACGGGTCTGCTGGTAATTTATTTTGATTCATATATTATTCTAACCAAGATTGGAAATATTTGTCATCTGCCACTTTCATCGCTTCTTCCGTAACCATAAGCGGTTTGAACGTATCCACCATAACAGCTAATTCCTGTGTGTCTAATTTTCCGATACTTCTCTCATAAGCTCCCGGGTGCGGTCCGTGAGGAATTCCCGCAGGGTGCAACGAAATATGTCCGGCCTCGATGTCGTTTCTGCTCATAAAATCTCCGTCCACATAATACAAAACCTCATCAGAGTCAATATTGCTGTGGTTGTAAGGAGCAGGAATCGAAAGCGGATGGTAATCGTACAATCTCGGAACAAACGAACAAATCACAAACGCATCGGTTTCGAATGTTTGATGTACCGGAGGTGGTTGATGGATTCTTCCCGTAATCGGCTCGAAATCGTGAATCGAAAGGGCATACGGATAGTTAAATCCGTCATATCCGACTACATCAAACGGATGTGTCGCATAGATCATTTCGAAAATTTCGTCTTTCTTTTTTACTTTAATTACAAAATCGCCTTTTTCGTCATACGTTTCCAATTCCTGTGGCTGACGGATATCTCTTTCGCAAAAAGGCGTGTGTTCCAGCAGCTGTCCGAACCAATTTCGGTATCGTTTCGGAGTGTAAACAGGACGTTTCGATTCCACAATAAACAAACGATTGTCTTGTGTGTCGAATTCCATTTGGTAAATCATTCCCCTGGGAATAACCAAATAATCTCCGTATTTGAAATCGAGATTCCCTAAAAAAGTACGTAGTTTTCCCGTTCCTTTGTGAATGAAAATTACTTCGTCAGAATCTGTATTTTTATAGAAATAATCTTTCATTGATTCTTTCGGAGCAGCCAATGCAATATGACAATCACTATTGGTCAGCACGATTTTTCGACTTTCTAAAAAATCATTTTCAGGTTTAACCTCAAATCCTCTTAACCGATATGACTGAATGTTGTTTTCTTTCGCAATTTTTGGGGCAACACTATATTGTTTACGGATTTCTTTTACCTGTGTCGGACGATGTTCGTGGTAAGAATTGGTTGACATTCCGTCAAAACCAACTGTTCCAAAAAGCTGTTCGTAATACAAGCTTCCGTCTTCCTTACGGAATTGTATGTGTCTTTTGTGTGGAATTTTTCCTAATTTATGATAAAAAGGCATAATTTTAATTTTTTATAATTAAACATCTTGTGAAAGTCAGGTTTTAACTGATTCACTCAGGATTTCTCTTAATAAGAAACTTCAGATGCGGTAATAAATCTGTCCAAATCGTATCCATAATTCCACAAATATCGGAAATATTTATTTTATTATAGATATTCTGATGATATATTTTTACTTTAATCAGTCATAAATAGCTGATTTTTATTCGAATACAAGAAAAGTGTAAAAAATTTTCAAAAAATATTTGGATTATATTTGAAAAGCGTATTATATTTGCACTCACAAAAGCGGAAGTAGCTCAGTTGGTAGAGCGTCAGCCTTCCAAGCTGAATGTCGCGAGTTCGACCCTCGTCTTCCGCTCAAGATAAAAAAGCCCTGAAAATCAGGGCTTTTTTATTTGTCTTCACTCTTGAGAGCAAGGTATTTGGTTGCTAACGGAATCAAAAACAACTCCCAATCATTTTTAGAAAGTCTTTTGATGTAGTTTGTCCTGTGTTTTTGGGGAATATTTTTCAGTATTTTGTACAGGGCGAAATATTTGAACTCCGTAACATTATCAGCATGAATTTCGAGTTTTTCCGTAAAATAATCATCATTAAAAACGTCTGACAAATAAGATACTCTGATGCCTTCCCGTTCCATTTCGACCAAGTTTTTAAGTATTTTGGTTTTTCCCGTTATGGCATTTATAATCGGGTCAATGCTGAAGCTCACTCCCGGCATTGTTCCTACTCCTAATTCGGGAGACCAGTTCGTGGCTGTTCGGAGTCGTCTTTCTGCAGGGGTATATCGTTTTTGTCCTTCGGGAACAAGTCCTAAATCTTCGGGATTGATGTCAAATCGTTCGATGGTAACTGCTTCAATTTCAATATCCTGAACTTCGAGTGGAATTATATGTTCTTTTCCGAAGTGTTCTTCTTCAATCAAAAAGCGTTTTCTTCGGACAAATTCTCCCGAAAAAACAAGTAAATCTCCTTCTTCTGCCTTGATGGAAAACCTCCCAAATCCGTCTGTTCGGGTTTCGGTTTGGTTGGTGAGATTTACAACCAAAACATTAGCAAGCAAAGCCCCTGTTTCTATTTTTCCCCTAAAATTTTTTTCTTGAGAAAAACAGAATATCGGAAACAAAAGCCATATCAAAATGTTATTTTTCATCGGTTGTACTTTCGTTTTTTAATTCCAAATATTTTTCGGCTAAGGTAATCAGAATCAATTCGGTTTCTCCTTTGGAAAGGCTTTTTAAATAGCTTATATTATTGTTCAACAAATATTTTTCAGGCAAGTTATTTCCGATTTCTTTCTCGATAAAATGAACGGCAAAATACTTGAATTCCATTACATTATCAGGTTCTATTTTGAGTCTTTCCGTAAAAAAATCATCTTCAAAAAGATTAGACAAATAGGCAACTTTTTGGTCTTCCCGCTCCATTTCGACTAATATTTTCAGTATTCTGGTTTTTCCCGTAATCCAGTTGATTAAAGCTCCTAAATGTTCTTCATCAAGAGCTGTAAAAAGTCGTTTTTCTGTCGGAGTATATCGTTTCTGACCTTTGGGAACAAGCCCTAAATCTTCGGGATTGATATCAAATCGTTCGATAGTAACGGCTTCAATTTCAATATCTTGAACTTCCAACGGAATTATATTTTCTTTTCCGAAGTGTTCTTCTTCAACCAAAAAGCGTTTTCTTCGGATAAATTCTCCCGAAAAGACAAGTAAATCTCTTGCTTCTGCCTTGATGGAAAATCTCCCGAATCCGTCTGTTCGGGTTTCGGTTTCGTTGGTGAGATTTACAACCAAAACATTAGCAAGCAAAGCCCCTGTTTCTATTTTTCCACTAAAATTTTTTTCCTGACAAAAACAGAAAACAGGCAGTAAGCAGAAAAGTAACGTTTTAATCCTCATCGGTTTTTATTTTTTGGTAGGATTCATACATTTTGATTGTTTCTATGATAATGTTGTTTTCGTTTCCGTGTTTTAAAACATTTTGAAACTTAAAATCTTCAATCAAAAAATATTTAAAATCATTGATGTTTTCAGGTTTTAATCCAAGCGAATGTACATAAAAATCTTCATCAAAATAATAATCAAGCTCTAAAAACATTCGTTCTTGCTGTTCCATTTCAAGTAGTTTTTTGAGTCTTTTTGTCTTTCCGGACATTCTGTTCAGTAAGGGATCTATACTAAATCGGAGAGTGGGGATTATTACAGAATATTGAAGATTTGTATCTGTTGCTGTTTGCAATCTTCTTTCGGCCGGAGTGAGTTTTTTTCCTCCAAAACCCAAGTCAATTTGTTTTCCGACTTCGACTTCTTCAATTTCGATGTCCGTTGTTTTGAGGTCTATTTCAAAAGGATTTTCAAAGTGTTCTTTTTTGAGAAAAAACACTTTTCTGTTGATGTTTAGCCCAGAAAAAACAAGTACTTCTCCCTCACTTGCAATGATGCTAAAACCTCCGTTTTCATCAGTACGGACACTTATTTCCCGATTGATATTTTCGACTTTAACATTGTGAAGAGCAGCATTGATAATCACTTTTCCTTTTGCAATTTTTTCCTGCGAAAAAACTGAAAAGCTAAAAAAGAGAAGAAAGAGTAGGGGTAGTTTTTTTTGCATAAAATTGTTTTTTGGTAAATGTATTTCCAATTCTCTAAAAGTTATACTAATACATCAGTAAATGTTTGTTAATTTTGCCGTATCAACACTTAGAATCTGTTTAAAATTATTTTAGACAGTTCTTTTATGCCTTTTTCGCTCAAAAAAACCTATACATCTCTTGGAAAACAAATTTAAACAGACTCTTAATAAAATGTTTGAAATACTAAAACCGAAAATAAGCGACATCATATCAGACCGTAACACTTCTAAAGAAGAAAAATTACAAAACATTTGCGATTTGCTCCGCAAAGAGGTTTCGCATTACGATTGGGTTGGTTTTTATTTTCATAATGAAAGCGAAAAAGTTTTGGAATTGGCTCAATATTCAGGCACTCCGACAGACCACACCACAATTCCGTTCGGGAAAGGAATTTGCGGACAAGTTGCCCTGTCTAACCAAAATTTTGTAGTTCCTGATGTGAAAGCACAGAACAATTATATTGCTTGTAGTTTGACTGTAAAATCAGAAATTGTCATTCCTATTTTTGTAAACGGAAAAAATATCGGGCAAATTGATATTGATTCCGAAACATTAGACCCATTTACAGAAGAAGACGAACACTTTTTGGAATGGGTTTGCGAGGTGATTGGCAATAAGCAATACGTCAGTTCGAGTAAAAATAATTTGTAACGAAGTGAAGAATTATCTTGCCTGCCTGTGGCAGACAGGTATCGAGAACAACCATTAACCAATAATCATCACTCATTAACCTTTTTCCCGAAAGCCCGTTTGTTGAAGACAATCAGAATTCCCACTCCTGTACTGATAGCCACATCAGCCACATTAAAAATTGCATTAAAAAACTGATAGTATTTACCTTCCGAAAGAGGAATTTTAAACAAGGGAAAATAAAACATATCCACTACATATCCGTGAAACCAAGTTCCGTAAGGATTATCCGCAAAAAGAGTTGCTACCTGTCCGTAGGAATGGTCAAAAATAACTCCGTAAAAAACCGAATCAATAATGTTTCCTAAAGCTCCTGCAATGATACAGGCAATGGCAACTGTGAGATAATTTGACGCATTTTTTCGGAAGCTGTCCCAAAGCCAATAGGCTATTCCGATTACTACTCCGATTCTGAAAAGTGTCAGAATCAACTTTCCGTATTGGGTTGGTAAGGTCATTCCGAAAGCCATTCCGTCATTTTCTACGAATTTAATCTGAAACCAATCTAACCCAAAAACTTTATAGGCTTCATCATAAACAAAATTCGTTTTTATGTAAATTTTTGACCATTGGTCAATAATCAGAATCAAAATTATCAGTAACCAAGCTTTTTTTAAGGACATTTTCTTATTTTTAACCCTGCAAAAATAGGAATTAAAAAATGGATAAAAAACAACTTCGGATTTATTACAAAAAACTTCGTGGTTTTTTGACCGAAAACGAAAAAGAAGAACGAAGTATAGCAATTGCCAATCAGTTGCTTTCGCTTGAGGTTTGGGACAAAACCTATTTCCATTTGTTCCTTACTATTGAGGAATTAAACGAAATTAACACAGAATATATTCTTCAAATCTTAATGGGAAAAGACAAGGAAGTTGTCATTTCTAAAACGGTTTTTGAAGGACGAAAGATGATTCATTTTTTGCTTACCGAGAATACTAAAATCAAAAAAAGTGCTTTTAATATTCCCGAACCTATTGACGGAATTGAAGTTCCGTCCAACAAAATTGATGTGGTTTTTGTGCCACTTTTGGCTTATGACAAAAAAGGAAACAGGGTAGGGTACGGAAAAGGTTTTTATGATAATTTTCTTAACGAATGTAAAACTGATGTGATAAAAATCGGACTTTCTTTTTTTGAAGCGGAAGAAGAAATTGATGATGTTTCAGACTCGGATATTCCTTTGGATTTTTGTGTAACTCCGAATGAAATTTATCAATTTCAGAATTACGAATTATGAATTATGAATTACGAATTACAAATTATAGGTAAAACTTTCAAATCTTCGGACTTCGGACTTCGAGTTTCGAACTTTTCTTTTCTCTTTTTTCTTTTTTCTTTTTTCTTTTCTCTCAAAACTTTCTCTCAAAATCATTTTAGCTTGGAGGCAGATTATTTTTACGGAAATATAATGGAACATCGCTCTACCATAAAGCACCTTATCAAAGGACATCCGGAGGGAATGATTCTCACACTGAACAAACAGACTTTCGGAGAAAAAGAGTGGGAATCTCTTTATAATTATCCTGATTACGGAATTTCTGCTACTTATCAGGATATGAAAAACGAGGTTTTGGGAGAGCAATATTCGTTGTACGGACATTTGACATTTTATTTTCTGAATCGGAATTTGGCTTTGAGAGTAGCACAAGGAGTTACTTATAACACCAATCCGTACGACAAAGAAACCAACTTTCGGAATGTTGCTTACGGAACACATTTTATGCCTTCGACTTATTTTATGCTCAATTACAAAAAGCAAAATATTTACAAAGGATTCGGTTTTCAGACGGGAATTTCGTTACATCATTATTCCAATGCACGAATGAAAGCTCCGAATACAAGCACAAATACCATTGCTTTTAATTTGGGGTTGAATTATGACTTTGATTCCGAAAATCCTGAATATATTCGTCACGAAAAAGAAGATTTTTCCGAGAAAATAAAATATAATTTCGCTTTCCGAAGCGGAATCAATTCGAGTGCAGTAGTGGGTTCAAAGCAATATCCGTTTTATGTTTTTTCGGGATATGCAGACAAACGGATTTCCAAACAAAGTGCTTTTCAGCTTGGAGCAGATTTGTTTTTGATGCAATATCTGAAAGAGCATATTCATTATCTTTCGGTTGCTTATCCTGAATTTGATGCCAAGGGAGATGAAGACTACAAGCGAATCGGAGTTTTTGCAGGATACGAAATGTTTTTAAACCAGCTTTCTGTCGAGGGGCAATTCGGATATTATGTGTACGCTCCGTTTAATGACGATGTTGCTATATACCAAAGATTAGGATTGAAATATTATTTTTCAAATACCATTTTTGGAGGGATTTTCCTCAAAACCCATATAGCAAAAGCCGATGCTTTGGAATTTTCGATTGGGATTAGGTTATAAACAGGTTTTAAATTATAAAAAGTCCTGCTATAAATGATAATACAATGCTCAATAAAGAGAGTGCAAAAAAGATAAAAAACAAAACTAAAAACAGCCTGTTTTTAGCTCGTGAGTATTCTGTATATAATCCATACGATAAAAAGGCTAAACAAACCGTAATCAAAGTGTTTCTAAACCTATCCATTATTAAATTAAGGTCAATCAGCTTATTTAAATCTGAAGAAAATGATATATCATTTTCAATGGCTATAACATTTGAAAAATAAGTTATCAGAAATATTACACAAATTGAATTTATAAAAAACAAAATCGAAGTCAAAAAACCAACAGAAAACCTGTATTTTTGGCTGATTATAAGGTAATTAACAAAAATAACCAGCAATAATACAGAAAGAAATATGATACTAAGCATAATTCGATTTTTAGAATAAATATTTTTTCAATAAAACTATTTATTCGCAAACAACCTCACATCATCTTCCGAGATTTCAGCACCTCCCAGAATAATTAGTCGTTCAACCACATTTCGGAGTTCCCGGATATTTCCTGTCCAATCGTATTCTTTGAGTAAATCAATGGCTTTATCAGAAAATTTCTTTTTGGCACTTCCTTGTTCTGATGCGATTTTTTCCGAAAAATGCTCTATCAAAAGCGGAATATCATCACGTCTGTCGTTAAGTGCAGGAACCTGAATCAGAATTACAGCTAATCTGTGATATAAATCTTCTCTGAAACGACCTTCGGCAATTTCTTTTTTCAAATCCTTATTTGTAGCAGCCAAAACACGGACATTCACTTTAATATCCTTGTCTGCACCCACTCTCGAAATGGTATTTTCCTGTAAAGCACGAAGTACTTTTGCCTGTGCAGGAAGTGTCATATCTCCGATTTCGTCCAAAAAAATTGTTCCGTTGTGAGCTGCTTCAAATTTTCCTGCACGGTCTTTAACAGCCGAAGTAAAAGCTCCTTTCACGTGTCCGAAAAGCTCACTTTCAATAAGTTCGGACGGAATGGCAGCACAATTTACCTCCACAAAAGGAGCAGACGAACGTTCGCTTTTTTCGTGTAGCCAATGAGCAACCAATTCTTTTCCTGTTCCGTTAGAGCCTGTAATCAAAACCCTTGCATCGGTTGGAGCTACTTTTTCGATAATATCACGAATATGAGAAATAGCTCCGCTTTCTCCAATCATTTCGTAGTTTTTGCTTACTTTCTTTTTGAGGATTTTATTCTCAACAATCAGTTGTTTTTTGTCCAAAGCATTGCGGACAGCCGTAAGCAAACGATTCAAATCAGGTGGTTTAGAGATATAATCAAAAGCTCCCAAACGCATCGAATTGACAGCTGTTTCCAAATCTCCGTGACCTGAAATCATTATAAAAGGCGTTTCGGGTTTGATTTTTTTGGTAGCTTCCAAAACTTCAACTCCGTCAAATTTCGGCATTTTTATATCACATAAAACCAAATCAAAATCTTCTTTTTTGATTTTTTCTAAAGCCTCCAATCCGTCAGTTGCCTCCTCAATCTGATAGTTTTCGTCTTCTTCCAAAAGGATTTTAACCAATACCCTGCGGATTGTTGCCTCGTCTTCTACTATTAATATTTTGGACATTTTATTACTTTTTTTCAAATATAAAAAAAGCTCCTTAAAAAAAGGAGCTTCAATACAAAAGATATAATTTTTTGTTATTTTCTTTTAAGAACACTTACAACATTATATGTAACTCCCATATATGTTTCGGAAAGTCTGATTGTTAAAATATTAGAATTGATTTCGTAAGTTCCTGAAACAACCTCTTCTCCTTCATCACCTTGGTATGTTACTGTAATGTTATTTCCTGAAGTTGTATAAGCCGCATCATCAGTTTCTTCTTCACAAGTGGTTCCATAAAAATAATGATCTGTTGCTGTTCCGTCTGCTCTAAACTGAATATAATCTTTAGAACATCCTTCTGTGTGTTCATAATCCCCTAAAACAACCTCTTGACTACCGATAGAGTATCCTTCCTGATAAAATTCCCAGCTACCAACGATTGATGAACTTGAACCTCCGTTGTTGTCATCACTACTACAAGAAACAAAAGTTGCTCCTGCAAACAATACCGACACAAATAAGTAAATTACTTTTTTCATTTTTTTTGTTATTTTAATGTTAAACTTGGTAGCGAAGATAAATAAAATAATTTAACACAAAAAACAAACTTAACTTTTTACGCGTAAAATCATCTGATTTCCTGATTCAAAATCAAATCAATATACAAGTTGATTTTGTTTTTAAGGTCTTTTCTGTGTGTGATAAAATCCAAGAAACCGTGCTCCAAAACGAACTCTGCCGTTTGGAAACCTTCGGGTAATTCTTTTCCTGTGGTGTCTTTTACTACACGAGGTCCTGCAAATCCAATCAAAGCTCCCGGCTCGGAAATATTAATATCCCCCAACATTGCATACGAAGCTGTTGTTCCTCCTGTTGTTGGGTCGGTACAAAGCGAAATATACGGAACTTGTGCCTCTGCTAATTGTGCCAATTTAACCGAAGTTTTTGCCATTTGCATAAGCGAAAAAGCAGCCTCCATCATTCTCGCTCCTCCCGATTTGGAAATCATCACAAACGGAACTTTGTTCTGAATGGAATATTCAATCGCTCTCGAAATTTTTTCTCCCACAACAGACCCCATTGAGCCTCCAATAAATCCGAAATCCATACAAGCCACAACCAAATCTTTTCCTTTTGATTTTCCGACAGCCGTACGGACAGCATCTTTCAGCTTTGTTTTGGCTGTAACTTCTTTTAGTCTGTCCGAATATTTTTTGGTATCTACAAATTTCAACGGGTCTTTTGAAGTTACATTCGCATTAAGTTCTTGAAATTCGTTGTTGTCAAACAAAATCTCAAAATATTCCTTACTTCCGATTCGTACGTGGTAATCATCTTCGGGACTTACATAAAAATTCTTTGCCAATTCTTCCGAATCTACAACTTTTCCTGTTGGAGATTTATACCATAATCCTTTGGGAACGTCCCTTTTTTCTTCTGTTGGAGTCTGAATTCCTTTTTCTGTTCTTTTAAACCAAGACATAATTTTTTGTTTAAGGTTTAAGGTTTAAAGTTTAAGGTTAGATTGCTTCGTTCCTCGCAATGACATAAACCTTGAACTTTAAACTTTAAACAAATTTAAAGTGTATTTACATTATTCAAATCAGCAAACGCTTGTTCCAAACGTTTGTTGAATGTTATTTCTCCCTCACGCACCCATTTTCTCGGGTCGTAGTGTTTTTTATTCGGAGCATCTGCTCCTTCGGGATTTCCGATTTGAGTTCTTAAATAATCAATTTTAGAATTCATATAATCACGGATTCCCTCCGTAAAAGCAAACTGCAAATCGGTATCAATATTCATTTTTATCACTCCATACGAAATAGCCTCTCTGATTTCTTCAAGACTTGAACCTGAACCTCCGTGAAACACAAAATCAATCGGGTTGTTTCCTGTCCCGAATTTTTGTTGTACGTATTCCTGTGAGTTTTTCAGGATTTCCGGAGTTAGCTTTACGTTCCCCGGTTTGTAAACTCCGTGAACATTTCCGAAAGCAGCTGCAATGGTGAATTGGTCAGAAACTTTTTTCAGTTCCTCATAAGCATAAGCTACTTCTTCGGGTTGTGTGTATAATTTTGAGCTATCAACATCTGAATTATCAACTCCGTCTTCTTCTCCTCCGGTAATTCCCAATTCGATTTCGAGAGTCATTCCCATTTTGCTCATTCGCTCCAAATATTTTTTAGAGATTTCGATGTTTTCTTCAATCGGTTCTTCGGATAAATCCAACATATGTGAGCTGTACAAAGGTTTTCCCGTTAGTTTGAAATGTTCCTCACTTGCGTCTAAAAGTCCATCAATCCAAGGTAATAAATTTTTGGCACAATGGTCGGTATGCAAAATAACAGTTGCTCCGTAGAGTTCAGCTAACGTATGAATATGCTTTGCTCCTGCAACTGCTCCTGCAATGGCAGCTCTCTGATTTTCGTTAGAAAGTCCTTTTCCTGCATTAAAAGCAGCTCCTCCGTTAGAAAACTGAATGATTACGGGTGCTTTGAGCTTTGCAGCTGTTTCCAAAACTCCGTTTATTGAACTCGAACCTACTACATTCACAGCAGGAAGTGCAAATCCTTTCTGTTTGGCATAGTTGAAAATTTCTTGAACTTCTTTTCCTGTAGCAACTCCCGGTTTTATGTTATGACTCATTTTGTTGTGTTGTTTTGTGTTTAATGTAAAGGCAAAAGTAATAAATATTTTTTTGTTTTGGGGTTAAGGTTTTTTTAGTTTCGTTTCTTAAAGTAAATTTATATTGTTTCTTCATTTTCTTACCTGTATTTTTGCAGACTATTTTAAGTAAAAATGGGAAGAAAAAACAGAAGCGAAAACATAGTTTTTGAAAACATAGAGATTTTAGATGCAGGAGCTAAAGGCGTTTCGGTTGCGAAAGCTCCCGAGGGGCAAGTGATTTTTATTCCGAATGTTGTTCCGGGAGATGTGGTTGATGTAAAGATATTCAAAAAACGAAAAGCCTACTTCGAAGGAAAAGCCATTCGTTTTCACAAATATTCGGAGGATAGGGCAGAGCCTGTTTGCAAGCATTTCGGAGATTGTGGAGGTTGCAAATGGCAGAATATGAAGTACGAAAAACAGCTTTTCTACAAAAACAACGAAGTCTATAATCATCTGAAACGTCTCGGAAAAATTGAACTTCCCGAATTTGAACCGATTTTAGGAAGTGAAAAACAGTTTTTCTATCGGAATAAAATGGAATTTTCCTTTTCGGATTCCCGTTGGATAACCGAAAAAGAAATTGCCCAAAACGAAAACATCGACAGAGGAAATGCACTCGGATTCCATATTCCGAAAATGTGGGATAAGATTTTAGATATCGAAAAATGCCATTTACAGCAAGACCCGTCAAACGAAATCCGCAACGAAATCAAACGTTTTGCAAACGAAAATAATCTTACGTTTTTCAACGCAAGAAATCATCACGGACTTTTGAGAACTCTGATGATTCGCACTACTTCAATCGGAGAAATAATGGTGCTTATTCAGTTTTTTGAAGACGATAAAGAAAAAAGAGAATTACTTTTGGATTTTCTTTCAGAACGTTTTCCTGAAATTACTTCGTTGCAATATGTTGTAAATAGTAAACTCAACGATACTATTTATGACCAAAATGTAATTCTCTACAAAGGACGGGATTATATTTTGGAAGAAATGGAAGGCTTAGCTTTCTCTATCAACGCAAAGTCATTTTATCAGACTAACTCGGAACAGGCTTACGAATTGTATAAAATCACAAGAGAATTTGCAGGACTTTCGGGAGATGAATTGGTTTATGATTTATATACCGGAACGGGAACAATCGCTCAATTTGTTTCCAAAAAAGCGAGAAAAGTAGTAGGAGTGGAGGCTGTTCCTGATGCTATCAAAGATGCAAAAATCAATGCTAAACGAAACAACATCACGAATTGCGAATTTTTTGTAGGAGATATGAAAGACGTTTTTAACGAAGAATTTATCGCAACGCACGGAATTCCAGACGTAATTATTACTGACCCTCCTCGTGATGGAATGCACAAAGATGTAGTGGAACAAATTCTGAAAATTGCTCCCAAAAAAGTGGTTTATGTAAGTTGTAATTCAGCTACACAGGCACGAGATTTGGCACTTATGGACGAAATGTACAAAGTAACGAGAGTTCGCCCTGTGGACATGTTTCCTCAAACACATCACGTGGAAAATGTGGTTTTGTTGGAAAGAAAAGGATAAAAAACAAAAAAGCTGTCGAATTTTCGACAGCTTTTTTGTTATCTGTTTTGCAGGTATTCCCTAATTTTATACAAAAGAATAAGTTGCAGAATCATTACAGGTAACCATAGAAACAAGCTGATAAAAGCTAAAATTATAGTGAACATTGTTGCATACAGAATAATTGTGAAGATTCCTGTAACAGTTGTATATTGTCCTAAATGTTTTTGTAATTTTAAAATTCCGATTCCGAAAGGAATTCCGACAGCTCCATAAAAAACAGCTATTGTTATTCCAAAATATATAGAGGTGAATTCATCAGGATTGTATAAAAAAGCGGAAATCAAATACATCAATGTTGCGACTATTCCAAAAAGTAAAGAACTAACTTTTAAAATAGAGTTTTTAAGCACTTTTCCGATTGTAAAAAAACCAAAATAAAAGCCAATAGCACAAATAGCAGACAAAATCTGAACAAATACAAAAAGTGGTTTTGTAACAGAAAAATCAATTTTAGATTGAAGGTCAAAATCTATAATTGTGGTCAAAAATATATTGAACGAATCGACCAAAACGTATATTATTCCTATCCAAAAAGCCCATTTAATTATGGATAAATTGCTTTTGGAAACACTAATACTGTTTTCTACATCAAATTTGATTTCGTCAAAATCGGAATTCAATGCTTTGAGAATGGTTTTAAGCGTATAGCTTCTTGGAGTAACTTCTCCCGACTCAATTCTCTGAATCGTTCGGACGTTTACGTTACACAATTCGACTAACTCCTCTTGAGTAAGTCCTTTTTCTTTTCGTAGTTCGGAAATTTTCTTTCCTAATTCTGGTTGTTTCATAATGCTAAAATTAAAAATTTTTCGCAATACTACAACGAGCCTTTTTTCAGCACAATTATTTAGTGGTAATTATACCCGACACTTACCCGACATTTCTTTAATAGCTTGGGTTTACTGGAAAAGGACGAGATGATTGAGTCGTTGAAAAAGAGGTAATAATTAGTAAGCTCTCTTATCGTTGTTTCCTTCGTAGAAATTGATAAATGCCTGATTGACTACTCTGTTTCCTCCGTTGGTTGGATAATCTCCTGTAAAATACCAATCTCCGAGATTTTCGGGACAGGCTTTGTGCAGGTTTTCAACCGATTGGAAAATAACTTTTAGCTCAGCTTTCAAATCATCGGGAGCAACAAGTTCTGCTATTTTATCGGAAATTTGCTCATCGGTAAAAGGAGCATAAATTTCTTTGACGTAATTGATAACTTCGTCATCTTTCAGCTTTTCTTGTGCTTTTGATTTTTGGTAAACCTCTTCGATAACGTGAACTTTTCCGTTTTCTTTAAGAAGTTCCAAAGCTGCTTTGAAAGCGACAAAATCTCCGATTTTTGCCATATCAATTCCGTAACAATCCGGATAACGGATTTGAGGAGCGGACGAAACAATTACAATTTTTTTCGGATTTAACCTGTCTAATATCTTGATAATACTCGTTTTGAGGGTTGTTCCCCTCACGATACTATCGTCAATGATAACTAAATTATCGGTTGGTTTTACTACTCCGTAGGTAACATCATACACGTGGGCTACCAAATCGTTTCGGGAATTATCGGCTGTGATGAAGGTGCGGAGTTTAGCATCTTTAATCGCAATTTTCTCGGTTCGGATTTTTACCGAAAGCAAGGCTTCTAATTTTTCTTTGGTAAGCGTTTTTCTCGTATTGAGGATTTCCTGATTTTTTCTTTGGTTCAGAAAATCATTAGCTGCTTCGCTCAATCCGTAGAATGAAGTTTCAGCTGTGTTTGGAATATACGAAAAAACCGTATTGTCCGTATCGTTGTCAATAGCTTTGAGAACATCGGGTAAGACAAGTTTTCCTAAATTTTTTCTCTCTTCATAAATTACCGCATCACTTCCTCTCGAAAAATAAATCCTCTCGAAACTACACGCTTTTTTAGGTAAGGCAGGAATGATTTCTTCCTGAAAAACTTTTCCACTTTTTTTTATAATTAACGCATTTCCGGGAGTTATTTCCTGAATTTTTTCAAACGGAACATTAAATGCCGTCTGAATGACAGGTCTTTCGGAAGCGACCACTACAATTTCGTCATCCTGATAGAAAAAAGCCGGACGAATTCCCGCAGGGTCACGAAAGACAAATCCATCTCCGTGTCCGAGAAGTCCTGCTATGGCATACCCTCCGTCCCAATATTTTGAAGCTCTTCTGAGGATTTTTCCGATGTCGGTTCTTTCTGCAATTTCGGGAGAAGATTCTCTTTTACTCAATCCCTCGTTTTTACACTGTTGGTATAAATCAGAAACTTCGTCATCAAGAAAATGCCCGATATTTTCCATAACCGTTACGGTATCGGTCATTTCTTTCGGATGCATTCCGAGTTCGACTAAATTGTCAAAAAGTGTTTTAACATTCGTCATATTAAAATTTCCTGCCACAATCAGATTTCGGTGCATCCAGTTGTTCAGCCGTAAAAACGGGTGGACACTTTCGATGCTGTTTTTTCCGTAAGTTCCGTAACGAACGTGTCCTAAAAACAATTCTCCGATATACGGAACATTTTGTTTCAGATAATTGACATCATTCCGATTTTCTTCGGAAAATTCATTTATAGAAGTGTTTATTCTTTGATTGATTTGAGTGAAAATATCCTGAATGGGCTGTGGGTCGTTAGAACGAATTCTCGAAATATATCGTTCACCTGCTTCTACATCAAATTTGACACTTGCCAATCCTGCTCCGTCTTGCCCTCTGTTGTGTTGTTTTTCTAAAAGGAGGTACATTTTTTCTGCTCCGTAAAAAGCCGATCCGTATTTTTCCTTGTAATATTCCAAGGGTTTTAAAAGTCGGAGAACTGCAATACCGCATTCGTGTTTTATAGAATCACTCATTTATAAAAGTTTTTGGTCAAAAAAAGCCTCACAATGAGGCTCGGGTTTTTATTTTTGTAATGATATGTCAAATTGTGTCAAGGCTTTGAACTGTTGTAATCTTCTGAAAATTTCATCTTTTTTCAGTTCAACCATACGATGCGTTCCGAATTTTTCTACACAGAACGAAGCCAAATTAGAAGCAAAAATTACAGCATTTTTCATATTCTCAAAAGAGATGTTTTCGCTTTGTGCAATATAGCCCGAAAAACCTCCTGCAAAGGTATCTCCTGCTCCTGTCGGATCAAAAACCTCTTCCAAAGGAAGTGCAGGTGCGAAGAAAACTTCATCTTTGTTAAAGAGTAAAGCTCCGTGTTCTCCTTTTTTGATAATTACATATTCAGGACCCATTTCGTGGATTTTCTGTGCTGCTTTTACCAGTGAAAATTCTCCCGAAAGTTGTCTTGCTTCCTCGTCATTAATTGTGATTACATCTATTTTTTTCAGAACTTCTTTTAGTTCGGGTAAGGCACAATCCATCCAAAAATTCATTGTATCCAAAACCACGAGTTTTGGTCGTACAGGAAGCTGGTTTATTACTTCCATTTGAATATTTGGGTGTAGATTTCCGAGCATTACCACATCAGCATCTTTGAAGTTTTCGGGTACAACAGGTTTGAAATCAGCCAATGTGTTGAGTTGTGTTTCAAGCGTATCTCTCGAATTCAAATCGTTGTGATAACGTCCGCTCCAAAAAAATGTTTTACCTCCTTGTACGATTTCAATTCCCGAAATATCAATGTTTCTCTCTGTCAGTAAATCTAAATATTCTTGTGGAAAATCATCTCCCACAACCGATACGATTCCGATTTCGATGTCAAAATTTGAGGCAGAAAGCCCGATGAAAGTTCCTGCTCCTCCTAAAATTTTATCCGTTTTTCCGAAAGGGGTTTCAATCGCATCAAAAGCAACCGTACCTACAACCAAAAGTTTGTTCATTTTGAATTTTTTATGAGAATGCAAAGATACTCAATAAAATTAAAAAAACAGACGTGTTATAATGTAATGTTTTTTATCATTTTGTCATTTCTCATTGTTATTGTTTGGTTTTGTCAGTACAGACGGATAATTATCCGTCTGTACGGCTTTTGCCTCTATAACTTTACAACTTTTTTGGTTTCTTTTATATTATTTTCTGTTTCTATGGTAATGAGATATGCTCCACTTTGAAAAGCGGACATATCTATTTGAGCGGTGTGGCTTTGTACAACCAAAACTTTACCGGCAAGGTCGGTTAGGGTTACTTTACGGACTTCTTTGTCGAAATACAACAGGCTTGTTACAGGATTTGGATACATTTTTATCTGACTGTATTCATTATCACTAACGCTTAAAGCACAGGCATTTAATACAGCAGATTCGCTTATACAATCCCCCATATTTCCTGATATATCTCTCGGGTGTGTAGTGGCATCATAGTTAAGATAAGTACAAATATTTGCCAGATTACAAACAGAGAGGGCAGGGTTGTTAATGATTCGTAAACTTAACCCCCAAATGTTAGGAGTAATGGTGGCAGGGTTTATATTCTGCAACGCAGATATATCAGACAAGACACTATTTCCATTAATATAAAGATACCCTCCTAAAGATTCTACATTATCTAATCCCGAAAGTGATATTAAGTCATTATTTCCATAAATCGAAAGATATTCTCCTATAGATTCTACATTATCTAATCCCGAAAGTGAAGTTAAGCCAGTATTTCCCCAAAACATAAGATGTCCTCCTATAGATTCTACATTATCTAATCCCGAAAGTGAAGTTAAGTCAGTATTATAATTAATCGCAACACTTCCCTCTATAGAAGTAAGATTTTCCAACCCTAAAAGAGATGTTAGTTGAGTGTTATAATAAATACCAAGAAAACCTACATATTCTAAATTACTTAACTCTGAAAGAGACGTTAGTTGGGGATTAGCATCAATAACAAGTGCATTCGTTGCGGTTAGGTTGTTTAATCCTAAAAGAGAGGTTAATACGGCATTTTCTGCAATATAAACCCCCTGCCCTCCTACAGAAGTAATCCCCTCCAACCCCGAAAGTGAGGTTAAGAGATTGTTTTTATTAATAGCAATCGATTCCCCTACATATTCTAAATTCTCTAATCCTGAAAGAGAAGTTAAACCATTAGTTCCTATTGTAACATATTCTTCTACATAAGTAATACCGTCTAATCCCGAAAGTGAAGTTAACAGAGGGTTTTCTGTAATTCTTAAATATCCACCTACTGAAACAATATTTTCAAGTCCTGCAAGTGAGGTCAAGCCACTGTTAAAATGAACGACAAGGTCTCCTCCCACAGTAGTTATATTGTGCAATCCGTACAGCGATATGGGAGTGTTAAAAGCTCGTATAAGAAGGTTTCCTACCGAAGTCAGGTTACTAAAAGGCGATAGGTCTGTAATATCATTGCTGTCGTCTAAAATATTCATTTGGTGTACAAATTCTGTACAGTTAGGATAGTTAATGGCAAAATTATTAACATCTTCTTGAGAAAAGAATGAAATATTTCCTGTGGGACAATCGGGATATTGGGGATAGGCTTTTACACATAAAAGCAATGAAAAAGCCATTAGCCAAAAGTTAAAAAGTAATGTTGTTTTCATAATAAATGGGTTTAAAGAAATTTAATACTAATGTGTAAAACCTCACAGGTTTTTAAAACCTGTGAGGTTTGAGATAATATAATCAAGCCATTGCTTCCTGATTTTCTTTGTCAAGATAACCTTGTACGATTTCGATGGCATTGGTAACCACATCGCTCAAAGCGGTAATATACGTTCCTTCTCTGGCAATATTGATAGCGTGTTTCAGAGCTTCGATTTCTTTCGGGATAATTTCGTAAGTAACCTCTTTACCCGATTCTTTTATTCCGTCCAAAATCAAATCAATAATTTCCTGTTCGGTTCTTCCTCTCAAATATTTTTCCTGACGAATAATAATGTGGTCAAACATACGTCCTGCAATAAGTCCGCACTCTTTAATATCCTCATCACGTCTGTCTCCGACACCCGAGATGATTCCGATTTTGTTCGGAGAATCTATGGACTGAAGATAATCTTCAATGGCTAAATATCCACTCGGATTATGAGCAAAATCAATCATTACTTTGAAATTCTTAAACTCAAAAATATTCATTCTACCCGGAGTTTGAGCCACACTCGGAATAAAGGTCTGCAACGAAAGGCTGATGTCTTCCGTTTTGAATCCGTGGAGGTAACCTGCTAAAGATGCAGCCAAAGCGTTGGCAATCATAAACTTGGCTTTTCCTCCCAAAGTAAGCGGAATTTGACTTACTCTTTCGATTCGGATTTTCCAATCGCCTTTTTTGATAGTAACGAATCCGTTTTCAAAAACAGCACAAATTTTATTCTCTTTGGCCAATTGTTTCACAAACGGACTTTCTTCGTCCAAACTAAACCAAGCTACATTACAATCGAGGGTGCTTCCGATTTTTCTGCATTGCTCGTCATCTGCATTCAGAACAGCCCAACCGTCTTTTTTGACACTGTTTACAACTACTTTTTTCACCCGAGCCAAATCGTCAAGATTGTGAATATCACTCAACCCCAAATGGTCTTCCTGAATGTTGGTAATAATCCCGATATCACATCGTGAAAAACCAAGTCCCGAACGCAAAATTCCTCCTCTTGCTGTTTCAAGAACTGCAAATTCAACAGTCGGGTCTTTTAAGATATATTCCGCACTTATCGGACCTGTTGTATCTCCTTTTTCCATCATATGGTTTTGGATATAAATTCCGTCCGAAGTCGTGAATCCTACTCTATATCCTTTGTTTTTAACCATATGAGCCATAAGTCGGGTTGTGGTTGTTTTTCCGTTTGTTCCCGTAATGGCAATAATCGGAATACGGCTTGGTTTTCCCGGAGGATAAAGCATATCAATAACCGGAGCGGCTACGTTTCTCGGAAGTCCTTCTGACGGAGCCAAGTGCATACGGAAACCCGGAGCTGCATTAACCTCGAGAATTACCCCTCCGTTTTCTTGGAGCGGTTGCGTAAGGTTTTCAGCCATAATGTCAATTCCGCAAACGTCCAATCCGATTACTCTCGAAATGCGTTCAGCCAAAAAGATGTTTTCGGGGTGCATCATATCGGTTACATCAACCGAAGTTCCTCCCGTACTCAAATTAGCAGTCGATTTCAAATAAATTATTTTTCCCTTTTCGGGAATACTTTCCGCAGTCAAACCTTCTTTTTCCAACAAATCAAGGGAATCTCTGTCTATTTCGATTTCCGTAAGTACGTTTTCGTGTCCGTAACCACGTCTTGGGTCAAGGTTTTCTATATCAATCAGTTCCTGAATCGAATTGATTCCGTTCCCGACTACGTGAGCAGGAACTCTTTTGGCAGCTGCAACTACCTTATTATTGATAACGAGTATCCTGAAATCGAATCCTGTGATGAATTTCTCTACGATTACTCTTCTCGAATATTGTTTTGCGTGGGCTAATCCTGCTTTGGCAGCTTCCCAATCTTTTACATTAATAGATGCTCCTTTTCCGTGATTTCCGTCCAATGGTTTCAAAACTATCGGATAACCGATTTTTTTGATGGTCAATTCCAAATCTTCTTCATCAACACAAATATCTCCTTTGGCAACGGGAATTGAGGCATTGTCAAGCATACGTTTAGTAGCTTCTTTGTCACACGCAATATCTACTGCAATATGGCTTGTCTGACAGGTAATGGTTGCCTGAAAACGCATTTGGTTGATTCCGTATCCAAGTTGAACAAGCGAATTGGTTCCCATACGAATCCAAGGGATATCTCTGGCAACAGCTTCTTCCACAATACTTCCGGTACTCGGTCCTAAACGTACTCTTTCCCGAATTTCCCTCATTCTCTGAATATCTGCATCAACGTCATATTCCTCTCCCGAAATAAGGGCTTCTGCAATTCGTACCGAGGCTTCGGCTGCAAATTCTCCTACACTTTCTTCTACATAGCTGAAAACGACATTGTAAACTCCCGATTCTTTGGTTTCCCGAGTTCTTCCGAAACCGGTTTCCATTCCTGCAAGCGATTGGATTTCGAGAGCAATGTGTTCGATAACGTGTCCCATCCAGGTTCCTCTTTCTACTCGTGAAAAGAACCCTCCCGGAACTCCTTCCGAACAACGATGTTCGTACATCGTTGGGAACATTTTTTCGATTCTTTCTCTGAATCCATCAATGGTATTGGTTGGTCTTTGCTCTAAATCTTCCAAATCCAAACGCATCTGGATTAGCTTTTTTCTTCTTACGCTCCAAATGTTAGGTCCTCGTAAAGCTTGTATTTTTAAGATTTTCATATGTTCAATTAAGTTTTGAGTTAGTTTTTTTAATTAGATTAATAATTTGCCTAAAGTAATTTTTTTTAATTAAACTTCAAATAATTTTCTTGGATTTTTATTGTTTTGGGTATGAATGATGCGAATATGACGAGTTTTTGCGAATAAAATTATTGATGTCGCTGTTTTATAAAGTTTCGTTGCATACGCAAAAAATCGTTATTTTCGTAGCCGAAAGAAACAGCATAGTCGAAAAATGAAATATTATATAATAGCAGGAGAAGCATCGGGAGATTTGCACGGGTCGAATCTTATCAAAGCACTTAAAAAAGAAGATACAAAGGCTGATATTCGTTTTTGGGGTGGTGATTTGATGGAAAAAGCTGGTGGAGTTTTGGTCAAGCACTATCGTGATTTGGCTTTTATGGGGTTTGTGGAGGTTTTGATGAATTTGAGAACTATTCTGAAAAACATAAAATTCTGTAAACAAGACATCGAAAAGTTCAATCCCGATGTGATTATTTTTATTGATTACCCGGGATTTAATATGCGGATAGCCACTTGGGCAAAACAAAAAGGAATTCCGACACATTATTATATTTCGCCTCAAATTTGGGCTTGGAAAGAGAACCGTATCAAAGCCATCAAACGTGATGTGGATAAAATGTACGTTATCCTGCCTTTTGAAAAAGATTTTTACGAAAAGAAACACAATTTTCCTGTGGAATTTGTCGGACACCCGCTTATTGATGCGATTCACAACCGAAAAACCGTTTCAAGGGAAGATTTTATCAGAGAAAACAACCTCGAAACCAAACCGATTATCGCTTTACTTCCCGGAAGCCGTAAGCAGGAAATTTCTAAAATGCTTGAAATAATGCTTTCCGTTAGTGATGATTTTACCGACTATCAGTTTGTGATTGCAGGAGCTCCAAGTCAGGATTATGCGTTTTACCAAACTTTTTTAAAGAAGAAAAATGTACATTTTGTAAGTAACAAAACCTACGATTTGTTGAGCCATTCGGAGGTTGCATTGGTAACTTCGGGAACAGCAACTCTCGAAACAGCCCTTTTTAAAGTTCCCGAGGTGGTTTGCTATAAAGGCAACCGAATTTCCTACGAAATTGCCAAAAGAATCATCACATTGAAATACATTTCGCTTGTCAATCTGATTATGGATAGGGAAGTGGTAAAAGAGCTTATTCAAAATGAGCTGAATACCAAAAACCTCAAAACCGAACTGCAAAAACTCCTCAATCCCGAATACCGAAAAAACCTTTTACACGAGTATGATTTGTTGGAAGAAAAATTAGGCGGAACAGGAGCAAGCGAAAAAACAGCAAAGTTGATTATTGAGTCGTTGCAATAAAACGTCAGTTGTTTTCTATGCCTGATAGAATTGTTTTTTCTGTTTTTTGGAATAATTCCTCAAACGGATAATCACTTACTTTAAAGGGTTTGTGAATCGTGAAAACAAGACGGTTTCCGAGTCCCATCGGGAAAGAGCCGAACTTTACCATTTTCCACGAATTGTTAATCGTAATAGGCAAAATATAGGCACTTGGAGCGTTTTTGCACAAGGTTTTCAGTCCGTTTTCGGAAAATTTTTTCGGTTGTCCTGTTTTACTTCGTGTCCCCTCCGGAAAAATCACAACCGAACGATTGTGCTTTTCGATATATTCCCCCATTTTTCGGATTTCAGACAAAGCCTGTTCGGCATTTTTTCGGTCAATCAGCACCGAGCCTCCGTGTCTTAAATTATACGAAACACTCGGAATTCCTTTCCCCAATTCTTTTTTGCTGATAAACTTTGGATGCAATTTCCTCAAAAACCAAATCATCGGAGGAATGTCATACATACTCTGATGATTCGCTACAATAATCACAGGAACGCCTTTTGGAGCTAATTCCCTATTTTGGATTTTGTAGGTCGTTCCTAAAATATGGGTGCATCGAATCAACCAAAAATTCAGGTGATCCACGCTTTTTTTGTGAGCCTGATAGCCAAAAACATTCAGACAAATCCATTGAGCCGGGTGGAAAATACACAACAGCAATAAGAAACACAAATAATACACAACCGTTATCGGATAAGAAATAATTTTTTCCATAAATCAGAGAAAAGAAGAAAGAACAAAGATACAAGAGTTTGCCAATACTTTAGAATTTTATGATTTTTTAAATTTCGTAATGTTAAAATGTATATTTTTGTCTTGAACTTTTAAATCAAATATTATGAGTGAACAAAAACAATTTGTAGCAACAGACGAAGCAAAAGGAAAAGCAACACAATTACGCATATTTGCAGCTTTATTGTGGATAGGTGCAATTGTAGCACAAATATTTGCCATACGTTTTATTTTAAAAGCGGTTAGTGCAGAAGAGTCTATTCTTAATGTATGGACTATCGGTTTGATAGTTCTCGATTTGATATTGGTGCTTATCGGTTCTATGCTCTGGAAAAAAGCCAATCGTATGGATCCTCCGTCCGAAAAAAACAAATTTTTATTTTTATTGCAAAGTCAATTGGGTGTAGTGGCTGCTATCGTAGCGTTTTTACCTTTGATAATCTTTATATTGACCAATAAAAATATTGACGGAAAACAAAAAGCTATTTTAGGAAGTATTGCAGGAGTGGCATTGCTGATTGCAGGAATAGGAAGTTATGATTTCAACCCTCCGTCAATCGAGAAATATACCGAACAAATCAATGCTCAAACCGATGAAATCAAAAGTTTGACGGGAACGGATTTGGTGTATTGGACTCCTCAAGGTAACAAGCTACACGTTTATGAAGATTGTCAGCATATCAGAAACAGCGAAGTATCTAACGGAACGGTTGAACAGGCTTGGCAGGCACGTAAGATTGACAATAATGAGGTTTGCAAAACCTGTATTTCAAAAGCAGAAAGAGCAAAAGGAACAGGCTTAGAAGAAACTATCCAAGATGTTTTGGAAGAAGTAAACTAAAATCAAACAAAAAAGAGGAATTTAATTTTCCTCTTTTTTTATGTGTTTTAATTTTTCGAGTAT
Source organism: uncultured Flavobacteriaceae bacterium (assembly GCA_934675205.1). GTDB lineage: Bacteria > Bacteroidota > Bacteroidia > Flavobacteriales > Flavobacteriaceae > Flavobacterium. Next base: position 355,187 of record CAKUPQ010000001.1, on the reverse strand, counting down.
TTCGGGAATTCTTCTGATGTTTGCCATTTCTTTCATCTTTTCACGGGATTCGTCAGCAATCGTTCCGAAATAGGTTTTTCCTCCTTCGACTGACTTGGAAATTCCCGATTTGCCTAAAGCAACAGCTTTCGTTCCGATGGTGATTCCGCTTGTGATTCCGACTTGTCCCCAAAGGGTAACTTCGTCTTCGATAACCACACAACCTGCAATTCCGACTTGAGAGGCAATCAGACATTTTTTACCGATTATGGTATCGTGCCCCACCTGAATCATATTGTCCATTTTCGTGCCCTCTCCGATAGTTGTATCTCCTGTAACACCTCTGTCAATCGTACAGTTTGCTCCGATTCCGACATTGTTTTGAATGACAACTCTTCCGCCTGAAATCAGCTGATCAAAACCTTCCGGACGTTTTTTATAATAAAAAGCATCTGCCCCCAAAACCGTTCCCGAATGAATGATTACGTTGTCTCCGATAATCGTATCGTCATAAATCGTAACATTGGCATGAATCAAACAATTCTTTCCGATAACTACGTTATTTCCGATAAAGCAGTTGGGTTGAATGATGGTGTTTTCTCCGATTTTGGCACTTTCGGAAATCGAAACATTTGAAGATTGAAAAGGTTTAAAATGCTTTGTCAGCTTATTAAAATCCCGAAAAGGGTCATCAGAAATAAGCAACGCTTTTCCGTCAGGGCATTCTACTTCTTTGTTAATTAGAACTATGGTTGCTTTGGATTGCAGAGCTTTGTCGTAGTATTTCGGGTGGTCCACAAATACGATATCTCCCTTTTCCACAACGTGGATTTCGTTCATTCCCAAAACAGGAAAATTTTCATCCCCCACAAATTTACAGGAAATGATTTCGGAAATTTCTTTTAACGAATGTGTTCTTTTGAATTTCATTTACTCCTTAATTCTTTCCATATAAGCTCCGGTAGCTGTATCAATTTTGATTTTATCTCCTTCATTGATAAAAAGCGGAACATTTATAGAAGCACCTGTTTCAACTTTTGCAGGTTTTGTAGCATTGGTAGCTGTATTTCCTTTTACACCCGGTTCGGTATAAGTTACTTCCAAAACGATAGAAGCAGGCATATCAACAGCCAAAGGCATATCGGTTTCGGTATTGATTTGCACCATTACGTTTGTTCCCTCTTTCAAAAGTTCGGGAGCATCAAGAGCATTTTTACTCAACGTAATTTGCTCAAATGTTTCCGTATTCATAAAGTGAAAATCATCTCCTTCTGCATACAAATACTGAAAAGTATGTGTTTCTACTCTTACCGTATCAATTTTGTGTCCTGCCGAAAAGGTGTTTTCAAGCGTTCTTCCTGTGGTTAAACTCTTCATTTTTGTTCTTACGAAAGCGGGTCCTTTTCCCGGTTTTACGTGTAAGAATTCCACAATCTTGTAAATGTCATTATTGAACTTAATGCACAATCCGTTTCTGATGTCTGCTGTACTTGCCATTTTTATTGTTTAATCGTTATTTGTTTAATCGTTTAGAGGGCAGACCCTCCTGTATATCCTTTCATTACTCCACGAGAAGAATTTTTAATAAAGTCAAGAATTTCGTCTCTTTCGGGTGTGGCTTCCATTTCGCCTTCGATAATCGCTAAGGCTTGGGAAGTATTGTAATTTTTTTGGTATAAAACCCTGTAAATACTCTGAATTTCTCTGATTTTTTCAGGTGAAAAACCTCTTCTTCTGAGTCCAACCGAATTGATTCCTACATACGAAAGCGGTTCACGAGCTGCTTTTACATAAGGAGGAACGTCTTTTCTGACCAAAGAACCTCCGGTTACAAAGGCGTGATTTCCGATGTTTCCGAATTGCTGAACGGCTACCATTCCTGCCAAAACCACATAATCTCCGACAGTTGTGTGTCCGGCTAAGGTAGTTCCGTTCGAGAAAATACAATTATCTCCGACAATACAATCGTGAGCTACGTGGCAATAAGCCATAATCCAACAGTTGTTTCCGATTACGGTTTTCATTCTGTCGGAAGTTCCTCTGTTGATGGTAACACATTCACGGATTGTTGTTCCGTCTCCGATAATCGTAACGGTTTCTTCGTCCTGAAATTTCATATCCTGCGGAATGGCAGAAATTACCGCTCCCGGGAAGATGTTGCAGTTTTTTCCGATTCTTGCTCCCTCCATAATGGTTACGTTAGAGCCTATCCAAGTTCCCTCTCCGATTTCTACATTATTGTGAATGGTTGTAAAAGGCTCAATTACCACATTTTTGGCAATCTTTGCTCCCGGGTGAACGTATGCTAAAGGTTGATTCATAAATTAGTGATTAGTAGTTAGTGATTAGTGATTAGTGATTAGTTTTCGGTTGTCAAAAATTTCACTAATCAAACTCACGATTAAATTACTCTGTTTTTGGTGTTTTTCTAATTGCCATTAATACAACTACCATTCCACCTAATATTGGGGCAACTAAATTAAATTCTCCTGTTATCAATTTGAATATAAAAGCAACAACAATTGCAGATAATATTCCTATTAGGAATAAAATAATAATTCTTTTCATAACTTCTAATTTTTTTGTCTTAATACTTAATACTTTTTGTCTTAATACTATTTCGCTTTCACGATTTGAGCCATAAGCTCTGCTTCGGTTGCTAATTTTCCGTTGGTATAAGCATAAGCCTGCATATGGCAAATTCCTCTACGAATCGGAGTTAATAATTCCAATTTGAATATCAATGTATCTCCCGGAACGACTTGCTGTTTGAATTTTACGTTGTCAATTTTCATAAAATACGTAAGGTAATTCTCCGGGTCGGGAACAGTGCTCAAGGCTAAAATTCCTCCTGCCTGTGCCATTGCTTCGATTTGCAAAACTCCGGGCATAACCGGTGCTCCTGGGAAATGTCCTACGAAAAACGGTTCGTTCATCGTTACGTTTTTCATTCCCACCACGTGTTTGTCTGACAGTTCTAATATTCTGTCCACCAACAAAAATGGAGGTCTGTGCGGCAACACATTCATAATTTGAATAATATCCATAAGCGGAGGTTGGTTCAAATCATAAACGGGAACATTATTTCGTTCTTCGATTTTGATGATTTTAGACAGTTTTTTTGCGAATTGCGTATTCACAAAATGTCCGGGTTTGTTGGCAATTACTTTTCCTTTGATACGGATTCCGGTAAGTGCTAAATCTCCGATTACGTCAAGTAGTTTATGTCTTGCTGCCTCATTCGGAAAATGTAAAGTCAAATTATCTAAAATTCCGTTTGGTTTAACCGAAATTTTTTCTTTTCCGAAAGCAACTTTCAGATGTTCCATTGTTTCGGGAGAAATATCTTTATCCACATACACAATAGCATTGTTCAAATCGCCTCCTTTGATGAGTCCGTGTTGCAAAAGAGCCTCCAATTCGTGAAGAAAACTAAAGGTTCTGGCATTGGCAATTTCGTCTTTGAACTCCGAAATATTTTTAAGGGTTGCATTTTGCGTTCCCAACACTTTCGTTCCGAAATCAACCATAGTTGTTACCTGATATTCGTCTGCAGGCATTACCAAAATCTCACTTCCGGTTTCTTCGTCTGTATAAGAAATAACTTCTTTTACGGTATAAATTTTTTGCTCGGCATCTTGCTCAACAACTCCTGCTTTTTCGATTGCTTCCACAAAATATTTAGAAGACCCGTCCATAATCGGAGGTTCAGAAGCATTTAATTCAATTATAATATTATCCAAATCGCAACCGACACAAGCAGCCAAAACGTGTTCTGAAGTTTGGATTTTGACACCTTTTTTCTCAAGATTTGTTCCTCTTTGGGTGTTTACTACATAATTAGCATCTGCCTCAATTATAGGATGACCTTCCAAATCCACACGGACAAAAGTAAATCCGTTGTTTACAGGAGCCGGTTTCAGAGTCATCGTAACTTCTTTTCCTGTGTGAAGTCCAACACCTTTTAGTGTAATTTCTTCTTTTATGGTTTTTTGTTTAGCCATATTTTTTTGTTTTTTTAGCCACGGATTAAAGGATTATACAGATTTTTAATCCTTTAAATCTGTGTAATCTGTGGCAAGTTTAATCAGATATTTTCTTTTTTAACTCTTCTAAATCAGATGCGATTTTTGGTAAATTTTTGAAATGTACGAAAGATTTGGCAAAATCTCCATATCCGAAAGCAGGACTCCCCTGAACTACATCTCCGTCAGGAAGACTTTTTCCGATTCCTGATTGCCCTTGAACTTTTACTCCGTTTCCAATTGTGATGTGTCCTGCAATTCCTACCTGACCTCCGATAATACAGTTTTTGCCTACTTTGGTAGAACCTGCAATTCCCGTTTGGGAAGCGATAACCGTATTTTCTCCAACTTCCACATTGTGAGCGATTTGGATTTGGTTGTCTAATTTTACTCCTTTTCGGATAATCGTACTTCCCAAAGTTGCTCTGTCAATACTTGTCAAAGCTCCGATTTCGACATTATCTTCGATAATCACATTTCCGATTTGAGGAACTTTGCTGAATGTTCCGTCTTCATTGGGAGCAAAACCAAATCCGTCCGAACCGATAATCGCTCCGGAATGAATCGTACAGTTGTTTCCGATAACCGTTTCAGAATAAATGCGAACCCCTGCAAACAAAACCGAATTATCTCCAATAGTTACGTTATCTCCTACAAAGCAATTCGGATAAATTTTCACGTTTTCTCCGATTTTCACGTTTTTTCCGATGTATGAAAAAGCTCCTAAATACAGATTTTCTCCGTATTTTACGTTTTCTGAAACAAACGAGGGTTGCTCAATTCCGGATTTCATCAGTTTTACCTGATTGTAATATTCCAATAGTTTTGAAAATGCTTTGTAAGCATCTTCAACTTTGATAAGCGTTGTCGAAACTTCACTTTCAGGCACAAAAGATTTGCTTACGATAGTAGCGGTTGCCTTTGTCGTATAGATATGGTGTTCGTATTTCGGGTTGGCTAAGAAAGTCAAAGCTCCGTCAGTACCTTCTTCTATTTTTGATAGTTGAAATACTTCGGCTTGAGCGTTCCCAAAAACCTCACCTTCTAAAATGTCTGCTATTTGTTGTACGGTAAATTTCATTCTGACAAAAGTATAAAATTTTTAAAATCTTTAAGAATTTTTTTATATCCAAAGTGTTTTATAACTTTGTATTCGTATAATATTACTTCAAGAGGAAAAATTTGACTGATTGCAACCTCTGTAAAAAAAGCTAAAACAGTAAGTATTATCTACTTTGTGTTTTAGCTTTTCGGTTGCCTTTTCCTTTTTGAAGTCTAAAACTTTATAAAATGTCATATTTATTTACTTCGGAGTCTGTTAGTGAAGGACATCCGGACAAAATTGCAGACCAGATTTCTGATGCCTTGATTGATAATTTTTTAGCTTTTGACCCGAATTCAAAGGTTGCTTGTGAAACGCTTGTTACTACGGGACAAGTGATTTTGGCAGGAGAAGTCAAGTCGGACGTATATCTTGATGTGCAACAGATAGCCAGAGATGTTATCAAAAAAATAGGATATACCAAAAGCGAATATATGTTTGATGCCAGTTCGTGTGGAATTTTATCTGCTATTCACGAACAGTCGCAGGATATCAATCAGGGAGTTGAAAGAGCCAAAAAAGAGGAGCAAGGAGCAGGAGACCAAGGAATTATGTTTGGGTATGCAACTAATGAAACTTCGAGTTATATGCCTTTGGCTTTGGATATTGCTCATAAATTATTGCAGGAATTAGCAGAACTTCGCAGGGAAAACAAAAAAATAAAATATTTACGTCCTGATGCCAAATCACAGGTTACGTTGGTTTATGACGACAACAATAAACCGAAAAGCATTGATGCGATAGTACTTTCTACTCAACATGATGATTTTGACGAGGAGAAAAAAATGTTAGCTCAAATCAAAAAGGATATTGCGGAAATTCTAATTCCAAGGCTTTTGAAAAAATATCCTGAATACAAAAAACTGTTTACAGGAAAAATAAAATACCACATCAATCCGACAGGAAAATTCGTAATCGGAGGACCTCACGGAGATACGGGTCTTACGGGAAGAAAAATCATTGTGGATACTTACGGAGGAAAAGGAGCTCATGGAGGAGGAGCTTTTTCAGGGAAAGACCCGAGTAAAGTGGATAGAAGTGCAGCTTATGCAACAAGACATATTGCAAAAAACTTGGTAGCAGCAGGAGTGGCAGACGAAATTCTCGTTCAGGTTTCGTATGCTATCGGAGTGGCAGAACCAATGGGGATTTATGTAAATACCTACGGAACTTCAAAAGTAAAATTGTCAGATTCAGAAATTGCGGATCAGATTCAGAAATTGTTTGATATGCGTCCGTATTTTATTGAGCAAAGGCTGAAACTTCGCAACCCGATTTATTCCGAAACGGCAGCTTACGGACATATGGGACGTGAACCGCAAAAAGTTACCAAAACATTTACGTCTCCTAATGGCAAAACAAAAAAAGTAAATGTAGAGTTGTTTACTTGGGAAAAATTGGATTATGTAAGCAAGGTTAAAAAGGCTTTTGGGATTAAATAAGTTTGTGTTAAAAACTTTCGATTCTAAAATTTTATTTCCAATTTTGAACCCTATTTTTGCAATGATGAAATTAGAAAAATATATAGCACAGCTTTTGTACAGATACCAATGCGTAACTGTTCCTGAATTTGGTTCGTTTTTGACAGAAGTCCGTTCTACAAGATTACAAGCCAATACCTATACGTTTTACCCTCCGAAAAAGGTAATTTCGTTTAATGCTTTGCTGAAAAAAAATGACGGACTTTTGATTCATCATATTTCCCAAACGGAAAGAATTCCTTATAACGAGGCTGTTTCTTTGGTGCAACAAGAGGTTTCTCTTTGGAGAAAAGTATTGGAAAGCAGAGAAATTCTTATTCTTAAAAATGTTGGAGAAATCAAACTTAATTTCGAGAATAATTTAGTCTTTACAGCTGTTGAAAATACGAACTACTTGACCGAATCATTCGGACTTTCTCCCGTTGTTTCTCCTATTGTAAAAAGAGCTACGATTTATACAACTCAAGAAATAGAAGAACAACCTCTCGAAAAAGTAGTTTTTACAGAAGAAATAGCAGAACCGACTGTAATTCCTATCGAACAAGGAAAAAGAAAATATCCTTTCCTAAAATACGGAGTTGCAGCTGCCTTGGTTGTCGGATTGGGATTTTTTGCTAACAATTATTACGGAAATCATATCGAAGAGCAAACGCTTTTGGTAGAAAAAGAAGTTCAACAAGAAGTTGAAAATAAAATCCAACAAGCCACTTTCGTCATCGAAAACCCGAATGTCGAGCCTGTAACCCTTGTCATAAAAGAAGAAAAGCTGAATTACCACATTGTAGCAGGAGCTTTCAGAGAAGAGTCTAATGCAGAAAAGGCTTATTTAGAATTGAGTAAACAAGGCTACAAATCCCGAAAATTAGACAAAAACAAATACGGACTATATCCTGTTTTGTTTGGAAGTTTCCAAACTTATGAGGAAGCCCAACAAAGCCTGAAAGAAATCAGAAATATAAATTCTGATGCTTGGCTTTTAGTTCAGGAACTGTAAATCCGTGTTGTCATTGCGAATGTAGTGTAACGGAATGAAACAATCTCATTGAAATCGAGATTGCCGTTGAAATTGATATTTTATACCCATGCAGGACTTTACCAATAACTCTATTGATTTAGATTTACTCCCGAAATACGAGGAAGTACCGTTTTTACCTATCCATAAAAAATATTGGAACGTAATTGTTATGAATCTGTTGATTTTTACGGTTATTCTTTTTGTAGCAACAGTTATTACGTTTATTTCGGTTTATAATAGCGGAAATGTCGGAGCAGGATTTTATATTGCTGTTTTAGCTTTTGTGCTCGGATTTATCGGTTTGTTGTTTTGGCTCAACCGAATTGCTTTCCGAAAAAGAGGCTATGCAGTAAGGGAAAAAGATTTGCTTTACAGAAGTGGAGTTTTAGCCACGAATACTACTATTATTCCATTTAACCGAATCCAGCACATTGCAGTAAACGAGGGAATGTTTTCGAGAATGTATGATTTGGCTTCCCTCGAAATTTATACAGCAGGAGGAAGTAGTAGCGATTTAAGAATTCCGGGAATCGAAAAAGAAAAAGCCTATAACATTAAGGAGTTTTTGATGAATAATCTGATTTCTGACCCTGTCATTGCGAGGAACGAAGCAATCTCAGGGGAGAAGAGAGAAGACACCCCAAATCTTGAACCTTGAACCTTAAACCTAAACCCCAAACTTGGAACTAAAATTTAATTCTCCTCAAAGACAATCAGCAGTTGGAATTGTCATAATGTTTGCCGATACGTTGCAGAAATTTCTTCGTGCTTCGTGGGCTCCTTTGGCAATTATGATTTACAGAATGCCTTCTGATGCCTTGCTGTATGTGGTTTTGGGAGTTGTTGTTTTATTTCTGATTATTGGAGTTGTTGCTTATCTGAAATACAAAAATTTCACTTTTTTCCTTGACGAACAAAAAGAAGAATTTGTCATTCAGAGTGGAGTTTTGAGTAAGAAAAAACTTTCTATCGGGTTGGATAAAATTCAGCAGGTAAACATCAATCAGAATGTCATTCAGAAACTCATCGGGGTTTACAGCCTTGATGTCGATACCGCAGGAAGTGGGAGTAAAGAAGTGAGTATCAGAGCTATTGACCACAAATCGGCTCAAATTCTTAAAGCGAGATTGTTGGAAAGAGAAATCACAAAATCGGAGGTTGATGAGGTTTCTGAAGTTGTCGAAGAACAACAAAAACCAATTATCAGAATCAGTTTTTCGTCACTTCTGAAAGTCGGAATTACTTCAAATTACGGACGGAGTTTGGCGATTTTGACTGCTTTTTTCTTTACGTTATATGACAATGCGAAAGATTTTGTACAAAACGAAATGCTTTCGGAAGAACAAATCGATACTTATATCAATCAGGGAGCAAAACTCGGTTTACTGATGATTTTCTTTGGGTTGTTTTTGGCTGTTTTTTTGATAAATTTGGTCAGAACACTTATCAAATATTTTGATTTACAAGTCGTAAAACAACGAAATTCCCTTTTGATTTCTTACGGACTTTTTGCTAAAAAGAATACGCTTTTAAACCCGAAAAAAGCTCAAATCGTTTCGTATAGCCAAAATTTTTTCCAACAGAAAATGAATGTTCTGAAACTGCAAATCAAACAGGCATCTTCGCAGGAAGTTAAAGAAAACGGAAAGAAAAACGAAAGCTCGGTTATCGAAATTCAAGGGGCAAATTCATCAGAAAAAGAGCTTATCCTAAAAGCAATTTATGACAGAATTGTAGAAAAAGGAACTGTTTTTAACCCGAATTACAGGTATGTTTTCAGAGGAGTTATTTTCGGATTGGTTGTTCCGATTTTGGTATTTCTGATAGCAGGGTTTTTCGTAAATGAAGAAATAAAAACCTATTTTCCGTTTATCGGATTGTATGTTTTGATTGTCGGATTGCTTATTTATTTCGGATTTAAAAATTACAGACTTTTCGTAAATGATGATTTTATCATCAAAAAAAGCGGAGCTTGGGACGTAAAGCATCAAATCATTGAGCCTCACAAAATTCAGGCGATTACTACCCGACAGTTTTTTTGGCACAAACCCTCTGATGTCGGACATATTATTCTGCATACAGCAGGAGGAGATATTTATTTCAACTTTGCGAATTTTTCTCAAATCAACCAACAAATCAATTATTGGTTGTATCAGGTTGAAAGTTCGGATAAGCATTGGATGTGATTTTTTAAAGAGAATAGAATAAAGAAAAAGATTTTAAACCTTTGTGTCTTACAAAATGAAAAACTGGATAAAAGCCTCACGGTTACGAACATTACCGCTTTCGGTTTCGGGAATTATTCTCGGAAGTGCTTATGCACACTATATGGGATTTTTTGATTGGAAAATCTTTGTTTTGGCAATTCTGACTACATTGGGATTTCAGGTTTTGTCGAATTTTGCCAACGATTACGGAGACGGAGTAAAAGGAACGGACAACGAAACCCGAATCGGACCTGAAAGAGCCATTCAGAGTGGAGCCATTTCGGTTAAGCAAATGAAAAACGGAATTATTCTGACAAGTATTCTGACTTTTCTGATTGCTGTTTTGCTTATTTATGTGTCTTTCGGAAAGGATAATTTTTTCTATTCGGTTTTGTTTTTGGTATTGGGAATCGCTTCGATTGTAGCGGCACTCAAATATACAATGGGAAGTTCTGCTTATGGTTACAGAGGTTTGGGAGATATTTTCGTGTTTTTATTTTTCGGGTTGTTGAGTGTTTTGGGGAGTTATTTTTTGTATTCTAAAGAATTTGATTGGCTTTTGGTTCTTCCTGCCTGTGCTGTCGGATTGTTGAGTACGGGAGTTCTGAATCTGAACAATATGCGAGATGAAATCTCGGACAAAGCTTCAAATAAAAATACGTTAGTCGTAAAAATAGGAGGGAAGAAAGCTAAAATTTATCATTTTGTGATTGTGGTTTTGGCTTTGGTTTCTCTTGTGGTTTTTTCTATGCAAATTGAACTGAAAACACCTTTTCAGTTTTTATATCTTATAGGATTTGTTCCTGTTTTATTACATTTAAAAAGAATTTACAACTACCAAAATCCGAAAGAATACGACCCTGAGCTCAAAGTTTTGGCTCTTTCAACTTTTGTGATTTCGGTGTTATTATCTGTAGGGCTAATTGTTTGGAAGATAATCTTGATGAATCAAACATCTACATTTATATAAAAAACCTGTCAGATACGTCATCTTGAGCGAAGTCGAAAGATAAAATCTGACAGGTTTGAATCTTTTAAAGAATTTCTTCTCCTTTATTTTTTGATTTCAAAATAACCCTCAAAGTCGAATCGTTATAGAAATAGCTCATCATCCAGTTTATAAAAATAGAGAGCTTATTTTTTACACTCAAAATAAGCATCAGATGCAGGAACATCCAAAAAAACCAAGCAAAACGACCTTTAAAGCTGAATTTTGGCAAATCGACAATGGCTTTTCGTTTTCCGACTGTTGCCATTGAGCCTTTATCGTGATATTCAAACTCTTGGAGCGATTTTCCTTTGAGCATATTCTTGAAGTTTTGAGCCAGAACATCTGCCTGATTCAAAGCTACATTGGCTAATTGCGGGTGTCCGAATTCGTATTTCGGGGTTTTCATAAAGGCAATATCTCCGAGAGCAAACACTCCGTCAAGTCCCTCAACTTGATTTTGTCGGTTTACGATAATCCGGTTTCCTCTTGTTATGGTTTCTGCTGGAAGTCCGTTTAAAACATTTCCCGTAACTCCCGCAGCCCAAATCAGATTTTTGGATTTGATTTGCTCTCCCGATTTTAACGTAACCACTTCTCCGTCATAATCGGTAACGTACATTTCGGTAATGACTTTCACTCCCAAATCTTCGAGGTATTTTCGGGAGGTTTTTTTGGCCAAATCACTCATCACATTAAGCGTATTTGGAGAGCCCTCAATCAGAAAAACATTCAGATTCGAGAAATCTTTTTCGGGATAATCTCTCGGAAGAACATTTTTTTTCATTTCTGCCAAAGCACCCGAAAGCTCAACTCCTGTCGGTCCTCCTCCTACAACTACGAAATTCATCAAGCCCTCAATTTCGTCAGGTTCTGTAACCAATACATCTTCAAAATTCTGTAAAATATGATTCCGAAGTTGCAATGCCTCAGGAACGGATTTCATCGGATAAGCATACTTTTCGATATTCTGATTTCCGAAATAGTTAGATGTACATCCGAAAGAAATTACTAAATAATCATAATTGTAATCTCCCAAAGTTGTGGTAACGGTTTTGTTTTGGGTATCTACACTCAACACTTCGGTTACTCTGATTTTTACGTTTTTGGATTTCTGAAACACCTTACGAAGCGGAAAAGAAATACTTGTAGGCTCTAACCTTGCGGTTGCTACCTGGTACATCAAAGGCTGAAACTGATGGTAATTGTGCTTGTCTAAAAGCAAAACATCATATTCCGTATTGTTTAATTTGTGAGCCAGTTTTAATCCTGCAAAACCAGCCCCTATTATTACGATTTTCTTTTTTGTATTCATTTTTACGAATGATTATTGGAGTATAAAGGTAGTTATTTTTAAGATGAATTGTAAATTAGCTGTGAATTAATAAAACATAAAAATATGAATCCGAAAATCAATATCCTTTCAGAAGAAACGCTTTCCAATCAAAGATACAATTTAAAAAAAGTCATTTTTGAATACCAAGAAGAAGGGGAAGCAAAACAGATTCATACTCGTGAAGTTTTCCACAGAGGAAACGGAACGGCTATTTTGCTTTACAACAAAAAAGATAAAACAGTTTTGCTTACAAGACAGTTTCGTTTGCCGACTTACTTAAACGGAAATCCAAACGGAATGCTGATTGAGGCTTGTGCAGGAACGCTTGATGAAGACAATCCGAAAGACTGTATCATCAGAGAAACCCGAGAAGAAACAGGCTATCACATCGAAGATGCGGAAAAAGTTTTTGAAGTATATGTTTCTCCAGGAGCGGTAACCGAATTGATGCATCTGTACATAGCGGAATATTCTCCCGAAATGAAATTAAGCAAAGGAGGAGGACTCGAAGAAGAAAACGAAAACATCGAAAATGTCGAACTCCCGTTTTCCGAAGTTCTTGAAATGGTTAAAAAAGGAGAAATCCGAGATGCTAAAACGATTTTACTGTTACAGTATGTACAGATAAACAATTTGCTTTTTACGAAATAAAACGAAAAAACGATTTAGGCTAATGAGGGAAAATAGATGTTACAACTCCGACAGAGTTCAAAATTCTGTTGGAGTTAATAACAAACAACAATCCCCGAAAGTGAAAACTTTCGGGGATTGTTTATGTTAGGTAAGACGGATAATTTCCGTTTCTACGTTGTTAATTAAGCGTGAATGGCTCTGTTATCCGTTGCAGCTAAAGCTGCTTCTTTAATAGCCTCTGAGAAAGTCGGGTGAGCGTGGGACATTCTTGTCAAATCCTCTGCTGATGCACGGAATTCCATTGCGGTAACTCCTTCTGCAATCAAATCGGCTGCACGAGCTCCGATAATGTGCATTCCCAAGATTTCGTCTGTTTTTTTGTCAGCCAAAACTTTTACGAATCCGTCTGTATCCATACTTGCTCTTGCTCTACCCAAAGCTCTGAAATTGAATGTTCCTGCTTTGTACTCGATTCCGTCTGCTTTTAGCTGTTCTTCGGTTTTCCCGACTCCTGCTACTTCAGGCCACGTATAAACTACTCCCGGAATCAGATTATAATTGATGTGAGGTTTTTGTCCTGCAATGGTTTCTACTACAAAAACTCCTTCTTCCTCTGCTTTGTGAGCCAACATTGCACCTTTTACCACATCTCCGATAGCATAAATATTCGGAACATTGGTTTGCAAATGTTCGTTGGTTTCGATTTGACCTCTTTCGTTGATTTTTACTCCTGCTTTGTCTGCATTGAGTCCGTCTGTATAAGGTCTTCTCCCCACAGAAATAAGTGCATAATCTCCGTCAAGCGTAATGGTTTCTCCTTTTGCATTTTCAGCCTGAACCTGAACATCTGCTCCGTTTCGTTCAACTGATTTTACTTTATGCGAAGTATAGAATTTGATTCCTTGTTTTTTTAGCACTTTGGTTAATTCTTTAGAAAGTCCTGCGTCCATTCCCGGAATAATTCTATCTAAATATTCCACTACTGAAACTTGAGCTCCCAAACGAGAATATACTTGTCCAAGCTCCAATCCGATTACTCCTCCTCCGATAACGATAAGGTGTTTCGGAACTTCTTTTAGTTTTAATGCTTCAGTCGAAGTGATGATTTTTTCTTTATCAATTTTGATAAACGGAAGATTTGATGGTTTTGAACCTGTCGCAATAATTGTGTTTTTAGCTTCGATTATTTCAGACGAACCGTCATTTTTAGAAACTTTGATATGCGTTGCATCTTCAAAAGAGCCAACTCCCTCAAAAACTGTGATTTTGTTTTTATCCATCAAAAATTTGATTCCTGCACAGGTTTGGTCAATAACCGTTTGTTTTCTGTCAATCATTTTTTGAATATTCACTTTCAAATCTCCCGAAACCTCGATTCCGTGGTCTGCAAAATGCGAAACAGCATCGTGATAATGATGAGAAGAATCCAAAAGTGCTTTGGACGGAATACAACCTACGTTAAGGCACGTACCTCCCAAAGTTGAATATTTTTCGATAATAGCGGTTGAAAATCCAAGTTGTGCAGCACGGATAGCAGCTACGTATCCTCCAGGTCCTGAACCAATCACAACAATGTCAAATGAAGCCATATTTATATATTTTAAAGGTTGGGCAAAGTTACTGTTTTTAGTCAAAAGTCGAAAGTCAAAAGTTCTATTTATTTTTCAACTCACTTATAATCTGTCTTGATTCTGTTAAGGCTTCCTTTAGCTCTTTGATACGTTCTTCGTATTGTTCGACAAGTTTTTCAGAAATTTGATTTATAGTAGATTGGTAAGCCAATGCTATTCCTCCTTTTTGGTCATTATTGGTAAAAATAATTCCATCAGGCAATAATTCCAAAAAATTCTTGCCAAGAACTTTTGCAATTTTATCTACCATTGTTATGTCAGGAAAACTTTTGTCGTTTTCATATCTTCTGTATGTAGGTTCAGAGACACCTAATTGCTCTGCCATAGTAACGGTTGTTAATCCTTTTTCAACCCGAAATCCTCTTAATTTATTTCCTATTTTCATATATAAAGTAAAAATATGTGTAAAAGTAGCTGTTTTTTGATTAAAAACAGTAAATATATGACTTTTCTATTTAAGATTTTTTATATCATTTTACAATTACAAAATTTATTTCATTATTAATCATTTAATCTTAATTTACTATGAAAAATTTAAAACTAAACCAAAAAGAAAAAGTATTTAAACTTTCTTTTTTAGCGACAATCTTATTTGGAGCTTTAATTTCGTGTAGTGATGAAAATTCTTCGTTAGAAGAAAACACATCTTCTATTAACGAAATTAAACAGAGAATTCAATTAAATTTAAGTGAACAGGTTGTTGTTACGGAAACCACAACATTTGTGTCAGAACTTTTTTTTAATATGGGTGTTACTGAAGTAGAAGTAACAAGAGATAACAATTTAACTGTATTTAGAGCAATAACAGAGAAAACATTTTTTTTAAAAGAGCAAAATGTTGATTTAGCAGATTATCCTATCGTATTGGAGGGAGAATTTTTAAGGCTAAATAATTCTAATTCCACTATGAGGTTATCAATTTCAGAGGATAGACCTTACATAGAATCATCATCATATGAAGGGTTTGTTGAAGATAATTATTTTTTTAATTCCATTGAATTTAATGTTTTAATATTCTTTATGAATGAACTTACATTAGAATTTGCAGACAAATTTAATGCTACTCCAGCCACAGGAAACCCAACCACAGGAACTCAAGGGAGTTGTTCATTTTGGGGAACTTATTATGTGTATGGTACAGGAATAAGCAGTAGTGTAGCACAAGCTAATTTACAGAGTGAAATAGATACTTATACAGGTTTTTTTGGCCCATTATTAGGTTGTAGCCCAATTGGAGGTGCTGACACTTCTTGTTTGTGGGGAAATCACGCTTGTGTTTCAACTCAAGCATATTGTTGTGATTAGTTTATTAAAGCATAATAAAATGTTTTGAAATTCAATATTTTTGTATATTGCAACAATTTTTTTAACTTTAAATTATTTGTTATGAACGTATTTTTAGGAATAATTAGCCCTTTTGGGATAATTCTTTTGGTTGTCTTATACTCAATACTTTCTTTAATTTCGTTGTATTTTATTATTCGAAATGAGAAGAGTTTATTTCTCTTTTTTTGGATTGTATTGGTATTATTTGTTCCTGTAATCGGAGCTACTATTTATTTGTGTAAACATTTTTTTGAAAAGAAAAAATCTGTTTTGGCACAATAGTTAAAGCAAAAAGTCAGATTAAAAGCATTGCCCCCAAAAAAGTTAAACGCTATTTGGGGGTATTTTTATCATCAGAAGGAAAAAATAAAACAATGAAAACAGCTCTTGTTCAGTCCGATTTGGTTTGGGAAAACATTGATTTAAACCTCAAAAATTTTGAAGAAAAAATACATTCGGTTGCATCGGATACCGATTTGATTGTTCTTCCCGAAATGTTTTCGACAGGCTTTACGATGAATCCCAAAAAAGTTGCCGAATCCGAAAACGGAAAAGCTGTTTCCTGGTTGAAAAAAACTGCAATCAAAACTCAAAAAGCTATTACGGGAAGCCTTGTTATCGAAGAAAACGGAAACTATTACAATCGGTTGTTTTTTGTTTTTCCTGACGGAACTTACAAAACTTACGACAAACGACATTTGTTTTCATTAGCAGGAGAAGACAAAAAATACACTTCGGGAAAAGAGAAATTAGTGGTAGCATACAAAGGTTGGAACATCTGTCTTTTGACCTGTTATGATTTGCGTTTCCCTGTTTTTTCGAGGAATACCGAAGATTATGACGTACTTGTTTATGTAGCAAATTGGCCTGAAAAACGCATTGATGCTTGGGATATTCTTCTCAAAGCGAGAGCAGTCGAAAATATGGTTTACACTATCGGACTTAACCGAATCGGAACAGACAAAAATCACAATCACTATACGGGACATTCTCAAGTTGTGGATTATTTAGGGGCATATATACTCGAGCCTCAAACTTCGGAAGGAATTTTCTATGCTGTTTTAGACAAAAATTCTCAAAGCGAAACAAGAGAAAAATTAGGTTTTCTGAACGATAGGGATAGTTTTCTGCTTTACTAAACACTATATTTGCATTATGCCTTTATACAAATCCATTCAGGTTGATAGCACAACAAAAGTTTTGGTATGGAAAATTACCGAATCTTTTACCGAATTTTTCAGAGAAGTAGCTCTGAAAGATGTCTGTTTGCATCGGTTGGAAACAATGAAATCCGAACTACATCAAAGAGGTTTTTTAAGTGTTAGAAAATTGCTTGAACAAGCAGGATATACGGATTTCGACTTGTATTATGACGAAAACGGGAAGCCGAACCTCAAAGACGGAAAGCATATTTCGATAACCCATTCGTTTGCGTTTTCGGCAATTATTATCTCGGATAGAAATGTCGGAATCGACCTCGAACAGCAGCGGGAAAAAATTATCCGTATTGCAGATAAATTTACCGATTTTGATAGTGATTTTTTCGATAAATCCAATACCAAGCAAACCGTCCGACAGCTTACTGCCATTTGGGGAATCAAAGAATCGATCTATAAATTTTATTCCTTGCACGGATTGAGCCTGAAAGAGAATATGAATGTTTTGCCTTTCGATTTGGAAAAAGGAGAACTCGAAGCTGTTGTTACCTACGGAAACTTTTCAAACAAACATCAGGCTAAATTCAAAGAATTTGAGGGTTATACGTTAGTCTATCTGATTTGAGAATTATACCGCTTCTTTTGGATCTTCGTCCAAAACAACCGGGAAAGATTTGATAATTTCGCTTAAATCAACCGGAACCAAGATGTCATCAGGAGTATTTTCTGCCGAAAAATCAGCACTATTATAAGTACAAATAGTCCATTCTTTATTATCGTATTCCAATGAGGTTAAATTTTCAATCCAATCTCCCGAATTCAAATACAAACACGATCCTTTTTTGGTAGTAACCACTCGTTTTTGAGGTTGATGAATGTGTCCGCAAATTACATAATCAAATTTGTTTTCGATAGCAATTTCAGAGGCTACCTGCTCAAAATCAGAAATGAATTTTACGGCTTTTTTTACGCTGTTTTTTATTTTTTTAGAAAACGAATATTTCTCTCTTCCTATTTTCTGCAAAAACCAATTCGAAATATTGTTGAGCATTATCAGATAATCATAACCGATTCCCCCGAGTTTTGCAATCCATTTAGAATGATGAACAGACGAATCGAATACGTCTCCGTGAAAAATCCACGTTTTTTTTCCGTCCAAATTCAATACTTTTTTATTGACTAATTTGATTTTTCCGAAGTTCATAGGCGAAAACTTCCGAAGTAATTCATCGTGATTTCCCGTAATGTAAACCACTTCACAATCCGTTAAAGAAAGATTCAGAATGTACTTAATAACCTTGAGGTGCGATTGCGGAAAATAGCTCTTTTTGAACTGCCATATATCTACAAAATCTCCGTTCAGGATAAGTTTTTTCGGATTTACAGATTTTAAATACCGCAATAATTCTTTGGCTCTGCAACCATACGTTCCTAAATGAACATCAGAAATTACAACCAATTCAACATCTCTTTTTTTCATAGAAAAGTTTCTACAAAAAAACGAAAGGCGTTTAAATTGAATGTTTTGAAAGGTTTAAGGTTTGGTAAATTCTTAACCTGTTTATTCTACCGTTACTGATTTGGCTAAATTTCTCGGTTGGTCAACGTTTGTTCCTCGCATTACAGCAATATAATAAGACAATAACTGCAACGGAATGGTTGCAATAATCGGAGAAAGAGCATCAGAAGACTGCGGAATTTCAATAACGTGGTCTGCTAATTCTCTAACCTGAACATCACCTTTGGTAACAACTGCGATAATTTTTCCGCTTCGGGATTTGATTTCCTGAATATTGCTGACGATTTTGTCATAATGCTCCTGTTTCGGAGCAATGATTATCACGGGCATCTGCTCGTCAATAAGAGCAATTGGACCGTGTTTCATTTCAGCTGCAGGATAACCCTCTGCGTGTATGTACGAAATTTCTTTCAGTTTTAAAGCTCCCTCAAGAGCCACAGGGAAATTATATCCTCTACCTAAATACAGGCAGTTTGTAGCATTTTTATAAATTTCTGCAATAGCTTTTGCTGTTTCGTCAGTTTTCAGGGCTTCCTCTACTTTTTCGGGAATCAATTCCAATTCTTGTAAATACCTGTGATAATCCGAATTAGAAAGTGTTCCTTTGGCTTTGGCTAAACGAAGTGCAATAAGGGTCAAAACCGTAATTTGCGTAGTAAATGCTTTGGTCGAAGCCACTCCAATTTCAGGTCCTGCGTGGGTATAAGCTCCTGCATCGGTTTCTCTTGAAATAGAAGAACCGACTACGTTACAAACTCCAAACACAAAAGCTCCTGCTTTTTTGGCTAACTTAATTGCTGCCAAAGTATCGGCTGTTTCTCCCGATTGAGAAATGGCAATTACCACATCTTTTTTGGTAATAATCGGATTTCGATAACGGAACTCTGATGCATATTCTACTTCAACCGGAATTCGTGCAAATTCTTCAATTATATATTCGGCTACCAAACCTGCGTGCCACGAAGTTCCACAAGCAATAATGATAATTCGGTCTGCATTGAGAAAACGCTCCAAATTATCTTCTATTCCTGCCATTCGGACAATGCCTTTGTCAGCAAGTAAACGACCTCTATAAGTATCTTTGATTACGTTAGGTTGCTCGTAAATCTCTTTAAGCATAAAATGGTCATAACCTCCTTTTTCGATTTGCTCCAGATTCATCTGAAGTTCCTGAATATGAGGAGTAACCAAAGAATCATCTTTAATTTTTCTGATTTTCAGAGGCTTATGTTTTCTGATAATGGCCATTTCTTCGTCTTCTAAATAAATGGCATTTGAGGTATATTCGATAAAAGGTGAAGCATCAGAAGCTATAAAATATTCTCCTTCTGCTACTCCAATAGCAAGTGGACTTCCCAAACGTGCGGCTACCAATTCATTCGGTTTGTTGATGTCAAAAACTACAATAGCATAGGCTCCAACAACCTGATTAAGTGCAATCTGAACAGCTTTTCCTAAACGTATATCGTTTTGTTTCTGAACTTCTTCGATAAGATTGACCAAAACCTCTGTATCGGTATCTGATTTGAACGTATAACCTCTATTGATAAGCTCTTTTTTCAGAGGTTCGTAATTTTCGATGATTCCGTTGTGAACGATTACCAGATTTCCCGAATTAGAAAAATGTGGGTGCGAATTTACATCATTCGGAACTCCGTGAGTTGCCCAACGGGTATGTCCGATACCGATATTTCCCTCAAGAGGAATTTCGTTTTTTGCTCTTTCTTCCAAATCGGAAACTTTTCCTTTGGTTTTAGAAAGGTTTAATTTTTCTCCGTCATACAGTACAACTCCTGCACTATCATATCCTCTGTATTCAAGTCTTTGCAATCCTTTGATTACTATTGGATATGCTTCACGGCTTCCTATGTATCCTACAATTCCACACATAATAGTTACGGTTTGGTGTAAATTATTTCTAATTTTAATTTTTTGTCGTCAGAAGTGTTATTTCCATATAATACCGTTCCGAGCGGATTCATAATCGAAGAAACAGGTACATATCTGTACGGATTTGAATCAGGTTGTCCGACACCGTCTTTTAGGGTTGTCATTCCTATCTGATTGATATTTTCCGTTAAGGAAATTCCTATTTTAACGTTTTCAGTATCAGACACTTTAAGTAAATTGCTGATGTGTTTTGTTATTCTGAACTTATATCTGTATCCTTTTCCGTCCGAATCTTTTTCCATAATACCTCCGTGGATATATTTGTCAAATTTACGGAACAAAGCGTATGTCGTGGTATCATAAGAATAATCAATCAGAGGAGCATTATTGTCTGCATCAAACAAAAATACTCTAAAAGGAATATCGTCAAGGTTGTCCATTTGTGATTTGTCAATATAAAAAACAAGATTTGCCTCGTTGATAAGCCAATTCTCGCTTTCGACCTGTTCTTTTAACTGTTCTAATTCTTCGGTATTACTGAACAAATTGATATAAGCAACAGACCCTTCGCTACCTTTTATATACAGCTTTTCATCTCCCGTAACTTCATTTGCAGAGGTCAATGCAGTTGTATAATTTGACGAAAACTGATTCTGAACAAGGCTTACCGTATTTCCTCCAAGATTCAGAATAACCGTACCCTCTGTGTCTTCTTCATCTTCCTCCTCTGCCGGAGTGGTGTAGTGAATTGTGATTTTTCCTTGAGCAAAATTAAGCTGTGCCATTTGAC
This sequence comes from uncultured Flavobacteriaceae bacterium, assembly GCA_934675205.1. Lineage (GTDB taxonomy): Bacteria > Bacteroidota > Bacteroidia > Flavobacteriales > Flavobacteriaceae > Flavobacterium. The sequence goes on along the minus strand of CAKUPQ010000001.1, from coordinate 334,108 downwards.
TACCTTGTCCTAAATCTTCCACCTGAAAAAACAATCCTTTGAAATAAGATGCAAACGTATTGTTGTTATCCATTTGCCCTGCAGGAGCATTGAAAATTTTGTTTTGAAAAAAGGTGTTGTCCAGCTCGATTTTCATTTGTGGGGTTTCACGTTTTGAAACGACAAGCTCTTCTGCTGTTTCATCTTCATAAACAATGTGTTCTGATTTATCAAAGAAAAAAGCATCGTTTTGAGCTACCTCATCAGAATTGTTCAGTCGGCTGGGGTTTCTGACAGTATAAATGTCATTGTATAAATCGGAATAGTACTTTTGAGCTTCCTCAAAATTTGTCGATGGGTCAAAATCTCTCAAATAATACCCTGACTCATATATATTAAGTCGGAACTTATTATTGGCATTTCCGTAAAGCGAATCTAATTTATAGGTGTTGTTTCCGTCATCATCGGTTGATTCTAATGTGTTGAAATACGGAATGGTAAGCACTACTTTTGTAACCGTCGGATTAGCAATATTCAAAGTCGGATTTGTTCCTGATACAAATTGCACTTGGGTTACATAGCTTATTACAGACTTTCCGAAAACGGAGTTGTCAATCACTCCCAAACTATTCAGTGGCAAACTGTTGGATTGTATCGCTCCCGTAGCTCTGTTGTAAGCAACAACATCAAATGATGCAGATTCCATATTGAGGTTTTCGTTTCCAACAATATCAGACCCTACCGAACTAAACTCGTCATCACAAGACCAAAGTAATCCTGCAAACAGAAAAAGTAAACCTTTTTTAAAGAAAGAGGCTGTCCTCATATTCAATTTATTTTAATGATAAAACGTGATTTTTATAAAAATCCGTATAAGCTTTCGCAAAGGATTCTTTCGGCACGAAAGGTAAAAAAGGTTTTCCCGAAGATTCTATAAATTCTGTTAAAGTTGGCGAAATATCTTCTGATGCAATAACCACAGCATCAGAATTTTCAATAGCCGACTTCATTACATTCTCACAATTCGGACAATCTAAAGAAGCAACAATATCGACAGGAATTTTGTCAAAAAGAAGTTTTTCTTTCAGTTCTATCGAAAGTGTTCCGTCAAAAGCCTGCTGATAAACAGAAGTAACTATTTTGGTGTCTTCAAATAGCTTATCATTCGCATAATAATGTTTCATGTACAAAGGCAATAAAGACGATAACCACCCGTGAACGTGGATAATATCGGGAATCCAATTCAGTTTTTTGATGGTTTCGACTACTCCTTTGGCAAAGAAAATAGCCCTTTCGTCATTGTCTTCAAAAAGGTTTCCCTCTTCGTCTTCATAAATGGCTTTCCGTTTGAAGTATTCGTCATTATCTATAAAATAAACCTGAATTCTCTCTTTCGGAATAGAAGCAACCTTAATTACCAAAGGCATATCTACATCATTAATGACCAAATTCATTCCCGAAAGACGGATAACTTCGTGTAGTTGGTGTCTTCTTTCGTTGATATTTCCGTAACGAGGCATAAAAATACGTATCTGCCCCCCTATGTCATTTATCATTTTAGGTATATCGTATGAAGCGGAAGAAATTTCATTTTCTTCTAAATAAGGAACAACCTCACTTGACACATACAATATTTTATTCTCTTTCATAAGTCTTAATCTTTAACACAGGATAGTGTGCAAAGTTACAAAAATTTATGCAATTATAAATCAAATCAGTAAGTTTGCACCCAAATACAGATTGAGGATGATTGTTTTTACGAATCAAAAAGAGCTGAAAGCCCATTTAGCCCCGTTTATTAATGATGCAAAAACTATAGGTTTTGTTCCGACAATGGGAGCTTTACATGTAGGACATCTTTCGCTTATCAAAAAATCATTAAGTCGGAACAAAATAACTGTTGTTAGTGTTTTTGTGAATCCGACCCAGTTTAATAATCCGGAAGATTTAGAAAAATACCCGAGAACTTTTGACGCTGATGTAGATAAAATCAAAAAATTAAATAAAAAAGTAATCATTTATGCTCCATCTGTAGAGGATATTTACGAAGGAAACATCGTTTCGAAAAAATTTGATTTTGACGGATTAGAACACCAGTTAGAAGGGAAATTCCGTCCTGGACACTTTGACGGAGTCGGAACAATCGTGAAAAAACTCTTTGAAATCGTACAGCCTACCTATGCCTATTTCGGAGAAAAAGATTATCAGCAATGTCTTATCATCAAAAAGTTGGTAAAAAAGCATAATCTGCCCGTAATAATTTCCGTTTGTCCGATTATGAGAGAACCCAACGGATTGGCAATGAGTTCTCGAAACGAAAGACTTTCTGAAGAAGAACGAAAGCAAGCCGGGGTTATTTATCAAACACTTTGCAAGGCAAAAAATAAACTTAAAACCCAATCGTTGCTATCCGTTCGTTTGTATGTTGAGCGAACTTTTAAAAAACACAAACAGATGGAGTTGGAATATTTTATCGTTGCAGACAGCAAAACATTAGAACCAACCAATAAGTATTTTTCGTCTAAAGATTACAGAGCTTTTATAGCGGTGCATATCGGAGGTGTAAGGCTTATTGATACTATTCCACTTTAGTAGAGGTATATAATTATGTAGCTCTACAAAAAAATATTACTTTTGCAGAATGAAAATTGAAGTTTTAAAATCGAAAATACACCGAGTTGCCGTAACAGGAGCTGATTTGAATTATATCGGGAGCATCACTATTGACGAGGATTTAATGGAGGCTTCCAATATTATCGAAGGAGAGCGGGTTTATATCGTGAACATAAACAACGGAGAGCGTTTTGATACCTATGTCATAAAAGGAAACCGAAAAAGTGGGGAAATTACCCTCAACGGTCCTGCTGCACGAAAAGTCCAAAAAGGCGATATTATTATCATTATTTCGTATGCCTCAATGGATTTTGAACAGGCAAAAACGTTCAAACCGACTATTATTTTCCCGGACGAAAAAACTAATTTATTGAAATAATTTTGAGCAAACCGATTAAAAAATGGCTTTCGATTATAATTCCCTTGATTTTGGGAATTTTTTTTATTGTGTATGCCTATAATCAGTTTTCCAAAGAAGAGCTCGAACAGATAAAGCTCAACTTCAAAAACGCTAATTATTTCTACATTTTTATTTCTATAATTTTCGGATTTATTGCTTCGTTTGCCCGTTCGTACCGATGGAAATACACGTTGGAACACTTGGGGTATAATGTTCCGTTTAAGAATCAGTTTTTGGCTGTCAATGTAAGTTATCTGATGAATATGTTTATCCCTCGTTCGGGAGAAATTTCACGGGCTTTGGTACTGAAAAATTATGACAATGTTCCGTTTGACAAAGGATTCGGAACAATTATAGCCGAAAGAGTTGTTGATTTGGTTGTGCTTTTTGCCATGGTGGCTTTGATTTTTTTCCTGCAATTTGACATCGTAAAAACCTTTATTTTGGACTATATTCCACAGGAAAAAATAATCCTGTTCGGAACAATAGGAGTCCTGTTTTCTGTTGTTTTGTTTACGATTTATAGATATTCCAAAATAAAATTTATTTTAACCCTAAAAGAAAAACTTTCAGGACTTAAAGAAGGGATTTTAAGTGTTGTAAATATGAAAACCAAATGGCAGTTTTTGTTTTATACGATACTCATTTGGGTTTCGTATGTGCTGATGTTTTGGGTTTCGATTTTCGCTTTTTCTGAAACTTCCGACTTGAGTTTTACGGCTGTTCTGACGACTTTTGTAGTCGGGAGTATTGCCATTGCTTTTACCAACAACGGATTGGGTTCGTACCCGTTTTTGGTTTCCGAAATCCTGCTTTTTTACGGAATAACCGCAACAGTCGGGACAGCCTTTGGCTGGGTAGTATGGACTGCTCAAATGGCTTTTACGATTGTTTTGGGATTAGTTTCGCTTTTCCTTTTGCCTGTGCTGAACAGAGAGAAATAAAAAGCTCTTTTAGTCAGAGTTGAGATTTTGAATTTGTCTTAATTTCTACTAAAAAATCCAACCTATTATTGTTCCGATACCAATAAGTATGGTTATTATCAAAAATATAAAACCTATTTGAAACCCAAGAGTTATTATCTTATTGGTAAGATTATTTTTGATGTTTACTTTTGACTTTTGACTGTCAGCTATCGGTTCGATATATTGGATAAAGGTATCGCTGTTTTCATCTATCCAATTTTCGTCATAGTTTAATGGAATGATATTCTTTTCTTTGCTTGAAAGAACCATTTCGGTATCACGAGCAGATTTTAATAATTTAAGTGCAAATAACTCAAGACCTTGCTTGTTTGCTCTGATAAAACTTTCGTCAGAGCCACCTCCATATTGAGAAACACCAAAAACAGCTTGCTTTTTCAAGGTTTCTTCATCAAATGAATTGATTATCTTTTGTAGTTCTTCTTTTGTCATAATTTACAAATCAATCCTCAACTACATCAAGCTCAACTTTCAAATTTTTGATAATAAATTCTTGTCTGTCAGGTGTGTTTTTTCCCATATAGAATTCCAACAATTTTTCGATAGACATTGCTTTGTCCATCATAACAGGGTCAAGACGAATACTTTCTCCAATAAAATGTTTGAACTCATCAGGAGAAATTTCTCCCAATCCTTTAAACCGTGTGATTTCGGGTTTTGGTTTGAGTTTTTCGATAGCATTTCTTCGTTCTTCTTCTGAATAACAATAAATCGTTTCTTTCTTGTTTCTGACTCTGAAAAGTGGAGTTTGCAAGATATACAAATGTCCGTCTTTGATGAGTTCAGGGAAAAATTGAAGGAAAAACGTAATCAAAAGTAAACGAATGTGCATTCCGTCCACATCAGCATCGGTTGCGATTACGATGTTGTTGTAACGGAGGTTTTCCATATCTTCTTCAATATCCAAAGCCGCTTGAAGCAGGTTAAATTCCTCGTTTTCATAAACAATTTTCTTACTCATTCCGTAGGAATTCAGGGGTTTTCCACGAAGTGAAAAAACTGCTTGTGTGTTTACATTTCGAGATTTGGTAATCGAACCACTTGCCGAATCTCCCTCCGTAATAAAAAGTGTACTTTCTAAACTGAGCGGGTTTTTAGAATCGGGTAAATGAACTCTGCAATCACGTAGTTTTTTGTTGTGAAGACTTGCTTTTTTAGCCCGTTCTTTTGCTAATTTTCTAATTCCAGAAAGTTCTTTTCGTTCCCGTTCTGCCTGTAATATTTTACGTAGTAAAGCATCAGCTGTTTCGGGGTTTTTGTGTAGGAAATTATCCAAATTCGTCTTTACGAAATCATTGATATACGTTCGTACAGACGGAAGATTTTCTCCCATTTCGGTTGAGCCTAATTTGGTTTTGGTTTGTGATTCAAAAACAGGCTCAATAACCTTAATGCTGACAGCACTTACGATTGATTTTCTGATGTCTGATGCCTCAAAAGGCTTGTTGTAAAACTCACGGATTGTTCTGGCAACTGCCTCTCTGAAAGCTCCGAGATGCGTTCCTCCCTGAGTGGTGTTTTGTCCGTTTACGAATGAGTGATATTCCTCTGAATATTGGGTTTTGCTGTGAGTAATCGCAATTTCGATATCCTCTCCCGAAAGATGAATAATCGGATAAACCATATCCTCTTCGTTAATGGTTTCTTCCAATAAATCTTTGAGTCCGTTGTCCGAAAAGAATTTTTCTCCGTTATAAATTATCGTTAATCCACGATTCAGATAACAGTAATTTTTAAGCATTCGCACCACATATTCGTTTCGGAATTTGTAGTTTTTGAAAATCGTATCATCAGCAATAAAACTGACTTTTGTTCCTTTTCGTCTTGTGGTTTCGGTTATATTTTCTTCGGTTGTGAGATTTCCGGCCGAAAATTCAGCTGCTTTGGTTTGGTTGTCCCTCACAGATTCCACTCTGAAAAATGAAGAAAGTGCATTTACAGCTTTCGTTCCGACTCCGTTCAGTCCGACTGATTTTTTAAAAGCAAGGGAATCGTATTTTCCTCCTGTATTCATTTTAGAAACCACATCAACCACTTTTCCGAGTGGAATTCCACGTCCGTAATCACGAACGGTAACGGTTTTGTCCTTAATGGTAACTTCGATTGTTTTTCCCGTTCCCATTACGAATTCGTCAATCGAGTTGTCGATTACCTCTTTTAAAAGGATGTAAATTCCGTCATCAGGAGAAGAACCATCTCCCAATTTTCCGATGTACATTCCCGGACGCATTCTGATGTGCTCTTTCCAATCGAGCGAACGTATGTTGTCTTCTGTATATTGTGTTTCCTGCATAGTTAAGCCTTAAATCTGTTTGACAAAAACAGCTACTTTTGAGTTTGACAAAAATAAGAAAATTTACCAAATTTAAAACCCGTAAACAACAAGCCTATCTTTATATTTTCCTTTTTCTATTTTCCAAATAACAGCATATCCTCCGGCTCCGTCACTATTGAATGAATGTAAATACAAAACATCATTTTTTTCATCATAATTTACTTTTGTATGATACCAATTAGGCTCAAATAAATCATAAAAAGCTGTTTTCGGAAGGTCAATATTTTTATTGTTGATTTTTATTTTAATGGATTGATATTGTGTCTTTGGGATATTTCCGTCTGTTCCAAAAAAGGGTTTTCCGTTTATTTCTTTTAGCCAGCCTTCCCGTTTGTCAAAAGTCAGTTTGTGCTTGTTTTGATTAAATTTTTCCTGAATTATATTGATTTCAATATTGTTTTTTTTAAAAGTGATAGTTGTTTTTGTTTCGGAAAGTCTATCAATTTTTGGATAATCCTCAACAAATAGTATTCTGTTTTTATAGATATATCCGTTTTGAAACCCATTTTTATCGTAATCAATATCACACCAATTACCCTCTATGTCAAAAACAAACACAAGAGTTCCGTTATCGAGTTTTTCGATAATATTTTCTTTATTAATCTCTGCTGAACTTCTGATGTTTGAAAATCCGTCAGCATCATTTACTATTGCAAACTGCCCGATTTGAGCAAACGAGATGAACGAAATCAATACTGTCAAAAGAGATAAACATTTCATAGCCAATTATTTTTCCAATTTTACCGAAACCGAATTGATACAATACCGCATTCCTGTTGTTTCTTTTGGTCCGTCATCAAAAACGTGTCCGAGGTGTCCGTTGCAGTTGGCACACAAAACCTCAACCCGTTTCATTCCGAAAGACAAATCTTCTTTGTAAATCACACTTCCCTCAATGGCTTTGTCAAATGATGGCCAGCCACAATGCGAGTCGAATTTTGTTTCGGAATCAAAAAGTTTGTGTCCGCAACCTGCACAATGATACGTTCCGTCTTCAAAAACGTCCCAATATTTTCCGGTAAAAGCACGTTCTGTGCCTTTCTGACGTAAAATATAATATTCTTCGTCAGTCAGTTTTTCTTTCCATTGTTGTTCGGTAAATTCTTTCGGATTTGTCATAGCTTTTTGGTTTTGTTGTCCGTTGCAGGAAAACATTAGTAAAGAAAATAAAAAGTAAATAGAATACTTCATTTTTTTGGTTTTAAAAACAACTTCTTATACAGAAAAGCTCCAAGTCCTCCTCCAACAAAACCGGAAACAAGAACAATCATTATATCTGAAAAAGAAAACATAATCGCGTATTTTTCGGAATCAAAATAACTTTTTTTTGTTGTAAATATACAAAAAATCAATGAAAAATTTTATACGGAGTTTACCTCTGACCAAAATATAGGAACATCTTTTTTACAGAGGAAATTTACAAAAAAATATAGTTTAAAAGCATAAAATTATCTCTGCAAGAACATAGCTGTTTTCGCAAACTAAGAAATCAATTTGTGCGAATAGATAAAAAACTCTACTTTTGAGGGTTGATAACTACTGGTTTTGGCACGTCTTTTTTAAACACAAGTACATTGGTTGTCTGTGAGTTACCTGATTTTAAAAACATTTTACTGATTTTTAAGTATTTATGAGAGTTTTTAGCGAAGAATTGTATTTGAAAAATTCATTTTTGAACCCTATTCGATGAATATTTCTCCTGTAAAAATAGCTGTCTATATCTTTATTGTGTTGCTGTTGTTGTTGGGACTGACGTACTTGAGCAAAACCTACACTACTGTTGACGGAAAAGCCAAAGAAGGTTTTTACATAAATAATATCGGACTAAAATATCCTACAAACGCTACGTTTTGGGAAAGTAAAATAGACGACAAAAAAGACACAAAAACAATAGACAGTATTGTTGATAATATCAAGAAAAGCATAATTGTAGAAGCTAAAACAGATTTTACACCAGTAGAAATCATTCCGGATTTTACTAAAATAGATACTTCTAAAATTCAGCGAATTCAATATCCGGAAAACAAAGATGCTTTTATTTCTCTTTTAAAGGAGCGATTGCAATCTCCGTTGTGTCGCATTATTCATTACGGGGATTCGCAAATAGAGGGAGATAGGATTTCGGCTTATGTCCGCAATCGTCTGCAAGGGCAGTATGGGGGTAATGGCCCAGGTTTTATTCCTATTTTGCAGGTGTATAACCAAAACAGTGCAGAGGTGATTCCGTCTGACAATTGGTTGCGATTTGCTACTTTTGACCCTAAAAACAAACGAATAGAACATAATCGTTACGGAGTTTACACGACTTTTTCGAGATTTACCCCTGTGTATGACAGTATCCGTATGGATTCTTTGCCTTTGACAACTGCCACTATTGTGATTAAACCTTCGACTCGCTCGTATAACAAATTGCAAAACTTTACCAACATCGGACTTCATTACGGAAATGTAATAAGTCCGACCACCATCAAAGTTTATCACAACGGACGGCTTATTGCAAGTGATTATTTAAAACAAAACACAGATTATCACAACTTTAAAATACAGTTAGACAACAAGCCCGAATCGTTAAAAATAGAATTGACCAGTAAAATAAGTCCTGATTTTTATGGGCTCACTTTAGATAGCAATCAAGGAATTATTTTGGATAATGTGGCTATGAGAGGGTCTTCGGGAACTGTTTTTGCGGGATTGGAACCTGATAATTTTAAAAAAATGATGAATCAGTTAGACCCCAAAATACTGATTTTTCAATACGGTGGAAATACAGTGCCTTACATCAAAGACTCTGTTGCTGTAGAAAATTATGCCCGATATATAAAAAACCACATACAATGGGTGCGAAACAAAACAGACAACGCAAGTGTTATTTTTATAGGTCCTTCGGATATGACGACTTCCGAAAACGGAAATCTGACGACTTACAAACTATTGCCCTATCTGAATGAAGTATTGCAAAAAACCTGTTTAGAAAACAATATTGCTTACTGGAGTATGTTTGATGCAATGGGAGGTGAAAACGCAATGAAACATTGGGTAGAACAAGGGCTTGCCTCAAGTGATTATACCCACTTTTCACCAAGTGGCACACGCATTATTGCAGAAATGCTATATTTAGCACTGTATTTGGATTTGAATAAAAAAGACTAAAAATGAAAAAAGTTTTTATGGCTGTATTCTTGCTGACAACCGGCTTGCTAACAGCTCAAAAATATGTTTTGGACAGTATTGCTCCCCTATATGGACATTTAATAAAAAGAGAAGCTAATTACTTGAAATTTGCCGATGAATCGCCTTATTTTAACTACTTTTTTTCTCAAATGGACAGTGTTTTTGAGGGGAAAAACAGGAAAATCCATATTTTTCATATTGGAGGTTCTCACATTCAGGCTGATGTTTATTCTAATAAAGTGCGAACGTATCTTCAAAATACCAATGAGGTTTCAACCGCTCAACGAGGTTTTATTTTTCCGTATCAATTAGCCAAAACAAATAATCCGTCAAATTATCGGATTACTGCCAACAGAGACCTGTGGACAGGATACCGAAGTTCTGTTACCAAAGACAGCATTGCTTGGGGATTGTCCGGAGTTACTGCAGCTTTTAGACAAATCGCAGATACTGTTTACATCAAAGCCAATCACAAAACCGACATCAAAAATCCGTATCATTTTGACAAGCTCCGCATTTTTTACAACACTTGGCAAGATGATTATCACATCAATATAATGGATAGCAGCCTTGTTGTTTCAGATTCGATAAATTACGAAACTTTTTACAGAGAATTTCATTTTAATACCACTTTAGACTCTATTGCAGTTACGCTTCACAAAAAAGACACTATCAATGACAAGGCAGAGTTTTTGTTGATGGGAATTGAATTGATGAACAGCAACCCGGGTATTGAATACACCAGTATCGGAGTAAACGGAGGTAGTTTTGCTTTTTATAATCGAAGTGCTTTTTTTGAAAAACAATTACAACTCTATCGTCCTGATATGTTTATTATTTCTATCGGAACAAACGATGGATATATGCCCAAAAGCGAATTTAAAGAAGATATATTTGAAGCGTATTACGAAAGTTTTATACAAATGATTTTGCGTATCAATCCGCAATGTGCCATTCTTCTGACTGTTCCGAACGATGTATATTACAAAAAAAAATATGCCAATTCCAATACAAGAAGACAACAAGAAGTGATATATAGGTTGGCTCAAAAATATCAAATGGCAGTTTGGGATTTTTATGAAATAATGGGTGGATTAGGCTCTTCAAACCAGTGGTATCGAAACAAACTTATGCTCAGTGACCGCATTCACTTTACTAATTTAGGCTACCAGATAAAGGGAGATTTATTATTAGAAGCCCTGATTGATGGTTGGGCAAAGTCTGTCGGACGGGATAAAGAAATATTACTTCAACATTATAAAGGGCTAAATGAATAGGCTGAACGACATATTTACTTTTTCAGAAGCTTTTCCTCTGATTTTTACCCAAGCAGGATTTTGGATATTTTTTGCGATTGTCTATTTTTTCTTTGCTCTGGTATATAAAAAAATCCCTTTGCGAAACACTTATTTATTTCTTGTTTCACTCTTTTTTTATTACAAAACCAGTGGTCTTTTTGTGGGAGTTTTGATAGCGAGTATTGTTGCTAATTTTTTCATCGGAAACGCTATTTATAAAAACCGGTCTAAAAATCAAAAGAAATTCTGGGTTACCATCGGAGTAATTATAAACCTGTTTGTTTTAAGCTATTTTAAATATGCTTATTTCTTTACAGATTCATTCAATCAACTGTTTAATACGCAATACGAAACTTTTAATTGGCTGGCACAATGGGGAAACAACATCACTTCTAAAAACTATTTTACCGTAGATAAAATTGTGCTTCCTGTGGGAATCTCCTTTTATTTGTTTCAGATAATCAGCTATATCGTAGATATTTATCAGGACAGGATAAAGCCTCTTCGCTCTATATTGGATTTTGGGTTTTACGTAAGTTTTTTTCCGCAATTAGTAGCAGGACCTATTGTAAGAGCCGATTATTTTATACCTCAAATCAGTCGTCCTACACAGATTTCTAAAGTAGATTTTAATGCTGCTACCTATATGATTTTGAGAGGGTTGATAAAAAAAATGATTTTTGCAGATTATATTGCGGCTCATTTTTTAGATCGGGTTTTTGATGCCCCCGAAATGTATTCAGGATTTGCTAATCTAATGGCTTTAATAGGGTATTCCTTACAGATTTACGGAGACTTTTCGGGCTATACAGATATTGCTATCGGGTTGGCTTTATTGATGGGCTTCCAGCTTCCTCAAAACTTTAATTCTCCGTACAAAGCCAAAAATGCAGGAGAGTTTTGGAAAAGATGGCACATTTCTCTTTCTACTTGGCTTCGGGATTATCTTTATATTCCGTTGGGAGGTAACCGTAAAGGAAGCAAAGCCTCTTATGTTATTTTGAGTATTCTGCTAATAGGAACAATATTGGCTTTTAATTTTAACAAAACGGTAATTATCATAACAAGTGTTGTTGTTTTGTTGTTGATACTTCTGGGGAAACGCTCTCCGAATTTTAAAAACCATATCAATACCAATATTAATATGATGCTCACAATGCTTATCGGAGGTTTATGGCACGGAGCATCGTGGAAGTTTGTGATTTGGGGAGGGCTGAACGGATTGGGAATGTTGGTTTATAAATATTGGAGAAAAATAAGCCCTTATGAAAATAAGAATACTTGGGTTGCCAATTTTTGGAAAATCACTATCACGTTTTTGTTTATCACTTTTACACGAATATTTTTTAGAGGAAACGATATGGAAAGTATTTCGAAGTGGTACCAACAGGTTTTCTATCAGTTTGATCTGCAATCTGCGTGGGATATAATGATGCACTATAAGATAGTTTTTATCATTATGCTGATTGGTTTTATCAGCCATTGGTTGCCCGAAACAATCAAATCAAAAATAGAACAAGGTTATAATAACAGTCCTATTATTGCTAAAATCATCATTGCTTTTTTTGTTGGGATTGCGTGTTACCAGGTTTTTTCGTCGGATATGCAAGCGTTTATTTATTTTCAGTTTTAACCCTGAATACGAGGCTTGTTGTAGAGAAACAAGACAGGGAAAGTATGACTGAAATTTGTTTTTATTGATATAAATTTTACAAAAAAATTATTTCATAAAATTCAAACTTAAAATTATCTTTGTAAGAAGATCGTTATTTTGCAAACCAATGGAAAAAACCCATCTCTATTTTATGCCCGGATTAGGGGCAAGTCCCGCTATTTTTGAGAACATAAAACTCGACGAAAACGAGTTTGAAATACATCTTTTGGAATGGAAAATCCCTTATAAAGGAGAAACCTTGCAAGAATATGCCAGACGAATGACAGAAGATATAAAAGATGAAAATCCTGTTTTGGTCGGAGTGTCGTTTGGAGGGATTTTGGTTCAGGAGATGAATCAAATCATCAAAACCCAAAAAACGATTATTATTTCGAGTGTAAAGAGCAATAAAGAATTTCCGAACAGAATGAAATTTGCCAAACTTACCAAAATATACAAGCTCTTTCCGACAAGCATTATTCAGAATATTGAGCAATACATTCCCGACAGTATCAATCAGAAATACCTCAAAGGAAGAAAAGATTTATACAAAATGTATTTATCGGTTCGGGACAAATTATATTTGGAATGGTCTTTGGAGCAGGTGATTTTGTGGGATAGGGAAACTCCCGATGAAAACGTAATCCATATTCACGGAAGTAAAGATGAGGTTTTTCCGATAAAATATATTCAGGATTGTATCGTTGTAGAAAAAGGAACACACGTAATGATTCTGAACAGATACAAATGGATGAACGAAAAATTGCCTGAAATTATAAAATCCGAAGCGGTTAGTCCGAAGTCCGAAGCAACCTTAAATAGCCCACGATTCAACCAATTAACTAATAACCAATCAATCAAATGAAAACCATAAAAAACTCACTTTTAGTACTTTTGGTAGCTACAACAAGTATGTTACTGATAAATGCTTCGTCTTCGGTTAACGAAAAAGAAAATACGGAGCGTCCTGAACCTGTTGTTTCCCTTGATTTTTGTGGGGAAAAAGTTCCGATGAATATAGCTGACGTACATGAACGTTTCGACAGGGAAATAACCATAAACCGAAATTTACACGCATCTACCGAATTAATTATCAAAAGGGCAAATCGTATGTTTCCTGTTATGGAGCCTATACTGAAAAAGTACGGAATTCCTGATGATTTCAAATATCTGGCTGTTATCGAAAGTAAGCTCGAAAATGCTGTTTCTCCTGCAGGAGCAAGGGGAGTGTGGCAGTTTATGCCTGCAACAGCCAAAGAATATGCAATGGAAGTAAATGATTTGGTTGATGAACGTTACCATTTGGAAAAATCAACCGAAGCAGCTTGTAAATATTTGCTTGATGCCAAACAGAGGTTTGGTTCGTGGACCTTGGCAGCCGCTTCGTATAACGGAGGAATGGCAGGAATAAACCGACAAATCGAAAGACAGAAAATAACCACAAACTATTATGATTTGCTTTTGACCGAAGAAACTTCACGTTATGTTTTTAGGATTTTGGCTCTGAAAGAAATTATGCAAAATCCCGAAAAATATGGATATAATATTCCTGTAAACGAATTATACCAACCGATTGCAACCAAAACAATCGAAGTGAATACAGGTATTGAAAATTTAGCCGATTGGGCAAACGAACAAGGAATTAACTACAAAATTCTGAAAATTCACAACCCTTGGTTAAGGGATATTTCGCTTAAAAACACTTCGGGAAAAACCTATAAAATCGAAATTCCGATTGAAGGGTATTGATATTGAACGCAGATAACACAGATTAAGCAGATTTTCACAGATTAATGTTCGGATATTATGAAGTAATAGTGTTTGGATATTTGGAATAATTTCGCATATTTGTGAGTTAGGTGCAATTTTACCAAACCGACCATACAGACATAAACAGACAGACAAAAAATGACATTGAAACTATATACAGGCAACATCATTGACATCTTTTCGGCAGACACCGAAACAGAACTTGTATTGCCTTTTGTGGACGATGGAATTTCCGCAGGTTTTCCTTCGCCAGCGTTGGACTTTGTGGATTTGAGCATTGACCTTAACAAACATCTTATCAAAAACCCTTCGGCTACATTTTACGGAAAAGTAAAAGGAGACAGCTTAATAAACGCAGGAATACACAATGGCGATTTGCTGATAATTGACCGAAGTTTAGAACCAACAAACGGCAAAATTGCGGTTTGTTATATTGACGGAGAATTTACAGCTAAACGTATTAAACTTGAAAAAAATGTTGCTTGGCTCATTGCCGAAAATATAAATTATCAACCTATCAAAGTAACAAAAGATAATAATTTTTTAATTTGGGGCATTGTTACTTACGTTATTAAAAATGTTTAAACAATGTTCGCATTAATTGACTGCAATAATTTTTACGCTTCCTGTGAGCGGGTTTTTCGTCCAGACTTGAACGGGAAACCAATTGTTGTATTGTCAAATAATGACGGCTGTGTAATAGCAAGAAGCAATGAAGCCAAAGCAGTTGGTATTCCAATGGGAGCACCTGCATTCGAATACGAGAAACTTTTTAAACAGCATCAAGTACACGTTTTTTCAGCAAACTTTGCTTTGTATGGCGATATGTCAAACCGTGTTATGACAATTCTTTCCGACTATTCGCCCGAAATGGAAATTTACAGCATTGACGAATGTTTTTTAAGATTGAAAGGTTTTGACTTATTCAATTTGCAAGAGTATGGCGAACAAATGCGTTACAAAGTAACCAAGTGGACAGGAATACCAATTTCGGTTGGTATTGCACCGACAAAAGCACTTTCAAAATTGGCTAACCGAATTGCAAAAAAATATCCCGAACAAACAAAAGGAACTTACATCATTGACAGTGAAGAAAAGCGGTTAAAAGCGTTGAAGTGGTTAAAAATTGAAGACGTTTGGGGAATTGGCAGACAACATACTAAGCGTTTGCAAGCTCAAAGCGTTTTTACGGCTTACGACTTCACACAACTTGCTGACGATTGGGTAAAAAAGAATTTGGCAATCGTTGGTCTACGTTTAAAACACGACTTACAAGGCATTCCAACGCTTGACTTGGAAGAAGCACAACCGAAAAAAAATATTGCTACAACACGGAGTTTTGAAACCAATTATACAAAATTTGAAGAATTGGCAGAACGAGTAAGCACATATGCAAGTTCGTGTGCAGAAAAATTGCGTAAACAAAAATCGTGTTGTAATTCGTTGATGGTTTTCATTCACACCAACGGACACCGAAAAGATTTGCCGCAATACAGCCGAAATATTGTTCTAAAATTGCCATATGCAACGAATTCAACCATTGAATTATCGGGTTTTGCTTTGCAAGCATTGAAGAAAATATTTAAAGACGGTTACGCTTACAAAAAAGCAGGTGTAATAGTTCAGGACTTTACACCAGAAAACAAAGTACAACAAACACTTTTTGAAAACCGTGACGAACGACACATTCCGTTAATGCAAACCATTGACAAATTAAATTCACAATTCGGACATCAGAAAATCCGTCTTGCTTCGCAAGACACAAAAAGAGTTTGGAAAATGAAGCAACAAAAATTGTCGCCACGTTACACAACAAACCTAAACGACATCATAACAATTAACGTGTAAATATGTGTTTCCATTCCAAACAAAGTAAATCAGCACAAGAGTTACAAAATCGATTTAATGCAAAATTTGAAAACGAAACTTTGTTTCAACCGACAATTTACAATGGTTTTCAGTTCCCAAAAACGCCTGTAATAACCAACAAGCAGACAGACACAATACAATTTTATGATTGGGGTTTGATACCATTTTGGGCAAATGACGACAGTATAAAAAAAATGACATTGAATTGCAAAATGGAAACTGCACACCAAAAACCAAGTTTCAGAAACGTAGTAAACAACCGTTGTTTAGTGCTTGCAGACGGTTTTTATGAGTGGCAGTGGCTTGACGAAAAAGGAAAGCAAAAACAAAAATACGAACTGACATTGCCCGACAACGAAGCATTTGCATTTGCAGGACTTTACAGCGAATGGCTTGACAAATTAACGGGCAAACTTCGTAACACATACACAATCTTGACAACAGAAGCGAACGAACTAATGAGCAAAATACACGACAAAAAAAAACGTATGCCAATAATCTTGGCGACAGACAACGAAAAGAATTGGCTACACGGACAAGAATTGACAATGCAAAACGATAAACTAATAGCAACCGAAATATAATAAAAACTGCACCTAACAGCGGTTTGGCAAAAGTGGCGGTTCAGTGCTCTGCAGACACATTTGTGGTTAATCAAAGTTTGGTTCTCCGCATCAAAATTTGTGGTAAAAATCGCCACCTTCGCCAAGCCGCGGGACGTTATCTCAAAACCTCAAGAGCCCTTTTAAACTCTTCTGAAATATCGGCTTTTATAATGATGTTTTCATCAGAATAATGATGTTTGAACGAAAGTTCAGATGCGTGAAGAAGCATCGTGTTCATTTGGAAATTCTCTAACCAAAACTTGTTTTGTTTGTTACAGCCGTGAGGTCTGTCCCCGATTATGGGGTGGAAAATATGTGCAAAATGTTTTCGTAACTGGTGCATTCTTCCTGTTTCAGGAATGGCTTCAACCAATGAATATCTCGAAGTTTTATGTTTTCCGAAAGGGACATTTATTTCAAAATATTCCAACGTTTTGAAATGCGTAACAGCCTCCTGTACAACTTCGTTTTCATTTTTCAGAGCATAATCAATCGTCATTTCTTTGGGAGCAAAACCACGAACGAGTGCCAGATATTTCTTTTCGACTTCTCGGTTTTGGAATTTCTGTTGCATAATTCTGTCGGTTGGCTTGTCTAAAGCAAAAACCAAAATTCCCGAAGTTTTTCGGTCTAAACGATGTGAAGGGTAAACCGCTATTCCCAACTGATTTCGTAGCATTTGTAAAGCAAATTCTTCCGCATCACGAGCAATCGGAGATTGATGAACCAAAAGTCCGTGAGGTTTGTTAATGGCTACGATATAATCGTCTTGATACAGGATTTCTAACATTTTAGTTTACAGTTTTCAGATTCGCAAAATTCGTAGCCAAACTAAACCCAAAAATAAGCAAAAATAATTTGAGGCAATATTCCGATTACAGCCCCTAAAACAAGTTCTTTCGGAGTATGGGCTTTCATTACAAGTCTTGACGAAGCAACTGCTCCACATACGAAAACCAAAAAAGCAATATGAGGGATAAAATTATTTTGAGTATGAATGCTTAACAGCACCACAAAAGTCAAAAAACTTGTTATTCCCAAAAGATGAAGACTTGCTTTTTGTTTGATAAACAATAAGATAAAAGCCAAAAACGTACTTAAGATACTTGCTAAAAAACAGAAATACAATTCGTGAAAATATTCAATTCGGATAACTTTTATAATCAGATAAAAAAGTAAAAACAGTTGAAAAACAAGGGGGATTTTCCTCTGATTGATGTCTGCTGTCATCATTGAATCGGCTTTTTTCAATACATAAAGCAACCAAAAAAACAATATCGGAATCACAACCGTAATGATTGCAGTCTGAATGATTACGATATAAATTTCTCGAAACAAAAAATAGCTCGTCCCGAAATAAAAGTAAAACAGCGTTGCCATTACAGGAATAAACAACGGGTGGAAAATGTATGAGAATATAGGGAAGAGTTTTTTCATTTTAGTGTTCAGTCGCAGTCGCAGTTTTCAGTAATGTCGAGATATAATTAAATATCTGTTCCACTTCCAAATTTGTCAGGATTGATTATCATATAATTGATTAGTTTTCCAATTTCTATTGTTTTCTCTGTAAGATTTTGGTGTGTTTCTTTTGATATATATTCACATTCAAAAGAAAAATCTAACCACACGTTGTAGGCTAATAAGTCTTTAAAATCCATATTCAAATTTTTAGTTACAATCAAAGATAACCAAAAACTACCCTTCGACAAGCTCAGGGTGACGCACTGAATACTAAAAAAACTGAACACTATCTCCTCCTACACTGCAAACTTTTTTCCTTACTGCAAACTAAATTTTCTTCCTCATTCTCGCAACGGGAATATCGAGTTGTTCTCTGTATTTTGCAATGGTTCTTCGAGCAATCGGATAGCCTTTTTCCTTTAGGATTTCGGCTAATTTATCATCGGGATAAGGTTTTTGTTTGTCTTCATCTTCGATTACGTTTTGCAGAATTTTCTTGATTTCGATAGTCGAAACGTCTTCTCCTTGGTCGTTTTTCATCGATTCTGAAAAGAAATCCTTAAGTAATTTTGTTCCGTACGGAGTTTCGACATACTTGCTGTTTGCCACTCTCGAAACCGTCGAAATGTCCAAGCCAATCATATCGGCAATATCTTTGAGAATCATCGGTTTGAGTTTGGTTTCGTCTCCCTCCAAAAAATATTCTTTTTGATATTCCATAATGGCATTCATCGTTACAAAAAGCGTTTCCTGACGTTGCTTTATCGCATCAATAAACCATTTGGCAGAATCTAATTTCTGTTTGATAAACTGAACGGCATCTTTTTGTGCATTTGATTTATCTCTTGAATCTTTATAGGTCTGCATCATTTCCTGATAATCTTTGGAAACGTGAAGTTGGGGAGCATTTCTTCCGTTTAGCGAAAGCTCCAATTCTCCGTCCACAATCCGAATCGTAAAATCGGGAACGATATGTTCAATCATTTTGCTGCTTCCTGCATAAGATCCTCCGGGTTTGGGGTTTAGACGTTCGATTTCGTCAATGGCTTTGCGGAGTTGTTCCTGCGAAACCCCATATTTTTGAAGTAATTTATCGTAATGTTTTTTGGTAAATGCATCAAATTGATTTTCGATAATATCAATAGCCATTTCGACAGAGTCGGTAGGGGTTTTGCGTTTTAATTGTAATAACAAACATTCCTGTAAATCTCTTGCTCCAACTCCTGCAGGGTCTAATTCCTGAACGATTTGGAGAATTCTTTCAACGGTTTTTTCGTCTGTATAAATGCCTTGGGTAAAAGCCATATCATCGACCAAATCCTGAATCGAACGTCTGATATAGCCCATATCGTCAATGCTTCCGACCAAAAATTCAGCAATTTCACGTTCGGTATCCGATAGAATAAAGGTGTTCAACTGATTGAGCAAATCCTGATGGAAACTCATTTGAGCCACAATCGGAATTTCCCTATCTTCATCGTCACTGCTGTAATTGTTGGCATTCAGCTTGTAATCGGGAGTTTCGTCATTGCTTAAATATTCATCTATATTGATATCTTCAGCTTCGATTCTCTCATTGTCATAGTCGTCATAATCATTCTCATTCGAATCGAAATCAGCCGATTCAAATTCCTCGTCTTGGCCTGATTCCAATGCGGGATTTTCTATCATTTCCTCTTTCAGACGTTGTTCAAAAGCCTGTGTAGGCAACTGAATAAGTTTCATCAACTGAATCTGTTGAGGAGATAGTTTTTGTGAGAGTTTGAGCTGTAAATGTTGTTTAAGCATTATTGGTAAATCTTATTTACTGCAAAAATACGCAAATTTCCCCCAAACAAAAAACCACTATTCTTACGAATAATGGTTTTATTGGGTTTAAACTGAACACTAAAAACTATCGGGTAAACAAAAGTTCTCTGTATTTGGTAAGCGTCCAAATTTCGTTATCTACAACGAGTTCTAATTTATCACTGTGATAACGGATTTTGTCGAAGAAAGGTTTTACTTTTTCGCAATATACTTTAGCTTGAAGTTCAAGTACGGGAAGAATGTTTGCCTTTTTTCTTTCTTCTGTCATTTCTTCAACTAAGGCATTGATAGCCTCGATATGCTTGGAAATTTCTTTGATAATAGCAATTTGCTGTTTTCCGAGTGATTCGTATTCTTTTCCGAAAACGTTTTTCAGTCCGCTTACGTTTTTAACCACCAAGTTTTGATAACGGATAGCAGTCGGAATCACGTGATTTCTGGCAATATCTCCTAAAACACGTCCTTCAATCTGCACTTTTTTGACGTACTCTTCTAATTCTATTTCGTAACGAGCCTCAACTTCTGTATGATTCATTACTTCCATTTCTGCAAATACATCAAATGCTTTTTTGGAAACCCTTGCTTTTAAAGCTTCAGGAGTGGTTTTGTGATTGCTCAAACCACGTTTTTTCGCTTCTTTTTCCCAAGCATCGCTATATCCGTCACCCTCAAATAAAATATTTTTAGAGGTTTTGATGTATTCTCTTAATACGTTGAAAATCGCTTCATCTTTTTTCAGTCCTTTTTTCTCGATAAGAGCATCGACTTCTTTTTTGAAGTCCCTTAACTGTTTGGCAACAATGGTGTTAAGTACAGTCATCGAATTGGCACAGTTGGCAGTCGAACCGACAGCTCTGAACTCGAATTTATTTCCTGTAAAAGCAAACGGAGAAGTTCTGTTTCTGTCCGTATTATCCAACAAAACATCAGGAATTTTCCCGACTACGTTCAATTTCAAATCGGTTTTTTCTTCAGGAGAAAGTTTTCCTTTTGAAACGCCTTCCAATTCTTCCAAAACTTTGGTAAGCTGACTTCCGATAAAAATCGAAATAATGGCAGGAGGTGCTTCGTTGGCTCCTAATCTGTGGTCGTTGCTGGCAGAAGTAATCGAGGCTCTCAACAAATCTTCATAGGTCTGAACCGCTTTAATCGTATTGATAAAAAACGTCAAAAACTGCAAATTATTCATCGGAGTTTTACTCGGACTTAACAGGTTTACTCCTGTATTGGTAGCCAAAGACCAGTTATTGTGTTTTCCACTTCCATTAACTCCTTTAAATGGTTTTTCGTGGAATAATACTTTGAAATGATGACGTTCTGCCACTTTTTGCATTACGTCCATAAGTAGCGAATTGTGGTCAACAGCCAAATTCGTTTCTTCAAAAATCGGAGCTAATTCGTATTGATTCGGAGCAACTTCGTTGTGACGGGTTTTTACGGGAATTCCGAGTAACATACATTCGTTTTCCAAATCTCTCATATAATTCAAAACACGAGAGGGGATAGAACCGAAATAATGGTCTTCTAACTGTTGTCCTTTGGCAGAAGTGTGTCCTAAAAGCGTTCTTCCTGTCAATAAAATATCGGGTCTTGAGGTAGCAAGAGCTTTATCAACCAAAAAATACTCCTGTTCCCAGCCCAAAGTAGCGGTAACTTTCTTTACGTTTTTGTCAAAGTAATTACAAACATCGGTTGCGGCCTCGTCAATCGCACTCAAAGCCCGTAAAAGCGGAGTTTTATAATCCAATGCTTCTCCGGTATAAGAGATAAAAACAGTCGGAATACAAAGTGTCGTCCCGTAAATAAAGGCAGGAGATGTTGGGTCCCAAGCGGTATATCCACGAGCTTCAAACGTATTTCGGATCCCTCCATTCGGAAAGCTCGAAGCATCAGGCTCTTGTTGAACCAAAGCTCCTCCCGAGAGTCGTTCCACAGGATCTGTTCCGTCCATTGAAGTTTCGAAAAAAGCATCGTGCTTTTCAGCTGTTGTTCCCGTAAGTGGCTGAAACCAATGCGTATAATGCGTAACTCCTTTTGACAAAGCCCATTGCTTCATTCCGATAGCTACGTGGTCTGCCATATTGCGGTCGATTTTTTTACCCAAATTGATAGCATCTTTGAGTGCTTTGTACGCATCAATATTCAAAAACTGCTTCATCGCTTTGTCGTTGAATACGTTTTGTCCGAAAATAGCTGATTTTCGTCCTAATTCTTCTACGTGAACTTCCGTTCTTGAAGTTGCTTCTTTAATTGCTTGAAATCTGAATGTTGACATTTTTTTGCTTATTTTTGATTTGTACCCCTTTAAATTTGATGCAAAAATATAAAAAAATGTTTTTATACAACATATACCCTGTATTTTTTTAGGGGTATGAGTAAAAAAAATGTATTTAAACTTTAAAAAATATCTTTTTTGTGGATTAACAACGAAAAAATTATCTTTGGAACAATTTTTATGAACGCAATGAATAGCAATTATTTCGCAATTTTAATGGCAGGAGGAGTTGGTTCTCGATTTTATCCGTTAAGCACTCCCGATTTTCCGAAACAATTTCACGATATGTTAGGAACGGGAGAAACACTTTTGCAGAAAACGTTTTCTCGTTTGTCACAACTGATTCCTTCCGAAAATATTCTGATTCTGACTAACGAACGATATAATAGCCTGGTTTTAAATCAGTTAAATATTTCTCGAAAGCAGGTAATTCTTGAGCCTGTAATGCGAAATACAGCTCCTTGCATTTTGTATGCTTCTCTGAAAATTCAGAAACTAAACCCGAATGCACAGATTTTGGTTGCCCCTTCCGATCATTGGATTGAAGATGAAAAACTATTTGTAGAACACCTGAAACAATCTTTTTCGTTTTGTGAAAACAACGATGCTCTGATGACATTAGGAATTCAGCCGACTTATCCGAATACAGGTTACGGTTATATCGAATTTGACAAAAACGATGCTAATCCCATTAAAAAAGTACTGCAATTTCGTGAAAAACCAAATCTTGAAACGGCCAAGCAATTTCTTGAAAGGGGTAATTTTTTGTGGAATGCAGGAATTTTCGTTTGGTCTTCTGAGTCGATAATTAGTGCGTTTAAAAAATACCAGCCAGAAATGTTTTCGCTTTTCGAGAGTGGAAACGAAATGTATAATACGTCTGACGAACAATCGTTTATCGAAAAAAACTACCCAAAATCCGACAACATTTCGATTGATTATGCTATTTTGGAAAAAGCCCAAAATGTATATGTTCTTCCATCTGATTTTGATTGGAACGATTTAGGAACTTGGGGTTCCCTTTACGAAAAACTACCGAAAAACGAAAACCAAAATGCGGTTGTCAACGCAAATCTCATCACAGAAAATGCAGAAAATAATATTGTTCGAACGCAAAAAGGAAAAACGGTTGTGTTGAAAGGAATCAATGATTTTATCATTGTCGAAACCGAAAATACAATTTTGATTTATCCGAAATCGGAAGAACAGCATATCAAAAAAACTGTTCAGGATAATAATTTATCATAAACCTCAAATTTATAGAACTTTGTGTTTTTTTTAACTTGCTTTAAGAATAAATAAACTAATTTCACGGGCTGAAAAAAACAAGTTTTTTTCTTTCTCTAAACAACAAAATATATTCAAAATGCAGGAAGGCTTCGATTGGTTACAACTCATAAATCCGGAATTTTATATCAATATGAAAATAGGAGGTATAAACATTGGTCTTTGGGTTGTACTATTTATCGTTTTTGCAGAAACAGGGCTTTTTGTAGGTTTTTTTCTGCCCGGAGACAGTTTGTTATTTCTTTCAGGGATTTATTCTACCGAACTTGTTAGTCAGTTTATACATATCGATAGTGATTTTCTGAATGTTTTACTACTTTCTTCTATGGTTGCTTTTGCAGGAATTCTTGGGAATATGGTTGGATATTGGTTTGGAGCAAAAAGCGGTCCTTTTTTGTATAGTAGAGAAGATAGTTTCTTCTTTAAGAAAAAATATTTGTTTCAATCAAGAGATTTCTTTGAAAAACACGGAGGCAGAGCTATTATTCTTGCCCGATTCTTTCCTATTTTCAGAACATTTGCCCCGATTGTGGCAGGAATTTCCGGAATGAATAAAAGACCTTTTATGCTGTATAATGTTATCAGCTCTATAATTTGGTCTTTCAGTTTGATTTTTGCAGGACACTATCTGAATGACCTTTTCGGAAAAACGTTTGGAGTAGAACTCAAAGATAATATCGGACTTATTGTAATTACTATTATTTTGATCACTACACTTCCGGTAATTATCAAACTTGTCAGAAAACCAAAAAACAAGAAAGCAGAGGATAATCAGTAATCACAAATATTACTTTTTGTACGATTTTGCAAATCGGAGTATCTTTTTAAAGTTATTGGTTAATTATAATCCTCCCCAACCCCTCCAAAGTAGGGACTTTATTTCATTGTTTATATTTTGTTTTTAATATCGACAGACCTTATTGCTTACAACTTCATATCCTCAATAATCCTTTGAATTTTTGCATCTAAATACTGCTCAGTTTCTTTTACTTTTTCGATGGATTCCAAAGGTTCGTTTACACTGAAATAAAATTTGATTTTCGGTTCGGTTCCACTTGGTCTTGCACAGATTTTACTTCCGTCTTCCAAGTAATAAATCAGCACATTCGATTTTGGAATAGTAATTTCATAAGTGTCTCCACTCATTAAATCTTTGGCAACAGACGACTGATAATCTTCAACCATTACTACTCGTTGCCCTGCAATTTCAGACATCGGATTTTCACGTAAATCAATCATCATTTGCTTGATTTGGTTAGCTCCTTCAATTCCTTTTTTGGTAATCGAAATCAAATGTTCTTTGTAAAAAGCATAATCCACATACAAATTTAAAAGCTCTTTGTATAGCGAACTTCCCGATGCTTTGGCTTGAGAGGCAATTTCGCAAACCAACAAAATAGCTCCGACTGCATCTTTATCACGAACTGCATCTCCAACCATATATCCGAAACTTTCTTCTCCTCCTCCGATAAACGTCTGATTCGGAAAATCTCGGATAAACTTGGCAATCCATTTAAAACCTGTTAATCCAACTTTACATTCTACTCCGTAATCTTCTGCTAAATCCAACATCATTGGGGTCGAAACAATCGTAGAACCGATAAATTCTTTTCCCATAATTCTTCCTGCCCTTTTCCATTGTTCTAATAAAAAAGCAGTCATAATAACCATTGTTTGATTTCCGTTTAAGAGTAGCATTTTTCCGTCCAAATCACGAACTGCCACTCCCAACCTGTCCGAATCAGGATCTGTTCCGACAACAATGTCGGCACCTTTTTTTTCTGCTAAATCTAAAGCCATCGCGAGAGCTTCGGGTTCTTCTGGATTTGGCGATTTAACCGTTGGAAAATCACCGTTTGGTTCGGCTTGTTCTTCCACAATATGAACATCAGAATAACCTGCTCTTTCCAAAACAGTCGGAATAAGCTTTATCGAAGTTCCGTGAAGTGCAGTATAAACGATTTTCAAATTGCGTTTTGCACTTTCGGGTGTGTTGAAACTCGCGTTTTTGATAGTTGATTGCACAAAAGCCTCATCAACCTCCGAATCAATATATTGAATCAGATTGTCATTCGCATCGAATTTGATTTCGTCATACGAAAGATTTTCAATGACCTGAATAATTTCTCCGTCTTGAGGTGGAACAAGTTGAGCTCCGTCATTCCAATATACTTTATATCCGTTATATTCTGGTGGATTATGAGAAGCGGTCAAAACAATTCCTGCCTGACAATTCAGATAGCGAACCGCAAAAGAAAGTTCGGGTGTCGGACGCATATCCGAAAACAGAAAAACTTTGATTCCGTTAGCCGAAAAAACATCTGCAACCACTTTTGCCAACGTATTACTGTTATGTCTGCAATCGTAAGCAATTGCGACTTTCAATTCTTGGTTTGGAAAGGATTTTTTTAGATAATCCGAAAGTCCTTGCGTGTTTTTCCCGAGTGTATATTTGTTAATTCGGTTGGTTCCAACTCCCATAATTCCTCGCATTCCTCCCGTTCCGAATTCTAAATCTTTATAAAAAGCATCTTCTAATCCTTTCGGATTTGAAGTCATCAAAAGCTCGATTTCTTCTCTTGTCTTTTCATCAAAAGTCGGAGTCAGCCATTGGTTTACTTTGTCTAATATATTTTGTGGTATGTACATTTGGTTTAAAGTTTCAGGTTTAAAGTTTTTTTAAGGTCACAAATTGTGACCTCAAGACTTTCTTAAATCGTATTACAAACCTACAAAAATACGGTTATTTATGATTTAGTTAATCTCCAAATTAAAAATTTTATTACTTTCGTATTCAGGTAATTATTATTCAACAAAAATAATTTACTCAGAATTTTTCCCAATTAGTGGTTTTATTACTTAACCAAATTCAAAAACAATGAAACAATTTTACAAAAACCTGATTATTATTTTCTGTATTGCTTTCACTTTTATTACTTATTCTCAAGAGGAATTACTTCCGAAAGGATTTACAGAACACGAAAAAAGTATTGTTTCGGACTTTCAGTTCAAAAGTTTCGGAACAGCTAATGCACCTGCCTTGCCTGTCAGAACAGCTGCAGAATGGGAAGAAGTAGAATATTTAGTGTTGGGTTGTCCGTCAGGAATGTCTAATATTCAGTTGCAAATTGTTCAGGCAGCCATTCAGGAATGTAAGGTTTTGATTGCTACCCAAAACAGCACTTCTATTCAGAATTATTTGATTGCAAACCAAGTCGATATGACCAATATCGAATTCATCTCTGCTCCCACAAACAGTATTTGGATAAGGGATTATGCAGGAAATACGGTTTATACCGAAGATGTCGGAGAACGTGCTTTGGTCGATTGGATTTATAACAGACCTCGTCCGCTTGATGATGTGTTGCCTACTGCCCACGCAAATTATCTGGATATTCCTATTTATGTAACCAACACAGGAACGAATGACTTGGTAAACACAGGAGGAAATTTTATGTCTGACGGATTAGGAAATGCTTTCGCATCAAAACTTGTTTTGATAGAAAATCAGACAGACAACATCTTTAATGTAAGTGCCAAAACAGAAACCCAAATAGATGGTATTATGCAGGATTATATGGGAATCAACAATTATATGAAAATGGACGTTCTGCCCTATGACGGAATCCATCATATAGATATGCACATGAAACTCCTTGATGAAGAAACCCTTTTGGTAAGCAACTATCCTTCGGGAGTGGCAGACGGACCTCAAATACAGGCAAATATCAACTATATAACATCTAATTTTCTGACTCCTTTTGGGAATGAATACGATGTTCATTGGATTGATGCTCCTCCAAGCATAAGCGGAGCATATCCTGATACCGGAGGTTATTACCGAACGTTTACCAACTCGGTTTTTATAAACAAAACGGTGCTTGTCCCTACATACAGACCCGAAGTTGATGCAGCTGCTTTGGCTTTGTATCAAGAATTGTTGCCCGGTTATACCATAGTGGGAATTAATGTTAAAATATGATAAGCGGAAGCGGAGCTATTCATTGTATTACTCATACCGTAGGAGTGGCTGACCCGTTGTGGATTGTTCACGAAAAGATAAAAGAATCAAACACCAATATCAATATTCCTGTTGAGGCAAGAATAATGCATATTTCGGAAATCGCACAGGCAAAAGTATATTGGAGAGAAAAAGGTACAGAAAATTTTGAAGAAAATGCAATGGCTTATGATTCAGATGATAATTGGATAGCCAATATCAGTGTGCCGTCAAATGCTGAAGAAATCGAATATTATATCTGGGCAGAAGCTAATTCGGGAAAAACCCTGACAAGACCTATTGTTGCTCCTGACGGATATTGGACATTTTCGGTTTCTAACCTTTCTGCTCAACAATGGGCTGACAAAAACATCAAAGGACCTTATCCGAATCCTGCTACGGAAGAAGTTTATTTTAATTTCAATGATTTTTCAGAAAATGTTACTGTTGCGATTCACTCTCTTTTAGGACAAAAGCTCTATGAAAATACTTTGGCTGTTTCAAACGGACAAATCAGTCTGAATTTAAATCCTAATTGGAAAGGAACATTGATTGTTACCTTTAGCGGAAGTTTTGGAAAAATACACAGAAAAGTAGTGAAAATGTAGAGCCTGTTTAAAATAATTGTTAAAATAATTTTAAACAGGCTCTAATCTAATTTGTCTTTTCAGCAACCTTATAATTCTCCTGATTCGAACGGTTTCTTAAAATCAATTCTCCGAGGAATCCTGCTAAAAACAGCATTGTTCCGATTATCATGGTGGTTAGAGCAATATAAAACCAAGGATTATCAGTAACCAAAGTATAAGACATATTGTTATACAAACGATATAGTTTTGATACTCCTATATATAAAGCCGACCCAGATCCGATTAAAAACATCAAAACTCCCCAAGCTCCAAACAGGTGCATGGGTTGTTTTCCGAATTTGGACAAAAACCAAATCGTGATTAAATCGAGAAAACCGTTTATAAATCTGTTCATTCCGAATTTTGTTTTTCCATATTTTCGGGCTTGATGAGCAACAACCTTTTCGGTGATTTTGTGATAGCCTGCATTTTTTGCCAAAACAGGAATATAACGGTGCATTTCGCCTGAGACTTCTATGTTTTTCACGACTTCATTTTTGTAGGCTTTTAGTCCGCAATTGAAATCGTGTAGCTTTACTCCCGAAGTTTTTCGTGCAGCTAAATTGAATAATTTTGACGGAAGATTTTTAGACAAAACCGAATCGTATCGTTTCTTTTTCCAACCCGAAACCAAATCGTTCTTTTGGTTTGCAATCATGTTGTATAGCTCGGGAATCTCATCCGGACTGTCTTGCAAATCTGCATCCATTGTAATAACAACATCTGCTTTTGCTTCTGAAAATCCCAAATGTAAAGCCTGTGATTTTCCGAAATTCCGTTGAAAGCGAAAGCCTTTTACATTCGGGTTTTCGTCTGATAAATCAGAAATTACGTTCCACGAATTATCCGTACTCCCGTCATCAATAAATAGAATTTCATACGAAAAATCATTCGCATTCATAACCCGGACAATCCAGTTATGAAGCTCTCTCAAAGATTCTTCTTCGTTCAAAAGCGGTATGACAACAGAGATATTCATTATACAGGTTTGTCTTTTTTAACGAATGCTGCCATTACAATCGAGCTGATAATTCCGATAACGGCATATATCACGATTGTCATCGGAATAGAAAAGAACGATTGCATTGATTTTCGCGTTCCTTCCAAATATTGTTCGATGTTTTCTATCGAATTGACATCTTCTTCGGTTGCTCCTTGTGCCAACATTGTTTCTCTTTGGTTAAGAGCAATACTCCTCATTTTTTCGATAGTTTGCTCGACAAATTCAGGGAATATATAATTATAAACCAAGTTGAAAACACTAAAAACCAAAGCAGCTACTACTGTTGTTGCAGCTCCGATTCGCAAGACTTCAGAAAAAGAAACATATCCGTTATTGTATTTGTTTTTATAGGTCAGAATAGCCAATAGCACAAATACAACAGGAAAAACCATATAGTTCAAGAGGTTAATAACTATTCCTAAAGCTGGGTTTTTGACTCCATCCACGTCTAATTTGTTTAGGACTAAAAACTCAAGAATCATTATTACTCCGAAAATTAATCCGAAGAAAACAGCCGATTTTAAAAAATTGGATTTCATTAAAATAAATTAAAAAACTAAATAATCCACAAATATACAAATTCCACTCGCAAAGCCCTTAAAGTTGAAATAAAAACCTCTAAAAAACAGAATACAGTTTCAGATAATGCTTATATTTGCTCTTATAAAATAATTAAAATTATTAATGACCAAGCCCAAAAAGAAGAAATCGTTAAAAAAGCATTTGTTTAACAAAAACAGGTTGATTTTACTCAATGAAAATACTTTTGAAGAAAGATTTTCGTTACGGTTGAACCTGATGAATGTTTTTGTGCTGATAACGGTTGTGTCTATTATAATGCTTACGCTTACGACTTATGTGATTGCCTTTACACCACTTCGGGAATATATACCCGGATATTCTTCTCCAAAACTGAATGCACAAGTGATGGATTTGACTGTAAAATCGGATTCTTTGCAAACGGCATTGCAGTACAATCAGGCTTACATCGAAACTATCCGAAAAGTGCTTTTAGGAGAGGTAAAACCCGAAAAAATAAGCAAAGATTCTATCATTACAACTGAACTCGACAAAATTTCTATCGGAAAATTCACTCCCTCCAAAGCTGATTCGTTATTGAGGAATGAAGTGGCTAACGAAGATAAATATAACCTGTTTGAAAAAGCAGAAACCAAAGTAAATATGGTTTTGTTTTCTCCCGTAAAAGGACATATCACCAACGGATTCAGCACCAAAGAAAAACATTATGCAGTTGATATTGCTCTGACTTCGGGAACTCCGATTAAGTCGGTTGCTAACGGAACGGTTTTGTTTGCAGAATGGACTCCGAATAACGGAAATGTTGTAATCATCAATCATTCCGAAGGAATTATGTCGGTTTACAAACATTGCGAAACCATTACCAAATCTCAGGGAGATGTTGTGAGAACGGGAGAAGTGATTGCAACAGCAGGAAACACAGGGACACAATCTACGGGAGTACACCTGCATTTCGAATTATGGAAAAACGGACATCCTGTTGACCCGACTAATTTTATTGATTTCGAATAATGTCGTTAAAGAGTTTTTTTTCTAAAATATTTGCCCAAAAGATTGTAAATCAGACTAAAAAATGGTCTGAAAATCCTGTGCAGACACAACAAAAAGTCTTTCGGGAACTGATTAAAAGTGCAAAAAACACTTCTTTCGGAAAAGATCACAATTTTGAGAAAATTTCATCTTTTGACGATTTTGCAAAGCAAGTTCCGATTCGGGATTACGAACAGATAAAATCGTATATCGAACGGGTTGTAAAAGGCGAAAAAGATGTTTTATGGAAAGGGAAACCGCTTTATTTTGCCAAAACTTCGGGAACAACCTCGGGAGCAAAATACATTCCTTTGACCAAAGAATCAATGCCAGCCCACATCAATGCTACCCGAAATGCGATTTTACATTATGTCAATGAAACAGACAAAACCGATTTTATTGACGGAAAAATGATTTTTTTGCAGGGAAGTCCCGAATTGGAAGAAAAAAACGGAATCAAATTCGGACGACTTTCAGGGATTGCAGCCCATTACGTTCCGAAATATTTACAGAAAAACCGACTTCCGTCTTACCAGACTAATTGTATCGAAGATTGGGAAACCAAAGTCGATGCGGTTATTGAAGAAACCTTACCGCAAAAAATGACCCTTATTTCGGGGATTCCTCCTTGGGTACAGATGTATTTTGAGAAAATCCACGAAAAAACAGGACAAAAAATAAGTGAAGTTTTTAAAGATTTCAGTCTGTTTATTTATGGAGGAGTGAATTATGAGCCTTATCGGGCAAAATTTGAAAGCCTTATCGGAAAAAAGATTGACAGCATTGAGCTTTTTCCTGCTTCGGAAGGATTTTTTGCCTATCAGGATTCTCAAATCGAAAAGGGAATGTTACTCCTTTTGGACAACGGAATTTTCTACGAATTTGTAAAAGCAGACGATTTTTTCTCCGAAAATCCGAAACGACATACAATAGGAGAGGTCGAACTCGGAGTGAATTATGTAATGATTGTTTCAACCAATGCAGGACTTTGGGCTTATAATTTGGGAGATACGATTCAGTTTGTATCAAAAAAACCGTACAGAATAATCGTTTCGGGAAGAATCAAGCATTTTATTTCCGCTTTCGGAGAGCACGTCATCGGAAAGGAAGTTGAACAAGCCTTACAAAATGCAATGGAGGGAACAACTGTTTCGGTAAACGAATTTACGGTTGCTCCACAAGTAAACCCGACAAACGGACTTCCGTATCATCAATGGCTTATCGAATTTGAAACCGAGCCCGAAAATATGGAAGAATTTGCCCGAAAATTAGACTCCGAAATGCGAAAGCAAAACACCTACTACGATGATTTGATTTCGGGAAATGTTTTACGGGAACTGGTCATTACAAAAGTTCCGCTTCACGGATTTCAGGATTATATGAAATCTATCGGAAAGCTCGGAGGACAAAACAAAACTCCTCGACTTTCTAATGACAGAGAAATAGCTGATAAGTTGGAGAAAATGAGTTAAGCTTAACTCCTTTACTGTTTTCTAATAATTAAACCAATAGCTAAATTATAATCTTGATATTTATAGTTTTTAATATCTCGGCTTAAATGTTGATTGATATTGTTAATTGGATAGTATTCTTTTTCTTTTAGAATAGAATTTTCCGTAGAATATGTAACTGCTTTATAATCTTTTGAGATTTGATTTGTTAAAAGAGGTCTTGCATAAGAATTTTCTTCTACAAATTCTCCGTTTTCGTTTATTCTTCCTATCATTTCAATTCCGAAGTACAAACCTTTTTCAGAAAGCTGAATCATTTCTTCTGAAACATCAACCGAAACAATTTCTTTGTCAGACATTATAAACTTTATAGGTTTACTGCTAAATATTTTTTCTTTTTCAAAAGTATAAATATTGATTCTAACAACAGCAGGTGCATTTTTGTATAATTTATCAGTTTTATTATAGTTCTTTATTTTATTCAAAGGAAATTCTATTTTCTCAATATAACTATCTGTATGTTCTGTATTTGGAATAATATTTATAATAAGTTCCCCTTTTGGACGTATAGGAAAACTGCCTATAATTTTCCCGCTTTTTCCCTTTTTAAGATAACCTATTTTTTCTAAAGGAATTTTATTATTGGTTATCGTTATTTCATCAATGGTATATGTAATCGGATTTAAGAAAATTGTATCTTTCAAATTTTCGATTTTAGTAGTGAAATCTTCATATCCTAAATAAGAAATCTTTACTGATTTATATTTATTGTCTAACTGAAATTTTCCGTTTTCGTTAGTATAAACTCCTTCCATATCATCAAAAACAATAGTTGCAAAAGATAATGATTCTTTGGTTTGAGAATCTACGACAACATATGTTTGTGAATATCCTATATAAAAGCAAAATATTAAAAAAATATAAGGTGTTTTCATAAAAAAGGATTTAGTTAATAACCAAGAGCAGTTTGTTTTTTAACAAACCACTCTTGGTTAATAAATGTAATCTATTCCATTGTTTTTTGTTAATTAACAAGGTCTTATAACTATATCACTAGCCTGCATAAACACTATATAGTAATGACAATTTTGAAAACACTGCAGACTTCCATTAACTGGCAGATACCATTTAGGTCCACAAGACCAACCCCAGAACCTTCCTTCTGTTTGATAAATGGGGGTTTCTATAATCTCAATAAAATCAAACTCATTAGTTTCCAAATAAATAGGCTCTGAATTGATATCGTTTAAAATCATTGTTTGATTTTCTCTTATATCAACACCCGTAAGAATGTAATTAGTTCTGTCCACATCTGCAAAATAAAGAAACTCCCCTGTTGCTTGTTTTGAAACCAAATACCCTCTTGCTCTTGTATCGGAGTCAATGATTATTTCCGTACAGTCATAAAAACCATCATTTCCTCTTGCTGTTGCTGTTACCCCTATTGTTAAAGTTACTTCTCTCTCATAAAAATTGTTTACAAGATGTTGCAAATCTGCTAACTCTTGCCCATTAAAAGTTCTGAAGTTAGCTTTTGTGTCAGTTGTATGTTCTTCCTCTGAAGAACAAGCCCAAAATAGTGTTGCTCCGAACAAAACGAACAACAAACCAAAAATAATAATTTTAAATTGTTTCATAATTAAAAATTTTAAAAAAGTTATACAATTATTTTATACTGCAAAGGTTAGGAGGTTTCTGTTACCATTTTGGCAGAAATAACAAACATATCGGTATTTTTTACTTACAATCTGTATCTTTACTTCAAAACGATGTTTTTTGAAATTCAATTCATATATTAGCACAACCAAAAAACAGCATTATGAAAGTAGGCGAAAAACTCAAAATATTACGTAAACTTAAAGGCTATACACAAGAAGAAGTAGCCGAAAAACTGAACATCGAAAGGCGAACTTATGCTAATTTGGAAAACAATGCCACTAAAATGGATATTGGCAGAATGAGGGATATAGCAAAAATATATGGTATAGAATTGGAGGAGCTTTTGAGCTTTAACGAAGCCAAAGCATTTGCTAAATGTTTTAATAATGACGGTTTCTTTTCAGCTGAAAAAGTATATTTGGGTACGACAGAGGAAGAAAGAAAAATTTTTATCCAACAAATACAAACACTTGTCAGCTCATTCAATGAAGAACGCAAAATGTTTATGGAAATAATCGTAAATCTGAAAAAAGTAATTGACAAAACGCAATAATTCAAAGTTCTGTAATAAAATGAATGATATAAAAACAGAAGTCCACAACGCTTTTGAGGTAATCAAAAACGGAGGAATTATCCTTTATCCGACTGATACGGTTTGGGGAATTGGTTGTGATGCGACCAATTCGGAGGCAGTAAAAAAGATTTTTGCCCTTAAAAAAAGAGCCGAATCCAAAAGTATGATTGCACTCGTAAACGGAGACAGATTGTTGTATCAGCTATTTAACGAAATTCCCGAAACAGCTTTTCAGATTTGGGAATTTTCCGAGAAACCCACTACACTTATTCTCGACAAACCGAGAAATATTGCTAAAGAAATCATTGCAGAAGACAATTCCGTAGGAATCCGAATCGTAAAAGAGCCTTTTTGTTATAACCTTATGGAACGAATGAAAAAGCCGCTTGTTTCGACTTCTGCCAATATTAGCGGAGAACCCGCTCCCAAATCTTTTTCCGAAATCAACCCCGAAATTATTAAAGGTGTGGATTATGTAGTAAATTTGCACCAGGATAAAAAAATGGACAAACCCTCAACAATCATAAAGCTGACTTTAGACAGCAGGGTTACCATTATACGAAAGTAAAACACAATAGAATATGAAAAAAATAGTACTATTTTTGATGGTTATTGTTTCCTCACAAATCAAAGCTCAAATTAGTGAGTCTAATTTGATTGGTGAATGGATAGAAGTAAGTTCTGAAATGCAAGACGGAAGTCCTGTGAATATGCCTTATAAATCCAATGATTATCGGCTGAGCTTTTCTTTCGTAAACAAGAATAGCCTTTTGATTAAACCGTTATCCGTTTATCCTCAAAATGCAAAGGAGGTTTTTTATTCCATTCGAGATTTTCCGATACTTGCCACTCCTGATATGAACTATGAGATTGAGGAATTGACAGGAAAAACATTAGTTCTGACGGAAGTTTCTTCCGAAATAGAGGCAAACAAGCTAAAGCGTTATTTTTTGACCCGAAAAGAAGTGATTCATCAAAGAAAAAAAGAAGAAAATCGTGACAGTGTTCTCGTTGCAGAAAAATATTTTACTCCAACGATGAAAAAATATACCGACAAAATGAGTTTGTTGAAAAAGACGAGTAAAACTCCGTACAGAACCAAAGGTCTTTATGTTATTGATTTAGAAAATGAGGAGTCGTTTGTTCTGTTTGACAGTATCAATCTTCAAAAAAAGAAAAATGTCGAAAAAGAAACAGCACTTTTGACGGAAATATTTAATGTGCCTTTTGAAGATTGGGATTTGGACGAATTTGAAGATTATTCTAAAATTGAAATTCCGTTTGTTTTGGATAATAGGGAATCAGACAAACGCTTCGAAATAGAACTCGTTCATTTTACGGAAGATACTTCTATTTTCGACAATAATTATTACGAACCCTCTTTTAAAGAAAAGGGACAGGCATATACGCTTTACCAAAACGGAATTGATGCTTTTAACAAAAACAGATATTCCGAAGCCTTACAATTTTTTACAGATTCTTTTAAGATAGATGCAGAAAATCTCGATGCGTTATACAATAAAGCGGTTGTTTATTTTCATACCCAAGATTTCGCAAATGCCTGTCTGATTTGGAAAGAACTTAAAGATTTAGGACAAATCAGAGCAGAAAAGCTAATCGAAAAACATTGTAAATAAAGTTATTTCGTCCGATTAAAAACAATCACTAATTTTGCAATAAAAACAAACTACAATGAAAATTATTTTTAAGAAAAACCATTTTTTTGTATTATTTCTATCTTTTGCGTTGTTATCGTGTTCAAGTGATAGCAGCAATGAAGATAATTCAAACGGATTAGAAATAACAAATTTCACTATTAATCAGCAGGAGTTTGGTTATGCGGAGTTCCAATACAGTTCTGTTGGAGGAGCTATATATTATGAAGTATTTTATGATTATTCTTCGAATAATAGTATCCCTTCTACTGGCAGTAATCTTACTTTCCATCATTCAAATACAACGGTTAAATATCTTAATGATTCTGATTTTCATATAAATACAGAAGTTCTTTATTCTTTTTATATAAGAGCAGTAAATGCACAAGGTCAGTATTCCCAATGGTATGGACCTGTTGTTTATTCTTTTGAGCCTTTTTGCGAAATTGTTCCTGAAGAGCTTTACTTTAATAATTGGACAGGATTAAAATGGCAATATAGTTTTTATGATTCTCCTTCTTACTTTCAGATAGAGTATGGAACACAAGGATTTCCTGTTGGTGCGGGAGTCGGTACAGTCGTAACTTCTAACAATAATTTTACCGAAAATATTACCTTGATACAAGGACAATATTATGATTTTTATGTTCGTAGTTGGTGTTCTTCATCATTAGGGTGGAGCAGGTGGTCAGAGCCTCTTTCATATTTTGCCGAAACGGGTTATAATCAATGTGTTACTCCTCATAATGTACAATATACAGTAGTTCGGAATTCGAGTAATCAGGCTGTCGGAGCAAATTTTACTTGGGGAGATTTAGGAGGAAATAACAATTACGAATATAACTTGGTGTCACCAAGTCAGCCTCCTACTTATGGAAATATAGAGTTTGGTACTTCTCAAACAGTTACATACATATCTATGTATCAAAATATGGATTATCATTTTTATGTCAGAACGGTTTGCAGTAATGGAACCAAAACAGATTGGACGGGTCCAATTTTAGTAAACATAGGCTATTAAGTAAAAAACAGAATTGTTGAATAAAAAACCAAATTATAAACAAGCCCTGACAAACCCGATTTTTGAAATTGTATCCCGAGCCTCTGAACTTTTGGGAGTGGATTCGTATGTCATCGGAGGTTTTGTAAGGGACTATTTTTTAAAGCGAGATTTCAAAAAAGACATTGATTTTGTAGTAGTCGGAAGTGGTATCGAACTGGCTCAAAAAGTTTCCGAGTTTTTGCCAAACAATCCCAAAGTTCAGATTTTTAAGAATTACGGGACAGCAATGTTGCGTTATAAGGATATGGATATTGAGTTTGTCGGAGCAAGAAAAGAATCCTATAATTTCGATAGCAGAAAACCTCTTGTCCAAAACGGAACGTTGGAAGACGACCAAAACAGAAGAGATTTTACCATAAATGCGTTGGCTTTTTCTTTGAATAAAAAGAATTACGGAGCATTGCTTGATCCGTTTGAAGGGTTAAAGGATTTGGAAAACAAAATCATCAGAACTCCGCTTGATGCGGATATTACCTATTCGGACGACCCCTTGCGAATGATGAGAGCTATTCGTTTTGCCTCGCAACTTCATTTTGAAATCGAGGAAAATTCATTGCATTCGATTACAAAAAACAAAGAAAGAATCAATATTATTTCGGGAGAACGGATTGTTGAGGAACTCAATAAAATTCTCCTTTCAGAAAAACCTTCTGTCGGATTTTTGCTGTTGTACAAAACAGGACTTTTGGATATTATTTTGCCCGAATTGACGGCTTTGAACAATGTGGAAGAAATGGAGGGACATACTCACAAAAACAATTTTTATCATACACTCGAAGTGGTTGATAATATTGCTCCACATACGGATAATGTATGGCTTCGTTGGGCTGCATTACTGCACGACATCGGAAAAGCTCCAACCAAAAAATACAACAAAAAACAAGGCTGGACATTTCACGGACACGAATTTTTGGGAGGAAAAATGGTCAAAAAAATCTTTGAAAGATTGCATTTGCCCCTGAATCAAAAAATGAAATATGTTTCAAAGCTCGTGATGATGAGCTCTCGTCCGATTGTGATTGCAGAGGATAAGGTTACGGATTCGGCTGTGCGAAGGTTGGTTTTTGATGCAGGAGAAGATATTGATGATTTGATGATTTTGTGTGAGGCTGATATCACGACCAAAAACCCAAAAAAGTTTCAGAAATACCACAATAATTTTAAGATTGTTCGGAAAAAAATTGTGGAAGTAGAAGAAAAAGACCGAGTTCGGAATTTTCAACCGCCTATTTCGGGAGAAGAAATTATGGAAATTTTCGGTCTTAAACCATCTCGTGAAATTGGAATACTCAAAGAAGCAGTCAAAGAGGCTGTTTTGGAGGGAGAAATTCCGAACGAATACGAATCTGCCTATAATTTTGTAGTGGAAAAAGCCAAAAAAATGGGATTGCAGAAAGTAAAAAAATAAACCTTTGGAAAAAATAATCAAAATAGGAACTCGTGAAAGTCAACTTGCTTTGTGGCAAGCTCATACGGTTGAGAAAAAACTCAATGATTTAGGCTACAAAACCGAAATCGTAAAAGTAAAATCGGAGGGAGATATTGTTTTGGATAAACCTTTGTACGAACTCGGAATTACGGGTGTTTTTACCAAAACCCTTGATATTGCTCTAATCAACGGGACGATTGATATTGCTGTTCATTCGATGAAAGACGTTCCGACAACATTGGCAAACGGAGTGATTCAGACGGCTGTTTTGGAACGTGCTAATTCGAGTGATATTTTGGTTTTTAACGAAAATACCGATTTTCTGAATCACGAAAAAGCAATCGTAGCAACAGGAAGTTTACGACGTAAAGCCCAATGGTTAAATCGTTTTCCGAATCACGAAATTACCGATTTGAGAGGAAACGTAAATACAAGACTTCAAAAGCTCAAAGACAATAATTGGAACGGAGCTATTTTTGCCCAAGCAGGATTAGAACGCATTGACGTAAAACCCGAAAATCATATTGTTTTGGATTGGATAATTCCTGCACCTGCACAGGGAGCTGTGGTTGTGGTTTGCAGGTCTGACAATGATTTCAGCAAAAAAGCAACCGAAAAACTCAACCACAAACCTACTGAAATCTGCACTTTCGTAGAAAGAGATTTTCTGAAAACCTTGGAGGGAGGTTGTACAGCTCCTATTGGGGCTTTGGCTGAAATCAAAGATGATAAAATTCATTTCAAAGGTGTTTTGCTTTCTCTTGACGGAAAACAAAAAATAGAAACTGAGAAAATTACCGATATTTCCGAATATCACTCTCTTGGAAAAAACTCGGCTTTAGAAATTCTTGCAAACGGAGGAAAGGCTATAATGGAAAGAATCAGAGAGGATTTGGATAAATAATATTTTGGGTGTTTTAAAAGAAAATTAACAAAATAAAACCAACCAATCAATCTTTTTGTTAATTTTATCCGAATTTAAACTAACTATTTATGAAACAAATTAAAATTGATTTAGGAAAGCTTCTGCTCCGAATCGGAGTGGGAGGTTTAATGTTATTTCACGGAATCTACAAGCTGATGCACGGATTTCAGGGAATCAGAGATTTACTGGTTGCAAAAGGGCTTCCCGAGCTTTTATGGATAGGAGCTGTTGTGGGAGAAGTAATAGCTCCTCTTTGTATTCTGTTTGGATTCTTTACGAGAATTTCTGCACTTTTGGTAGCTGTTACAATGGTTTTTTCTATCTTTTTGGCTTTCGGAACTTCAGGATTCGGATTAGGACAGCACGGAGCACCGATTGTGGAACTTAATTTATTGTATATGTTTTCTGCTCTTGCCTTGTATTGTGTAGGAGGAGGACGTTTTGCATTGTATAAAAAAGAAACAGGATTATTGGCTTAAAATTACTCTAAATTGATGGACTTTCGTTATGTTTTTTTGCTCTGTTTTGTTGTTTTGTTATCGTGTTCCGATAATCAGAAACAAGACAGGGAAGAAATGGTTTTTCGCTATAACGAAAGTTCAAATGTAGCTACTCTCGACCCTGCCTTTGCACGAACACAAGCCGAAATTTGGATTACCAATCAACTTTTTAACGGATTGGTTCAGCTTGATGATAGTCTGAACGTCAAACCCGATATTGCTAAAAATTGGACAATTTCGGAAGACGGAAAAGGCTATGTCTTTACCTTGCGAAATGATGTTTATTTTCATAAAAATTCCGTTTTTCCGGATAGTACACGAACGGTAAAAGCATATGATTTTGAGTACAGTTTTTCGAGATTGACAGACCAAAAAACAGCATCTTCGGGAGCTTGGATAATGCGAAACGTAAAGGATTTCAGGGCCATAAACGATACACTTTTTGAGATAAATTTAGACAAGCCTTTCCCTGCCTTTTTGGGGTTGCTCACGATGAAATATGCTTCGGTTGTTCCGAAAGAGGGTTTTGAAAACGGATATAATTTCCGAAAAAAACCAATCGGAACAGGTGCTTTTGCTTTCAAACTTTGGGAAGAAAACGTAAAACTCGTACTTCGGAAAAATCTGATGTATTACGAAAAAGACGAAAACGGAAATCAACTTCCGTATTTTGAGGCTGTTGCAGTTACGTTTTTACCCGACAAACAAAGCGGATTTTTGCAGTTTGTACAAGGAAAATCCGATTTTATTTCAGGATTAGATGCTTCGTACAAAGATGAAATTCTCACTCCACAAGGGGAGTTACAACAAAAATACCAAGATGATTTTAAGGCTCTCAAAGGCTCGTATCTCAATACAGAATATTTAGGTTTTAAGGTAGATAATCCGGAGAGTATTTTGTCTGATAAACGAATCCGACAAGCTCTGAATTACGGATTTGACAGAACAAAAATGGTAGCCTATCTCCGAAACAATATGGGAACTCCTGCTACAAACGGATTTATTCCCGAGGGTCTTCAAGGGAGATATTTAAACGGATACGATTATGATTTAGCTAAAGCTAAAAAATTGGTCGAAGACTATAAAGACGAAACAAAAAACAACAATCTTTCGATTGCGTTAAGCACAAATGCTTCGTATTTGGATATTGCGGAATATTTACAGAGAGAATGGCAAAAAATCGGAATCCAAGTTACAATTGACGTGCAACCCAATTCGGCTTTGCGACAAGGAATGGCAACGGGAAAAGTAGATTTTTTCAGAGGAAGTTGGATTGCGGATTATCCCGATGCGGAAAATTATCTTTCGCTTTTTTACAGCAAAAACTTTGCTCCAAACGGTCCGAATTATACTCATTTCAAAAATGATTTGTTTGATGAATGGTACGAAAAATC
This sequence comes from uncultured Flavobacteriaceae bacterium, assembly GCA_934675205.1. Classification (GTDB taxonomy): domain Bacteria; phylum Bacteroidota; class Bacteroidia; order Flavobacteriales; family Flavobacteriaceae; genus Flavobacterium. The sequence goes on along the minus strand of CAKUPQ010000001.1, from coordinate 292,748 downwards.
ATTTTTGGAAACCAATAACGAAAAACGCTTTGCACTTTACCGAAAAATGGACAGTATCGTGATAAGCGAAGCTCCCGTAATTCCGCTTTTTTATGAAAAAGCTGTTCGTTTTACCTCCAAAAACATTGAGAATTTAGAGCCTAATCCTTTGAATTTATTGCAACTGAAAAAGGGTAGAAAATAAACTTTATAAATTACTGCATCACAATTAGTTTTGTGATTCCGTTATACGAAATTTCTAAAAGTGAACCATCAATCACAACAACCGATTTATAATTTATTTTGTCTGCCGTTTTTGAAAATTCCAAAAGCTGAATTGTTCCTTTTTCTTGTTTTTCGGTTTTGATATTTTCTCCCAAAATTCGGATATGGTGCACTTTGCTAAAAAACAATTCATCATCAATATCCAACAATTTTATGGTTCCGTTTTCTGTATAGGTCAAAGGTGTTGCAAACTCGATATCCAAATAAATCTCTGAACTTTCGGAATCGTTTACTCGCTTTCCGTTAAAGACAATCAAAGACCAAAGTGCATATTCTTTTCCGTCAATGATTCCCGAACCCAAAAACAACAACATCGAATTATTGATTTTTAGCTCTTTTCCTTTAAAATGGATTTTGTTTTCTGTCGTATTCATACTGCAAAAATAAGATTATTTAGTTAAGTTTTTAGTATTCAGTTAGCTCACAGTTGCCGTTTTCAGTTGCAGACCATTACCAATAACTAATAACCATTACCCAACAACTTTAAACTTTAAACAAATAACCAAATAACTTTAAACAAAAACTTTATCTTTGCCCCTTTATTTTAAAACCCTAAAACGAAAATGAAAGCAGGAATTGTAGGCTTACCAAATGTAGGAAAATCAACACTTTTTAATTGTTTGTCGAATGCAAAGGCACAGAGTGCAAACTTTCCGTTTTGTACCATTGAGCCGAATGTGGGAGTGGTAAACGTACCTGACCCGAGATTAGAAAAATTATCCGAATTAGTGAATCCGGAGCGAGTGCAACCTGCAACGGTTGAAATTGTGGATATTGCAGGATTGGTAAAAGGAGCAAGTAAAGGAGAAGGATTAGGAAACCAATTTTTAGGAAATATCAGAGAGTGTAATGCTATCATTCACGTACTTCGTTGTTTTGACAATGACAATATCGTTCACGTTGAGGGAGGAGTAAACCCTATCAGAGATAAGGAAATTATTGATATTGAGTTGCAATTAAAAGACTTGGAAACAGTAGAAAAACGCTTGGAAAAAACCAAACGTGCTGCCAAAACAGGAAACAAAGAAGCTCAAGTAGAAGAATCTTTGTTAGAGCGAATCCGCACCGCTTTGTTAGAGGCAAAATCCGCAAGAACAATTATTCCGAATAATGAAGATGAAGAAAAATTGATGGAGATTTTCCAGCTGATTACAACAAAACCTGTGCTATATGTTTGTAATGTTGATGAGGGTTCAGCTGTAAACGGAAACCAATATGTAGAGCAGGTTAAGGAGCTTGTAAAAGACGAAAATGCAGAGGTTATCACGTTAGCTGTTGCAACGGAAGCTGATATTACGGAGCTTGAAACCTATGAGGAAAGACAAATGTTTTTGGAGGATTTAGGTTTGCAGGAACCGGGAAGTTCGGTTTTGATTCGTTCGGCTTACAAACTCTTAAAGCAGCAGACTTATTTCACAGCTGGAGTTAAAGAAGTTCGTGCTTGGACTATCAATATCGGAGATACAGCCCCGAAAGCAGCCGGAGTTATCCATACAGATTTCGAAAAAGGATTTATCCGAGCAGAGGTTATTGCCTATGATGATTACGTAAATTACGGTTCGGAAGCCAAAGTAAAAGAAGCAGGAAAACTGCGTGTTGAAGGAAAAGAATATATCGTAAAAGACGGAGATATAATGCACTTTCGTTTTAATGTGTAAATACGTTTTTATACACGATTTCGAACAATCATCAAGTTAAAACATATTGGGTTCATAGTATATTTGTATGTGTTTTAGCTAATTATAGATAATTCATTGCGGGTAAATTAGTTACAGAATGATATTTTTTGATAATTTAGCTAAAAATATTTTTATGTATAAAATAGCTGCTTTTTTATCTTTTTTTATGTTGGTTACTGTTTATTCCCAAACAAATAATGATGCAGCTTATATAAATTATAGTTTGTTTCCGACTCAAAAAATGGATGAGTACAATCAAAAAGCATCATTGCAGATTGTAGAAGCGAATCTGATTTTACCCGGATTTAATTTAGGACAAAAAGTAAAAGTTTATACGAATCTGAATTATAAAAACTCATTTTATAATTATGAGTATGAATCTGATTTTTATCCCGAAAAATTAAATGATGTAAGAGTTGGTTTTTTCGGAAGATACAGCTATTCAGAAAATTTGGAATTTATTATCTCTCCGAGAATTAACATTCGTTCTGATTTTTCGAGGGAATTTGGCTCGAAAGATGTTTTTCTGAGTTTGAACGGTATAGGATTGAGAAGATCAACAGAAAATCCTAGCCTGATTTACGGATTGGGGATTACGTATAATAATGATTTGAACAAAGATGTGGTTCTTCCGTTGTTGTATCTGAAATATACCAATGATTGGGTGAGAGTTTATGCAATTCTTCCGAGTTTTGCTTATGTTATTTTGACTCCAACCGAAAAATTTGAATACGGATTGAGTTACAATTTAGATGCCTCTATTTTTAATATTCAGAGGTTTGATGCCTCTCAATCAAATAATTATCTCAAGACGATGAACATCACTTTGGCTCCGACAATCGGATATAATTTCTATAAAGATTTTTGGTTAAATGCAAAGGTAGGGTGTTCCGGTTTCAGAGACTATCGTTTTTTAGATAATCAATTTAAAGAATATTATTCGAATGACGAAAACAGATTAAACATAAGTTTGTATGTTAATATGGGGATTAGTTTGAGAATGGATTAAATGATATACTTATAAATTCAAAATGATTCAACAATGAAAATACTAACATTTGCAGGGAGCAACAGCAAAAATTCGATAAACAAAAAGTTAGCGGTTTATGCTTCTTCTTTATTTGAGGGAGCAGAAGTTGAGGTTTTGGATTTGAATGATTACGAATTACCACTATTTAGTGTGGATAGGGAAAAAGAACTCGGAAAACCGGAATTGGCAACAAAGTTTTTACAGAAGATTGCGAATTGCGATTTGATTGTTTTGTCTTTGGCAGAACACAACGGGAATTTGTCGGTTGCATTTAAGAATATTTTTGACTGGTCTTCAAGACAAGGGATAAAAGTTTTCCAACAAAAACCGATGTTGCTTATGGCTACTTCAAACGGAGCAAGAGGAGGGAAGTCTGTTTTGGGAATTACAGAAAATCGTTTTCCATTTGACGGAGCAACAATTAAAGGAGTTTTTTCACTTCCGAAATTTTCTGAAAATTTTGAGGTGGAAAGCAATAAAATAACAAATCTCGAATTGGATACGGAGCTCAAAAATCTTATAGAAAAAATCCAATCGGAATTATAAATAAAAGCACTTTTTGTTTATATTTGCGAGAAATAAATTTAAACTATTATGCTTAATAACAGGACTTTGCAAGGCTTTTTAGCCATCGCTCCTTTGGTTTCGCTGATTCTTATTTTTGTCGGATATTTTGTTTTTCTTTTTTCGATAATATCCAATGCTTCACAATTGGAGAGTAACCCCGATGATTTTCCGACTGAACTATTCGGAGGATTAGCGTTTATTTTTATATTTATTTTCCTTTCGGTTATACTTTCACTATTGAGCTTGATTTATTTTATCGTTCATGTAACCAAAAATCCAAATTTAGAACAAAACAATATGCGTGTAGTCTGGATTTTGATTATTGTTTTGGTAAGTGGAATAGGAAATTTAATCTATTGGCTTGCAGAAATCCAATCCAAAAAGCCAAGACCGATTATATCATAAAAGTCATCGGTTTGACATAAGGCTGAATGTTGTGCGTCATTGTGAACAGCGAAGTGCAGCAATCTAAAAAAGTGAGTTACCTGCCTGCAGATAGGTTTCGTAGTTTCCTCCCAAGAGCTATCGGAACGGACAATCTCAAACCCTCAATCATTTACCTCGTAACTCTTACAACCAAAGCATCGGGATATTTTTTGATTATTTCCAATCTGTTTCGGTCAGCATCAATTTTGGTTTTGAAATTACCGACTTGTACTTTGTAATTCGGAGAGCTGAAAATAACAGTTCCGTCAATATCGGGAAAATTCCTCCTGAAATCTGCTAAGGTTTTTCGTGCATTTTGGTTTTCCCCATAAAAAATCTGAATTTTATATTTGTCGGTAGTAGTAATTGAGGAATTGACTTTTCTTTTTTCACTCAACAGATTTTCAAATTTCGAATCTTGTTCAACAGTAACTTGAGCTGTTAAATTATTGCTGTTTAGTACAATTAGAAACATTATAAATAACGAAGATTTCAGGTTTAAAAATTTCATAACGGATTATATTTTAGGCAAATGTACTATATAAAAATTAAAATCAACACAGTTGTCTTATTTAGAATAGGTATAAATTATTGCGATAAGGTATGTTTAGGCTTTGAGAATATGGTTTAAGTCGTATTTTTGCTAAAATTTTCTAAAAAAAAGTACGTGCCTTATTATATAAGTGTAGAAAAAAGCGTGCCAAATATAAACGATAATCGTTTTTAGATATGAAAAAATTGGGAAACCATAATTCTGGGTTTAGAATTTTCTTATTGAGTTTGCTTTTTGTGTTCAGTACGTCTGTATTTGCACAAGAAGGAGATGTAGCAGCAGGTAAATCATTGTTTAATACGCATTGTGCTGCTTGTCACCATTTGGATAAAAAGATGACAGGTCCTGCCTTGAGGGGTATTACCGAAAAGCACGACAATGCTTGGTTGCACAAATGGATTGCAAACAGTGCCGAAATGGTAAAATCGGGAGATGCAGCAGCTGTTAAGATTTTTGACGAGTATAAAGGTTCTCCGATGACTGCCTTTCCTCAATTATCAAGTGCTGATATTGACAATATCTTGGCATATACTGATACTAAAATTGAAACACCACCAACTCCTCCGAATCTGAATGGAGATAATGCTGTTTCTGGAACAGGAAGTGATTCTACAAACACATTGATTTTAGGGGCTTTAGTTCTGATTCTTTTGGTGTTGGTTGCTATGCTTTATATGGTAAGCAAAGGGCTGAAAGAAATCGCAAAAGCTAAAGGGGTAGAATTGGCAGAGCCAAAAGGAAACCTATGGCAGGCTTTTGTTAAAAATCAGTTTTTGGTATTGGTTTCTGTAATATTTTTACTTCTTGCAGGAGCATATTTCGGATATGGATATATGATGCAGATTGGTATTGACAAAGGATATGCTCCGATTCAGCCGATTCATTATTCACATAAAATACATGCAGGAGATAATCAGATAGATTGTAAATATTGTCACTCATCTGCAAGAACGAGTAAAACTGCAGGAATTCCGTCACTTAATGTGTGTATGAACTGCCACGAAAATATTTCTGAATATAATGGAGATGAGGATTTGGCTAACGGATACACTAAAGCATTCTATACTGAACAGATTCAAAAATTATACGAAGCAGTAGGTTGGGATCCGAATACTCGTGAGTACTCGAAAGAGCCGAAACCTGTGAAGTGGGTTCGTATTCATAATTTACCTGACTTTGTTTATTTCAATCACTCGCAGCACGTTTCTGTTGCAGGTTTGGAATGTCAGACTTGTCACGGAGAGGTTGAGTCTATGGAAATTATGGAGCAACACGCAACACTTTCTATGGGTTGGTGTGTGGATTGCCACAGAACGACCAATATCAAAACAGAAGGAAACGAATATTACGAAAAAATTCACGCTGAACTTGCTACAAAATATGGAGTAGATAAACTGACTGTTGCACAAATGGGAGGTTTAGAGTGTGGAAAATGTCATTATTAATCAAGACTTAAATTTATTTTATAATATGTCATCAAACAAAAAATACTGGAAAAGTGTTGAAGAACTGAACGAAAACAGTTCTATTGTTGAGACGCTTAAAAATAACGAATTTGTTGAAGAAATTCCTACAGATGAATTCTTGGGAGATGAAAAAACGCTTTCTTCTTCTTCAACAACAAGACGTGATTTTTTGAAATATGTTGGTTTCAGTACAGCAGCAGCATCGCTTGCAGCTTGTGAAGGACCGGTTGTTAAATCAATTCCTTATGTGGTGCAACCGGAAGAAATCATTCCGGGAGTAGCTGATTATTATGCTACTACAATGGCAGACGGATTTGATTTTGCAAATATTCTCGTAAAAACAAGAGAAGGTCGTCCTATCAAAATTGAGAACAACAATTTGCCTGAAGCAAGAATATGTGCTAATGCACGTGTTCACGCATCAGTTTTGTCAATGTATGACAGTTCTCGTCTTAAAAATGCAAAAATTGACGGAAAAGATGCTTCGTGGAATGATGTTGATGCGAAAGTGAAAAAATCTTTGGCAGAGGCTCAAGCATCAGGAGAACAGATTGTTCTTTTGACAGGAACATTGGCAAGTCCGTCTACAGATAAATTAATGGCTGATTTTATTGCCAAATATCCAACTGCAAAACACGTTGTTTATGATGCGGTTTCGTGTTCGGAATCTTTAGATGCTTTTGAAGAAGTATTTGGAGAAAGAGCTTTGGCAGAATATGATTTTGCAAAAGCAGATACGATTGTTTCGGTTGGAGCTGATATTTTGGGAGATTGGCAAGGTGGAGGATACGATAACGGATATGCTCAAAAACGTATTCCTGCAAAAGGAAAAATGTCGAAACATTTCCAATTTGAGGCTAATATGAGTTTGGCAGGAGCTAATGCAGATAAGCGTTACTCGATGAGTGTAGCTCAACAAAAATTAGCTTTAGTTAAAATCTACGGAATCATCACAGGAAATGCAGTTGCTGTTTCGGGGCTTCAAAGAGAAGAAGAAGTTGTAAATGCAGCTAACGAACTGAAAAGAGCAGGTAGCAAAGGTGTTTTTGTAACCGGATTGGAAGATAAAAATGCACAGCTTTTGGCTATTGCTATCAACCAAGCGTTAGAAAGTGAGGCATTCGATACCAATAATACAAGACAAATCAGAAAAGGAGACGCTAAAGCAGTTGCCCAACTGATTACAGATTTAAAAGCAGGACAAGTTCACACCTTAATAATGAGTGGAGTAAATCCTGTATATTCACTTCCGAACGGAGGAGAATTCGCAGAAGTGATTGCAAAAGCAAAAACTTCGGTTGCTTTTTCTTTGAAAGAAGATGAAACAGCAAAAATTACGAATGTAGCGGTTGCCTTACCTCACTATTTGGAATCTTGGGGAGATGTAAACATCGTAAAAGGACATTACAGCATTATGCAGCCGACTATCCGTCCGTTGTTTGATTCAAAACAATTGCAGGAGGCTTTGCTTTCTTGGACAGATAACGAAACTTCATACTACGATTATTTAAAAAATTTCTGGACAACTTCGGTTCTTGAAGGTAAAACTTGGAATCAGGCTGTTCACGATGGAATTTTCGTTTCGGAAAATACATCAGCTAATTCGGGAAGTGTAACAGACGCTACTTCAGCTGTAACTTCATTATTGAAATCAGAACAATCGGGAGAATTTGACGTTATTCTTTATACCAAAATCGGTATGGGAGACGGACAACAGGCAAACAATCCTTGGTTACAGGAATTCCCTGACCCGATTACCCGTGTTTCTTGGGATAACTATGCAACAATGAACAGAATTGATGCAGAAAATCTTGGAGTTAAAAACAGAAATGTAGCCAACGGAGGACTTGACGGACATTATATCACGATTGAAGTAGGAGGAACAAAATTAGAAAATGTTCCTGTAATCATTCAACCCGGACAAGCTCAGGGAACTATCGGACTTTCGTTAGGATACGGAAGAAAAGAAGGAATGAAAGCCGAAATGCAGGTAGGGGTTAATGCTTATACTTTGTATAAAGATTTCAACAATACACAAAGAGCAACCGTTTCTAAAGACAGTAACAAATGGCACGAGTTCGCTTGTGTGCAGTTACATAGAACCCTTATGGGTAGAGGAGATATCCTTAAAGAAACGACATTAGATACATTTAACAGTGAAGATGCTAAAGTTTGGAATCCTGTTCCGATGGTATCTTTAGACCACCAACCGATGGAGGCATCGAAAGTGGATATTTGGGAATCGTTTGACAGAAGTGTTGGACATCATTTCAAATTGTCTATTGACTTGAATGCTTGTACAGGTTGTGGAGCTTGTGTTATCGCTTGTCATGCAGAAAATAACGTTCCTGTTGTTGGTAAATCAGAGGTTAGACGTTCACGTGATATGCACTGGTTGCGTATTGACAGATATTATTCGTCAGAAGAAACTTTTGCTGATGATGTTACTAAAAAGAACGAAAAAGCAACCGGACTTTTCGGAAGTATTGATACGTACGGAGAGTTGGAAAATCCTGCGGATAATCCACAGGTAGCATTCCAACCTGTTATGTGTCAGCATTGTAATCATGCACCTTGTGAAACAGTTTGTCCGGTAGCTGCTACTTCACACGGAAGACAAGGACAAAACCATATGGCTTATAACCGTTGTGTGGGAACTCGTTACTGTGCAAACAACTGTCCGTATAAAGTAAGACGTTTCAACTGGTTCTTATACAGCAAAAATCCTGAATTTGATTACAATATGAACGATGATTTGGGTAGAATGGTTCTGAATCCTGATGTTGTAGTTCGTTCTCGTGGGGTTATGGAAAAATGTTCGTTCTGTATCCAATCTACTCAAGCAGTTATCTTAAAAGCGAAACGCGAGGGTAGAGTAGTGGAAAGCGAAGAATTCAACAATGCTGTTGCTTGTTCTGCCGCTTGTGGTAGCGGAGCTATGGTATTCGGAGATGTGAACGACAAAGAAAGTCAGGTTGCTAAATTAGCCGAAGACGAAAGAATGTACCACTTGTTAGAGCATATCGGAACAAAACCAAATGTGTTCTACCAAGTAAAAGTAAGAAACGTATAACTGAAAAGTAATTAAAAGATAAAGTAAAGGATTATGTCTCATTACGAAGCACCTATTAGAAAGCCTTTAGTTTTAGGAAATAAAACCTACCACGATGTTACGGTTGATGTAGCCCGTCCGGTAGAAGGTAAAGCAAATAAACAATGGTGGACTGTGTTTTTGATAGCGTTAGCTGCCTTTTTGTGGGGAGTTGGTTCTATGGCCTATACGGTTTCTACCGGTATCGGAACGTGGGGATTAAATAAAACAGTAGGTTGGGCTTGGGATATTACCAACTTCGTATGGTGGGTAGGTATCGGACACGCTGGTACACTTATCTCTGCTGTACTTTTGTTGTTCCGTCAGAAATGGAGAATGGCAATTAACCGTTCTGCGGAGGCGATGACGATTTTCTCGGTAGTTCAGGCGGGTCTTTTCCCGATTATCCATATGGGGCGTCCTTGGTTAGGATATTGGGTACTTCCTGTACCAAACCAATTCGGGTCGTTGTGGGTAAACTTTAACTCACCGCTACTTTGGGACGTATTTGCGATTTCGACTTATCTTTCTGTATCATTGGTGTTCTGGTGGACAGGACTTTTACCTGACTTTGCAATGATCAGAGATAGAGCTATTACGCCTTTTAACAAAAAGATATATTCTATCCTTTCATTTGGTTGGAGCGGTAGAGCAAAAGATTGGCAACGTTTTGAAGAAGTATCATTGGTTTTGGCAGGTTTGGCAACTCCGCTTGTACTTTCGGTACACACGATTGTATCATTTGACTTTGCTACTTCGGTAATTCCGGGTTGGCATACGACAATCTTACCTCCTTATTTTGTGGCAGGAGCTATCTTCTCCGGGTTTGCAATGGTAAATACACTTCTTATTATTATGAGAAAAGTGTGTAACCTTGAAGATTATATTACAATTCAGCATATCGAATTGATGAACATCGTAATTATGATTACGGGGTCAATCGTTGGTATTGCTTATATTACGGAGCTTTTCGTAGCTTGGTATTCGGGAGTTGAGTATGAACAGTACGCTTTCTTGAACAGAGCAACAGGGCCTTACTGGTGGTCATACTGGTTGATGATGACCTGTAACGTAATTTCTCCACAGATAATGTGGTTTAAGAAAATCAGAACAAGTATTATGGTATCGTTTATTATTTCGATTGTGGTAAACGTGGGAATGTGGTTTGAGCGTTTCGTAATTATTGTAACTTCATTACACAGAGATTACCTGCCATCATCTTGGACAATGTTCCAACCGACATTTGTCGATATTGGAATTTATATCGGAACAATCGGATTCTTCTTTGTATTATTCTTACTGTATTCTCGTAGTTTCCCTGTAATTGCACAGGCAGAGGTTAAGACTATTCTGAAATCATCAGGAGATAATTACAAAAGAGAAAGAGAAGAAAAAGGACATTCACATAATCATTAATAGAGATGAGCAATAAAGTTATTCACGTACTATACAACGATGACGATGTTTTAATGGACGCTGTAAAAGCAACCCGTTCTGCACATCATCATATTGAGGAAATCTATACGCCTTTTCCTGTTCACGGACTGGACAAAGCGATGGGACTTGCACCAACGAGAATTGCAATTTGTGCTTTTATTTACGGTTTGATAGGTATTTCGTTTGCAACTTGGATGTTGTGGAACATTATGATTAACCCGAATGGAGGTTGGCCACAGGACATCGGAGGAAAGCCAAGTTTTAGTTTTATTCAGAATATGCCTGCTTTTGTGCCGATTATGTTTGAGCTTACCGTATTTTTTGCGGCTCACCTTATGGTACACACTTTCTTTTTGAGAAGTAAATTGTGGATTGGTAAAAAAGCAGAAAATCCTGACCCGAGAACAACAGACGACCACTTTTTGATGGAAGTTGCTGTTCACGGAAATGAAGAAGAAATGGTAGCATTTTTTGAGAAGACAGGAGCAGTAGAGATTAAAGTAGTTGATAAGCACTAATATATTGCTATGAAGAATTTATATAAAATAACATTACTGACAGTTTTATCAGCAACGGTTGTTTCTTGTTTTAACGATAAGAAACCGAACTATCAGTTTTTTCCGAATATGTATGAATCGGTAGCTTACGAAACCTATTCAGAGTCGAACGCATTTATAAACGGAAAAGAAGGACAACTTCCTGCAGAGGGAAGTATTCCGAGAGGTTTTGAACCTTACGAATATCCGAATACAACCGAAGGATTGGAAGATGCAAGAGCAAATCTGATTTCACCTTTGGCAGAAGAAGATTATAACGCAGAAACAGCAAAATCGCTTTATACGATTTATTGTGCAGTTTGCCACGGAGATAAAGGAGACGGACAAGGAATTTTGGCAAAAAGAGAGAAATTCTTGGGAGTTCCGAATTATAATGACAGACCAATTACAGAAGGGAGTACGTTTCACGTAATCACTTATGGTTTGAACTCTATGGGGTCGCATGCAAACCAGCTAAACCAACAAGAACGTTGGCAGGTTTCCCGTTATGTAATGAGCTTAAAAGCAGAATAATAAATTTGTAGAACACTATTTTTTCAGATATGTACACTTTTTCAGGTAAACTAAAAACACTTTCTTTCGTACTGATGATAGTAGGAGCTTTGGGAATCGGATACGGATTCTTGTCTGCACCTAAATCAGTTCAGGAAGTAGAGCAACTTTTGGAAAAAGAACACGAGGCTCTTCACGCACACGCAGGTCATCATAACGATCATCACGAAGTGTCCAAAGAAGAACACGATGCTCACGTAGCTCACGTGTATCATCAGGAGGCAAACAAGCCTTGGTCAGCCTTATATGTTGCAGGACTTTTTGTCTTTTTGATTGCTGTCGGAGTATTGGCATTTTATGCTATTCAACACGCAGCTCAAGCAGGTTGGTCGCCTGTTGTTTTCCGTGTAATGGAAGGGATTACGGCTTATGTTCCGATTGGAGCAGTAATTGTGTTTTTGTTGCTTTTGGCATCAGCACTTCATATCAATCACAATCATTTATTCGTGTGGATGGATAAAGAAGTGGTAGATAATGACGTAATTATTCAAGGAAAAACAGGATTTCTGAACATTCCTTTCTTTTTAATCAGAGCGGCAATCTTTTTAGCAGGTTGGACTTGGTACCGTCACGTATCGAGAAAAATTTCTATAAGACAGGATAACGAGCCTGAAAATGCAACATTCTTACACAAGAAAATAGTAAAAGCATCAGCTGCATTTTTAGTATTCTTTATTGTAACGGAATCTATTGCATCTTGGGACTGGATTATGTCGGTTGATCCGCATTGGTACAGTACATTATTTGGTTGGTATGTGTTTGCGAGTTTCTTTGTGAGCGGAATTACTGTACTTACGTTAATTACAATTTATCTTAAGTCTAAAGGACTTTTAGAGTACGTAAACAAGAGTCACTTACAAGATTTGGCTAAATATATGTTTGCTTTCAGTATTTTTTGGACTTATCTTTGGTTTTCACAATTTATGCTGATTTGGTATTCTAACATACCTGAAGAGGTAACGTATTTCATTCAGAGAATAGAAGATTATAACCTGCCTTTCTTCGGAATGGTTGTGCTTAATCTGGTTTTCCCGTTACTTGTTTTAGTAAGTGCGGATTTCAAAAAAGTAAACTGGATAGTTGTTTTTATAGGAATTATTATCTTGTTCGGACACTATTTGGATTTCTTCAATATGATTATGCCTGCAACAGTAGGGGACAGATGGTTTATCGGAATTTCTGAAATCAGTTCGATGATGTTTTTTGTAGGATTGTTTATATTTGTGGCCTTTAACGCACTGTCTAAACATTCATTACTTGCGAAGAATAATCCGTTAATCGAGGAGAGTAAACATTTTCATTACTAATATTTAAAGAAATAAACAGATGACAAGTTTATTGGTTGTTTTAGTTTTAATTTTATTGGGAGTTGCTGTTTGGCAGATTTCCAAGATATACACATTAACTCAAATCGGAGCAGGAGCGAAGATTGATAACTCACAGGTTGCCAATGACAGGGACAATAAAGTGAACGGGTATCTGATGTTCGGATTCTTGGTTTTCCTTTATGTGTTTATGATATATGGTCTGTTAAAATGGGGAGGATTAGTACTTATCAGCAATGCGGCTGCAGAGCACGGAAAAGACATTGACAACCTTATGATTATTTCGTTTGTGATGATTTTTGTAGTACAATTCATCACACAGGCTTTACTACATTATTTTGCATTCAAATACAGAGGAGTTGAGGGAAGAAAAGCACTTTATTTTGCTGATAATAACAAATTAGAGGCAATCTGGACAATTGTTCCCGTAATTGCTTTGAGTATTTTAATCCTTTACGGACTTTATACGTGGAATAGCGTAATGTTTGTTAATGAGGAGGAAGAAGATATTATTTATATCGAAATTTATGCAAAACAATTCAGCTGGGAGGCTCGTTATGCAGGAGAAGACAATGCACTTGGAAAAGCAAACGTTCGTTTAATCGAAGGAATCAACACTCTTGGAGTTGATATGGCAGATCCGAATGCAAAAGACGATAAAGTAACAAGCGAAATACATTTGCCTGTTGGGAAAAGAGTGGTTTTTAAAATTCGTTCTCAAGATGTATTGCACTCGGCTTATATGCCTCACTTTAGAGCACAGATGAACTGTGTTCCGGGTATGGTAACGCAATTCTCTTTTATTCCGTCTATTACTACGGCTGAATTCAGACAATTTCCAGAGACTGTCGAAAAAGTGGCAAATATTAATGATTTAAGAAGAAAGAGAAGCATAGAGCTTATCAATAAAGGTGAAGAAGAATTAGCACCATACGAATTTGATTATTTACTTTTGTGTAATAAAATTTGTGGAGCATCGCACTACAATATGCAAATGAAAATTGTAGTTGAAACACAAGAAGAATTTGACAAGTGGATTGCAGGACAAGAAACTCTTTATTCTAAAGTTTTCCCTCCGAAAGAGGTAGAAACCGAAACAACTCCTGTTGAGGAAGTCGTAGTAGATTCACTTCAGGTAGCTATAAAATAAATTTAGGAAAATCGTTTTACATATAATATAAAAAATATGTCAGCACATACAGGACACGAGGAACATCACGAAGAAGAACATCATCACCACAAAGATACTTTTATCACAAAGTATATCTTTAGTATTGACCATAAGATGATTGCTAAACAGTACCTTATTACCGGTATTATTATGGGAGTAATAGGTATTATGATGTCTATATTTTTCAGAATGCAGATAGCTTGGCCCGAAGAATCTTTCAAAATTTTTGAAATTTTCTTGGGAGAAAAAATGGCTCCGGGAGGAGTTATGAAAAACGATGCTTATCTGGCTTTGGTTACGATTCACGGAACGATAATGGTGTTTTTCGTACTGACAGCAGGACTGTCGGGAACATTCAGTAACTTACTTATTCCGTTGCAGATTGGAGCAAGAGATATGGCATCAGGATTTATGAATATGATTTCGTATTGGTTGTTTTTCCTGTCAGCTGTAATTATGATTCTTTCATTGTTTGTTGAGTCAGGACCTGCATCAGCCGGTTGGACGATTTATCCTCCGCTTTCTGCTTTACCACAAGCAATACCCGGTTCGGGAACAGGTATGACATTATGGTTAGTGTCAATGGCAATATTCATTGCATCATCGCTTATGGGGTCATTGAACTACGTGGTTACGGTACTTAACTTGAGAACAAAAGGAATGTCAATGACAAGACTTCCTCTTACAATCTGGACATTCTTTATTACTGCAATTATCGGAATCGTTTCGTTCCCTGTGCTTTTATCAGCTGCATTATTATTGTTGTTCGACAGAAGTTTCGGAACATCGTTCTTCTTATCAGATATTTTTATAGCAGGAGAAGTATTACATTATCAAGGAGGTTCACCTGTATTGTTTGAGCACTTGTTTTGGTTTTTAGGACACCCTGAAGTATATATCGTAATCTTACCTGCAATGGGAATCGTTTCGGAAGTATTGGCAACAAACTCTCGTAAGCCGATTTTCGGATACAGAGCAATGATTACTTCGGTATTGGCTATTGCATTCTTATCAACAATCGTATGGGCTCACCATATGTTCGTTTCGGGAATGAATCCGTTTTTGGGGTCGGTATTTACATTTACAACATTATTGATTGCGATTCCGTCTGCTGTAAAAGCATTTAACTGGATTACGACAATCTGGAAAGGAAACTTACAAATGAATCCTGCAATGTTGTTCTCTATCGGAATGGTTTCTACCTTTATTTCGGGAGGACTTACAGGAATTATTTTAGGAGATAGTGCCTTGGATATAAACGTACACGATACGTATTTCGTAATTGCTCACTTCCACTTGGTGATGGGTATTTCTGCCCTTTACGGAATGTTTGCTGGAATCTATCATTGGTTCCCTAAAATGTACGGACGTATGATGAACAAAAATCTTGGATATATTCACTTCTGGGCAACTGCCGTTTGTGCGTACGGAGTATTCTTCCCGATGCATTTTGTCGGATTAGCAGGACTTCCAAGACGTTATTATACCAATACAGCTTTCCCTTTGTTTGATGATTTACAAGATGTAAACGTAATTATTACCTTGTTTGCTATTGTTGGAGGAATTTTCCAAATAGTATTCTTGTGGAACTTCTTCCATAGTATTTTCTACGGTAAGAAAGCAGAACAAAATCCTTGGAGATCTACCACTTTGGAATGGACAGCTCCTGTTGAGCATATCCACGGAAACTGGCCGGGAGAAATTCCTCACGTTCACAGATGGGCTTATGATTACAACAAACCGGGACAACCTGACGATTTCATTCCTCAAAACGTTCCGATGAGAGAAGGAGAAGAAAAGTTACATCATTAAAAAGGTGTTTTCATAATTATTGATGAAAAATCCCCAAAAAACAAGGTTTTTGGGGATTTTGTTTTTTTAGATTGAATACAGTTTATATAAATACTATTTGTGTAAATCTGTGCTTCTAAATTGCCATCGAAAACAATCGTGTTTTGGGAGATTTTCGTTTGAGTCGTAAATCGAAAGCCATACAAATATTTCGGATAAACGGCTTTCCTGTTTCGGTTACTTTGATAGTATTTTCGTTGAGGATAACCAATCCATCATTTTCCATCTCTTTCAGACTTTCTAAAGTTTCAGGAATTTCAGGGAAATATTTTTCAGGCTCACTCCAAGAAGTATGAAAATGGCACATTAAATCCAAAATATGCTTTCTGATGATTAAATCTTCTTTGTTTAATAAATGCCCTCGGGTTACGGGAAGTCTGTCTTGTTCTAAAACCCTATAATAATCTTCAATGGTTTTTTCGTTTTGTGCAAAACTGTACCACGTATCTCCGATAGAAGAAACTCCAAGCCCTATCATCAGCTGAGTTTTGGAAGAGGAATATCCCATAAAATTCCGATGCATTACATTGTTTCTATACGAAGTATAAAGTGAATCTGATTCTAATGCAAAATGGTCCATTCCGATTTCGAGATAGCCTTTATCCAAAAGAAGTTGCTTTCCTTTTTCGTACATTTCTCTTTTTTGCTCGTCTTTCGGAACATCTTCATCTTTAAATCCTCTTTGTCCGTTTCCTTTAATCCACGGAACGTGAGCATAACTGTAAAAAGCCAAACGGTCGGGTTTGAGGGAAATTGTTTTTTCGATAGTATCGAAAATGTCTTCTAATTTCTGAAAAGGAAGTCCGAAAATCAAATCGTGGCTTACCGAAGTATATCCGATTTCACGTGACCAATCCGTAACCTGCTTTACATTTTCAAAAGGCTGAATTCTGTGAATGGCTTTTTGAACCGTAGGAGAATAATCCTGCACTCCGAAGCTCACTCGTCTAAAGCCAAAATCGTAAAAAGTCTGTAAATGTTCTTTGGTCGTATTGTTCGGATGTCCCTCAAAGCTAAATTCGTGATTTTCTGCAATTTCTGATATGGAGAAAATTCCGTTCAGGAGCTTTTTCAGGTTTTCTGTCGAAAAGAAAGTTGGAGTTCCTCCTCCTAAATGGATTTCCTTGATAATTGGTTTTTGGTCAAATTGTTTGCAATACAGATTCCACTCTTTCAGCACTGCATCAATATACGGAAGTTCAACCGAATGTTGCTTGGTAATCCGTTTGTTACAACCGCAGAATGTACATAAACTCTCGCAAAACGGAAGATGAATATAAAGCGAAATGCCTTCTGCGGAGTTGCTTTCTACGAATGATTGTTTGAGGGTTTCCAACCATTTTTCGTAAGAAAATTTATCTTCCTCCCAATACGGAACAGTCGGATAACTCGTATAACGAGGACAAGGAATATTATATTTCCTGATTAGATTGGTGTTCATTTTTGCTCATACTTTGATGCAAAGGTACTTGTAAACAACAATATTGCCAATGACAAATGTCATACAGCTTTTTGACTATCGCACGAAAAAGCTCATGCGATAGTGATTATTTGTTTTTTAATAGTAGTTTCCTCCGGCTGCGGCTGCGGTAGCAAAAAATCCGAAGAAAAATATAAGTATTAACAGATACAGAGCAAGGAAAATGGCAACTGCGATTAAATTTCCTTTTGCCCAATTTTGACGGATTTTGTTTCCGTCATTTCCGAAAGCCCAGACGAATAAAAGAATAATCCCCACAAGAGGAATAGCTGTAAGTAAAATGGTAATTACCCAATCTTTTACACTCATTATTTGAGGTGTGTTTTGTTGTTCCATAATGATTACAAGTTTAATATTATTTTGGCTAATGTATGCATTATTTTTTTATATGTTATATTTTTGTGGTTTAATATCATCATATGAAAAATATATTTTGTTCTTTGTTATTGCTTATAAGCCTTTCGGGTTTTGCTCAAAACAAACCTGCCTATCAGCTGTTTGACGCTAAAGGAAAAAAGACTACGTATAAAAAATTGCTCAAAGCATCAGAAAATTCCGAACTTGTTTTGTTTGGAGAATACCACGACAACCCGATTTCGCATTGGTTACAACTTTCTCTTACCAAAGAATTGCATAAAACCAAACCGCTTGTTTTGGGAGCTGAAATGATAGAAAGAGATAATCAGACTCAACTCAATCAATATCTTTCGGGAGAAATCAATCAAAAAGCGTTGGACACACTCGCAAGACTTTGGAATAATTACAAAACCGATTACAAACCTTTGGTTGATTTTGCTAAAGAAAACAAATTGCGTTTTGTTGCTACGAATATTCCAAGACGTTATGCGAGTATGGTTTACAGAGGAGGTTTTGAGGCTTTAGACACACTGTCCGGAAATCAGAAAGAATGGATTGCCCCGCTTCCCGTAAAATATGATGCATTGCTTCCGCAATATCAGAAAATGTTAGAGATGGCACAAGGGCATGGAGGAGATAATCTTCCGAAAGCACAGGCAATCAAAGATGCTACTATGGGATATTCTATTGTGAGCAACCTAAAGCCAAATTGGGTTTTTATACATTATCACGGAAGTTATCACAGTGATTTTTACGAAGGAATTTATTGGTACGTAAAACAGGAAAAACCCAACCTGAAAATCGTAACTATTGCTACGGTTTCTCAAACTGATTTGTCAAAATTAGAAAAAGAGCATTTAGGCAGAGCCGATTTTATTCTAGTAATTGATGAGGATATGACCAAAACGTATTAGAAGAAAACAAATGAAAAAAGCGTATTATTTAAAAACCTGCGATACCTGTAAACGGATCATAAAGTCATTGCCTTATACAGATGGAATGATTTTCCAAGATATAAAAGAAGAACCGATTGCGGTAAAGCAGTTAGAAGAAATGTATGCCTTATCGGGGAGTTACGAAAAGTTGTTCAGCAAAAGAGCAAAGTTGTATAAAGAGAGGAATCTGAAAGACGAAAAACTTACGGAAAATGATTATAAAAACTTTATTTTAGAGCATTACACTTTTTTGAATCGTCCTGTTTTTATCGTTGGAAATAAAATATTTATCGGAAACAATCCCCAAAATATTGAGGCTTTAATTTCGGAATTATCTAAATAAAAAAATTACATTTGTACAAATTGGAAAAGATGAAAAATATAATTTCCTTTGTTTTATTAAGCTGTTTTTCGGTTGTTTTTTCGCAAGAAAACGACAGGAAACACAATTTGATTGTAGCTTTTGACAGTTCGATAAATATTGACAGACATAATGCTGTGTCTGAATTATCTTTAAGAATTTCAGGATTTGAGGATATTTTGGACGAATATAATTTTGACCTGAAATATTCTTTTGTTTTTTCGGAAGAAAAACTTCAGGAGATGGAACAGCAAGCTTTGAGAATTTCGGGAAATTCGGAATCAATCCGAAATCTGCGAAATGTTTTTGATGTTATAAATTCTGATTTGACAGATGAAGATTTGCAGAAATTATCCAAAAATTTACAGAAATTGCAAGGAGTGGTGTATGTGGACTTGATTGACGCAAAACCTGTGCAACCTCCTTATGACATTCCTCCGGTTACTCCCAATTATGTCCCTCAACAGACCTATATAAACGCCAATCCGGGAGTAAATATGCAGTATGCGTGGAATATGAACCTTAACGGACAAGGAATCCGAATCCGAGATGTGGAGTATGAATTCAATAAAAACCACGAAGAATTTCACGTAAATCCTAACATACAATTAGCAGACGGATATACTATAAACCCTACTTTATATACTCCCGACTATGCCGATTTTTTGGGGCACGGGACAGCAACTTTCGGAGTTGTTTTCGGAGATGACGGAGGATATGGAGTTAAAGGTCTTGCCTATGGAGCAGAAGAAGTGATTCTTTATCCGGAATGGACAGTAGAATACAACTATAATCGTCCTTATGCAGTTTCTCTCGCTTTGGACAATTCAGAGCAGGGAGATGTGGTTATTTACGAAATGCAAACAGGAGGAGCGTCAGGGGCTTCGGGAGATTACGTCCCTGCTGAATACAATGCGACAATTTGGAATCTTACCAAAGCAGCCTCTGACTTGGGAGTTATAATTGTAGCAGCTGCAGGAAACGGAGACCAAAATCTTGATGATCCTATATATGCCTCGTATATGAACAAAGGAAATAGCGGAGCTATCATTGTAGGGGCAGGAACTTCGAATGTTTCGCATAATAAGCTGTCGTTCAGCACCTATGGCTCTCGAGTTAATGTTCAGGGTTGGGGAGAGAATGTTTTGAGTGCCGGTTATGGATATTATTCTACAATCGGAGGAGATTTTAACCAGCAATATGTATTATTTTCGGGAACGAGTTCGGCTACTCCGATAGTAGCATCGTGTGTGGCTGTTTTGCAGTCGTATTATTTTTCTCTGACGGGAGAATATCTGAATTCGGCTGAAATGATAGATGTTTTACAGCTTACGGGAATTTCTCAAGGATCAGGAGGAAATATCGGACCACTTCCAAATATGGAAGCAGCCATTGCTTATGTACAGACTCTAACAAGGACAGATATTACCGAAAAACCAAGTTTTAACATCTATCCGAATCCGTTTGAGAATGAGATAAACGTAACCGGCTTTAACAATCCGATGAATGTGAAAGCAGAACTTTATAATGCTGTCGGACAAAAAGTTATGGAAAATAATTTTTCTAATCAGACCATAATTTCGGCAGGAAATTTACAATCGGGAGTGTATTTTTTAAGGCTTACCGAAAACGACTTGTCTGATGGTAGTCAGGGGAAAGCAACTATTTATAAAGTAGTTAAGAAGTAAAGAATTATCTGAAGCAATTTTAAGCAGGTTCTTATTTTTTATCTATATTTGTAAATTGTGAACAACAAATAGATTTTTTAATTTTTAATCCTTATACAATATGGGATTTTTTGATTTTATGACCGAGGATATTGCTATTGACCTCGGTACAGCAAATACATTGATTATACACAACGATAAGGTGGTTATTGACAGCCCGTCTATTGTTGCACGAGATAGAATTTCAGGAAAAATCATTGCAGTAGGAAAGGAAGCCAACCTGATGCAGGGAAAAACTCACGAAAACATTAAAACTATTCGTCCTCTAAAAGACGGAGTTATTGCAGATTTTGATGCTTCTGAAAAGATGATTTCGCTTTTTATCAAAAGTATTCCTGCCTTAAAAAAGAAAATTTATACACCTTCTTTGCGAATGGTGGTTTGTATTCCTTCAGGAATTACAGAGGTAGAAATGCGTGCTGTAAAAGAATCGTGTGAAAGAGTAAACGGGAAAGAAGTTTATTTGATTCATGAACCTATGGCTGCGGCAATCGGAATAGGATTGGATATTATGCAACCCAAAGGAAATATGATTGTGGATATAGGTGGTGGAACTACTGAAATTGCGGTTATTGCTTTGGGAGGAATCGTATGTGACGAGTCTGTGAAAATTGCAGGAGATGTGTTCACAAACGACATTATCTTTTATATGAGAACACAACACAATCTTTATATCGGAGATACATCTGCCGAAAAAATAAAAATTGAGGTAGGTTCTGCCATTGAAGATTTAGATGCTGATTCTGCTCCTGATAATATGTCTGTTCAAGGAAGAGATTTATTGACAGGAAAACCAAAACAGGTGGAAATTTCTTACAGAGAAATTGCCAAAGCTCTTGATAAATCTATCCAAAGAGTCGAAGATGCTATTATGGGAACGCTTTCAAAAACTCCTCCCGAACTGGCTGCGGATATTTATAATACCGGAATTTATTTAGCAGGAGGAGGCTCTATGCTTCGTGGTCTTGATAAAAGAATTTCCCAAAAAACGGATTTACCTGTTTATATTGCGGAAGACCCTTTGAGAGCTGTTGTTAGAGGAACGGGAATGGCACTTAAAAACATTCAGAAATATAAGAGTATTCTTATAAAATAAATTAAGATTTTAGCCAATGCAACAGATATTCGGGTTTTTTATAAAAAACGGAGTTCGACTGTTTTTTTTGTTGCTGTTGGGCATTTCTTTGTGGCTTACTACAAGTCATCATAATTACCATAGAAGTAAATTTGTCAACTCATCAAACAGGGTTTCAGGAGTTGTATATACCAAAACATCTTCTATTGGGGATTATTTTTCTTTAAAATCCGATAACGAAAGGCTTTATCAAGAAAACCTTGAGCTTAAACAACTTCTGTTAAATGTACAGGAATTAACAGAAAATAGCGATACAGATGTTCCGCAGGATTTGGACAAGAATTTTGTGGTTTATGGTTCAAAAATCATCAAAAATTCCTTTCGGAAACAAAAGAATATCCTTACCATAAAAGGAGGAGAAAAGCTCGGAATCAAAAGAGATATGGGAGTAATCAACGATAAAGGAATTGTTGGAATTGTTGAAAATACAGGAGATAATTTTTCAACTGTTTTGAGTGTTCTTAATACTGATTTTCAGATTGTTGCCAAACTAAAAAAGAACAATCAGTTCGGGACACTTATCTGGGACGGAAAAAGCACAGGTTTTGTCCAACTCATTGATATTCCCCGAATCGAATCTATCGTAAAAGGAGATACGGTTGTTACCGGATTCAGTTCTAAAGCCTTTCCGGAGAATATCCCTATTGGTACGATTGACAGAGTTTTAATGGATAACACAACCAATAGTTCTACTCTGCACATCCGTCTGTTTAATGATATGACAAGTATAAATTATATTTATGTTGTCGAGAATCTTCATAAGGACGAAATCAAAGCATTAGAAGAAAAAACAGAAAGCGATGAATAATGATTTTTTTCAAAATACCGCACGTTTTTTTCTGTTGTTGTTATTGCAGGTAGTTGTGTTCAACAATATGCATATTTTCGGGTACATCACTCCGTATCCGTATATTCTTTTTATCATTTTATTCCCTGCCAATAACGATAGATACGGACTTTTGCTGTGGAGTTTTCTTTTGGGATTAATACTGGATATGTTCAGTGATTCAGGAGGAATACATGCCACTTCTTGTTTGATATTAGCCTATTACAGACATAATTTATTCAGGATTTCTTTCGGATTGAGTTACGAATATCAGACGGTCAAAATACAAACTTCGCCTTTAAAGAAACAATTGATTTTTATAGGCTTTTCGGTTTTGATTCACCATTTTGTTTTGTTCTGTTTGGAGGCTTTCAGCTTTCAGTTGTTGGGTTATGCATTGTTAAAAGTTTTGTTTTCAAGTATATTTACATTTATCTTTAGTGTTTTAATAATAAATCTGTTTAAACCTTCTAAAAAATGAAAAAAGGACTTCTTCCTTTACTGATTGTTATAACAGCTTTGCTTATAACAGCCCGTTTGTTTTATCTTCAGATTATTGATGAAAAATACAAATTACAGGCTGAAAATAATGCGATAAAGATAAAATACGAATTTCCCGAAAGAGGTTATATCTACGACCGAAACGGAGAGCTTATGGTTTCTAACCAACCCTCTTATGACATAATGCTTGTTCCGAGAGAGATGAAAAATTTGGATACTTTGGCTTTTTGTGAGGCTTTGAGTGTTTCCAAAGAATTTTTTGAGACTCAACTTCAGAAAGCGATTTCGTATAGTCCTTTGTTGCCCTCGCCTTTTCTGACACAGCTCAACAAAAAAGAATTTGCCACTTTTCAGGAGCAAATGCGGAGATTTAAGGGATTTTATATCCAAAAGCGTTATTTAAGAGACTATCAGACCAAGCACGGAGCAAACGTATTCGGAGATATTGCACAGGTGAATCAGAGAGAAATTGATCAAAATCCGTATTACAAAAGCGGGGATTTGATTGGAAAAAACGGAGTTGAAAAAGCCTACGAAGAAATTCTGAAAGGAACCAAAGGAATCAAACGTATTCAAAGAGATAAGTTCAATCGGGAGCTGGGCTCTTACAAAGACGGAATGTATGATACTCTTGCTGTTCGTGGAAAAGACATTACCCTTACTATTGATATGGCTTTGCAGGAATACGGAGAATCTCTGATGATAAACAAAAGAGGAGGAATCGTAGCTCTTGACCCGAAAACAGGCGAAATTTTAGCTTTAGTAAATGCTCCTAATTTTGACCCTGCTATTTTGGTCGGGAGAGAACGTTCTAAAAATTTTACCGCACTATTTCAGGATTCTATATCCAAACCATTGATAGACAGAAGTCTTCAGGGTCAATATGTTCCGGGTTCGACTTTCAAAATTATTACTGCTCTTGTTGGTTTACAAGAAAGTGTTGTTGATGAGCATACCGGTTTTACCTGTAATCACGGTTTTACGTATGGAGGAGGAAGACGAATGAGATGCCACGATTCGGGACATTTTGCTCTGCACGATGCGATGAGAAGTTCCTGTAATACCTATTTTGCCAATGTTTACAGACGCACTGTTGACAAATACAAGACGGGAAAAGAGGGAATGGATATCTGGAGCAATCACGTAAAAAGTTTTGGTTTAGGAGATTATTTGGGATATGATTTGCCATCAGGGCAAAAAGGACATATTCCGAACGGAGATTATTACAACAAAGTTTATCCTAACGGAAGATGGGGAGGAACAACAACCATTTCCAACTCTATCGGACAAGGAGAAATTCTGACTACTCCGATACAGCTTGCTACAATGATGTGTGCAGTGGCAAACAGAGGACATTATTATACTCCTCATATCATAAAAGCGAT
The DNA here is from genome assembly GCA_934675205.1 of uncultured Flavobacteriaceae bacterium. GTDB lineage: Bacteria > Bacteroidota > Bacteroidia > Flavobacteriales > Flavobacteriaceae > Flavobacterium. Next base: position 268,072 of record CAKUPQ010000001.1, on the reverse strand, counting down.
TGAGGGAGAGGAGATTGACAAAAAGTTTGTAACCCGCCATCAGACGACTATTGACCCGAAACATTTCGAGCCTGTCATCGAGGGATTATATGCAGTATATACAGGAGGAACAGCAAGCAGATTGCAGGTTTCGGGGATTGATATTTGTGGAAAAACAGGAACAGCCGAAAATTTTATTAAGATAGAGGGAAAGAGAACACAGCTTACCGACCACTCGATATTTTTGGCTTTTGCTCCGAAAGACGATCCGAAAATTGTGATTGCTGTTTTCGTGGAAAACGGATATTGGGGAGGAAGATATGCAGGACCTATTGCTTCTCTGATGATTGAAAAATACATAAAAGGAGAGATTACGAGAAAAGATTTGGAAGAAAGAATGTACACCTATACTTTGGAACACGAATACGACAAGCCTCATTCAGGGAAACCGTTTTTGATTAACCAAAACGGAATGATGACAAAAGCAGAATACGAAAGATTGAAAAAACAACCTAAAAAAGACCCTGAAGAAGAAATTCAAACCATAGAAGAATGAAATCCTACTCAACCATAGCAAATATTGATTGGATAACCGTATTATTATATATGGCTTTGGTGGCTATGGGTTGGGTAAACATTTTTTCGGCATCTGTTCCGGTTGAGGGAGTTACCGAATTTGATTTCTCGTCAGAATACGGAAGACAGCTTATTTTTATTTCATTGAGTATTTTCGTAATTTTCTTTTTATTGGTTTTAGATGCCAAGATATATGAAAAATATTCGGGGCTTTTTTATATAATTGCCCTGCTTTTACTGGCAGGATTATTTGTTTTCGGAAAAACCGTAAAAGGACAAACCAATTGGTACGGAATAGGTTCGTTCAGTTTACAGCCTTCCGAATTTGCGAAAGTGGCAACAGCTTTGGCTTTGGCCAAATTTTTAGACGACCCAAATATTGACTTAAAAGATTTTTCTACACAAATTAAGGCTCTTTCCGTAATCGGAATCCCGATGTTGCTGATTCTCCCGAATGACCCGGGAAGTGCATTAGTGTTTATGTTTTTGATTTTTGCCTTATATCGGGAAGGATTGCCTTCTGTGTATTTGTTTATCGGAGCATTGGTTTTGGTGCTTTTCGTTTTGGCTTTGGTTGTTGATGTATGGATAATTATTTTGAGTATTTTCCTGATTACTGCCTTTTTGTATTTCAGAACCAAACGGGTACATCGGAACATTATTGCGAGTTTGGTTGTTTTTGCAGGGATTTCGCTTTTTGTGTTTTCGTCGAATTATATTTTTGAAAATGTACTACAACCGCACCATAGGGACAGAATAAATATTGTCTTGGGGAAAGAAATCGATATTAGAGGAGCAGGATACAATCTCAATCAATCAAAAATTGCAATCGGTTCAGGAGGATTAACAGGAAAAGGATTTCTGGAAGGAACACAAACCAAAGGGAGTTTTGTGCCGGAGCAGCATACCGATTATATTTTTACTACTCTTGCAGAAGAATGGGGCTTTTTAGGAGCTGTAACGGTTGTTATTTTATATGTTTTTCTGATGTTTCGGATTCTGTCTTTGGCAGAACAGCAACGCTCTACATTCAGTCGGGTTTATGGATATGGTGTCGTCTGTATTTTGTTTATCCATTTTTTTGCCAATATCGGAATGGTATTGGGAATTTTCCCGACAGTAGGGATTCCGCTTCCGTTATTTTCCTACGGAGGGTCAGGACTTTGGGCTTATACGTTGTTGATTTTTATTTTCATCAAGCTCGATGCTAATAAAGTTAATGAGTGGTAATATTCGTAGAGACGGATAATTATCCGTCTCTACCTAAATTATTTAAAAAGCCTTTGGGAATTTTGTAGAATATTGCCCTAAATAAAAAGCCAAAACAAGCCAAACAATAATAAAATGATGAAGTTTTTCTGCAACAACTTCATCTCCAAACAAATAACCTGCTCCTATAATCAATACAGCCGCAGTTAGCATAACCAACATTGCAAAATACTCTCTTTTCATATTTCTATTCAAAACTCTGCATTTGCACCAATTTAGAATACATTCCGTTTTTAACAAGAAGCTCATCGTGAGTGCCTTGCTCTACGATTTGTCCTTTTTGCATGACTACAATCGTATCTGCTTTTTGAATGGTCGAAAGTCGGTGTGCAATCACAACCGAAGTTCGGTTTTGCATCATATTTTCGAGGGCTTGTTGTACCAATCTTTCGGATTCGGTATCCAAAGCGGAAGTTGCCTCGTCCAAAATCATAATTGGTGGATTTTTCAGAACAGCTCTTGCAATCGAAAGTCTTTGTTTTTGCCCTCCCGAAAGTTTATTTCCGCTATCTCCGATATTGGTTTCGATTCCACCCGGTAAATCTTTGACAAATTCGTAGGCATTAGCAACTTTCAGAGCTTCGATGATTTCTTCATCGGTTGCATTTTCTTTTCCAAGCAAAAGATTGTTTTTAATGGTATCATTAAACAAAATACTGTCTTGAGTAACCAATCCCATAAGTCCTCTCAAACTCTGCAAATTGAAATCTTTAATGTCAATTCCGTCAATTTTGATATTTCCTTGCTGAACATCATAAAAACGGGTTAATAAATTAGCAATCGTACTTTTTCCACTTCCGGATTGTCCAACCAATGCTACTGTTTTTCCTTTCGGAACTTTCAGAGAAAAATCTTTTAAAACCGATTCGTTTTCATACGAAAAAGTAATGTTTTCAATAGAAATACTATCGTTAAAACCAGTATTGTTAATAGCTCCCTGCTTACTCGTAATCGGATTTTCGGTTTCTAAAATTTCCAAAACCCGTTCTGCAGCTGCATTTCCTTTTTTAACGGAATATGACGCTTTGGAAATAGATTTTGCAGGTGTCAAAACTCCGTAAGCCAAGCCCATATACGTAATAAAAGCTGCTCCCGATAATGTTCCGTCCACCAAAACCATCTGACCTCCATAAACCAAAAGTGTAGCAATGGTTACGATTCCCAAAAATTCACTCATAGGGGAAGATAAATTCTGACGGTTTAGAATTCGGTTGTTCAGCTTGAAAAAACGATAGGTAGAATCTTCAAATTTTTGTTGAAATCTCTTTTCTCCGTTAAATCCTTTAATCACTTTGAGTCCTCCAAGCGTTTCGTCAATAATAGAAAGAAAATAACCTTGTTCTTGTGCAGCTTTGTCCGAATTTTTCTTTAAGGATTTTCCGATAATCGAAATCAAAAATCCCGAAATCGGAATAAAAATAAACACAAATAATGTTAGTTCAATACTGATAAAGCACATTGCTCCGATAGTGAATAAAATCGTCAAAGGTTCTCTGACCAAAAGTTCCAAAACTGATAAAAATGAATGTTGAATTTCCAATACATCAGAGGTCATTCTCGAAATCATATCGCCTTTTCGCTTTTCCGAAAAATAAGAAAGCGGAAGTTCAACCGTTTTTTTGTACAAAGCATTTCTGATGTCTTTCAGGATTCCGTTTCGCAAAAATGTAATAAAAAACATTGCCCAATAATTGAACAGATTTTTAAGCAAAAACGTTCCTATGACAATAGTAATCAACACCATAAGCGTTTGCAAAGCTCCGTTTTGTTCCATCGAATTTGTTATCCAATAAGCCATATAGTCTTTTAGATAACTGCCTAATTCCATAACGCCCTCATATTTCGGAGTTTCCGTTATTTTGTTCTCATTTTTGAACAAAACATCAAGCATAGGCATCAAAGTCAAAAACGACAAAGCACTAAACAAAGCATATAAAATGTTGAAAAATATATTCAGCCACATATACTTTTTGTACGGCTTGGCAAATCGGAATATTTTTTTAAAGTATTGGCTAATCATATAGTATGTCCCTAAAAGGGCGTTTTTAAGTCATTTTATTTATAAACTCATCAGAGCGTATCGCAATGCAATTCCGACAATAATGGCAACTGCAAAGCTAATTAATGTTCCTGATAATATATATTCTGTGAGTTTTCGGTCTTTTGCATTGGTTAGGTCTCCGAATCGGAAAATAGATTTTGCTGCCAGCAAATAGCCTATCCCTTCAAAAAAACCTATATTTATAAACAGCACTACGAGTAATCGTTCTGTAATTCCGATGATGTTTCCTGCATTTTTGAGGGACTCTTTACGTTGTGTTTTTTTCTTGAAAGATTCGCTCCATTTACTAAAAAATAGTTTCATTGCAATCGAAGTAACCGAAGTAATCAACAGCAAAGCAATGATGTAGAGCAATAGTTTTTCGACAGAAATTACCGATAAAAACGACACTTCAGAAAATCGACAAAACACCACTCCTGTCAGTACAGAAAAGTGCAACAATTGGTCGGTTATAAATAGTGTTAAAGTGCTAAACCGATTTGTTCGCTCCAGATATATTTTACCTAAATCAATCAGAAAATGGGATAGGACAATAAGTATAATATAACCAAAAACCGCTTGAAGTTCGGTTGCGAAAAGCAATATCAAAAGCAAAAAATGAACAGCTATATGCAAATACAAATAGACGGATTTATAGCCATTTTTACTTCGGTCTTCGACCCATTTTTTGGGTTGAAAAACGAAATCTCCTGCCAGATGAGCTAATAGTATTTTAAGAATAAATAGTTGCATCGTCATTTATTGAATCTTGACAAAAGTTTATTGCTTTGAGCACCTCTTCAAACCCTGCTTTTTTTAGCTCACGACTGATTTGGCTTTGTTTTTTATTGATTTTTTTGGCTAATTCCAGTTGGGTTAAATCAGGGAAATCCAAAGCAACACAAACGGTTTTGGCCGTGTTGACATTCCATTTCCCGATGATAATCATCAATAAATCAAAAATCAGATTTATTTGCCGATCGGTTTTTTCTGAACGGGTTTTAAGCGAAAAACTTCGTTTTTTGAGTCCTTCAAATGCCTCTCCCGAAAACACAAATGCTTCTCCGTTGGATTCTTTGACCGTACCGGCTACAAAATTTTTTTCTCCGATTCCGATTCCGATTCGCAAGTCTAACAAATCGATTGTTTTTATAACCGTTTTAAGATAAATAGCCACTTTGATGACATTTTCGGGGGCCGTTTCTAACTGAAAACTATCTCCTCTGAAAATTTCCCAATCTTTTTCTTTTGTGCCAAATTTACTCAAAGCCGATTCCAAAACGCGTAACCATTTTTCAACAGTTACCGATCTCGAATTGACAATATCTCCGGTTATAATTGCAGTCATCACTACGTATAAAAGTACAAATATAGTAAATTTCAGTTATAATCATATATATAACCAAAAAGAGTTATAATTTTTATTATAACAAAAATATGTTATAATAAAAATTATAATCAAAAATAGTTATAATTTGTTGTGTTTTACCCCCCTTTGTGCAAACATCTTGCTTGTGCAAGATAAGAAATTCCAAGTTTATAAACTTGGTGCTTTTTTAAACAGAGAAATGATTTTTTCGGCAATGACACTTGCTAATTTCTGATGACTTTCAAACGTCCAACCTGCGATATGTGGAGTAAGAAGTACATTTTCTGATGCGTACAAAAACTGTAAATCTTCCGGAATCGCATCGGAATCCATTTTTTCAAAAGATGATTTTTCGTATTCCAAAACATCGAGTCCTGCTCCGAGAATTTTCCCCTTTTTGAGAGCCTGAACCAAATCTTGGGTAACTACACATTTTCCTCTTGCTGTATTGATAAGCCAAAACGATTTTGAAAAATTATTTATAAAATCAGCATTTACCATTTTGTCTGTCAAAGCTGTCAAAGGCGTATGAAGCGAGAGAACATCGGCTTTTTGTTGTAATTCTTCCAAAGAAACCTGTTTGGCATTTTCGTCTTCCAGTCCGTTTTGGATATCATAAAACAGAACCTCTTTTACTTCAAAACCTTTGAGTTTTTTGGCAAAAGATTTCCCCATATTTCCGTAGCCGATGATCCCGATAGTTTTGTTTTCGAGTTCGTAACCTCGGTGTTGTTCACGTTCCCATTTTCCTGATTTCACACTTTTATCAGCCTGATTCAGTTTGTTAAAGAGTGAAAGTAACATTCCCAAAGCCTGTTCTCCGACTGCATTTCGACTGCCTTCGGGAGCAATAATAAGTTCAATGTTTTTAGACGTAGCATATTCGCAATCAACACTTTCGAGCCCTACCCCAACACGAGCTATAAATTTCAGGTTTTCGGCTTTATCCAAAAAAGTTTTATCAATATCAAAGCGGCTTCGGATTATGATTCCGTCATAATTTCGGATTTTATTTTCGATTTCTTCTTTTGATGAGGTAAAATCGTTTTCATTAGTAAATCCTGCTTTTTCAAGCATTTCTAATAAAATACTGTGATTGGAATCTATATGTAAGATTTTCATTTACGAATTGTATTTACGATTTACGAATTACGAAAATTTTGATGACATATACAAGTTATAATTTGTGATTTCTAACGACAAAAGAATCTGTTTTTACGTAAGTTCAGAATAAGGAAACTCCCGTTGTTTATTACAAACGTATTTACCCTCCTCAAGGGGGGAGTGCATAAAGCCTAAATTAAGCTTTTTGTCTTTTACATCACTATTATAAAAGTGTTTTATGTATAAAGTTTTTTTGTAAGACCAAGTGAATTCCGTTCTTAAGAGGGGTTAGGAGTGTGTTTTCTTATTTTGAACTTACGTTATTTTAAAAAAAGGTGTACTTTTGGTAACTCAAAATTAACTAACGACAATGTTAAACGAAATTATTACAGCCGTATATCTGGGAGCTTTATTGAGCTTTTTGATAGGGCCTGTATTTTTTGTTTTGCTCGAAACAAGTGCTACCAAAGGCTTTCGTGCAGCTTTTATGTTTAATGTTGGGGTAATTACTGCGGATATACTGTTTATTCTTGTGGCTTATTTCAGTAGTTATCGACTTATCGAAAGTGTTAAAGACCAACCTGCTCTTTTTATTTTCGGGGGACTTGTTATGTTTATGTACGGAGTAGTTTCGTATGTAAAATTACGAAGTAACAAAATAGAAAATGTAGTAGTCGATTTGGCTAAAAAGAATTATCTGACTTTAATGGGAAAAGGCTTTCTCCTAAATTTTATCAATATCGGAGTTCTCGGTTTTTGGCTGATGATTCTCATTGTGGTCGGCCCTACAATGAATATGAACCCTAATAAAATTTTCGTTTTTTTTGCCGTAATATTAGCCACGTATCTCACGGTTGATATGGGAAAAATCCTGTTGGCAAAAAAGCTAAAAAACAAGTTGACTATAGCCAATGTTACTAAAGTAAAAAAAATCACAAGTGTTATTTTGATGATTTTTGGGATAGCCATAATGTTGCAAGGTTGGTTTCCGTCTGAACAAAAAGTAGTGAAAAATGCTCTTGAAAAAATGGAAAAAAGAACGAGATAGTTTTCAGTCGCAGTATTCAGTTGGCAGGTTGCGACTGAAAACTTAATCAAACCCTCTTTGTCTTTTCGCTTCAAAAATCAGGATTGAGGCAGCAACTGAAACATTCATCGAATCTATTTCTCCCTGCATCGGAATAATGATATTTCCATCTGATTTTTTTCGGAATTCGTCTGTAATTCCTGTTGCCTCCGTTCCGACAACAAGTGCAGTCGGTTGGGTATAATCTTTGGTGTGATACAAAACCGCATTTTGAAGTGTGGCACAATATATATTAACGTGTTTTTTTTGCAAAAACGAAATCACCTCATCGGTTGTTCCGACAGCAATATTGTTGGTAAACAAACAACCGACACTTGCTCGTATGATATTGGGGTTGTACATATCCGATTTTGGGTTGGCAATCAAAACTGCATCTAATTTTGCTGCATCTGCTGTTCGGAGGATTGCACCGAGATTTCCGGGTTTTTCCAAACTTTCTGCTACCAAAATAAGCGGATTTTCGGGCAGATTCAAATCTTCCAATTTCAGAGATTTGGTTTTAGCGATGCCTAAAATCCCTTCTGTTGTATCTCGGTAAGCTAATTTTTTGTAAACATCTGTGGAAATTTCGATAAGTTCCACATTGCTTGGAATCACTTTTTTTATCTCTGTTTCCGAAATTATTTCGGACGAAAACAAAGCCGTTTCCAATTCGTACCCTCCTTTTAGAGCCAACGAAATCTCACGAACTCCCTCAATCAGAAAGGTTTGAGATTGCTTACGGATTTTCGATTTGGTCTGTAACTGAACCAAATGTTTGATTAACGGATTGTGGAGGCTTTCTATTTTTTTCATCGTATAAAATCAGAATCTTTTAGACTCAACAAATAAACGCAACTTTATAGACAAAAAGAAATTAAATGTTACGGATTTGACCGCTTTTTTATTTCGTATGCTTTCTGTAGTAGCACCATTGATTGTCAGAGTTCGTTTCAGAGAATCATAATGTGAAGTGCAATTTGAACAGTTTTGATACAACAGTAACAAGCTGGAAAGAGTTTAATTTTCTCACTTTTTAGTAATTGAACTAACGAAATTTATAAATTTAAAAAGTCAAGATGATTTCAATAATAAAACTATGACAAAAAGCATCTTTTTAGTTGTTTTTTATTCGGAAATTTGCACCACTAATTTAAAACCTCAAATAGTATGTATAGTAACATTCAGGAAAACAAACCAAAAATGAAATCAGACATTGAGATTGCTCGTGAAACAAGTTTGTTACCCATTACCGAAATAGCACAACAAATAAACATTCAACAAGAAGATTTAATTCCGTACGGAAAATATATTGCCAAAGTTCCGTTGGATTTGATTGACGAAGAAAAAATAAAGAAATCAAACCTTATTTTAGTAACTTCCATTACCCCAACCAAAGCAGGAATCGGGAAAACTACGGTTTCGATAGGACTTGCTTTAGGACTTAACAAAATCGGAAAAAAAGCGATTACCGCTCTTCGTGAACCCTCTTTAGGACCTTGTTTCGGAATGAAAGGAGGAGCTGCAGGAGGTGGTTATGCACAAGTTTTACCAATGGAAAATATCAACTTGCATTTTACAGGAGATTTCCACGCAATTACTTCGGCTCACAACACCATAACGGCTTTGTTGGACAATTACAATTACCAAAATAGAGGAACGGACAAAGTATTAAGACAGGTTTTATGGAAAAGGGTTTTGGACGTAAACGATAGAGCGTTGCGATATATAGTTACCGGACTTCGTGGAACTTCCAACGGAGTACCTCAAGAATCAGGATTTGACATTACTCCGGCATCTGAAATTATGGCAATTATGTGTTTGGCTACGGATATTGACGATTTAAGAAGACGCATCGAAAATATTCTGTTGGGATATGACCAAAGCGGAAATCCGTTTACGGTTAAGGATTTGGGAGTAGCAGGAGCTATTACGGTTTTGCTTAAAGATGCTTTGCAACCAAATTTAGTTCAAACTACCGAAAACACACCTGCTTTTATCCACGGAGGACCTTTTGCCAATATTGCTCACGGATGTAATTCGGTTATCGCAACCAAAATGGCGATGAGCCATAGCGAATATGTGCTTACCGAAGCAGGATTCGGAGCCGATTTGGGAGCCGAGAAATTCTATGACATCAAATGTCGAAAAGCTGGGTTAAACCCGAAATTAACTATTTTGGTAGTAACAGGCCAAGGACTGAAAATGCACGGAGATATTCCGATTGAAGATATTAAACAAGAAAACTTGAGCGGAATCAGTAAAGGATTAGAAAACCTTGAAAAGCACATTCAGAATGTCCGCTTGTTCAGACAAAATATTGTGGTTGCTTTCAACAAATACAACACAGATACCGATGCAGAAATCAATATTGTTAAGAATTTCTGTGTTGAAAATAATGTCGGATTTGCTGTAAACAATGCTTTTGCAGAAGGAGGAGAAGGAGCAGTTGAATTGGCTCACGAAGTGTTGAAAGCCCTTGAAAATCCGTCAGAAAAACTAAATTTTGTTTATAACGATGAAGATTCGATTAAGGACAAAGTAAGAAAAGTAGCCACAACAATTTACGGAGCAAAAAGCGTTTCGTTCAGTAGTGAGGCACTTTCAAAACTGAAAAAAATCGAAGGAACGGAAATGATGAATTTTCCGATTTGTATTGCCAAAACTCAATATTCGTTTTCGGCTGATGCAAAAGCATACGGAGTGAGCAAAGATTTTGATTTAAAAATAAATGATATTGTCATCAACAGAGGAGCTGAATTTATCGTAATCGTAGCAGGAGATATTATGCGAATGCCCGGACTTCCGAAAAATCCTCAAGCCAACAATATTGACTTGGTAAACGGATTGGTAGAAGGGTTGAGTTAGTTTTTAGTTTATTTTTATTTTCCCGCAGATACCACTTATTTTTGCAGAATATTATTGTTTCTATTTGCGAAAACCTGTGGTATCTGTGGGATTCTTTTTTAAAAATCTTTTTGTAAAATCGATTTAAGCTGTTTCAGAGAGTCATTTTTTGTAACTTCGCAACTTGTAATCCTAAAACAAGTATAAAATGAAAAATCAAAAATCAATTTTCGGAGTTTTTGTATTGATAATTATCGCTATTGTGGTAATGATGTTCGGATTGCCAATGTATAACGTATGGCAACAAGAAATGGCAGGAAAAGCAGAAATGGCAAAAGCCGAGCAAAACAGAAGAATTTTGGTCGAAGAAGCCAAAGCTCGACTGGAAGCTGAAAAACTCAATGCACAAGCAGAAATCGAAAGAGCAAAAGGTATGGCAGAAGCTATGAAAATCGAAAACGGAACTTTGAATACCGTTTACAACCAATACTTATTTATCAGAACATTAGAAAAATTGGCAGATAAAGGGAATCTTCCTCAAATTATTTATATGCCATCGGAAGGACTTGTTCCTGTAATGGACGTTTCTCAAAATAACAATCAATAATTAAAATGGCAAAACCAAGCATACCCAAAGGAACGAGGGATTTTTCTCCAAATGAAGTCGCAAAAAGAGGTTATATCATTAACATTCTTAAAAAGAATTTTGAAAAATTCGGATTTCAACCCATCGAAACTCCGACTTTTGAAAACCTCGAAACCCTTATGGGAAAATACGGAGAAGAAGGCGACCGACTGATTTTTAAAATTCTGAATAGTGGGGATTATTTAGCTAAAGCTAATGAAGAATTCTTGAAAAATAAAGACAGCCAAAAACTCACTTCCCAAATCTCCGAAAAAGCACTTCGTTATGATTTGACCGTTCCGTTTGCGAGGTATGTGGTTCAGCACCAAAACGAAATTGATTTTCCGTTCAAACGCTATCAAATTCAGCCTGTTTGGAGAGCAGACCGACCTCAAAAAGGACGTTTCAGAGAGTTTTATCAATGTGATGCAGATGTGGTGGGCTCGAATTCACTTTGGCAGGAGGTAGAATTTGTTCAGTTGTATGACAAATCGCTTTCCGAGTTAGGTTTAGAAGGAGCAATCATCAAAATCAACAACCGAAAAATCCTGTCAGGGATTGCAGAAGTAATCGGAGCAAAAGATAAATTGATAGACTTTACCGTTGCTTTGGATAAGTTAGACAAAATCGGGGAAGACGGAGTTAAAAAGGAAATGTTGGAAAAAGGGATTTCCGAAACAGCAATCCAAAAAGTACAACCTTTATTCAATTTTAAAGGAACAACTTCAGAAAAATTAAACCAACTCTCAGAGCTTTTAAAATCTTCGGAAGAAGGCACAAAAGGAGTGGAAGAACTTCGTTTTATTTGTGAAGCAATCGAAAATTTAGGCTTGTACAAATCGAAATTGGATTTAGATGTAACCTTGGCAAGAGGGCTGAATTATTATACAGGAGCAATTTTTGAAGTTCAGGCTCCGAAAGTTGCAATGGGTTCAATCGGAGGTGGAGGAAGATACGATGATTTAACAGGGATTTTCGGACTGAAAAACATAAGTGGAGTAGGGATTTCATTCGGATTGGACAGGATTTATCTGGTTTTGGAAGAATTGGATTTATTCCCGAAAGATGTAACCGAAACTTCAAAAGCAATGTTTGTCAATTTCGGAAATAATGAGGCTTTGTATTCGTTAAAAGCTATTAAAAAATTAAGAGAAAACGGAATAAAAACCGAGCTTTATCCTGATAATGCCAAGCTCGGGAAGCAGTTTCAATATGCAGACAAAAGAGGAATTCCGTTTGTAGTAATTACAGGAGAAGAAGAGATGAAAAACGGAACTTTTAACCTGAAAAATTTAAGTTCGGGAGAGCAGATTTCGGTTTCTTTGGAGGAATTGATTGAAAAGTTGAAATAAAAAAAGGCTACAATTTGTAGCAGTCGTGGTCGGAAGAAATTCCGACCATTTTTTATGTTTTAAAAACTTTATCAGGATTACCACCTGCGAATATTATTAGAATAGCCGTTATCATATCCCGAAGTTCCATCGCAATACGTCTTTTTGCTGTTTTGTACCCCAAATCATTTGCTTTTTTATAAATCAAAAGCAACATCGAGGCAATCATCGTCATATAAATCATCACTTCAATTCCGTTTTTGTTCATTGATACTAAATGACTTAGGTTGAGTTCTTGCTTTAGGAATCTAAAAAACACTTCAATATCCCAACGTTTACGGTAATAGTCGGCAATTTCTTTGCTCGAAAGTTCAAATTCATTGGTCAAAAACCAAAACTCTTTGTTTGTTTTTTCGTTTTTGATGACCACCAACCGGAAACAGGTTTCCACTTTTTCTTCCCGATAATGCAATTTCCCTCGTTTGTTTTGGATAGGTTTTCCTGTGTAAAGATTTACTTGACTGTCCTTTAAAACTTGCCAATCACCCCATTTTTGATGCTCATTTTCAGCAGTTAGAAAAGATTCCACTTCTTCAAACTTTCGGTTTTCCTTTGAGCGAATGATGAACTTTACGGACTTTTCCTCAAAATCCTTCATCGTCCTTGTAGATTGAAGTCCCCTGTCAATCACATATATATTATCGTGATGTTCTTCTTTTTTCACTTGTTTGAGAATAGCTTCAGGAAGTGCTGATTCTTCCGAAGAATACTGTTGTCCTGTAAAAACTTCAACTCCCGAAGGTAAAATCCCATCAAATGAAAAACTGAATTTTACTAATTTTTTACCACTCTTTTGGTCAATTCCTTCCTTGAGTTTAGCACACGTATCAGAAACAATGGTGCTATCAACTCTTATCAGATTATATTTTTCGATTTCGGATTTTGAATAAAGTTCAGAAAATCTTCCATACATCTGCTCATAAATTTCTTTGAAATAGTTGGTATCAATTTTTGAGAGTCTTTCCGAAATAGAACTTCTGCGTACTTTTTCTTCTTCTCCCAATCCGAACAATGCTTTGAATCCACTGCTGTTAAAAGTGTCTTCCATAGTTCTTTGGCTTAATTTTTCATTATCAAAAATACAGAATAAAAGAAGGTAAAACATTTTCTTTCCGTGAAGCACTTTACTGTAATAATCCACTTTGGTAGTGGCAGAGAGGTGGCTTAAAAGTGCTTCGGGAATAAATTCCAAAATCTGTTTGAGAGAGATTTTATGGTCTTTAAAAACTGACATAGTTGTTTGATTATCAGGTATAAAGATACAAAACTTTAGCCATAAAAACAAATTAAATAACTGATAATTAGTGGTTTAAATGATTTTTTTGTAGTCTAAAAATAAAAAGGTCGGAAGATTTTTTCTTCCGACCACGACTACAATTTGTAGCCTTTTTTATTCACGATTTTAAAAATTATTCTCTGAATGTATAACCAACACTTAAAGTAATCCAACTCTTTTTCCAATCATTGTCATCTTTAGCACTAATATTGGTTACTCCAAGATTGTATTTTAAATTGAAATCAATCGTTTCTGAAATTATATAACCAACTCCTACAAAAACACTTGCATCAAAAAGAGTAAAGTTTTCGTGAAAATCAAAATTATCATATTGTTCATTACTTGTCTTTAGATTTGGGAGCTTTCCAAAGAAATTAGTTCCTAATTCTCCTCCTGCAAAAGCCTGATATTTTCTTTGATAATTATAATGAAGACTTAACGGAATATTAATAGAGTGCATAATCAACTTGTCATTTTTATACAAATCGGAGTTATCCATTTTTGCTCCAAGATTATTGTAAGAAAAACCGAAACGAAAAGCAAACGACTCACTAATATCTTTAAATTGATAATACCCAAAATAAAATCCAAATTTAGATTTAGTGCCGTCTAATCCCGAAATAGAAGAAGAAATTCCTCCAACTTCTATACTTGAATAACAATCTAAACAAATATTTCCTCCTCCATAATATTGTGAATGTGAAAAAGTTGATATTCCGATAATTGCAACGAATGTAAGTAAGATTTTTTTCATAAGATGATAGTTATTTTTTTACACAATTATTATATTCTTCTGCTATCTGATGTACAAAGCTCTGTTTTTTATCAAGCTCTTTATAGTTTATGGATTCAGCAAATTCGGGGCATTTAGAAAAAAGAATATCTTTGGTTCTTTTAAGCGAAATTTTTAATTCTGCTGCGGAATTAAAGAAAAAGTAAATATTTTCATCATCAGGTTTGCTTAAAACGTATCCGTATGCACCTGCACTATTTGATTCAGAAACAGCATACATAGTTTCTTTTCCTTTTACTTTTTTTATCGTATATTGTTGAGCACCAAGAGATACAATTATGTCGTCATAGACTTTATCAACAAGAGTTAATCCATCTACATCTTTTCCCAAAAGTGATGCTGATTTTATTTCTCCGTCTTTATTAACTCTCTTTAATTTTCCTCTTTTGAAAACAAAATCTTCCCCACTATTTGATGTAACTATTAAGTATTTAATATCTGAAATTTTTACAGATTCCTTTTTGTTGTTGATTTTTACGGATATAGATTTCTTGGAGGCTTTTAAAGGTAAATTGACTTGGACTTCTGAAACTTTTCCATTGTTGTAAACGATTTTTCCGTTATAAAACTTCGCTAAACCCAACAAAGGCATAAAAAATAATAGAAGAAGTATAAGTTTTTTCATAGTAAAAAGATTTTTAGAGGTTTTTAAAAAATGTTAAAGTGCGAATATATAATATTTTATATTATAAAACTATAATGATTTTATTGATTTGCTAAATTTTAAAAAATATTCCCTATAAATTAAGACAACATATTCATGGTAAAAAAGGTTTAAAATTATTTTGACAAACATATAGATAATTTATTCTTTTAAATTTTTGATTAGGTATTCAAATCAGTTTCTTTAGAAAGAATTAATAAAAATCCTTATTAATGAGGATTGCTCTGTTTGTTTTTGCCGAATAACTTTGCCCCGTATTAACCATAAAAAGAATTAAAAATGAAAAAGATTTTTTTATTTATTACGACTTTAAGTTTGCTATCAGTTACTTCTTGTAGCAATGATGACGGAGGAAAAAATCCTTCTGACGAAGGGAATAATCCTAATGTGTACACAAAGTATGACAACAAAACACAAACCCCAAACAATTGCGTTTTAGTGCTTTGGGGAGTATATGACGAAGGGTTGTTTTGGTCTTTAATCCCTTTTATTGGGGAAAACGAAGAAGATATTGAAACCTCAAGTTCTTATGTAGATTATGAATTCTTGACTGACGGAGTTCCTGCTTCTAATAATTGTATTTTTAATAATGTGTTTTCACTGACAGTTGATGGAGCGGTTATCGATATAACTTCTGTATCTGACGGAAGTATTAAAGTAACAGATGTAGATGAAGAAAGTATAACTTTTGAGGCTTCTGCAACGGTTAACGGGAAATCTTTGGCTACGAAATATTCGGGTAGAGTTTTACATTATGATTTATCGGAAGAAACCCGTCCGAGTAATGAAATCCTTACCAAAGAAGAAAGAAAACAAATTATCTCGGAATTATTAGCAAAATAATGTGTAATTAAAACACAAAAAACACCTTGAAAATCAAGGTGTTTTTTATATGAATTTTATTATCTGTAATCCTCTACCTTTTTTTTGTATTCTTCTTCGTATCCTGTTCCTCGGGTCATTTCAGCAGCTGTTTCGGCACTTCTCACAGCCTGTTGTTTATCTCCCAATTTACTGAAAATACGTGCTTTGAGAGAATGAATCCAAAATGCTCTTGGGTTTTCTTCTAAAGCTCTGTCTGCAAATTCGATAGCTCTTTTTAAATCGTGTCCGGTTTCTTCAAAATAAAAAGCAGCATCTCTGTAAGGAGGTCTGTCTCCATGAAGTGCTTCTTCAAGATAAGCAATAATTCTCTCGTGGTTATCTGCTACAATCGGAACAGTAACTTTTGTGTTTTCCCAAATGATGTTCAAAGAAGCATTGGTGTTGCTAATGTTATTCAGTTCGATAGTAAACGTTTCCACGGATTCTTTTAAAATCGTAGGTTTTACTTCTACTTTTGCAATATCTTCTTCGTGGTTAATGTCGTTCAGACCCGAACTTTTGTGATTGGTGTTCAGAAGTACAGTCCAGCTTTTTTGGTTAGGAATGGTATAAAGAGCATACGTTCCTGCCTCTACTCGTTGTCCTCCGAAGATAACTTCTTCTCCGAAAGTAATTTTAGTAATGGCATTTGCTCCTGTTCTCCAAGGTTTTCCGAATGCAACCATTCCTCCGAATATTTTTCTTCCTTTTACGGACGGACGAGAATATTCCAACTCAATGTTAGAGGTTGAAAATTGTTGTTTAGTAGTTGCTTTTGGGCTTGCAACAGGCATAGTAAAATCTTGAGAGACACCAATAGTTGAAGACCGTTTTTGCTGTTGTACTGTTGTGTTTTCAGCAGTAGCTGGTGGGGCTGTAGGATTTCCTTTTTTTTGTGCCATAGTCATAGTTGTACAGAATATCATTCCTACAATACATGCAATTTTTTTCATAGTTGTTTTATTTAATTTGTCATTGTTAGCTATCAAAAGTAGAAATTTATCACTAAAAACGGAAGAAATAAATGTTAATATGTGAAAATCCCTGTTTACTCGTGTGCAGATGTATAGGAATAGTGTTATTTTCGCTGTTTAAATTTTTTAGATTTTTTCAATGAATATCCAATCTTATATCCAATCTCAAACCCAACTTCCTGAAAAGGGTATTATTGCTGTTTTAGAACTTTTATCCGAAGACCACACCATTCCGTTTATTGCCCGTTATCGAAAAGACAAAACCGGAAATCTGGACGAAGTGGCTATCGAGCAAATCGTAAAACTCAAAAATTCGTTTGAGAATATCGTCAAGCGAAAAGAATCCATTTTAAATTCGATTGAAGAACAGAATGCTCTGACGTCAGATTTGAAAAACAAAATTGAATCGAGTTTTGATTTGAACGAATTGGAAGATTTGTATCTGCCTTACAAAAAGAAACGCAAAACCAAAGCCGATACAGCTCGTGAAAACGGACTCGAACCTTTGGCTAAAATCATTATGGCTCAAAATGCTGACGATATTGAGTTTATCGCTTCTAAATATTTGAATGACAAAGTACAAAACGAAGATGAAGCCATCTCGGGAGCAGAGGATATTATTGCAGAATGGATAAACGAAAATGTGTATATCCGAAAGAATTTAAGAAGATTATTTCAGCGAAAAGCAGTGGTTTCGACCAAAAAAGCAAAGAAGATTGAAGATGAAGACAAAGCTCAGAAATTCGAACAATATTTCGATTGGAATGAAGCTCTGAATCGAGTGCCGTCCCACAGATTATTGGCTATGCTTCGGGCAGAATCTGAAGGATTTGTAAAGTTGAATGTCGAAATCGAAAAAGAAGAAGCGATTGATTTTATCGAAAATAACATTATCAAAAACAATAACGATTCTAAAAAATACCTGAAAAGAGCTATTTCGGATAGTTACAAAAGATTGCTTGAACCTGCTATTTCAAACGAAGTTTTACAGGAAGCGAAAGCTAAAGCAGATGTTACAGCAATCGGAGTTTTTGCAGAGAATTTAAAGCAGTTATTGCTTTCTTCTCCACTCGGAGAAAAACGGATTTTGGCTATCGACCCCGGATTCAGAACGGGTTGTAAAGTGGTTTGTTTGGACGAAAAAGGAGATTTGTTGTATAACGAAACCATTTTTCCGCACGCTCCTCAAAACGACACGACAACAGCCATCAAAAAAGTCCGTTCAATGGCAAATGCCTATAATATCGAAGCCATTGCCATCGGAAACGGAACGGCTTCAAGAGAAACCGAATTTTTTGTCAAAAAAATCGCTTTCGACAAGCCTGTTCAGGTTTTTGTGGTAAGTGAGGCAGGAGCTTCGGTTTATTCTGCTTCGAAAATTGCCAGAGATGAATTTCCGAATTATGACGTAACCGTTCGTGGTGCGGTTTCTATCGGAAGACGACTTTCTGACCCTTTGGCTGAATTGGTGAAAATCGACCCGAAATCAATCGGAGTAGGGCAGTATCAACACGATGTGGACCAAACCAAACTCAAAGAAGAACTCGATAACGTAGTTATCCGATGTGTGAATTCCGTTGGAGTAAACCTCAATACTGCAAGTAAATCATTGCTTTCGTATGTGTCGGGAATCGGAGAAAAAATGGCTGAAAATATTGTAGCGTATCGTTCTGAAAACGGAGCTTTTACAAGTAGGGCAGCACTTAAAAAAGTACCGAGATTAGGAGAAAAAGCCTTTTTGCAAGCTGGAGCTTTCGTAAAAATTCACAATTCAGAAAATCCGTTGGATAATTCGGCTGTACACCCCGAAGCCTATCCGATTGTAGAGAAAATGGCGAAAGATTTGGGAGTTCCGTTGAAATCCTTAATCGGAAATAAAGAAAAAATAAATGCCATTCCGCTTGAAAAATATATTACAAATGACATCGGAATCTTGTCTTTAAAAGACATCGTAAAAGAACTCGAAAAACCCGGATTAGACCCTCGGAAAGAAGCTAAAGTTTTTGAATTCGACCCGAATTTAAGAACGATAAACGATGTGAAAATCGGAATGGTCGTAAACGGAATCGTGAATAATATTACGAATTTTGGTTGTTTTGTCGATATCGGAATCAAAGAAAGCGGACTTGTGCATATTTCTCAACTCAAAGAAGGTTATGTTGCTGATGTAAACGAAGTAGTGAAACTTCATCAACACATTAAAGTAAAAGTTACAGAAGTTGATGTAGCTCGAAAACGAATTCAGCTTTCGATGATATTGTGAGGTGTTTAACAAATTTCTATATTTGAAAACTTGATTTAATCTGATGAAAAAACTATTTACCTTCTTTTTTCTATGCTCTTTTTTCTATGCTCTTTTTTCGTGTGATTCCGAAAACACAAACGATTGTGTCAAAAAACCGGGAAAGGTGATTAAGAGAGAAATTCAGGATATTCCGACTTTTGACAAGATAAAAATTGAAGGAGGAATCGAGCTTATTCTTTTTCAGAGTACAGAGCAAAAAGTCGAAATCGAAACAGGCGAAAACCTGATTAATGGTATTTCGCTTGAGGTTACAGACGGAGAACTCGTTATAAAAAACAACATTTCGTGCAATTGGTTTCACAATTATAACCCTGTAAAAGCCTACATAACTTTTACGGATTTAACTCGAATTTATTCTGTTTCACAGTATAAAATTCATTCTAATCAGACACTTTATTTTGATGTTATCGAGCTTTCTTCGGGCGTTTTTGGAGAGGGAGTTGCTACGGAATTTGATTTGGATATACAGTGTAATCATTTGTCAATCAATGCAAATGATGCTTCGTATTTGAAAATTTCGGGAAATGCAAACAGTATGTGGGTTGCGTTTTGGGCAGGAAATCCTCGTATTGAGGCACAGCATTTTCAAGTGAATTACATTGATTTTTTTCAGAGAAGTTCTAACGATATGATTTTGTATCCGATAGAAAAAATAGAAGGAAATATTTACAGCAACGGAAATGTAATTATAAAAAATGCACCTCCTGTGATAGAGGTGCAAGAACATTATTCCGGAAAATTAGTTATTTCTGAATAGGATTTTCGTCAATCCATTTTTGAAGGATATTCCAATCGTAAATATGAAAAACATTTTCGTCGCTCATTGCTACGAAAATTCCGTTCGGATAGTTGCTCCCAAGATTTACGCTTGTTGCATCTGCTCCATCACATTCCATAGTCGAAACCGGAATATCTGCAATGAGTTGATGTTCGTGAGGATTCGATGCAGAACCTTCTCTTTTGTAAACCAAAAACGAATTATTCTGTTGGTTAGACAATAAAACATAGCCTGTTTTTTCGTCTTTTTTGTAGATAGCAATTCCTTCGTGGTCACGTTTTGCATCGGTTTGAGCAAAGAAAGCCAGTTCTTCGTTTCCTTTTTCAGGGTCTGCATAATATTTGCGAACTCCTGCTGTTTCGTCAGAATAATAAATATATCCCAATTCGTTATCGACTGCGATGGCTTCGATTTCTTTCTTTCCGCTATATGCTCCGAATTTTCGGATTACTTCTCCGGTTACTTCACCCTTTGCATTTGCAGAAAGTTTGTACTGCCATAAATACGTTCCCGAAGGGCCTGTTTTTCTTCCTACAACAGCCTGAATTTCAGTAGTAACCGAGTCAATTTGTTTGGTATAAAGAGCAAGTCCCATTCCGTCTCGTTCTTCTATTCCGGTTTCTCCTTCAAAAATCGGAATTCCTCCGTTATCAATTGGTTTTAGGTCAGGAAGTGAGAAAACGCGAATAGTATTGGCTTTTCGTTCGGTAGTTACAGCAATATCAATTTTGACTCCGTTAATGTTCAATCCATAAGCAACATCTACATTATTCGGACGTTGCATATCGATATATTTATTTACGATTTTTCCGTCTAAATCATAAACGTATAAACCTCCTCCAACTTCTTTATCCGTTCCGACAATCAAGCTTTTTGAAGCATCAGTAGGATGAATCCAAATGGCAGGGTCATCAGTATCGTTAGGGGTTGGCTCTGTAATTACAGAGGGTTTTATGGCATTTTCTGCAATAGCTACAAATTTATCTTTACAAGAAGTGAATATAAAAACAATGGCTACAAGGGGTAAGAATATTTTTTTCATTTTTATGTATATTTTTAGTCGATAACTATTTGCTAATCTCGTGTTTATGCAAAACTTTTGTTCCTTCCGGATTGGCTTTAACGGTTTGGACAAGCATTTTATTCTTCAAAATAGAAAAAGCCATAAATCCGGGTTCTGTTGCAGCAAAAATAGTCCCTTCTCTTTCTCCTGACAAACGAACTTCACTTGCTGCTCCTGATAAAAACTGCGTGGTATATCTTCCTTTTGGTTTGATAATTTGCAAATCGTGTTCGTGTCCGCAGATATAAGCATCTACTTTGTATTTGTCGAATAAATCGGCAAATTTTTTCTCGAACAAAATAGTGTCTTTACTGTTTTTTCGTTTTCCTCCACTGTATAAAGGATGATGCCCGACAACAATCTTCCATTTTACGGATTTATCGTTGGTGTTTAGAGTCTGTTCAAGCCATTTGGTTTGAGCCAATGTGTCCTGTTCTCTTAAAGTTGGGTACTTTTCAGGGTCTTTGTGATAACCATCAATATACGGATTAGTATCCATTACCACCAACAGTAATTTTTCTCCGTCTTCGAGTTCAAACGTTTTGCTGTAATACCGAGCGAGCATATTCCATCGTCTGCTGATATCAGAGTAATCAATTTGTGCCTGAACATTTCCTCTGTAATCGTGATTTCCCAGAGCTACATACCAATCGGTATAAAGACTTGGGTCGGTATAAATATTTTCAAACGAAGAAATCCAGTGATAATCTTGTGTGCTTTGTACTCCGTTCGGATAAAAATTATCTCCTACCGAAACGATAAATTCGGCTTCTAAAGCAATGGTTGCGTATCCCATTTCACGAGCCACATCTTTTTGATAATAATCTCCCACACGTCCGAAATCTCCTAAAACAACGAAGCTAAAACTATCTTCGATATACGTTAAATCAGGAATGTTATTTCCTTTATAACCTGTCTGTTTTTCGTATTCGAATGGGGTTGTTTTTTGTGCAAACGAAAAAAACGAAGTAAAAAGTAAAGCAAGTAATGTGAATTTTGTTGTAGTTTTCATTGTGTTTTATTTTATACAGAATCCTGTAAGCTTTTTTAGGGCTTTGCAGGATTCTGAAAATTTATGTATGTACTAATTTAAAAATCAAGTTTAACTCCCAGATTAAATCGTGCTTGGTAGTATTCCATTTGCATTGTTCTTGAAGAAATACCTTGATAGTAGCGTAATGGCTGATTAGTCAGGTTATTTGCTTCTGCAAAAATACGTAGATTATCAGTTGCTTTATACGAAGCATTAGCATCTAAAAAAGTTTGTTTGTCATAATATCTGTCCTCAAAACTACTTCCTCCAAGTTCGTCAAGGTAATCAGCAGTGTGGTTTAGTGAAATACGAGCTGAAAATCTTTCATTTTCCCACGACAGAGATGCGTTGAACATATGGGGGGCTGTTCCCGGAAGACCAAGACCTTTTCTTTCTTCTCCGTCTGCGTTTGTGATACCTTTTGCATCTGACTCTGTATAAGTATAGTTCAGATAAATTCCGAATCCTTGTAAGAATTTCCCCGGCAAAAAGTCAAGACGTCTTTGAGCAGCTACTTCGAATCCGTAAACATCTACACTTTCTCCGTTTCTTTGTTGTACGAATGACCAGTTGTTGTCTCCTGCAGGGATAGGGTTTGCCAATCCCGGGAAATCAGAAGCAAATTGGTCGTGCGAATAGGTGTTGTTTGTTCTGTGGGTATAGATAAAGTCTTGTAGGTTTTTGTAGAAAACTCCCGCAGAAATGATACCTACTGATTTGAAATATTTTTCAGCCATCAAATCAAAGTTGTAAGAGTAAGTAGCATCAAGTTCAGGATTTCCTGCCTGAATTTCGTCGTCTTCAGAAAGCACACTAACATAAGGTGCCAAAGCATAATAGTTAGGCCTTGCCAAAGCCGTACTAAAAGCAGCTCTTAAAATAAAATCTTCTTGAACATCGTATTTGAAAGCTAAACTAGGCAAAACATTGGTATAATCGTTTTTGTTGGTTACAGTTCCTTGTAAATCTTCTTCGTCAAGGATATGGTTTCCGGTATAATCGATACTTGTGTTTTCGATACGAACTCCGGCAATCATAGATAGTTTTTCGTTAAAATCTTGGTCCCATCTTACATAAGCTGCATAAATATTCTCTTTTGCATTATAGTTCAAAGAAAGGTATTCAGACGGCACAGCTTCTTTGTCGAACAAACTACTGTTATTCAAATTTAGATTTCCTAAAAAATCTGCACTTGCAAAATATCCCGGAACGTATTGAGAACCTGCCTGATAGCCATTTCCATTGTAAAATACATTCTGAACATCAGCCATTGTGTTTATAGTACCCGCAATTTCTTCATATTCGTAGAAGATATTATCTCTTACTTTCTCTTTGATTCTGGCACGAACTCCTGTTCTGATACGACCTTTCTGGTCTTCGATTACTGAAAAAGGAAAACGTACGTTTAGTTTGAAACCTATCTCTTCTTCTTTGGTATAATCTTGATTTTCGGTAATCTCTCGGAGGTTGTAATCCTCTGGAGTGTTAGAACCTGAAACCGTATATAAAGGTTTTTTCTCATCATTGTTAAATGTAAAATCGAGACCTCCGTTTTGGAATTCTATATAGCGTTCGTTAGGTCTGTCTTCACTTGCAGAAGCATAATTTGCTGACCAATCCAAGTCAATTTTTGCTCCTAATAAATGCTCTCCACCTAATGAGTAGTTTTGTACTTTTTGGTTTTCTAAACGGGTGCTTTTGTTTCTGCTGTCATCAATACCTCCTTTAGTTTGAGCACGGATAGCTCCTTCATAACCCAACAAGTTTCCACTTCCGTCAAATATAGGTTCTATTCCTCTATATCTTGAACGAAAGCGATTCTCTCTGTCATCTCTCCAATTGTATATCCCTTTGGCATAAAGACGATGATTTTCGTTAATATCATAATCCAAAGCCAAAGAAAAACTTCTACGAATACGTTGTACATCATATTTTCTGATGTCAAGTTCTTCGATATAATCGTGGTTGTTTCCGTCTTCATCCCAGTTTACCCAAACTGCCTCAACGTTGTCCGAACCGAAATTATTGTTGTTATAAGAAGTGCTGAAAATTGCTCCTAATTTATTGTCAAAAAAACGATTCCCATAGACTAAACCTAACGTATAATTTCCTTTTTCACGAATAGGTGAATAACCTCCTGCTACTGTGGCAGAAATTCGCTCACCATTTGGAGCCGCACGAGTAATTAGGTTTACCGACCCTCCAATTGCATCCGCATCCATATCCGAAGTTAAGGTTTTATTTACTTCTATTGTCGAAATCATATCCGACGGAATCAAATCCATCTGAACGTTTCGGTTATCTCCTTCAGCAGAAGGAATTCTGTCTCCATCAAGAGTAACAGAATTCAGGTTCGGAGCCAAACCTCTTATGATAATATTACGAGCTTCACCTTGATCGTTTTGCATAGTAACGCCCGGAACACGCTTTAGAGCATCGCCGACATTCGCATCAGGAAAACGACCTATTTGATCCGACGAAATAATGTTTGTGATATTTTGTTTATTCTTTTGTTGATTGAGTGCTCTGGCTTGTCCTTTAAGAATTTGCCCTGTTATTACAACTTGATCAATCTCATTTGAATCTGTAGATAGAACAAAGTTTACTATTGCATTTTTACCTGCTTCAACGGTTATTTCTTGTTCGGCAGATTGGTATCCCATATAGTTTACGGTTACCGTATAAGTTCCTTCGGGAATATTCAGGAATTCAAAATTCCCGATTTGGTTAGAAATTGTGTAGCGGTTGCCTTGATCAAGGGTAATTCTTGCTCCAGGTAGTGATAAGTTTCCTTCGGAGTCTGTGATTTTTCCCGAAATATTTCCTGAATTCTGAGCCATCGAAACAGCTGAAAATAGCAAGAAAATCATCGAATAAAGTAGTGTCTTTTTCATCGTATTGTTTGTTTTTTTTTAAATTTTATGCAAAGCTACGGGTGAGGTGTTTTTCAAATGTTATGTTGAGGTTATGATAAGGTAAAACATTTGATTTTTGCTTGAACCCTTTAGATAGAACAAATTTATTCGCTCAAAATCGTGCATTTGGTGGTTAAAAATCGTAAATTGCGGGCTTTTAAAAACATACATTTAAAATGGAACAACAAAAGCCTTATACCCCAAAAAATAAAGTAAGAATTGTAACAGCAGCCTCACTTTTTGACGGACACGATGCTTCTATAAATATTATGCGAAGAGTAATCCAAGCAACCGGTTGCGAGGTTATTCACCTAGGTCACGACAGAAGCGTTGAAGAAGTCGTAAATACAGCCATTCAAGAAGATGCGAATGCCATTGCGATGACTTCGTATCAGGGAGGACACAACGAATACTTTAAATATATGTATGATTTGCTCAAAGAAAAAGGAGCAGAACACATTAAGATTTTTGGAGGTGGAGGTGGAGTAATTCTTCCGGAAGAAATCAAAGAATTAGAAGACTACGGAATCACCCGAATTTACTCTCCTGATGATGGTCGTGCGATGGGATTGCAAGGAATGATTAACGACTTGATTGAAAGATCGGATTTTCCGGTAGGAAATGAGCTAAATGTAAACTTAGACAATCTTGAAGAAAAAAATCCGAAAGCCATTGCAAGACTTATTTCGTCTGCAGAAAATTTTCCGGAGGTTTCAAAAGATATTTTCGATAAAATCCACGAATTAAATAAAGATTCAAAAATCCCAGTTTTGGGAATTACCGGAACAGGAGGAGCAGGAAAATCATCCTTGGTGGACGAATTAGTTCGTCGATTCTTAATAGATTTCCCTGAAAAAACGATTGGACTTATTTCGGTTGATCCGTCAAAACGCAAAACTGGAGGAGCATTACTCGGAGATAGAATCCGTATGAATGCTATCAATAATCCGAGAGTTTATATGCGTTCGCTGGCTACTCGTCAGTCAAATTTAGCATTGTCGAAATACGTAGCAGAAGCCATTCAAGTGCTCAAAGCTGCAAAATACGATTTGATTGTTCTAGAAACTTCGGGTATCGGACAGTCGGATACCGAAATTATGGATCATTCTGATGTAGCTTTGTATGTGATGACTCCCGAATTTGGAGCAGCTACTCAATTAGAGAAAATTGATATGCTTGATTTTGCTGATTTGGTAGCAATCAACAAATTCGATAAAAGAGGAGCTTTGGACGCTATCAGAGATGTAAAAAAGCAATTCCAACGCAACCATAACCTATGGCACGAAAATCCTGATACAATGCCTGTTTTCGGAACGATTGCTTCGCAGTTTAACGATCCGGGAATGAATTCGCTTTACAAAGCGATTATGGATAAAATAGTCGAAAAGACAAGTTCGGACTTAAAATCTACTTTCGAAATTACTCGTGAAATGAGCGAGAAAATATTCGTGATTCCACCAAGTAGAACCAGATATTTATCTGAAATTGCCGAAAACAACCGAAAATATGACGAAACGGTTTTAACCCAAGTTGAAGTAGCTCAAAAACTATACGGAATCTATAAAACGATTGAATCGGTTACGGATGTCAAACTGAGCTTGTCGAAGTTTGGAATTGATGAAGATAGTCTTCGACAAGCTCAGACTGACGGAAACAGGCAATTTGTTGAGCTTTTGAAAAAAGAATTCGACCGAGTAAAAATGAATCTTGACCCGTACAACTGGGAAATCATTTTCACTTGGGATGAAAAAGTAAATAAATACAAAAATCCTGTGTATTCGTTTAAGGTTAGAGATAAAGAAATCAAAATTCAAACGCATACAGAATCACTTTCTCATTCACAGATTCCGAAAATTGCACTACCGAAATATCAGGCTTGGGGAGATATTCTGAAATGGAATTTACAGGAAAATGTTCCGGGAGAGTTCCCTTTTGCATCAGGATTGTACCCGTTCAAACGTGAAGGAGAAGACCCGACCCGTATGTTTGCTGGTGAAGGAGGTCCTGAAAGAACCAACAGACGTTTCCACTATGTGAGTTTGGGAATGCCTGCCAAACGACTTTCAACCGCTTTTGACAGTGTAACTTTATACGGAAACGACCCGGATTACAGACCTGATATTTACGGAAAAATCGGAAATGCGGGAGTTTCTATCTGTTGTTTAGACGATGCGAAAAAACTGTATTCAGGTTTTGATTTGTCGCATCCTGCCACTTCGGTTTCGATGACCATCAACGGACCAGCTCCGATGTTGTTAGGGTTCTTTATGAATGCGGCTATTGACCAAAACTGCGAAAAATACATCAAAGAAAATGGTTTAGAAGCAGAAGTTGAAGCAAAAATCAATGCGATTTATAAAGAAAAAGGTGTTGAAAGACCACGATATAACGGTGAACTTCCGGAAGGAAACAACGGATTAGGACTTATGTTGTTGGGAGTTACGGGAGATCAGGTTTTACCTTTGGAGGTGTATAACGAAATCAAAACCAAAACGCTTTCACAAGTTCGTGGAACGGTTCAGGCAGATATTTTAAAAGAAGATCAGGCTCAAAACACTTGTATTTTCTCGACTGAATTCGCGTTACGATTGATGGGAGACGTTCAGGAATATTTTATTCAGAAAAACGTTCGTAATTTCTATTCAGTTTCGATTTCAGGATATCATATTGCGGAGGCTGGAGCGAATCCGATTACGCAATTGGCTTTTACCCTGGCTAATGGTTTCACTTACGTGGAATATTATCTGTCAAGAGGAATGAACATCAATGATTTCGGGCCAAACTTGTCGTTCTTTTTCTCCAACGGAATCGATCCGGAATATGCGGTGATTGGTCGTGTAGCTCGAAAAATTTGGGCAAAAGCCTTAAAATTAAAATACGGAGCTAATGAAAGAGCTCAAATGCTCAAATACCACATTCAGACTTCAGGTCGTTCGCTTCACGCACAGGAAATTGATTTTAATGATATTCGTACAACTTTACAGGCTTTGTATGCGATTTATGATAACTGTAACTCATTGCATACCAATGCGTATGATGAGGCGATTACGACTCCGACCGAAGAATCAGTTCGTAGAGCAATGGCAATTCAGCTGATTATCAACAGAGAATTAGGATTGGCGAAAAACGAAAACCCAATTCAAGGGTCGTTTATCATCGAAGAATTGACTGATTTAGTTGAAGAAGCAGTGTTAACAGAATTTGACCGAATTACAGAACGTGGAGGAGTGCTTGGAGCAATGGAAACAATGTACCAGCGTTCGAAAATTCAGGAGGAAAGTTTGTATTACGAAACGCTGAAACACACAGGAGAATTCCCGATTATCGGAGTAAATACGTTTTTGAGCAGTAAAGGTTCTCCGACTGTTGTTCCTGCTGAAGTAATCAGAGCAACGGAAGAAGAAAAATTATTCCAAATCAAAACCAAAGAAACGTTGAACAAAGCCAATACCGATAAAGTAAAAGCCGAACTTGATAAAATTCAGGAAGTAGCGGTTCAGAACCAAAATATCTTTGAACAACTGATGGAAGCAACCAAGGTTTGTTCTTTAGGGCAGATTACTTCTGCATTGTTTGAAGTAGGTGGGCAGTATAGAAGGAATATGTAGAAATTGAAGATTTTTTATGCAGGTATTTAATCAAAATAAAAGCGGAAATAATTTAAGGTTTGAATTTAAAGAAGATTGTTGTTAAGTAATGACTAATCTTCATTATAAAACAAAAAAACGGTATAAAATTTATACCGTTTTTTTATTGAATTTCAGCAGAAAGTCCTGCCTCTAAAAGTGCTGAACATTTCGGAACAAGCTCAGAAAGTTCTCCTGTTTTCACTTCGCATTTTCCGGTATAATGTACCAAAATAGCACATTGTTCGGCCTGTAAAGGTTCGTGGTCGCAAATCGCAATAAGCATTTCGATTACGTGGTCAAAAGTATTCACATCATCATTAAACAAAATGATTTTGTGCGAATCCGAAACAGCTTCCTCAACTAAAACTTCTTCTAAAACTTTTTCTTTGGTACTCATTGCATCGTGTATTTTAAGGCAACCCAATTGTCTTTTTCGTGCTTACTTTGGAATTTAAGTCCGTTTTTTTGACAGCTTTCATCAATAAACGGAATATCCTCCGTATAAAATCCACTCAAAAATAACAAACCTCCTTTACTTAAACAAGAAGCGTAAGTTTTCATATCATTAAGCAAAATATTTCGGTTGATATTTGCGATAATCACATCGTATTTTT
Organism: uncultured Flavobacteriaceae bacterium; assembly: GCA_934675205.1. Lineage (GTDB taxonomy): Bacteria > Bacteroidota > Bacteroidia > Flavobacteriales > Flavobacteriaceae > Flavobacterium. Next base: position 238,897 of record CAKUPQ010000001.1, on the reverse strand, counting down.
TTCCTTTCAAAAGCGAGGCATCTCCCTCATAAACTGAAATTTCCTTACAATTATTCCGCTCTGCATTTTCAATGGAATTCAGATAACACCAATTATCAATATCAATCGCATCAATGGGTTTTGCCCCTTTCATTTCGGCCAAAATTGCTAAAATTGCAGTTCCGCAACCCATATCAAGTGTTTTTTTACCTTCTAAATCCGTTTCCAATAAATGCTGAATCATCATCGAAGTTGTCTGATGGTGTCCCGTTCCGAAACTCATTTTTGGTTCGATTACGATTTCGTAGTTGAAGTTTTTACTTTCGTGAAACGGAGCCCGAATATAACACTCTTCTCCTGCCTCAATCGGATTGAAATTCTTTTCCCATTCCTCATTCCAATTCACCGTTTCGATGTGTTCAATTTCATACGAAATCTGAAACTCGGGGTTTTCCAAAATCATCACATCAGACAAAATATCATCTGAATGTAATTCAGCCTGAACATAAGCCGACAAGCCTTTATCTGTTTCTTCAAAACTCTCAAAAGGAGTGTCTTGGAGTTCCGCTAATAAAATTTCGCTTCCTAACTCTCGTGGCTCTATGGTAAAATGATAGGCAATGTACATTTTTTTGTTTAAGGTTTAAGGTTGGGTGCAAAGATAGGGATTTTAGTTTTCAGAAGATAAACAGAAACTGACTGAAAACTATTATCTTTGCAAACTCATTTTTAAGACAATGTCAAAAAATATTACTCCATATAAAGATTCCGAGCTTGGAAAAAAACAACAGGTTGAGCAGATGTTTGATAACATTTCGGACGGATATGACAACCTGAATCGTGTAATCTCATTGGGTTCGGATATGAAATGGAAAAAGAAAATTGTCCGTCTGATTGAGAAAAAAAATCCGTCCAAAATATTAGATGTAGCCACAGGAACGGGTGATTTAGCCATTATGCTTTCTCGTACAAAAGCTGTGGAAATTATAGGAGCTGATATTTCGGAGGGAATGCTCAAGGTAGGCAGAAAAAAGGTTGAAAACAAAGGGCTTTCAGATAGAATTACGCTGATTCAGGCTGATTCGGAAAATCTTCCGTTTGAGGACAATTATTTTGACGTAATCACAGTTGCTTATGGAATACGAAATTTTGAAAACCTCGAAAAAGGACTCTCGGAAATGTTCAGAGTGCTAAAGCCAAACGGAACTTTTGTGATTTTAGAAACCTCCGTTCCGACTAAATTCCCTTTTAGACAAGGATATAAGTTGTATTGCAATGTATTTCTTCCGTTAATCGGAAGGTTGTTCTCAAAAGATAAAAAAGCCTACGGATATTTGTCCGAATCAGCCTCCAATTTTCCTTTTGGAGAAGTATTAAACAATATTTTGAGAAAAATCGGGTTTATAGAAGTGGAAGATAAACCGCAAATGTTTGGCTCGGCTGCCATATATACAGCATCTAAAAAATAAAATGAAAAAAATATTTGTCTTGTTACTAATGTGTTTTGGTCTGCAAATGCAGGCTCAATTTCACATTTTCGGAAAAAACCCTATTGTTCATCAAGAAAACTTTCAGAAACAACGTGTACATTACGGATACTTTTTGGGGCTTAATTTTTATGATTTTAAGTTTGATTACAAAGAAAATGCTCCCGAGATTCAGGTAAACACCACAACCAGTTTTAACGTAGGACTTATTGGAAATTTAAGACTTCACGAACATGTGGATTTAAGGTTTGAACCCGGATTGTTTTATTCTCAAAGAGATTTAATATTTCCGGGACTTGAAAATCCGAGAGACCGATTAAGAGAAGTAAAATCAACTTATATTCATCTCCCTTTATTGGTTAAATTTTCATCTGTTCGTACAGGAAATATTAAACCTTACTTATTAGGAGGGGCTTCTACATCACTGAACCTTTCGAGTAATTATAATGCTCGAGATGACAACTACGAACAGCGTTTTCGCATGAACCGATGGACGTACAATTATGAAGTTGGTTTTGGAATAGATATTTACTTGGAATATTTTATTTTTTCTCCATCAATCAGAGGAGTTTTCGGAATTAATAACGAAATTATTCCAGACAACAACCCAAACAGCCCTTGGACAAGTAATATAGATGCAATGAAAACAAGATCTGTTTTTATTAATTTTGCTTTTCATTAAACAGTATTTATACCGTTTTCTATAATAAAAAAATCGGGTTAAGAATTTTCTTAACCCGATTTTTATTGTCAAACACTTCGATTTATTTTTTGATAAACTGTAATGTTTTGGATTGATTTTCTTTATTTATTTTCACCAAATAAACTCCGTTAGCAAATCCTGAAACATCTATACGATACATATTCGTATCAGAAACATTTGAAGTAAATATTACCTGACCTACGGTGTTATAAATTGTTATATTTCCTGATAATTCATAATTGTCGGGCATAACCAAATTCAAAACATCATTAGCAGGATTCGGGTATAACGAAATCATTCCTAAACCAAAATTATCTGTACTGGCAGGAGGAGAACACACATCTGATGTTTTTAAGGTACTTCTTCGGGTTGCATTGTTTAACGCATTTCTCATTCTTGTTTTTTGGTTTGCAGTAAAAGTATTCAAACAAAGATCAGGACTATAATCCATATAATTTTCCGGCATAGGAGTATAACCCGTACAGGTTGTTGATGTAGATGCCGAACAAAAATAATTCGGATTTGAGTGAGGAGGAGTGTCCGGACAATAATCCTGTTGGGTGTCAATAGTATTGACAGTACAAGAAGTATTATCTCCCCAAATATGTCTTAATCCAAATGCGTGCCCAACTTCGTGTGTTGTAGTACGTCCTTTGTTGTAACCGGTAAAATAAGTTCCGGGTGCTTCTGTGTTTCTTCCGAAACATCTCCAGTCAATAATAACACCATCAGTATTTGCATTTCCCGTATAAGGTATTCCAGATAATCCCGAGTTACTTGGGAATTGAGCATAACCCAAAGTTCCCTCCAAATCATAATTAGGGTTAGCATGATAACCAAACTCACACACCCAAATGTTAAAATATTTTGTTGGGTCCCATTGTGTTGTAGGTTTTAGAGTTTGTTCGACATTAATATAATGCCAGGTCATATCTAAATTCACTCTGTTAATACCGTTTGTCGGATTTCCGTTAGGGTCGGTTTGAGCCAGACAAAACTCAATTTCTGTATCCACTCCTAAAGGATTACTTCCAAATCCGGATGTTCCTGCCATTTTTCTGTAATCTTCATTCAAAACGGCAATTTGAGATAACACACGGGCATCAGAAATGTTTTTGCCTACTCCAACAGGCTGGCCGCTATGAATCACGTGAACAACCACAGGAATCACATACACTTCATTGGTGTCTTCTGTTCCGAGAGTTTTATGATTTTCTCCTTTAACAGGCTCAATCTGAGGTATTGTTTCCTGTAAATATTGACTATACTGATGAGAAATACATTGAATCATTCCGGTATGTGGGTTGGTATATTCCTGATCGAGTTCTTTTCCGAAAAGGACTCTTTCCTGTGCTTTTACAGAAATGACAGAAACAAGGAAAATCCCCGTAAATAATACAATTTTAAAAATACTTTTTTTCATTTTGTTAAATTTTGGTAAATAATATCGTGCTAAATTATACAAAAATTTACCGAATCAGGTTGATTTATTCTATTTTAACACAACAGATTCGGGAACGAGTTTTTTATAATCACCACCATTTCGCAAAACATCTCTTACTATGCTTGAGCTGATGAATGATGTACTTGCGGCAGTCAGTAAAAAAACTGTTTCTATTTTTGAGAGTGTTCTGTTGGTATGAGCAATGGCTTTTTCGAACTCAAAATCAGCAGGATTTCGCAATCCTCTCAAAATAAAATCTGCTTTTAATCTTTTGCATAAATCAATCGTAAGCCCTTCGTAAGTAATTACCTTTATTTTTGGTTCGTCTTTAAAAGCCTCTTCGATAAAGCGTTTTCGGTCTTCCAAAGAAAACATATATTTTTTATCGGCATTCACTCCGATAGCAACGATTATTTCATCAAATAAGGAAATTCCTCTTTTGATAATATCGTAATGTCCTAAGGTAATCGGGTCAAACGAACCCGGAAAAACTGCTTTTTTCATTTCTTTTTTGTTTAAGGTTTTTTTTGGTTTAAAGTTTAAGGTTGGAGCTACTACTATCTCCTGTCCACTAACTCCTATCTCCTTGCTAAAGCCAACTGAATTTCAGAATCCAATAAATCCGAAAACTTCATTCCTTTGTGTGTTACCTGTTGAGGGAAAATACTCTGTGGAGACAATCCCGGATTAGTATTGATTTCGATAAAATACGGAATTTCGTCCATAATAATATAATCAACCCTCGAAAATCCCGTCATATTCAAAGCATCATAAACCTTAATGGCGGTTTGGTCGATTTTCTCCTGAATTTTTTGGTCGATTTCGGCAGGTGTTATTTCTTTCGACTTTCCTAAATATTTTGCTTCGTAATCAAAAAAGTCATTTTCGGGAATGATTTCCGTATGTCCTAAAACGGTTGTTTTTCCGTTTAGTTTTACTACTCCAACCGAAATTTCCCTTCCGTTCAGAAACGATTCAATTAAGATTTGGTCATCTACCTCAAAGGCAGTCTGCAAGGCTTTTTCAAATTCTTCTTCTTTGTTTACTTTGGAAACCCCCAAACTGCTTCCCGAACGATTCGCTTTTACAAACAAAGGCAAACCTAATTCTTTAATGATTTCGTTTTTATCCAAAACATCATTTTTCGAGGCATAAACCGATTTGGCTTTCGGAATTCCGAATTTTGCCAAAACCGATAACGTATCTCTTTTATTAAATGTCAATGCAGATTGATAGAAATCACAACCTGTAAACGGAATCCCGATAAGTTTCCAATATGCCTGAAGCAGTCCGTCTTCTCCGGGAGTTCCGTGAATGATATTGACAATCACATCAAAGGTAATTTTCTGTCCGTTTTTTTCAGCCGAAAAATCTCCTCTGCTTATCGGATATTTTTCGTTGTTTTCAACCAAAAACCAACCCTCATTCAGAATATGAACTTCAAATACTTCGTATTTATTTCGGTCTAAATTATTCAGAATAAGCTGCCCGCTTTTCAGAGAAATCCCACATTCTCCCGAATAACCTCCCATTACAACTGCTACTTTCATTTTTTGCCTTTGTTTTTCTAAAATGTAAATTTATAAAAAAAATCATTAACTTTGTCTTTGTAATATCAGAACAACAATGACAGATTTGTTAATTCATACCAACTCGACAGAAGAGCAAAATCTTTTAGAAAGTATTCTGAAAAAGATGAAAATTTCTTTTGAAAGAATCCGAAAAGAAACCTTTGAACTTTCGGAAGATGAACAAAAATCAATTCTTCAAGGTTTGAAAGACGCTCAAAAAGGAGAATTTTGTTCAAGTGAAGATGTTCGGAAAAAAGCTGAAAAAATATGTTTCAGATAAAATGGACTTCGGAAGCTGAAAAACGATATTTAGAAACGCTCGAATTTTGGATAGAACACAATCAATCCTCCTCCTATTCTGTCAAAATAATGAATGAAGTTGCTTTTCAAGAAAAATTATTATCCGAAAATCCATATATCGGACACATTATCAATCTATTTGAAAACGAAATCCGAAGATCGTAATTCTGAAAAACTTTTCCATTTACTACAAAATCAACGAAAATTCAGTAGAAATACTTTCTTTTTGGAACAATAAAATGAACCCAAAAAAACTAAATCTGTAAATTTCAATCATCTGATATCAGTCGTTTTCGGAACTCTGAACAACAACAAAACTCCCAAAATAAAGAACAAAGCCAAAAACACAATCGAATTTCGCATACTTCCCGTAATCTGGTCAATAAACCCGTACAGAAACATTCCGATTACGATTCCGATTTTTTCGGCTACGTCATAAAAGCTGAAAAACGAAGTGGTATCAGTTGTGTTTTTTGGAATGAGTTTCGAATAAGTCGAACGGGAAAGCGATTGGATTCCTCCCATTACTAGTCCGACAAAACCTGCTGTTAAATAAAAATGAATCGGAAAGCTGATAAAATAAGCCACAATACAAATCGCAACCCAAATTACGTTTATCACAATCAAAACCGGAATATTTCCGAACTTTTCGGAAGCCCTCGAAGTAAGGGTTGCTCCCAAAACAGCAATCAACTGAATAACCAAAATACTGATAATAAGCCCTGTTGTTTTCTGACTGTCATCAGCCCAGGCGATTTCTTGTTCTCCGAAATACGTAGCCACCAACATAACCGTCTGAACAGCCATGCTATACACAAAAAAAGCAACCAGATAACGTTTCAACGAAAGATTATCTCCCAACTGATTCCACACTTTTTTGAGTTCCTTGAATCCGTTAAACAAAATACTTTTGGATACTTTTTCTTCGTTTTTGTTTCCTTTCGGAAGAAAATAAAATGAATATTGGGCAAATCCAATCCACCAGATTCCAACCATTACAAACGAATATTTCATCATTTGGATTTTGTTTTCGTCATCGACTCCCATTACCATTGCCAGATTAATTAAGAGTAGAATGACACTTCCGATATATCCGAGTGAATATCCCTTGGCACTGATTCTGTCCTGTTGTTCCGTAAAAGCGACATCAGGTAGGTAGGAGTTGTAAAAAACCAAACTCCCCCAAAATCCGATAAGTCCGAAAAAGTAAAAGGACAAACTCAAATAAATAGTATCCAAATCAAACCAATACAACCCGATACACGAAAGCCCTCCCAGATAACAAAAGAACTTCATAAAACTCTTTTTGTTTCCGACAAAATCGGCTATTCCGGAAAGAAACGGAGAAATAACCGCTACCACCAAAAAAGCAGCAGCTGTTACAAAACTAATCAGAGCCGTATCTTTTATGTGATTGCCAAAAACTTCAATATGGGTAATTCCCTTGATTTTGAAAAGAGCCGTATAAAAAATCGGGAAAATAGCAGAGGCAATGACCAAGCTGTAAACCGAATTTGCCCAGTCGTAAAAAGCCCAGGCATTGAGCAGTTTTGTACTTCCTTTTTGGAGTGTTTTCATTTTGGTTGATTTGGTTGATAGCAAAGCTATTAAAAAGAATTGAAAACTATATTCTTAAAAAAACAAATCCTATCCGAAAACGGATAGGATTTGAAAAAATAATTGTTATGAAAGATTATTGCTTTACGATTTTTTTAGTAAATGATTTTCCGCCTGATGTGACGTTTAAGATATAAACTCCCTGAGAAAGGTCAGAAATATTGATTTGCCCTTCACTTGCTCCCAAAGCAATCTGCTTAACTACTCTACCGTTTATATCTGTAATAGTTACGTTTTCGATAACAGTTGTATTGCTGATATTGATTAGTCCGCCTGATGGATTAGGATATATTTTTAATCCTAAAATTTCTGTATCAAGCAGTTCGTTATTTTCATTAAATGATATTGGTTCAAAATTTTCAGAATTTTTTACAGGATTCATCATTTTAGCATTTGATGTACCATCACAATTTTCAATTCTTGCAAGAAATTGAGCTCCGGAATTTATTTGACTTTGTGGTTTCATAACAATATAATTACCTGCTTTTAAGGATACATCTAAAGATGAATTTACAAGATAATTACTATTTGTTTCAATATAATCTGATACATTGTAGGTAACAGGGGATGAATTTTCGGTATCAGAAAAAATCAAATTATTAGGGCAGTTATTTATACAATTTTCTAATGATAAAACTTCAATTTGAGCATGTATTGAAATGGAACAACTAGTGGAATTTGTATATGTATAGGTAATTGCATAGACTCCTTCACCTATTACAGAAGGATTAAATACATTACCCGAAACTCCGTCCCCTGAAAATGTACCGTTAAAAGGAACATTATCCAAATAGCCTGATAAATCATTAATCAATTCATTTAAACAAATATTTTCAGGAAGAACAAATGAACCACCATTCAAAGGAATCAAGGAAACATTATCTATATAATAATAAATACCATGATCTGTGTTATTTGGATCGTTACCGTTACTATAATTACATTCATAAAGATATTGTGGTGATGGAGTATTTAGTGTTTTATCTATTTCATTTAAAAAACCTAAGTACAAAGTATTTTCATCTGCAGTATCTCCAGTTGTAAAATTAAAAATTATTTTCTCCCATCCATCTGTTTGGATAATATAATTTGAACTTGTGAAGAGCATTTCAGGGTTTGTAATATTTATACCTGAATACGTTGAGAAAGTTGAAAAACTATTAGATAAATAAGCCTGAATTTTAGCTGCTCTAGCACTCCAGCCTTCTGCTAATGAAATATCAAAACTCAATTGATAATTTGTATTAGAAGATAAAGGTGTAATCAATTGAGTTTTAATCGATTCATTAAATAGCAAATTATCTAACGAATTTCGACTAAAAACTCCTGCATATCCTTTATTAGAAATAATTCCATCATTTTCATAACCAAAATAGTTACAAGGTGTTTTAAGCTGATCATCTTCATAATCATCATTAAAATAATCTGGACTAGCTAAATTTCCACTATACCAATTACAAGCATTTATTATATTACTAAAACTATTAATTAAAATAATATGATCTTCAAAATCACCATTAGTAATCAAATTACACACAGATGGTGAACAGTTGTCATTCGATTCCACATACACATACATATAGGTTATATTACCTTTTTGTGTACCGTTTATCGGAACATACCTTAATAAATGTAGTCCTCCTTGGCTACTATTAAACGTTATCACAGTACTTGAATTTCCTGAAGTAATCGATAACGTAGATGTATGATAAATATCTTCTAAACATTCAAATCCTGTAGCATTTGTATCATTAGTTAAAAAGTTACTGATTTGAATATCGGTATTTACATTACCTGAATATGTAAAAGCACCTGAAGGACTTACTCCGTCATTCATCCCGGCAACATTAATACCTGAAAATGCTCCTTTATAGGTTGTTGTTCCCTGATAAGTAGAACTTATACCAAAAGTATTATTTACATTATAGCCTATCTCTCCCAATACATTTCTTTCCTGAGGTTTCGGAAATCTTCGGATAACTTCTTCAGGTGTATGACTTTCCATAACAAAGTTTGGGTTTGGATTAATACAAGCTCCTTCAAAATGACTTAAACTACTAGGAGGAGAAAAAGCTGGCGGTGTATGCACAGGAACATTTAAAAGCCCTATATATCTGATTTTATTATTACAGTCATTTGATGCAGGTTGTAAAATACTTGTGTTCAATAAAGGGTTAAAAACATAATTGTACATACTACCACAAGCATTTGTTTGCTTATTAATTAAAAACTGTGTGTTTGCATCATTTTTTAACCTTGTATCATAACGATTATAATAATTATAACCAGAGCTAAATTTTGAAAAACCGTTTCCATTTATTAAGCTGGTAAAACCTAAAGCATGTATCATTTCATGTAAAACAACAGTATATAAATCATATTGATTTGGAAATGAGGTTACAGTTAAATTTGTATTCCAGCTAATATTAGTATCAGAGAAATTAAAAGCCATCATTCCATGGTAAAAAACTCCTGGTTGTCCTGAATCTATACCATTTGATGTTAAAGGAGAAATAACATTAGTATAAGAATCTTTACCTAAATGGATTGTTTTCCATATTTCATTGTCAATGATACCTCCAAAACCAACAGTTGTATTATAAGGCATTGTGTAAAATGAACTGGCAAGACCTAATACTCCGTTTGAACTATCAGGAGGTAGTATTACTTCGTTGATATTTCTGACCCAAACATTAACTTTATTATTTAGTCCGTTAGTGGTTAACGGAGAGTTAATAAAATCTGACAAATCTGTGATAACTCTGCATAAAACATTTCTTCTTGCTACATGAACTGGATTTGAAATATCTTCCATACCACTACCTGTCTCGAAATACAAATTATAATATCCACAACTCAAAGGAGTAGAGTTAGTAGTTTTCAGATTACTTCCTCTTCTTGGATCCTTACTAATCATAATGTCAGATAGATCATAACTATTACCGTAATGATCAAATACTTTTTCAAATAACCCATTTGGAGATAAACTATACTCGACTCCATTTGGTAAAACAGGTTGGTTTTGTGCGTACAATTTTATACCCAAAAAAACTATAATAAATAAAATTATCTTTTTCATAATTTAATTTTTTTAGGATTATTTGGATTTTTCCAAAAGAAGTTTAACCTGCTCTTTCAACTCACCAATCTCTGATTGTTGTTTTTTAAGTTGCTCTGTCTGCTCTTTATTGAGCTTGTTTTGCTCAATAATATAAAGTGTAAGCTCCTCAATTTTCTCCTGTTGGATTTTTGCAATTTCTCCAAGCTCAATACCGTTTTCTGCTACTTCTTTGGCAGACGGCACATTAGGTAGGTGTTTATTTTCTTTGATAAACATTTCTACTTCTTCAAGATTTGGCAGGTTATAGCCTTCCTCAAAAACATAATCTGCCCATTGGGCTTTGAGCATAACCCTAACTTCTTCTGTAAGAATACCTCCGTTTACGAACAGGTTGTAAGCACTTAAATTTACCGTCCCTGCTGTGCTTGGAAAATTACCAAAACCATTACCTATACCCACTTTACCGTTAAATTTTAACTGGTCTAAAGCAAAATCTCCCCAAATAAGAGGGGTGTTGGTAGTAGAATTATCTATAGCTAATTTATTGGATACGTCAGAGCCTGATAATCCAACATTTGCACCAATAAATACACTTCCAGAAGCTTGTAATGTAATATTTGACTTATAGCCCGTGTTGTATCCAACAAAAACATTGTTGTCAATTTTATGCCATTTAGATATATTAAATATCTGTCCAGAATTATGACCTATACAAGTGTTATTGACGCCTATTGATTGTCCATAAATATCAGGGTCACTTATTCCTCTTCCTGCATAATAGCCATAAAAAGTGTTTCCCGTACCTAAAGTTCCAGCAAATAAACCTCCGCTGGTAATATTGTTATTGGACACATTGTTTTGTGCATTAGTAAAAAAAGCACCTAACAAAAATACTCCTGTAAAAAATAATTGTTTTGTTTTCATAATAGTATCAATTTAAAGATTAGATGTTAAAATTACTAAAATTTTGTTAAAACAAAAAATCCTGTCCACAAAAATGAACAGGATTTGAAAAAAATAATTGGTATGAAAACTTGTTTACTGCTTTACAATCTTGATAGATGCTGTTTGTCCTTGTTTGTCAGTAAATTTAGCGATGTAAATTCCTGCATTAAGTCCTGAAACATTATAAAGGTTAGTTCCTTCATTAAAACTTTGAGAAACTACATTCCTTCCGTTAATGTCGAATAGTTCCATAGTCGTTGCAGATACTGTAGTAAACGAAAACTCATTACTTATTAATGTATTGTTTACCTTAACACCTAATTTTTGTAGATTAACATCTGAAACACTTGCATTAGCATTATAAACATAAGTCATATGGATAGGAGTTCCTATTTCGTTACCAGATGTATCAGCCTGATAAACCTTAAATTTATAGCTGGCATAATCACTTGAACTATTCAAATTCCAAAAATAGATTCCAGGACCTGTAGTTTGATTAGGGCCAACAGAAAAAGTAGCATTCCCCATCGGAACAACAGAATTTTCGTTAACAACATTAAGACAATCTCCCATACAAAACTGTACACCAAAACCAGTAGCTCCTATTATCTCTACCATAGCACCCTTAACTTCAATTTGAGAAGAAGTATTATTCTGAATATAAAAACTTAATTTTGATTCAGGATTTTCTACCCAAGGTCCTTCATCTACAGTATTAAACTCAAAAACACTTTCATCTTCTATAACATTCCCATTTCCGTCTAAAACCGTAATTTGAGCATTTATTAAATTTACAAATGCCAAAAGCATTACTGTTAAACAAATCTTTTTCATTTTTAGATTATTTAATAATTAATTTTTGACTAAATGATTGACTTTCTCCTTCAATACTGATGATATATATTCCTTGAGAAAGAGAAGAAACATTCAGAGATGAAACAGCATTTGACGTTAAAAATTCAGGTGCTTTAGCCAAAACCTCTTTTCCTGTTACATCATAAACTTTAACTGCAAATTTTCCGTCCTGATTGAATTGTAGATTTACAATATCATTTGCAGGATTTGGATAAACCGAGAATCCTGAATTTATTGCCGGATTATTTACACCTAAATTCCCTACATAAGCCGAATTAGAATTTAAAATATATCCTGTTTCAGCATCTATAACCACAACAGCCACGTGTATTCTATCAATATCATAACTCGCAGGAACTGTATAGTTAAAAGTATAATTCACTTCTTGTCCGTCTGTTAATGTTGTTGGAACAGACCCAGCCACACCATTATAACCTCCCAATAAAGCTCTACCTACGTGGTCATAAACCATCATACTTGCAGGAACAGTATATGGAAGATTTTCGTATCCTCCCATTGGTCCGTTACCCCCACCAGCATAAGCATTGATTTGATTATAACCACTTGTTGTTCCTGTAACATTATTTTCTATTACAATAGCAGCAAGTCTTAAATTTGCATTTGTATAATTTGAATGAAAAGTAGCAGAAGCATCAACGGTTAATTGATTTCCTGAAACACTTGTTTCAATATCTATTGAAATAGGATTAGGAATAGCTGAACGCCACAAAACATAGCTTTCCATTATTTCCAATGAAACACCTACATCTTTATAAGTTCTGTCCATATGCATTCCCGGGAAACCAGTAAAACTAACTGCATTATCATACTCTGTATTCGTCATAGGATCTCCGTTGTGAACTGCAATTCCAACAAATTTATCACTATGATTGTTATACATATACTCCATAGCTACAGCTCCTCTCGGACACCATTGACACCAAGTACCTGTACCCTCTTCAATTAAAGCTTTAGTTCCTCCGTCTTGGGAAATTACTCGAATAGATGTGTCTTGAGAATTGTTGCTCATATCAGGGTCTGTACCGCTATTAACTTCTGTAACACTAACAGTAATATCATATTTAGTTGCTGTAGCATAATTCAGAGCGGTTGGGTGATTTACAGTAGCTGTTTCTCCAGCTGCAATTGTTACCGGAATTGTAACAGTATGGTCTGTTCCGTCATTCCAATTAACAGTAACAGAAGTGATTTCATTAGCTCCCACATTTTTAAGAGTCAGTCCTAATGTTGCATCCTGATTTAGCAAAGCATAGTCTTGAACATCAACACTTTCTATCGACACATCATTATTACTAATAGTTTTTACAGACAAATCATTAATCGCTATAAAATCCCAGTCATAACAATCGTAATGTCTAAATGTAACATATACTATCTGTCCCATATAAGACGACAAATCAAGCGTTCTGATAGTTCCTGCAGCTGTTACAGCTGTTCCCGTTTCTGTATGAATGGGAGTCGTCGCTAAAATACCTGTAGCTGTGTTTACTGTAGAAACATAAACACTATACTTATCTTGCGGAAAGCCTTGATTAGCGTAAAAAGTATATTCTAAAAAGACATTATCAGAAGCCCCTGTTAAATCAATAGCTGGGGAAACTGCTAAATTATTGGGAGTAATAGGCACATTATTAGACCAAGAACGTGATACCAAAACTTGTCCTGCAGCAGCTGGTAAACTTAATTGCGTTCCCGTCATCAGTAACCAGTTGTAACCGTCATTATTGTGGTCAATATAAGTCCAACCATTTTGACCTGATTCAAAATCATCACTAAAATAAGTCTGTGAAAATGAAAATTGCGTACCTATAAAGATAAGCGAAAGTAGAGTAAAAATTTTTTTCATAGTATTTTTTGTGTTTAGTTAATGTTGATTAAAGAGCCAAATGTATAAAATAAATTATTATTTCGTTAAGAATTTTTAAGAAAAACAAAAAAACAGTTACTTTTTATAGACAACTCCCGAACCGTGATTGTGTTCAGCCCCCGTTACGCTTGACAAAACATTGATTCGGTTTTGTAATTTCAGATAACCTAACAAAGCAAAAAGAAAATAAATAAAAAATTTTGTATTCAATATTTCTTTACTATTTTTGTATCCAAATGAATACAGTGGCAAAATGTACTTTATTGAGAAAACGATAGAATTTGACAAGTGGTTGAAAAAGTTAAAGGATTTGAGAGCAAAATCGAAAATTTTGTTCAGAATACAGAAACTGGAAAAAGACGAACATTTTGGAGATTGTCAGCCGGTTGGAATGGAATTAGTGAAATAAAATCAATTATGCAAAAGGCTATCGGGTTTATTTCAAGGAAACTGACGGAAAAATTATTATTCTGCTAATTGGAGGAGATAAATCAACTCAACAGAAAGACATTGAAAAAGCTAAACAAATTTGGGATAAATTAAAAAAATAAGAAAATGGAAACATCAAAATTTGATATTGCAGATTATTTGGACAGCAACGAAATGATTGCCGAATATCTTAATGAAGTTCTGCAAGAAGGTGATGATTCAGAAATAATTACTGCAATCGGACACGTTGCCAAAGCAATCGGAATGACTAAAATTGCAGAAGAAACAGGTTTTAGCCGACCAAGTTTATACAAAGCCTTATCTGAAGGATCTAAACCTCAATTTGCGACAATAATGAAAGTTTTGAAAGCAATCGGAGGACAGATACAGATCAATCCAATAACTGCTTAAAAACCTCTAACTACTTCCCATAAACAACTCCCGAACTGTGATTGCGTTCAGCTCCTGTTACGCTTGACAAAAGGAGATTTAGAGCTACTTTGTTAAATGTCAGAAATTTAATGTATCTTTGAAGTATCAAAATTTGTAAAAAATGGCACAAATAATTTCAATAGAATATCCCGATTATTTAGCTAATTCGATGAGAATGAGTAAAAGCGATTTTGGAAAGGAAATCAAAATTTCTGCTCTTGTAAAACTTTTTGAGTTAGGTAAGGTTTCATCAGGAACAGCCGCAAAGGTTTTGCAGATGTCAAGAATTGAGTTTTTAGACTTATTAGGAAAATATGAAGTTACATTTTTGAATAGCGAAAACTTAAACGAGGATTTAGAAAATGCCTAAAATTGTTTCAAATACAACTCCAATCATTTCTCTTCTGAAAATTGGTAAACTTCAAATTTTAAAAGACTTGTATGGAGAGGTTTTTATCCCGAAAGAGGTTTTCAATGAAATTGAAGCCGGAAAAAAACAAAGAATTTTATACCGATTTATCAAAAATTGAGTGGATTAAAATAGAAGCTATTGAACACGAAAAGTCTTTATCATTCTTCTTGGATTTAGACAAAGGTGAAGCCGAAGCTATTATATTAGCAACAGAAAAAGAAGCTGATTTGATAATTCTTGATGAAACTTTAGGGAGATTTCACGCTAAACACATCGGACTAAAAGTAACCGGAACTATCGGAGTTTTAATAAAAGCCAAACAGTTAGGATTTATTACTGAACTAAAAACTCTTTTATTAGAATTAAGAACGAAAAATGTTTGGTTAAGTGACAACTTCATTGAGGAAATATTAGAACTTGTCAATGAAAAATAACACTCAAAAGTGAGTTTTAAACAACTTCCGTTTCTGTAAGGGATATAACCTCTACCTATAAACAACTCCCGAACTGTGATTGCGTTCAGCTCCCGTTACACTTGACAAAACGTTAATTCGGTTTTGTAATTTCAGATAACCTAACAAAGCAAAAATTAACGCTTCTTTGTATTCGATTATCTTTTTTTCGGGAATAACGATTTCGGTTTTAGCCAGATAATGACCAATTCGGTCAATCAGAAAATCGTTGTAAGCTCCTCCTCCTGTTATGAGTAATTTTGATTTTTTTAGCTCCTGCAGATGACACAGATTTTCACTAATCTGAAAAGCGATGTGTTCCGAAAACGTACGTAAAACTTCTTGAGTTTGGTACTTTTCGGTTATCGGAAAAATGACATCTTTGACAAATTCAAATCCTAATGATTTCGGATATTTTTTCTGATAAAACTCCAATGAATTTAATTTATCGAAAAGCTCCTTATTAAATACTCCGCTTTTGGAAATTGCTCCTTTATCGTCAAAATCGAATCCTAATTTGTTGGCATAAAAATTCAAAACCGTATTTACGGGAGAAATATCATACGCAATCCGTTCTCCTTTTTCTTCAAACGAAATATTCGAAAAACCTCCGAGATTCAGACAATAATCATACTCCGAAAACAACAGCCTATCCCCAATCGGAACAAGTGGAGCTCCCTGTCCTCCTAATTTTATGTCCTGAACACGAAAATCACAAACTACTTTCTGATTTACAATTTGAGCTATTTCGGGAAGATTCCCGATTTGAAGTGTAAAACCGTTTTGAGGTTGGTGCAAAATCGTATGTCCGTGCGAAGAAACCGCATCAATATTTTCGATTTTGTTTTCTGTAATGAATGTGCTGATGATGCTTCCTAAAAGAACTGTATATTCCGAATTAAGAGCTTTTAGTTCTTTTTCGGAATAATTTATTCCGTTTTTGAGTTTTAAAATCCATTCTTCCGAATACGGAACGGTTTGAGCTTTTCCGATTGCAAAAGAAATTTTACTTTTTTCTTCCGAAAAGGAAATTTCAGCCAAATCCACTCCATCAAGCGAAGTGCCTGACATTACTCCGATTATTTTTTGTTTCAAAAGTTTACGGTTTACAGTTCACGGTTTACGGTTACAGCTCTGTAAACTGACAACTGTAAACCGTAAACTACTCTAATTCGCCATTTCGTAGTCTTTCTCGGTATTTCCGTCTGCAATCTGAACGTTTAGTACTGTTCCCTGCTCGTTTATCAGAAAAGCAATAACCTGTAAGTTGTTTACATTTTCAGCAGAATAATTTACAGGTAAATCAGAAAGTGTAATTTCGGTATCTTCGGTTGCTGACTGCCCTAAATTATTTCCTAAAATATTTCCGTAAACTCCTCTCAAAACGTGGTTTTGCGGAAAATCATACAAAGTTTCTCCTCCTCCGTAAAGATTGCTGTAATAATTTTTTTGGTTGCCGGTAAGTCCGTTTTCCAAAACATAAACAACATACCTTAAATTCCCCGAAATATCCTCTTTGAACGAAAACGAAACATCAATCGTTCCTGAAGATGCTCCCAGATTGGAATTAATTTTAATTCCGACAGGAGACATGGGTTGTATCATAGCAATCGGTTGATTGATATTGTTGTGTTGCAAAGGCATCCAAACCGTAGTTCTATTCAGAGAAGCAAACGGATAAGCTCCTTCGATTTGCAGAAAATCTTCCAAAGGAACTCTTCCTGTAAATTCAAACTCGTCATTATTATGAATAGCAACAGGAATAGCATTGTCGGTTTGAGCCCCAACAAGTTCGATAGCATACATAATTCTCGTACACCAACCGCACCAAGTTCCGGTAAAGTCTTCAATCAGAACTTTATGCTTAAAATAAGTAGAAGCAATATCCACAACATTTATCGTAAGCGTATTTGTTTCTAAATTGTCATATCTTGCTGTTACTTCATAAGTTCCCAACTCTTCGGGAGTAAAAATATTCGACTCCAATTCCGCTCCATTTAAAAAAAACGTACAAAAATCGGTAATATTTACTCCGTTGTTAGAGGTAACAGAAAACACAAAACTTTCCTGCTCTTCATCTCCTTCGGCTAAAACAATATTAAATTTGTTTGAAGAAACAATAATACTGCTTGTGATTCCTTCCCCTGTCAAATCATCATCATTTTCGTATCCTCCACAAGAAACAAGGGACATCGAAATTCCTAAAAAAGTAAACAGGGTTAAAAATATTTTTTTCATAAATTTATGGTATGTGTTTTGTTATTGCACTAATTAATAATAATACGAAAGTATAATTTTTTTTTTAATATCGTATGGCTTAATGTTCAATTTACATATATTTGCTAATCATTTTTAACAACAACCCAAAAATATGAAAAAAATAGTCCTTTTATTATTCCTTTTTACAGGAATTTTTTCTTTTGCACAGCAAAATAAAATGCCTAATGTTTCCCTGAAAAATTTAGACGGCAAAACTGTAAATGTTTCTAAATACAACAGCACCAAACACCCGGTTATTATCAGTTTTTGGGCTACGTGGTGCGGTCCTTGCATCAACGAACTTTCGGCTATTCACAACGTATATCAGGATTGGCAGGACGAATTGGGGATTGAGCTTGTAGCTGTTTCTATTGACGATGCTCGTACCAAAAAAAGAGTAAAACCAATGGTAAACGGAAAAGGTTGGGATTACGAAATTATCCTTGACGACAACCACGATTTAAAAAGAGCTTTGAACATTGTTAATGTGCCTTATACGATTGTTTTGTACAAGGGAGAAGTGATTTACGAACACTCTAATTATACACCGGGTTCTGAAAAAGAGATGTATAATGTTATCAAAAGAAAAGTAAAAAAATAATTTACGAATGCAACAGAAATGATTAGAAAACTAACCTGCCTAATATTTTCTTTCGGGAGTATTATTGCCATGGCTCAAGAAGAGCAAAACCAAAATCAAAATCAAGGACAGCTTAATGTCGGAATTGAATCGAACAGCCAATGGTATATTGATGACGACAAAATTAAGATTTCAGAAATTGATGCGGTAGAACGCTTTCGTTCTAACAACTATATCAAAGCGGATTATTTTATCAGTCAATGGGAATTTGGAGTTCAGTTAGAATCCTATTCTCCTATGGCTTTGCTGAATTATTCTCCCGAGCTTGACAAAACCCATATCGGAACGATATATGCACGATACAACAATACGGATATTGGTTTAGATGTTACCGCAGGGCATTTTTACGAACAATTCGGTAGCGGACTTGTTTTGCGTTCGTGGGAAGACAGACAACTCGGAATCAACAATGCTATTTTTGGAGGAAGAGTCGGATATGAATTTACCAAAGGAGCTAAAGCCACAGTTCTCGGAGGAAGACAACGCATCGGAATGGGATTTGACTTGTCGGAATCACTTATTTCGGGAGTTAATTTAGATTTTGACCTTTCGGAAATTTCTGATATGGAAGATGTTGAGTTGAATGTCGGAACGAGTTTTGTCAGCCGATACGAAGATGTGCAAGACGAATATCCCGAATTGAATAAAATGACCAATATGTATTCCATTAGAGCTGATATGGCTAAAGGAGGATTTTATGCAGGAGCAGAATACGTTTATAAATCCAAAGATGCTTTGGTTGAAGGTCAGGGAGCTTTGAAAACTGTTTTGTCGGACAAGCAATATGACGGAAACGCTTTGCTGATTAACTTCGGATATTCTCAAAGAGGATTCGGGTTAGACGTGAATTTGAGAAGAATGGAAAATATCGGAATGTTTTCTGAAAGAACTTTAAGCGGAAACACATTCAATACGGGAGTTGTAAATTACGTTCCCTCGCTGACCAAACAGTATGATTATGCTCTGCAAAATATATATGTGTATCAGGTGGCATCTGCAACAGGATTTTCGCCTTACGTAAAAGTGGGAGAAATAGGAGGGCAATTCGATTTGTTTTATCAGTTCAAAAGAGATACTCCGATGGGAGGAAAATACGGAACTTATTTTGCGGTAAACGGTTCGTATTGGAATGCTTTAGAACCTCAGGATTTAGATGTAAGTAACAGGGAAGTAAGCACGGAATTCTTTGATTTCGGAAGAAAATACTACAATGATTTAGCTATTGAAATGCGTAAAAAATTGTCGGACAAATGGCAGACAATTTTTATGGCAATGGGGCAATATTACAACAAAAAATATATTGAAGATACAACAGGAGAACACAAGGCTTATGTTGTGGGAGGTGAGGCAATTTATAAGTTTGGAGATGCACAGTCTGTACGGGTTATCGGACAGCACTTGTGGACAGACAGAGATAAAAAAAATTGGGCAGCTGCAACCCTTGAATATGTTCCGTCTTTGAAATGGTCGTTCTTTTTTCAGGATTTATACAATTACGGAAATGATAACAAAGACGAAAGAATTCACTATTATAATGTAGGAGGAGCTTTCGTAAAAGGAGCAACCCGTATCGGAATGAGCTACGGAAGACAACGAGGAGGAATGATTTGTGTCGGAGGAGTTTGTCGTTGGGTTCCCGAATCTTCAGGACTTACTGTAAATATTTCGACGAATTTTTAAAAATTTTCCCACAGATTTCGCAGGTTTTTGCAAATAAATGAGCCGAAAATATATATTCTGCGAAAATCTGCGAAATCTGCGGGAGCTACTCCATAAATAATCGTAAATTTGCATTTCAATTTTCAGAAATGGCAGACTTTTATAAACTTACGATTAAAGAAGTAAAACGTGAAACTCCCGATTCTATTTCGGTTGTATTTAATATCCCAAGCGAACTCGCTTCGTTTTACAAATTCATAGCAGGACAATACGTAAACCTTAAATTAACCCTTGACGGACAAGAAATCAGACGAGCTTATTCGATTTGTTCGAGTCCGAAAAGTGGGGAATTACGCATTTCGATTAAAGCCATTCAAAACGGATTTTTCTCTGTTTTTGCCAACAAACAGTTAGCTGTCGGAAATGTTATTGAAGTCGGAACTCCCGAAGGTCGTTTTACGTTTGAGTCTAATTCCAATAACCAAAAAACCTACGGAGCATTCGTAGCAGGAAGCGGAATTACTCCCGTTATGTCCATTTTGCAAACCGTTTTGGAAGAAGAACCTAACAGTTCTTTCGTTTTGGTGTACGGAAATAAAACTCCCGAAAACACGATTTTCTTTGACCAGTTAAACGAGCTTCAACACAAATATTTAGGACGATTTTTTCTGTATTACGTATTCAGCCAAGCTAAACTTGACGGACATCTTTTCGGAAGAATCGACCGTTCGGCTGTAAATTTTGTTTTGAAAAACAAGCACGATGAAGTTGCCTTTGAAAACTTCTATTTATGTGGTCCGAATGAGATGATTTCGCAAGTAAAAGACATCTTGAAAGAAAACACAATTTCGGAAGACAGAATCAAATTTGAACTTTTTACAACAGTCGAAACCGAGAATAAAATTGAACAGAATTTAGACGGACAATGTAAAGTAACGATTCTTTTGGACGATGAAGAAACTACGTTTACCATTCCGAGCGGAACGGTTATTTTAGATGCTGTTCTCAAACAAGGACTTGATGCTCCGTATTCGTGTCAGGGAGGAATTTGTAGTTCGTGTATCGGAAGAATCACTCATGGTTCAGCCGAAATGAAGAAAAACGCAATCCTAACAGACGGAGAAATTGCAGACGGATTTATATTGACTTGTCAGGCTGTTCCGACTTCAAGCGAGGTTTATATTGATTATGATGATGTATAATTAGTGTTCAGTAGTCAGTTTACAGTAATCAGTAAAAAAGCCATTGAAAAAATTCACAACATATAAAGGAGCAAAAATTCATTATTCCGATAGTGGAAAAGGCTCTGCTGTGGTTTTACTTCACGGATTTTTAGAAAACCTCTCCATGTGGGATTTTTTGGTAGAAGAACTATCCAAAAAACATCGGGTTTTTGCATTCGATTTATTAGGACACGGAAAATCCGAAAATATCGGATATATCCACACTATGGAAGAACAGGCAGATATGGTTTATTCCGTTCTGCACGAAAATAAAATCCGAAAAGCCACCCTTATCGGACATTCGATGGGAGGATATATTTCCCTTGCTTTTGCTGAACTTTATCCTGATAATGTAAAGAAAATTATTCTTGTCAATTCGACTGCCAAAGCCGATTCTGATGAGAGAAAAATCAACCGGGACAGAGCTATTCAGGCTGTAAAAAAGAATTTCTCCACTTTCGTGAAAATGTCAATTACCAATCTTTTCTCCGAAAAAAACAGAGAAAGACTTTCCGAAGAAATTGAAGAGGTCAAACAACAAGCTCTTACAACTCCTGTTCAGGGAATTATCGCATCGTTAGAGGGAATGAAAATCAGAAACGACAGGGAAGTAATGCTCCATTTTACCCCTTATCCTATAATGTTGATTTTGGGTACAGAAGATTCCGTTCTGAATTACGAAGAAAACAAAAATCAGGTCGAAAATACTTCCGTTAAATTGATTTCTCTCGAAAGCGGACACATGTCTCACCTCGAAAACACACAGGAATTGTTGGAAAATATTGTTTCGTTTATGAAAAATTAATTCAGTTTATCTGTCAGTCTTTTAAAGGTTTTTCGAGCATCTTTCCCTTCGTACAAAACCTGATAAACTGCATCAATAATCGGAGTTTTTGCTCTTAATTTTTGGTTGAGTTCGTAAGCACTTTTTGTGGCATAATAACCTTCTGCAATCATACTCATTTCCATCATAGCCGATTTAACCGTATATCCTTTTCCTATCATATTTCCGAAAGTTCGGTTTCGGGAAAAAAGCGAATATCCCGTAACCAACAAATCTCCCAAATAAGCGGAATTGTTGATGTTTCGTTTCATTCGATATACTTTTCGGACAAAGCGTTTCATTTCCCTGATTGCGTTGCTCATCAAAACAGCCTGAAAATTATCTCCGTAGCCCAATCCGTGTGCAATTCCTGCAGCTATGGCATAAATATTTTTGAGCATCGCTGCATATTCGGTTCCGATAATATCGTCCGAAGTTGTGGTTTTGATAAAATAGCTCGACAGATATTTGGCAATTTCGTTGGCTACTTTTTTATCTCCCGAAGCAATAGTCAGGTACGAAAGTCTTTCGAGTGCTACTTCTTCTGCATGGCAAGGTCCTGAAATAACAGCGATTTTATCGTACGGAATTTCATAGTTTTTATGAAAATGCTCTCCAACAATCAAAGATGTTTCGGGAACAATCCCCTTAATGGCAGAAACAATTACTTTTCCTTCCAATGAAGTAGTCAGCTTTTCTAACTCTTTTGCAATAAAGGCAGACGGAATGGCAAATATCACATAATCTGCATAAGCAACTGCCTCGTTCAAATCAGTTGTGAGAATTAATTTATCGGGATTGAATTCAGCCGAAGTAAGATAATTTGGGTTATGTCCGTGAATTTTTATGTGATTGATAGTTTCCTGATTTCTGACGTACCAAGCCACTTCAGGAATGTTAACTTTCAACATTTTAACAATAGCAGTTGCCCAGCTTCCTCCCCCAATAACTGCAAATTTCGGATAATTATTCATATCAAACGATTTGTCCGCCAAATATAATCAAAATGGATATAAGGAAGAAATTTAGAACTTGTTTAAATCGGCTCTTGATTGTTTTAACAAAACTTTATACTTTGTAAAATACTAATTGTCAAATGTTTCCGTTTATAAGATATACCTGCCTGATTTCATACAGAAAAGTTTTTAGTTAGTAAGTTTATTTTGGTTTAAAAGTGCTTTTCAGAAGAAAGGCACTTTTTTTATTTTAACCACCGATACTGTATCACTCAGATTTTTAATTGACAAAGAATTCTTAAAAATCTGTGAATAAACCTTTTAATAACTTAAAGCAACGATTTCCTTAATCTTATCAAGTGTAATGTTTTTCTTTTCTCCCATTACGGAAATTCCTCTTTTTTCAAACCTATCTCTGATAAAATCGGCGGTATTCGAAATATCTTCGTTGGTGTTTTCGCTTATTTTAGTTTTCATTCCCATTGTATGGAAGAATTTTTCGAGTTCCGAAATGGTTTTTTCAGCTATTTCATCATCATTTCCCGAAAGTGCGAAAACTTCTTTTCCTAATTGGGCTAATTTTTCCTTTTTGGAATCGAACATTACCCTGTACAAACTCGGAAAAATAATTGCCAACGTTCGTGCGTGGTCAATTCCGTAAAGGGCTGTCAGCTCGTGCCCTATCATATGCGTAACCCAATCAGTCGGAACTCCTTTGGCAATTAGTCCGTTTAATGCCATGGTACAACTCCACATAAAATTAGAAGCTAATCGGTAATCTTCCGGATTTTCAACTACTTCCGGACCGATTTCGATAAGAGTTTTTAATATACTTTCTGCAAATTTATCTTGCAAAATAGCATCGTGACTGTAGGTCAGATATTGTTCTAATACATGCGAAAAAGCGTCAATTACTCCGTTCTGAATCTGTCTTTTCGGAAGTGAGGTAATTACAGTCGGGTCGCAAAACGAAAACTTAGGAAAAGTATAATCGCTTCCAAATGACATTTTTTCTTGTGTTTCTTTTCTAGAAACTACCGAGCCCGAGTTCATTTCGCTTCCCGTTGCGGGTAAAGTCAAAACCGTTCCAAACGGCAATGCTTGAACAGGTCTGTGTTTTCTGTAAAAAATATCAAGTGGATCACCTGAATAAACAGCAGCCGAAACAATAAATTTTACTCCATCAATCACCGAACCACCTCCAACAGCTAAAACAAAATCTATTTTTTCGTTTTTGATGATTTCTACAGGTTTTATTAGGGTTTCATAATACGGATTGGCTTCCACACCTCCGAATTCCAACACTTCAAAATCTTGGAGAGCCGATTTTACCTTGTCGTAAATTCCGTTTTTAAAAATGCTTCCTCCTCCGTAAACCATCAAAACTTTCGCATTCTGAGGTATTTCGTTTGATAATTTTTCTATTTGGTCTTTTCCGAAAATGATTTTTGTCGGATTGTATAATTCAAAGTTTAGCATAATTCTGACATTTAATCTTACAAAGTTACGCTTTATCTGTTGATTCGTTTAATCGTTAAATTGGTTTAACTGAATTTTAATATGCTTAAAAAGTTTTGTTATTTGAATTAATGCATGCAATAAAATATAAAATAAAGTTATACTTGATTTATGTCTTACTAAAATCTATTTTCTGTTCTCTGTTTTCTATTCTCTGAAATAAGTATCTTTGCAACTTATTTACATCCGATGAGATTACATAGAAATTTAGTTTACACTACTATAGATTCGCTTAATGCGATTTTCAACGAAAAGGAATATGCGGACAAAGTCGTTCAACGGGCTTTAAAAAAAGACAAACGTTGGGGGAGCCACGACCGAAAATTCGTAGCGGAAACCATTTACGAAATCGTTCGTTGGAAGCGTTTATATGCAGAAATTGCAGAAGTGAAAGAACCTTATAATCGTGAGGATTTATGGAGAATGTTTGCGGTTTGGGCTGTACTTAGAGGTTATCCGATTCCGGATTGGAGACAGCTTGAGGGAACTCCCGAGCGAAAAATCAAGGGTCGTTTTGACACACTTTCCAAAGACAGACGTTTCAGAGAGTCCATTCCGGATTGGATGGATGAATTGGGAGTAAAAGAACTCGGAGAGGAAGTTTGGAACAAAGAAATTGCAGCTCAAAACCAACCTGCAAAAGTGGTACTTCGTGTAAATACACTCAAAACTACCAAACAAAAACTTCGTGCTATACTTATGGACGAAGATATCGAAACCGAATTTCTGAAAGACCAACCCGATGCTTTGGTTTTAAAAGAAAGAGCGAATGTTTTTCTGACCGATGCTTTCAAACAAGGTTTTTTTGAAGTGCAAGATGCTTCCTCTCAAAAAGTAGCTTATTTATTGGATGTAAAACCGGGAATGCGTGTGGTTGACGCTTGTGCAGGAGCAGGAGGAAAGACCTTGCATTTAGCCTCACTTATGGAAAATAAAGGTCAGATTATTGCTTTGGATATTTATGAAAGCAAACTGAAACAGCTCAAATTAAGAGCCAAACGAAACGGAGTTTTTAACTTTGATTACCGCATTATTGATTCGACCAAAGTCATCAAAAAACTGCATGACAAAGCAGATCGGGTTTTGATTGACGCTCCTTGTAGCGGACTCGGAGTACTCAAAAGAAATCCCGATGCCAAATGGAAATTAGAACCTGAATTTATCGAAAATATCAAAAAAGTTCAGGAGCAGGTTTTGAATGATTATTCCAAAATGGTAAAAGTTGGAGGGAAAATGGTATATGCAACCTGTTCGATTCTTCCAAGCGAAAATCGGGAGCAAATCAAAAAATTCCTAAACTCCGAAAACGGAAAAGACTTTAAATTCATCAAAGAAGAAAAAATATTAGCTCACCAATCAGGGTTTGACGGTTTTTATATGTGCTTGATGGAGCGAATGGAGTAACATCCAATAGGTTTTGATTTTCAGTCAGTTAATAATATAATGCTTGAATATCAGAAACAATGATTCATTAGAAATCAATGTTACGACTTCTACAACCACAGATTTAGAGGATTTTCACAGATTTCTTATATTATTTGCTAAAATAATCTGTGTAAATCTGTGCAATCTGTGGTTAGTTTAAAATTTTATATTTCGCTTATCCGAAAACCGATATTTTCTAAATCTTCCCAAAATTTCGGATAGGATTTTGATACAACTTCTGCATTTTCGATTATTAAATCGGTTTTTAAAGCAAGAGGAGCAAAAGCCATTGCCATTCTGTGGTCTTGGTAGGTTGAAATTCCCTCCCGACTTCCCGAAAGGGGAGGAGTTAAGTCAAAAACTAATGATTTTTGTTCTAAAACTAATGAGTCATCAGTAATACTGATTTTTCCTCCTAACTTTTCGATTTCGTTTTTAAGGGCTTGAAGTCTATCGGTTTCTTTGATTTTTAAGGTATGTAATCCTGTCAGATGACAATCGATTCCCAATCCGAAACAGGTAACTGCAATGGTTTGAGCAATATCGGGGCTGTTTTTTAGTTGACAGTTGACAGTTGACAGTTGACCGTTTGAAACTTTAGAAATAGTAATGCTGTTTTTTAACTTCGGATTTCGGACTTCGGACTTCGGACAATTAAACCTCGTTTCAACTCCGAAATTCTTATAAATATCAATCAAAACTCTATCTGCTTGTAAGCTGTTTTCTTTGAAAGAAGACAAAGTAATTTCTGTTCCTATTTCTGATAAAGCTACAATCGAATAAAAATAAGAAGCACTGCTCCAATCGCTTTCTACGACTATCTGCTGTTTGTCATTGCGAGGTACGAAGCAATCTATCTTAATAATGTTTTCAACAAACGAAGTTTCAATTCCGATTTGATTCAGCAAAGCCAAAGTCATTTCGATATAAGGTTTGGAAGTGATGTTTCCCTCCAAAGTAATTTCAAGTCCGTTTTTGAGCTTGGGAGCAATCATAATCAAAGCCGAAATATACTGACTGCTTACATTGGCATCAATCAAAATCTTATTTTTTGAGAGCTTTTTCCCTTTGATTTTTAAAGGAGGAAATCCCTCGTTTTCTAAATAAGCAATATCTGCTCCCAATTCCCTCAAAGCATCAACCAAAATTCCGATAGGCCTTTCTTTCATTCGGTTTGAGCCTGTCAGAATAACTTCTCTATTTTCCTGAATCGAAAAATAAGCCGTCAAAAAACGCATTGCTGTTCCCGAATGATGAATGTCTATTGTGTTTTCAGTAGTTTCGAGAGCTTTTTTCATCAGAATTGTATCGTCAGAATCCGATAAATTTTCGATTGTGATATTCGGAAAAAGTGCCTGTAAAAGCAACAAGCGATTGCTTTCGGACTTCGAGCCCGAAATAGTGATGAAAACCTCTTTTATTTTGCCATTAAATGACAATTTCAGATTCATATTTTTTTCAAAACGATTTTTTCACTTTGTTTGTCAACGATATACTTGAAAAATTCCTTTAAATTTTGATAATAGCTTTCAGGCACTACCGCTTGATTTATAGCAAAATCCACTCCAACCTGAATTTGTTTTCCTTTGTTTTCAATCATATACCTGAACATACCGATTCCGTCGGGTAGAGCTATGGTTACAGATTGCGGAATAGATTCAACTTCGTAGGATTCCGGTATGGTGTAGCTTATACTGTATTTTTCTTGAAAAGGATATATAAAATCAATAGGGTAATTTCTTTCTTCTGTAGTAAACGGATTTCTTTTTCTCTGATATTGCAACATTGGAGAAAGATATAACTTACCTCCGATTATATCGACAAAATTGTTAGTTTTCATCGAAAAATCTTCCACCAAAGGCTTATAAAGTTCATTGCTATTTGTTCTCTTGTAATCTTCTTCTATTTCTATTCCGTTATATTTTTTTTCAAGGTTTTCCAAATAAGAATCTTCGGAAACTCCGATATAACTTTCTCTGAAATCAAAGGCTTCATAATCCATAAAGTTATGTCTTACTTTTCCTGAAATTTCTCCTGTTTCATTCAAAGTAAACATTCCTGAAATGACTTTTCGTGAACTTTTGTCAGGAATAAGACGGATTTCTTCGGAACTTTTGTTGTCCCTGATTATCCTTCCGCTATAATTGATTGCTCTTGTGGGAAGCACGTCGGGAACAGCATATTTGCTGGTTGCATCAAGCAGATATTTTTTGTTGTTCATCTCCACACAGCAAATAACGTAATTAAAAGCGTTTTTACTTGGAAAAATAGAAATTCCGTTGGAACGGGTGCTAACCAAAACAGGATTTGCCTGCAATCCGACAGAACGCAGCATTTTAGTCAGCATCAGATTTATTTCTGCTACATTTCCTGTTCCGTTTTTATATGCTTTTCTGACACCGTCCAGACATACATATCCATATTTTTTGTTCCAGGTCATTTTATTTTGCACAAAATCAAATACAGCATTCATTTTATCCACAGGATTACTTATTTCGGATATGCCTTGTATATCGTTTTCAAAATAGGAAGACTGTTTAAGTTCATTTCCAAATTTGTTGTAATCATAAATGGATTTTACGACATCTTCCCAACTTACCACATAATTTTTTATCAGACTATTCGGAAAACGCGTACTCGCCAATTCGTGTTTAACATTTGCTGCATAATTTTTGATATTGGTAACATATTCTTCTACCTTTATGGCAGGCAGGTTATTTCCTGAATAACTGACTTTTAAATCATTATAATTATTGCTGTTCGGAATATTCTGTTCTTTAGTTGTAATATCTGTTGAATTAAGATTGATTCTGTATGCAAAATATTCTGGTATAAAAACTTCGTAGTCCACGTTGTTTACCGGTATTTCTTGCTGAAAATACCAATCAGGAATTGTTGATAAATAAGGCGATTTAAAGGTATATTTGAATTCTATAACAGAACCTTCCTTAACATTTGGGAGAACTATTTTTTTTGTAGTCCAATATTCGTTGACCTGTTCCGTAAACTCTCCTTCTCTTCTGATTTTTGTTTTTTCAATTTTACCATTAACCTCATTATAAGTTACAGCATCATTAAAAACTACTGATTCTTTTTCTCCGCTTGTATAATAGGAAATCAAAAAATTAGCATAGTCCAGTCCCTCTTTTTTGTAAATTTTGATTCGTGTTTCAACTTCAGTTCTAATCACAAAACTACCGTCAGGATTCAAACCAAAATTGGTAACTCCTTTTTTGTAAAGTACGGCTGCTGTTGCAGTAGAGTCCTGTGGGTGTACAGATTCCCGCAATTCTTCCAAAGAAACTCTGCCCATTCTAAAATCTTGGGCATTTATCAGATGTATTTGAGTCAGAAATACAAGAACGAAAAGAGATTTTAATTTCATAAGATATCAAAAATTTAAAAATTATTTTTTAACCATTACTATTTTTGCGTTGTCATTTCTGGAGACCTGCTCTCTGAAATTCCTGAAATCTTCATAATCTTCTTTAGGATAAAAACCTTCGTAAGAAATCAATGTACGCTTATACATTATTTGGTTTTCGTTTTCCAAAATGAACTCTATTTTGTATTCTCCAAACTTTGTTTTAATCTCAAAGTTATCAGGTATTGCTTCAATTGTATAGTTACTTGGTAGGGCAACCACAAATTCATCGTAATCACTAAAACCTCTCGAAACCTCAAAAGGAGTAGATCTTCTTCTGTATCGCTGCGGAATCCTCTTATACTGATTAAAAGCGTTTACAACAAAAATGATTCTTTCTCCACTTATGTCTGTATAATTATCAGCTTCCAGCGAAATATTTTCTGTAAAGATTAAAGAATCCGTATTGTTGGAAAATTTAATATCTTCCAATGTAAGATTATTGATATTTGAAAAATAGTTTTTATAATATTTATTTACTTCCTCTACCGGTTGTCTTTCGAGATAAAACCGGTCTCCGTACTGAATCCCCTGTGTTATAATGTCAATAGTTCCTTTTATAGTTCCTTTTTGGTCTATAGAATATTGGGCTTTACTTATTTGGGAATTGTTTTTCGTTTCATAAATGTGAGTTCTTTTCAGCCCGGCTTCTCCGTCTTTTATAGATAAAACAAGTCGGTCATCATTACTGCTTCCGATAAAATTGAAAGGTATGGTTTGACTTGTACATTCGAGCCAATACAAATCATTATTATCCGAAGGGACAGCCAAAATAATGTGATTTCCCTGCATTGATACAAAATCCTCACTCATATTTCTTTTGGCAGAACTGCTGTGTATGATACTGTAATATGACGGAATATCTACAGCTTCCAACAAGGCTTTAGTATAATTTGTAAGAGCTTTACAATCTCCGTACCCCAATCTGTCCACATCTTTGGCATTCATAGGCTTCCAGCCTCCAATACCCAGCTGAATACTTACATAGCGGGTTTTGTCCTGAACGTATTTGTATATTTTTTCTGCTTTTTTTCTGTTGTCGGGTTCGTTTTTCACAAGCTCACGGATTTTTTCCTTGGTCATTTCCGAAAGGTCATTAGTTTGTGCAAGAAGAGAGTTGTTTATCCATTTTCCTAATTCTTCCCAAGAGGAGGCTTCTCCGATTACACCTTCTAAATGGAATTTTTGCAAAGCAAAACGAACATAGGGAGCAAATCTGATTAACGAAGGAGTATAATCTTCATGTTTTATGGCAGGAAAATTTGTTAAGCGAAAAGTAATCGAATTTGCGGTTTCTGTCTTTTCTATGGGATAATTTTCAAAATTATATTCCTTATATCTAAACCCCAAATCAGGGGGATAGGTAATGGTAATGGAAGATTCTTCAATACCTATGTGTGTAGAAGAAATCGGAAACCATTGAGGAATAAAAGCAGTATTTGATGTTTCAACAATGCTTGAATATTTAATGGTAAACGGATAATCTGTAGGAGTATAATCCAAAAAAAGCATTCGGTTGTCCGTATAAACTGAAAAACCGTCAGCTAAACTGCTGTCTTTGAAATCGGAACGTTTTATTTTTTTGATTTCTTTTCCGAAAGTATTATATACAACCGCTTCTATGCTTTTGATTTTGTTTGATTTGTCGTAATATTCTCCCAATTCAAAATTTCTCCACCCCAATTCATTTAAAAAAGTTACATAAATGTTCTCATTGGTTGTCATTTTGTTTTGTGAGCTTATATTTATTTCTATGTGATTTTTACGAAAAACGATATTGGTATTTTCTTTTAAATCCTGAGAAATATTTAAAACTGATGATTTACTGTCTTGAGAAAAAATGAACTGTACAGCACCAAAAAAAAGTAAGAAAATAAAGATTTTTGAAAATTTCATTTATCTAAAACGATTAGTTTTTTGAATTTGAGTGCAAAATATGAATTAAAATTGGAATCTTTGCAAAAAACAATTGTTTCTCTATGCCCAAAATCAAAATACTTTCTACCAAAAAACTTACGAAATCCGAAAGAACTTTTCTTTCAGATTTTGATTTGATTGATGAAGATTTTATCAGAATCGAATTATTGCAATTTGACATTCCTGCCTGTCGGCAGACAGGAATATTAAATATAGATTTACTTCTTTTTACAAGTAAAAATGCTGTTTTGAGTGTTCTGCAAAACAAAAAAATCGAATTTCTGAAACAAATCAAATGTATTTGTGTGGGAGAAAAAACCAAAGAGCTACTCGAAAAAAATGGTTTTAAAGTCTTGGATTTTACGCATTATGCAGAAGATTTGACTAAAATTATTGCTGAAAAATACTCCGATAAATCGTTTGCTTTTTTTTGCGGGAATTTAAGGCGAGATGTTTTGCCTGATTTTTTCAGAGAAAATAAAATCGAATTCCACGAAATTCAGGTCTATAAAAATGAATTTTCTTCCCAAAAAATAAACGGAAAATTTGATGTGATTTTGTTTTTCAGTCCATCGGGAGTGTATAGCTTTTTGGAACAAAATACAATTTCAGACGAAATCTGCTTTTGTATCGGAACGACAACTTCACAGGCTTTAGAGCCTTATACCAAAAACATCATTCTTTCCGAAAAGCCAACTTTTACGAGTGTTTTGGAGAAAGTTAAAACACACTTAAGCTAAACAAAACTATCTCATCCCGGGCATTCCTCCCATCATTTTCATCATATTTTTTGCTCCTCCTCCCTGCATCATTTTCATCATTTTGCTCATTTGGTCGAATTGCTTCATCAGTTGGTTTACCTGCTCCATTTTCGTTCCCGAGCCTTTGGCAATTCTCGTTTTTCTTTTATGGTCAATGATAGACGGTTTACTTCTTTCCTTTGGAGTCATCGAATGGATAATTGCCTCGATATGCTTGAAAGCATCGTCCTCAATTTCAACATCTTTAAGAGCTTTCCCTGCTCCCGGAATCATTCCCATCAGGTCTTTCATATTACCCATTTTCTTGATTTGCTGAATTTGAACCAAGAAATCGTCAAAACCAAATTCGTTTTTAGCGATTTTCTTTTGGATTTTACGAGCCTCTTCCTCATCATACTGCTCTTGAGCCCTTTCCACAAGCGAAACCACATCTCCCATTCCGAGAATTCGGTCTGCCATACGAGACGGGTGGAACACATCAATAGCCTCCATTTTCTCTCCTGTTCCGATGAATTTTATCGGTTTATTTACTACCGATTTAATCGAAATAGCAGCTCCTCCTCGAGTATCTCCGTCTAATTTTGTAAGGACAACTCCGTCAAAATTCAGTCTGTCGTTAAATGCTTTTGCTGTATTTACCGCATCTTGTCCTGTCATCGAATCCACTACGAAAAGCGTTTCGTGAGGCTCGATAGCTTTGTGAACATTGGCAATTTCGGTCATCATCTGCTCATCAACAGCCAAACGACCTGCTGTATCGACAATTACGACATTAAATCCGTTGGCTTTGGCATGTTTGATAGCATTCTGAGCAATTTCAACTGCATTTTTGTTTTCAGGCTCGGAATACACTTCCACTCCGATTTGTTCTCCCACTACGTGCAACTGATTGATAGCAGCCGGACGATAAATATCACAGGCAACCAAAAGCGGTTTTTTGGATTTTTTTGTCTTTAAGAAATTTGCCAATTTTCCCGAAAAAGTCGTTTTTCCTGAACCTTGAAGTCCTGACATTAAAATAATTGTCGGATTCCCGGAAAGGTTGATTCCTGCTGTTTCTCCTCCCATAAGTTCGGTCAATTCGTCTTTGACGATTTTTACCATTAATTGTCCGGGTTGGAGAGTTGTAAGTACGTTTTCTCCGATTGCTTTATCCTTTACTCTGTTGGTAAATTCTTTAGCAATCTTGAAATTAACGTCCGCATCAAGCAATGCCCTGCGAACTTCTTTAAGCGTTTCTGCTACGTTTATTTCGGTAATTTTTCCGTGTCCTTTCAGAACGTGGAAAGCCTTGTCTAATTTGTCTGTTAAATTATTGAACATAAGAATAAGTGTCTTTTTGTTGCGGTTGCAAAGGTACTTTTTTTAGTTGTAATGTCAATAACAAACACTCTTAATAAATATTCACAAAAAAACTTTAAACTTTTTTGAATGAATGTTTTAAGAGTTATCTTTGTTCATTAGCTGTAATTTCAAACCATAAAATTCCTTGAAATGAAAAAAAGAATTTTAACTATTATTTTGTGTTTAAATCTATTTAGCCTTTTAAGTTGCTTTGATTGTAGTGATTACAAATACTATGATTATTCCGGAATTAAAATATTAGTCCATAATCCTTTTGTTGCTTTAGAAGATGAAAATCTATCATTAAGTGTCCGATATGAAGGAACTACGTATTTATCACAAACTAAAAAAATAAATAATTTTGGAAGTTCTTTATATGCTTTTGATTGTGATAAGGGGTTTGGTGGAGAAAAATACCCTTTGGTAAGAATTTCAATAACAAGCGATTCTGATTTTAATTCAGAATATTTAGCTAATAATGAATTAAATGATATTGTTTATGCAAGAGGAACGAATATAGACGGAGAATATGTTTTGGATAAAGTGAGTAATTTTCAGCCTTCTAAAATAAATCTTGCATATTTTTTTATTTCATTAAAACCCGAAACAGATAAAACCCATAAAATAACCATAGAAATTGAAAAATCAAATAGAGAAATTTTGTCTGCCACATCTGAAGAAATAACTTGGGAATAAAAATTACACAACAATGAAATTTATTTTAACATTTATATCGGTTTTATTTTCGGTTGGGCTGTTTGCTCAAAATGATGCTTTGGCAAAAGATTTCTTCGACAAAGGGCAGTTTGAAAAGGCTGTTGTAGCTTACGAAGATTTGTATAAGCAGAATCCGAACAATTCGAATTTTTTCAATAATCTGCTTATATCTTATCAGGAATTAAAGCAATTTGACAAAGCCGAAAAGCTGATTCTCGAAAGGCAGAAAAAAACAAGGCTTGTCAATATGCTTGTGGAATTAGGTTATAATCATCAACTTCAGGGGAACAAGCAAAAAGCGGAGGAATATTACAAAAAAGCCTTTGAAGCTGTTGAAGAAAACGTAAACCAAGCCAGTGGAGTTGCTTACTCTTTTGAGCAAAAAAGCCTGCTCGAAAAAGCCCTCGAAATATATAATTATGCGACTTCGCAAAATGATAAGTTGAATTTCGAATACCAAAAAGCCCGCATCTATGGACAACTCGGAAATCTGGAAATGATGATTGAATCATATCTGGAATATGCCTATAAAAATCAGAATTTCACTCCTACCATACAAAGTCAGTTTTATCGGTTTATTATTGAGGATTCTGCGGACAGCTTTACAGATATACTCCGAAAATCATTGCTTACAAAAGCCCAAAAAACACAGGATATTTACTGGAACGAATTTTTGAGCTGGTTTTTTATTCAGCAAAAACAATACGACAGGGCTTTTGCACAGGAAAAAGCCATTTACAGACGCTTTTCCGAATCGTTTTCAAACATCATCAACCTTTCGGAAATAGCTGTTGAGGAAGAAAATTATAATTTGGCTAAAGAAATTTATACGTTCATTTTAGAAAATGCCCACGATTCGGAAACACAGCTTTTTGTCAGAACTTCCTTACTCGAAATCAAAATTAAAACAGCCAATCCGAAAGAATATCCGAAAATCAAAACCGAGTTGGAAAGTCTGATTAATGAATTCGGAAAAAGTGCCTCAACCCTTGATTTGCAATTATTACAAGCCCGATTTATCGGTTTTCAGTTGGACAATCCGAAAGAGGCACAACAGATTCTGAATGAGCTTTTAAATTTGAATATCAATACTTTCGGGAAAGCAAACGTCAAAATGGAACTGGCAGATATGCTCCTGTACGAAGAAAAATTCAATCAGGCACTTATCTATTATTCTCAAGTGGAAACCGATTTAAAAAACCACGAAGTCGGTCATCAGGCAAGTCTGAAAATTGCAAAAACAAGCTATTACAAAGGCGATTTTCCTTGGGCTTTAAAACAACTTTCGGTATTGAAAACTTCGTTTTCGCAACTTATTGCCAACGATGCTCTTGATTTGTACCTGCTTATCAACGACACAGCAAGTGATTCAACTTATACGGCTCTGAAAAAGTTTGCCAAAGCTGATTTTTTGGTTTATAAAGACAAAAAAGAACAGGCTTTGGAGCAGTTTAATCAGATTCTGAAAGAACACAAAGGCGAAGAAATCGAAGCAGTTACGCTTTTGAGAGTCGGAAATCTTTTGGAAAAACAAGGAAAACATCAAGAGGCTTTGCAACATTACAACACTATTATTCAGTATTTTTCTGACGGAATTTACCTTGATGAAGCGCTGTATTTTTCAGCCGAAATCTACAACAAACATTTGGCAAATCCCGAAAAAGCCAAAGAGCTCTACGAAAAAATTATTTTCAATCATCAGGACAGTATTTACTTTATTGATGCCCGAAAAGAATATCGGATTTTGAGAGGAGATAGCGTCTAACGGATTAGCTTTTATTCGCTAATTGACCACAGGCCGCATCAATGTCTTTTCCACGACTTCTACGAACTTTGACTACAATATTGTTTCTTTCGAGAGCTTGGATATAATTCTCAATAGCAGAATCGGGAGCTTGTTGAAATATTCCGTCATCAATCGGATTGTATTCGATAAGGTTTACTTTGCAGGGAACGTATTTACAGAATTTAACGAGTGCTTCGATTGACTTTTGGTCATCGTTTATGTCTTTCCAAACCACGTATTCGTAAGTAATTTTACTTTTGGTTTTGGAATACCAATACTGCAATGCCTCACGAAGTTCAGTAAGCGGAAAGTTTTTGGTAAAAGGCATAATCTCGTTGCGGATTTCTTCAATGGCAGAATGTAGCGAAACAGCCAACTTGAATTTTACTCCGTCATCAGCCATTTTTTTAATCATTTTTGAAACTCCTGAAGTCGAAACAGTAATCCGTTTTGGGGACATTCCAAGTCCTTCATCTGAAGTGATTTTGTCAATGGCTTTCATCACATTGTTGTAGTTCATCAGCGGCTCCCCCATTCCCATAAACACAATATTAGAAAGCGGTCGGTTGTGGTTTTCACGACTTTGTCTGTCAATCGTAACGACTTGATCATAAATTTCGTCAGGATTGAGATTTCGCATTCTTTTGAGCCTTGCCGTAGCACAAAAATTACAATCTAAACTGCAACCCACTTGTGAGGAAACACAAGCTGTTGTTCTGCTTTCTGTCGGAATCAAAACCGATTCCACAATCAATTCATCAAACAAACGAACAGCATTTTTGACTGTTCCGTCTTCGCTTGTCTG
The DNA here is from genome assembly GCA_934675205.1 of uncultured Flavobacteriaceae bacterium. Taxonomy (GTDB): domain Bacteria; phylum Bacteroidota; class Bacteroidia; order Flavobacteriales; family Flavobacteriaceae; genus Flavobacterium. Next base: position 202,065 of record CAKUPQ010000001.1, on the reverse strand, counting down.
CATCTGATGAATTTCGGTATGATTGATTACGAAGTGGGTATCGAGCATTTCACGGATTTCTTTGGATACGTTGGTCATATCGCTAAAATCGTGTACGCTTTTGCTCCAAAGCCACTCATAAACCTGTTTTCCTCTAAAGGCCTTTTCTCCTTTAGAAACAAAAAAGTCTTGTAACTGTTCTTTGGATAAACTCCGTATATCTTTCTTTTCGGTTTGCATTGTGCAAAGGTAGTAATACCAAATGGAAATTCTATATAGCTTCAGGAAGTTGGATTTCCTCTTTGGCTTTGTCAAACCAGCCGGAAATAGTTGGAAACACAAATTCAGACGCTTTTACAACCGGATTGTACAAAACAGATTGGTTTAGTTTTTCTTCTGAAACCAAAGCTCCGTTTGCATTTATTTTTTGAAAAAAATGGAGGAAAATGCTCAAAATAAAAATCATTTTGACAAGTCCGAAAACTGCTCCAAACAAGCGGTTTGCCCAGCCTAAACCTGAAAAATCAGCGATTTTGGTAAATACTTTTGCCAATAAAACAACTCCAATCACAACCAATATAAAGGTAATGGCAAATGCGATTATTTCGAGATATTCCGAATCGGAAGAAAATTTTTCACGGATAAAATTGGCTGTAAAACCGGAAAATTTAATCGATAAATATACTCCCAACAGCAAAGAAATAAGCGAAGCCAACTCGACAAACAAGCCCTTCCACAATCCTTTAATAAGTCCGTACAGAAGAATTACAGCTAAAATCAGGTCTAAAAAATTCATTTTGGATTAGTTTAGAGCATAGTCTGCACCCAAACGAAAAACAGGAACAGTAACCTTAAATTTTTTGGTTGTCGTAAAATTGACCATCGTAAAATAACCTTTCATTGCTCCAATAGGCGAAACCAATAGACAACCCGAATTGTAGGTATAATTTTGTCCTGATTTTAGGATAGGTTTTTGCCCTACAACTCCCTCTCCATCAACAATTTCTTTATCGTTGAGTGCATCAAAAATTTCCCAATGACGATTGAGCAACTGAACGGAATCTTTACTCTGATTTTCAATAGTTATGTGGTAGGTAAAAGCAAAGTGAGTCCTGTAATTTTTGAAGTAAATCCCTTCAAAATTAGTAACAACCGAAACCCTTATGCCTTGTGTAACTTGAGAAACCATAACCTTTGTAGTAAAAGCACTCCAAAGATACAATTTTTTTTTCTTTAAGCTATAAGCTGTATGCTTTAAGCCTAAAATATTTAGAGCCTATTGCGTAAAGCGTAAAGCAAACTACTGTTTCTTAACGAATTTCGTCAGAATAACGATAGATTGTCCTTCGATTTTTCCTTCAATTTGCTCGTGGTTATCGTGCACCAAACGAATATTTCTGACTGCTGTTCCGATTTTGGCATTCAGGGTAGAACCTTTAACGTCCAAATCCTTGATAAGTGTTACTGTATCTCCGTTTACCAAAATATTTCCGTTACAATCTTTGTGAAGTTCAGATGCTTCTCCCAAATGGTCTCCTGTTTTTTCTGCCCAAGCCAGATTATCTTCGTCAAGATACATCATATCAAGTGCGTCAGAAGCCCAGCTTTCGTTTCGGAAACGGTTGAGCATTCTCCACGAAACAACCTGAACAGCAGGAACTTCGCTCCACATCGAACCAAGCAAAAAGCTTTCCCAGAATTTGCTGTCTAATTCCTCTTTTTTCTCAATCTGATTCAGGCATTTTTCACAAATCAGAATTGAACCGCTTGCATCGGTATTCGGAGCAAACGGAACTTCATAAATCACAAGATTTTCTGAACTTCCCGATAATTCACATTGATTTGAACTTCTTTGTTTTAATTCGTCTTCGATTTTCATTTTTATAAAGGCTTAAAAATTAAGGGGCAAATGTAATATTTTTATTTCAAAATCCCTTTTTTCAGAATTTGCCCAAAATGGTACATATCTTCGTAACTGCAATACAACGGAACAGGAGCCAAACGGATTACATTCGGTTCTCTCCAATCGGTAATTACTCCGTTTTTCATTAAATAATTAAATAGTTCTTTTCCCTCTCCGTGCAGGAAAACCGATAATTGATTGGCTCTTTCTTCAGGATTTTTCGGAGTGATAATTTCAAAAGTGCTATCGACTTCCTTGTCGATTTCTTCCAAGATAAACTCCAAATAAGCCGTAATTTTATTTCGTTTTTCGATAAGGTTGTCCATTCCGACTTCGTCAAACATTTCAACCGAAGCCAAATAAGGAGCAAGGGTCAAAATCGGTAAATTGCTGATTTGCCAACCCTCTGCACCCTGAGTAGGGTCAAATTGCGGCTCCATCAAAAATCTGCGTTCTTTGTTATGTCCCCACCAACCCGCAAACCTCGGAAGATTTGATTTGTGATGTCTTTCGTGAACGAAAATTCCCGATGCATTTCCCGGTCCGGAATTCATATATTTATAACTGCACCAAGCTGCAAAATCCACATTCCAATCGTGAAGGTCGAGCTTAATATTTCCTGCTGCGTGAGCCAAATCCCAACCGACAACCGCTCCGACAGAATGTCCTTTTTCGGTTATGGTTTTCATATCAAAAACCTGTCCTGTATAGTAGTTTACTCCTCCGATTAAAACCAAAGCTAATTCCTCTCCGACTTCTTCGATTTTAGCTAAAACATCTTCCAAACGAATGTTGTGTTCTCCTTCTCTCCGTTTGATTTCAACAATCGTATCTTTTGGGTCAAAACCGTGGTGTCTGACCTGACTTTGCAACAAATATTGGTCAGACGGAAAAGCCTTTTCCTCACACAAAATCTTAAATCTTTTTTGAGTTGGTCTGTAAAAAGAAACCATAAGCAAATGTAAATTTACCGTAAGCGTATTCATTACGGTAATTTCACTCGGTTTTGCTCCGACAACTTTACTCAACGGATTGGCAAAGCGTTCCTGATAATCCCACCAAGGTTTTTCTGCATAAAAATGCCCCTCAACAGCCAATTCTGCCCAGTCTTTCATTACATCATCAACGTATTTTTGAGCTCTTTTGGGTTGTAATCCAAGGGAATTTCCCACAAAATAAATAACCTGTTTTCCGTTTACTTTCGGAAAAATAAATTCATCTCTGTATTTGGCTAATTTGTCTTCACTGTCTAATTGCTGTGCGAATTCAAGGGTGTTTTGGAAGTTCATATTTTGGTTAATAGTTATTGGTTGTTTGTTAATCATTCTTTTATTGTATTTGGGAGCATTAGTAAAAACGGAACGGACTTTTCATAATTCAATTCGTCATAAAACAATCCTACCCGTGCAAGGTTATGATAATAGGTTTGCAGGTTGTTGTAATAATAATGTTCGCTTCCTATATACCAAGCCTTTTCACCAAGCATGGTGGCTAAAAACCATTTTTCAAGCAATCGTGCTGTTCGTCCGTTACCGTCATTGAACGGGTGGATTTTTACAAACACCAAATGAATGAGCGAAGCATAATAAAACACCTGTTTCAAACTGAGTTTTTGTTGAATTAAAGTATCTAATTCTGCCCAAAAAGCCTCAAACTCTTGTTTTACTATCGAAGATAAAGCTGCTTCATACTGAATTTTTTGTGTCTGCTGTTTCATAATCAGCATATTACCTGTTCTGACAATGCCACGTTGGTTTTCGGGCAATAAGTGTTTGGTGGCAATTTTATGAACTTCAAGAAAGTTTTTAAGAGTCAGCTTATTATCTCTTGCAAATTCGTAGGCTTCAAATAAATCATTGGGCTTTTCGGTAAGGTTGGGCAAATATTCAATGTCCTGCAATTTATGTTTTAGGTAGCTGTCGATTTGCAATGTTTCGCCTTCAATACGAGAGGAAGCCATAACGGAAACAGCGGTATAAAACCGAAAACTTTCGACTGTCCATTCCCGTTGCTTTACTTGTTCTAATGCGGTTTCGATAGCCACATCAAGCATAGCGGTATAAGTGTCAAAATATTTGTCGGTCAGTTTTTTCATTTCCTCAAATACGTTTCAAAAGTAAAATCATATTGATGTTTTTCGTCTTTTGAATGAAATTCAGAGCTTACTAATTCCCATTTTGTCAAATCAATTTCGGGGAAAAACGTATCTGCCTCAAAATCGTGATGCACTCTTGTCAGCTCAATTTTATCCGCAAAATTGATGGTTTGTGCGTATATTTCTCCTCCTCCGACTACAAAAGCAACCTTATCAGACGGAACTACATCAAGAGCCTGTTCCAAACTTTGAACAACCATAATTCCCTCTTGTTGAAATTCGGGATTTCGGGTAATTACGATATGTTTTCGTCTTGGCAAAATTCCCGGAAGTGATTCAAAAGTTTTCCGTCCCATAATGATAAATCCATCAAGAGTAAGGCTTTTGAACCGCTTTAAATCATCAGACAAATGCCAAATGAGCTTGTTGTCCTTTCCCAAAGCATTGTTTTGGGCTGTGGCTGCAATTATCGTAATCATTACAAAGAATCATTTTCTTCAGAGACCGAATCTTCAGCCGTATATTGTTTTTCTACTTTTTTTTGTAGCTGTTCGATTCTTCGTTTCTGCTTTTCTACCAATTTGTCGATTTCCTCCCGTTCCCATTGCTTGTTCATAAAACGCTTGGTAATAAACACATTAACAAAATGCAGGATAAACAAAAATGCCCAAACCAGAATAATCCAATACGACCAGTTCGGGTAAGCAACTCCTGTATTGAATAATTTTTCTAAAGCAATCAGAAAAATACTCCCGACAAAAAACAATACAAAATGTACAAACAGATGTCTTTTTTGTTTAATGCGTTTTCGAGCGTTTTCGTATAATTCGTGGTTGAGCTGTTCCATATAAAATGTTTTTACGAGTCCTTAAAAGTAGTAATAATTACAAAAACTGCAAAAATATACAAAAATATCGTCTATAAAAACATATAAAAACATCATCTGTACATTTTTTTATTTGTACCTTTGTTTCCTATTTAATATTTCATTCAGTTATGAACGCATTATCAATATTTTTAGTAATGATTGGTCCTTGGCAAGTTGTTCTTATTGTTGCTATTCTTTTGCTTATGTTCGGAGGTAAAAAAATTCCCGAGTTGATGAGAGGATTGGGAAGTGGTATCAAAGAATTTAAAGATGCCTCAAAAGGCGAGGACGAAGCTCCTAAAAGCAGCAAAAAAGAAGAAAATCAGGAATAATTTTCTTTTTTAGAAACACGATTTCACAGGTTTTGTTCAGAAATAAAATTTGTGAAATCGGTGTTTAGAGCCTGTTTAAAACTCCTATTCTCGAAAGTTTCTCGGAAGACGCTAACTGATTCGGATTTGTTCCAGGTTTGTCTTGAGGAACTTCCTTATCTATTTTTTTGTAAAAATCAATCCAAAAGTCATCAATTTGATTTGTTTCCGGATTTTTGAAATTCATCGGAATAGTTTCAAAAATCGAATTTTCACGAAAAGCCCTTTCTACAAAATCGGAACAATAATAACTTTCCTCATTTAAGACATAACTCCAATTATACGGTTTTCCGAGAAGTGTTTTTGCTTTTGCAAGAGCAGGTTCAATCGAATTTTGATATGGTTTTTTCAATCTATAAACCACCATTTTCTGATTACTTTCGAGGTTTCCGTTATAAAATTCATTTAGAGGTTGCCTGTTTGACCCTCGTTTTGGAGAAGCATGTAAAACAAAAGTTCCGTCTTCTGAAATTTCAATAATTCCCACGTGGTCAAAATTTTCGGCTTTTGATTTTTGAGTAACCCGATTGATAGCTCCCGAAAGATTTTCCTGTTTTGCCTCCACAAAAATCAAATCTCCGTTTTGGAGTTGGGTTTCCGAAATGGTTTTTTGTGTCGAACAGGAAAAAAGAAATCCGACACATATAAATATAAATATGTTTTTCAAAGCAAAATATTTTTACAAATTTAGCCAAAAGTTTATCTTTGAAAAAGATATTTTACGACAATGAAAATTCCTGCTTATCTGAAAAAAGGCGATACAGTCGCTATTGTTTGCACTGCCCGAAAATTTACTACGGAAGAGGCTCAACCTGCTGTTGAATTATTAGAAAGCTGGGGGTTAAAAGTCAAGTTCGGAAAGACAATTGGTTTGGATAATTTTCAGTTGGGAGGCTCGGATAACGAAAGAGCGGAAGATTTTCAGGCTATGCTCAACGATGATTCGGTTAAGGCAATATGGTGTGCCAGAGGAGGTTACGGAACAGTCAGAATCATTGACAAAATCAATTTTTCCAAATTCACACAGCATCCGAAATGGATAATTGGCTTTAGTGATGTTACGGTTTTACATTCGCACCTTCATAATCTTGGGATTGCAACACTCCATTCGATTATGCCTTTTTCTGTTCCGAAAGCGGAGGAAAAAGCCAAAGAATCTCTGGAAAAAGCTCTTTTTGGAGAACATCTTTCGTATGAAATTCCGAATTCTCCCTACAACAAAAAAGGAACTGCCAAAGGCGTTTTAGTCGGAGGGAATCTCTCTATTTTGTATAGTTTGTTAGGGTCAAAATCTTCGATTAATACAGAAAACAAAATCCTTTATATCGAAGATTTAGACGAATACCTATACCATATCGACCGAATGATGATGAACCTAAAACGAAACGGATATTTCGACAAAGTAAAAGGAATAATCTTAGGTGGAATGACTGATATGCATGATAATTCGATTCCGTTCGGAATGAATGCAAACGAGATAATTCTTGATGTTTGTAAGGAGTTTGATTTTCCGATTTGTTTTGATTTTCCCGCAGGACATCTGCCTGATAACCGAGCATTGATTTTAGGAAAAGAAATCGAATTTGAGGTTTCCGAAAATTCCACAAAAGTAAATTTTAATAGTAACTGTGAACTGACAACTGTGAACTGACAACTAAAAATGGCACAACACAACGAATTAGGAAAGTTAGGAGAAGAAAAAGCGGTTGAACATCTGATTTCAAGCGGTTTTACCATATTGGAAAAAAATTGGAGATTCGGAAAAGCCGAAATTGATATTATTGCTCAAAAAGAAAATCTGCTTATTGCTGTGGAGGTCAAAACCCGAAGTTATATTGATTTCGGAAATCCACAGGATTTTGTTAATCAAAAGAAAATCAAACTTTTAGTTGCAGCTTTTGACCAATACATTAGTTCAAAAGACCTTGATGTAAATGCTCGCTTCGACATCATCGGTATAGTACATAAAGGTTCAGAATTTAAAATTGAACATTTGGAAGATGCTTTTTTGTATTTTTAGCTCACTAATTTTGCGAATTGGACGAATTAGACGAATTTTGTGACTAATTATGAAATTCACGTACCCGAAACACGAAAAGCTAAAAAGCAGAACGCAAATCGAAAAACTCTTTACAGAAGGGAAATCGGTTTCTAAATATCCGTTGCGGTTAGTGTATTTAAAACACGAAAATTCGGAAATTCCGTTTCAGATAAGTGTTTCGGTTTCCAAAAAACACTTCAAAAAAGCAGTTGACAGAAATTATTTTAAAAGGGTTTTGCGGGAAACATACCGATTAAACCAACATCTTCTGAAAGACAACCTGAATGAATCCTATTCGTTTATGCTCCTTTATCAATCAAAAGACCGTTTGTCATTTGAGGAAATCAACCAAAAAACCATTGAGCTTTTCGAGAAGTTTGTGTTGAGTAGTAAGACACTATAAAAACAAAAAAACCACTTCAAACGAAGTGGTTTTTTGTTGGCCTACTAGGACTCGAACCTAGAACGACTGAACCAAAATCAGCTGTGTTACCATTACACCATAGGCCATTACCTGCATAATTGCGGGTGCAAATGTAAGTTATTTTTTATTATTTGCAAAAATAAATTTGATTTATTTGATTTCAAAGTTGAACTCTGATAGGAATTTGGGGTTTACTAATACTCTCTGAATAATATTTTACAAATTATCTTTGATTTTCTGTAATAAATTATAAACCCTTTTACCGTTTTTAATATTTTCAAAAGAAATTCCACTCTCGTCTGAATAAAATTCTTTGAAAGCAGGGTCTGTTAGACATTTTTTTCCGTCATAACATCTAAAGTGAATTATTACCATTTCGGGACATATATCTGCACAACCCGGTCTTTCAGGCAAATGTTCAATGCTTAAATACACGTCTTTTAAATTCCCCATAACTCTACCTGCTGAAGCGGAACCCATATCAATAGAAAAATTTCCATATACATCTATATTCGAATCATTAAGTAATTTATTTAATTCCTTAATATCAGAATTTAATATATCGTATTTAGTGTTTCGGTCTTTTGTTGGCTCAACAGTTTTAGAATTATTATTTGTAGAATTCTCTAATAAAAGTTCTTTTTCTCTTTTTTCAATTTCTAATTCTTTCTTTAACAACTCATTTTCTTGTACTAAAAGCTCGTTTTGCTCTTTAGAGTTACAAGAAAAAAGCAAAATAGAAATTATCGTAATAACTAATATTTTATTCATAGTATTGTCTGTTTTTTGAGTAAAATTACATAAAAACTATTAAAATTAAAAAAGACCGATTACAATTTCTCTTTTAGATACTCCCCCGTAACCGACTTCTTATTTTTCGCAACTTCTTCGGGAGTTCCGAAAGCGATAAGGTTTCCTCCGTTTTCGCCTCCTTCAATACCTATATCTATGATATAGTCGGCGCATTTTATAAGGTCGAGGTTGTGTTCGATAATCACAACGGAATGTCCTTTGTCAATCAGAGCATCAAACGAAGCCAATAATTTTTTAATATCGTGGAAATGCAGTCCTGTGGTAGGCTCGTCAAAAATGAATAAAACTTTGTCTTTGGTTACTCCTTTTACCAAAAACGAAGCTAATTTAATCCGTTGAGCCTCTCCTCCCGAAAGTGTGGAAGACGATTGTCCAAGCTGTACATATCCCAAACCAACGTCCTGCAAAGGCTGTAATTTCTGAACGATTTTCGGTTGATTATTAGCTTGAAAAAACGAAATCGCATCATCAATGGTCATTCGCAAAACATCATCAATATTTTTTCCGTTGAAATTTACTTCGAGGATTTCTTTTTTGAAACGCTTTCCTTTACAAACCTCACATTCCAAATGAACATCAGCCATAAACTGCATTTCGATAGTAACTTCTCCATCGCCTTTACAGATTTCACATCGTCCTCCCTCCACATTAAATGAAAAATGCTTGGGCTGATAACCTCTTAAACTGGATAATTTCTGCTTGGAAAACAAATCACGAATTTCGTCATAAGCCTTGATATACGTAACAGGATTGGAACGTGAACTTCTTCCGATTGGGTTTTGGTCGATGTATTCTACGTTTTTGATATGCGAATAGCTTCCGTCTAATTTCGAGAATTGCCCCGCTTTTTCTCCGTATCCTAAAATCTGTTTTTGCATGGCAGGATACAGAATTTTCTTGACAAGCGTACTTTTTCCACTTCCTGAAACTCCGGTTACAACCGTCAGACATTCGAGTGGAAAAGTAACATTTATGTTTTTCAGATTGTTTTCCCTTGCTCCGATAACTTCGATATGATTTTTGAATTTCCTACGTTTTTTCGGAATTTCAATCTGCATTTTTCCGTTCAGATATTGAGAAGTAAGCGAATCTTGTTTTAAAATTTCATTAAACGTTCCGAGTGCTGTAACCTCTCCTCCATAACTTCCTGCTTCAGGACCAATATCGATGATATAATCAGCTTGTTTCATAATATCTTCATCGTGTTCCACTACAATTACGGTATTTCCGAGATTTCGGAGGTCTTGTAGGACATTTATAAGACGTTCCGTATCTTTCGGGTGCAAACCAATGCTCGGCTCGTCCAAAATATACATCGAGCCGACCAAACTACTCCCTAACGAAGTCGCTAAATTTATCCGTTGTGATTCTCCACCTGAAAGTGTAGAAGAATTTCGGTTTAAAGTCAGATAATTTAGTCCTACATTATCCAAAAATTGAAGTCGGTTGTTGATTTCGAGGAGTAAACGTTTTGAAACCTGTTTTTCGTAGTCGTTCAGCTCAAGATTTTCAAAAAACGGAATCAGTTTGATAATTGGCATATCCACCAAATCCGAAATCGACATCCCGTTTATCTTGACGTAATTGGCTTCGGTTTTTAATCGTTTTCCTTTACAAACGTGGCATTTGGTTTTTCCTCTGTATCTCGAAAGCAAAACCCGATTCTGAATTTTATAATTCTGACTTTCGAGTTCTGCAAAAAATCCGTTGAGTCCTGTAAAATACTTGTTTCCTGTCCAAACTAATTCTTTTTGTTGTTCGGTCAGTTCGAAATATGGTTTATGAATCGGAAAATCGAATTTATACGCATTATTGACCAATTGGTCTTTGTACCAACTCATCGTTTCCCCTTTCCAAGCGGCAACGGCACCTTCAAAAATCGACAACGAAGAATCTGGAATCACCAGTTCTTCATCAATTCCGATGATGTTTCCGTAGCCTTCGCAAACAGGACAAGCTCCATACGGATTGTTGAAACTGAACAAATGCGTGTTGGGTTCGGTAAACGAAATTCCGTCCAATTCAAACAAATTGCTGAATTCAAAACGGTTATTATCGTCTAATTGTTGCAAGAATAAAACGCCTTTTCCCTCATAAAAAGCAGTATCAACCGCATCTCCCAAACGATTGTAAAAATCTTCATCGTCTTTGATTACGATTCGGTCAATGATGATGAAAATTTCGTCTTTGTTGTTTTTTTCGTGGAATGAAGTCAGATAATCTTCCAAACGAATGGTTTGGTTATTGACCAAAATTCTCGCAAATCCCTGTTGCAGTAAAATGCTTAATTTCTCTTTCAGACTTCGGCTTTTTTCAACCGAAACAAGTGCTAACAAAAGCCATTTTTCGTCTAAACTTTGCTCTTTTACAAAGTTAATCACATCGGTAACCGAATGTTTTTTGACTTCCTGACCCGAAACAGGCGAAATTGTTCTTCCGATTCGAGCATACAACAATTTCAGATAATCGTAAATTTCGGTTGATGTTCCGACTGTCGAACGGGCATTGGTCGTATTAACTTTCTGCTCAATAGCCACAGCAGGAGCAATTCCTTTGATGTATTCGACTTTGGGTTTGTCTAATCTTCCTAAAAACTGCCTTGCATACGAAGACAAACTTTCCACATAGCGTCTTTGTCCCTCTGCATATAGTGTATCAAAAGCTAAAGACGATTTCCCCGATCCCGAAAGTCCCGTAACCACAACCAATTTATTCCTCGGAATGGCTACATCAATATCTTTCAGATTGTGCAGTCCCGCACCTTTGATAAGTATGTTTTTCTTCGGGTCTAATGTCGAAATATCTGTTGTTTTCATAGAAAAATTGCAAGAATGCAAAGGTACGGTTTTTTAAGAAAACAGAGAATAGAGAACGGAGAATAGATGTAACTCCGACAGAGTGCAACTCTGTCGGAGTTTGAAAGTTTTTAAGCCTTTACAAAACGGATAATTTCAGGATAGAATTTTCCTGTTTTTCCTTTTTTGATAAGAATAGCATTTATAATAGGGTAAATGGAGTTTATAAGGTAGAAGCCAAGAGCGACAAGAAGAAAAGTATAAGAAAGTCCTTTTTCTGTTATACCTCTTAAAGCAAAAACAGCAAACATAATCACACATATGTTGGATATAATTGTCCAAAGAATCTGAAAATTCAAGATATTAGCTCCCTGAATACCTGCATCAACAATTTTATCTCTTTTGTTCAACCACAAAATCAAAGGCAGAATAATATTCCCAAAAGGAATAAACCAAAACATCAAAACCGAAAGATGAAGAAAAATAAGATAGGTTTTGTCTTCGTGCTTTCCGTAATCTAAAATATCTTCGATATTGATTTGTAAAGCATCACAAACTGCTTTTAGCGTTGCTCCTCTCGGGTCGGTTTCGTCTTTTTCGATTCTTTGAATAGTCCGTAGGCTTACTTTAGAATTTTCTGATAATTCTTCCTGTGAAAGTCCTTTTTGCTTTCTAATTTCCGTAATTTTTTGTCCGATAGTTTTCATAAATAAATACATTTAAAATTCAGGGCAAAACTACCTCGCAAATATCGCTTTTGATAGCGTTATTATTACGACATTTTTACGACATTTGTGCTAAAGCACTGAAAAACAAGGTTTTTTTTTGTAATAATTTATTTTGGTTTTTCTGTTTTTTATACAACACTAATCATTTTCATCATACAACAAAACCCACTCCGAATGTTTGAAATATTCCCACTTTACAGAGGCTAAATCAACGGTGTCGTCTGTATATTGCTTGTGAGGATGTCCGTTTACGGAAACCATTGCTTTGGCATAAACCGCTACATCTTTTCCTTGCTCTGCATATTCTTTTTTGATGTGTTGAGCCATTTGCCAGATTCCGTCTGATTGGGAGGCAACCAATCGCAGCTGCTTGGATTTTACTTTTTCATACAAATTATATCTTGTCCTTTCTCCTGTTGTTTTGTCTTCAACCGTAAAAGTTACGAATCCGCTTCGGGAACGCAACATCATTCTCCAGCTCAACCGATGCCCTTCGTCTGTCCAGAGTACATCGCCTTTTATAAAATGATGTCTTAAAGGCAAAATCATCTGAATCACAAAAAACGGAATCATAAAATAAAGCAATGATTTTCTGTTTTCGTACGAATTTCCGACTTCGGTAAACGGTGGCTTTTTCCTCAAAAAAATTCTTCGGATAGTTTCGGGAGCATAAAAGAAAACCGCAAAACTCAACGCAAAATAAGGGAAAATCCCGATTTGAAGAATAACAGAATTAAACAAATGAAAAACCAAAGAGGCTAACAAAGCTAAATTCCGAGTTCGTTTCCACAACAATAAAGGAATAACCAATCCGTCAAAAATGATTCCCATATAAGCGATAAACAAATAAAACCATTCCTTTGAAAACAGGCTTCCTACAATCGGATAATGTGTTTTATCCGAAAATAAAATTCGGGTAAAAGTTCCGTTGAGCCAATCGGGATAAAACTTGTGAAGTGTTGCGTAAAAATAAACAACCGCAACCTGTAAAATCATAATCCAACTTATCCAGACAGGCATCGAATCGGATTTTATTTCGGGATTTTGTTTGGCATCAATCGAGGCATATCGGTTGGCAGGAAGAAAAATCATTATCAGACAAACCAAAACCAGCATATAATAATGATTGTTATAAGCTGATTTTTGCATCAGATAAACTCCCGTCCACATCAGAGTAAAAGCAATCATACTGAATCTGTACTTATACCCGAGCATTACTCCAAGTCCGAAAACTCCCATAATCGCATAGTAAAAATACATTCCGTTGCCGTCAAGCGGAACGAGCCACTGAAATCCGATATGTTGAAAATCGAGTTCGGGTTTTACAAAAACACTCCTTACCCAACCCGTGATAATCGACCCGAAAGATTCCGCAGCTAACAGCAATCCGAAGAAAATACGGAAAACAATCAGAGGAGAGTTGTCTATTTTTTTATAGGGATTGATATGCATTTCGTTAAGTCCGTATTCTGTTATCGTTCTCCCTGCCTGTCGTCTGCCGGAAGGGCAGGGCAGACAGGTATGTCCTTAACCTCTGTAAATCTTATCGTACAAATCCTTATATTTAGCTAAAATAATTTTTCGTTTTAGCTTCATTGTCGGAGTGAGATGTCCGTCATCAATCGACCATATATCGGGTGTGAGCTCAAACTTTTTCACTTGTTCCCAATTTCCGAAGTTTTTGTTTAATTCATCAACTGATCTTCCGATTCTTTCGACAACTTGTGGGTTAGATGCGATTTCTGCATTGGTTTCTCCGATTTCAAAACCTTTAATTTTAGCCCAGTCTTTTACAAAATCAAAGCTTGGCTGAATCAGTGCAGCAGGCATTTTTTCGCCTTCTCCGATTACCATTACCTGTTCGATAAAACGAGACTGTTTGAATGTGTTTTCGAGTAATTGAGGGGCTACATATTTTCCTCCCGAAGTCTTGAACATTTCTTTTTTGCGGTCGGTAATTCTCAAAAAGCCATCTTTGTCAATTTCCCCTATATCTCCCGTATGGAAATATCCGTTTTTCAGCACTTCGTCTGTTTTTTCTTGGTCTTTGTAGTAGCCAATCATCACGTTTGGTCCTTTGCACAAGATTTCTCCGTCTTCGGCAATTTTGACTTCCACATTATCAATCGGTCTTCCTACAGTTCCCGCTCTAAAACCTCCGTTTCGCATATCATTTACGGAAATTACAGGTGAAGTTTCGGTAAGCCCGTAACCCTCCATAACAGGGATTCCCGCAGCTGTAAATACTTTTGCCAAACGAGGTTGAAGTGGAGCACTTCCCGAAACGAGTAATTTCAACTGTCCTCCCAAAGCCTCTTGCCATTTGCTGAAAATCAGCTTTTTAGCAATCTTTAGTTTGAACTCGTACCAACTTCCTTTTGCTCCGTAAGGCTCATACTCAAAACCTAAATCCAAAGCCCAGAAGAATAATCTCTTTTTGATTCCTGTCAAATCTGCTCCTTTGGCATAAATTTTATCGTACACTTTTTCTAATAATCTCGGAACAACCGTCATTACGTGAGGTTTTACTTCTTTGAGGTTGTCACTGATTTTTTCGATACTTTCGGCAAAATGTATCGAAACGCTATAATATTGATAGAGATAAACAATCATTCTTTCAAAAATATGACAAATCGGTAAAAAGCTAAGCCCTTTATATTGTCCGACTTCAAAGGGAACTCGGTTTGAACTTCCCAATACATTTGAAATGATATTTTTGTGCGAAAGCATTACTCCTTTGGGTTGTCCTGTTGTTCCCGAAGTATAGATTAACGTTGCCAAATCATCGGTTTGAATTGAGTTTTTGCGTTCTTCCACTTCGTTTTGATTGGACTGGTCTGCACCTAATTCCAAAAGTTCTTTCCAATTTTTACAACCCGGAATTTCGTCAAACGAATAAATTTCTTTCAAAGTCGAAATATTGTGCTTAACAGCATTCAGTTTGTCAAAAACTTCTTTATCCGAAACAAAACAATACACCGATTCGGAATGATTCAGAATAAACTGGTAATCCGTTTCGGAAATAGTTGGGTAAATCGGCACGTTTTGAGCTCCTGTTTGCAGGATTCCGACATCCATAATATTCCATTCCGTTCGGTTGGTTGACGAAATAATTCCTATTTTTTGGTTTTTTTGTACTCCTAATTTTAATAAAGCTCTCGAAACAGCATTTGCTTTATTAATGTATTCTTGGGTTGACGTTTTTTCCCAAGTTCCGTTGTGTTTTGTTACCAAAGCATCGCTTAACGGATGATTTTTCAGCTGATAATACGGAAAATCAAATAATCTTGTAATCTCACTCATAGCAGTATAGGTGTTTGTTCAATATCCTGCAAATTAGTGTTTTTTTTTGAAAAAATCATATTTTTTATTTTTTTTAAAATTTCTTTTAAAATTGTGATTGCAATTCAGAAGAAATGTTGTAATTTTAGGTTATAGATTTTGAAGTATGACAGAGCTTGAATTAGAAGAAGAAAATAAAGCAATAGCAAAGGAGTACAAAGAGTTGTTACGAATCAGCTATCAGACTTTGAATGACGATGATAAAAAGCTGATTCGCAAGGCTTTTGATGTAGCTGTTGAGGCTCACAAAGACCAAAGAAGAAAGTCAGGAGAGGCTTATATTTTCCATCCGATTGCAGTGGCTAAAATTGTAGCTTCCGAAATCGGTTTGGGGCCAACCTCTATTGCGGCTGCCCTGATGCACGATGTCGTGGAAGATACTCCGATTACGGTTGAGGATATCGAGAGGATGTTCAACCCGAAAATAGCACAAATCGTAGAGGGGTTAACCAAAATCGCTCAAGTAAAAACCGATCAGGACATTTCGCTTCAAGCGGAAAATTTCCGTAAAATGTTACTTACCCTGAATGACGATGTTCGGGTAATCCTCATCAAAATTGCCGACCGATTGCATAATATGCAGACAATGGGATCAATGGCTGATTACAAACAGGCAAAAATTGCATCAGAAACACTTTATATATATGCTCCACTTGCTCACAGATTAGGCTTGTACAACATCAAGAGCGAACTCGAAGATTTAGGGTTGAAATATACCGAACCCGAAGTTTATGAGGACATTGTCAGTAAAATGAAAGAAACCAAAGAAGAACAGGACGCTTATATAAAGAGTATTTCTGACGTTCTGAAAGAATCTTTGGACAAAGAGGGATTGGATTATTCCATAAAAGGACGACCGAAATCTATTTATTCCATTTGGAGAAAAATAAAAACTCAAAACGTAACTTTTGACGAAGTTTACGATAAATTTGCTTTACGGATAGTTTACAAAAGTAAGCCCAATGAAGAAAAATTTGCGGCTTGGAAGATTTATTCGATTGTTACCGACCACTTCAGACCGAGTCCGAGCCGGTTGCGAGATTGGATTTCTGCTCCAAAATCTACGGGATACGAAGCCTTGCATATTACCGTTATGGGGCCAAAAGGACGTTGGGTTGAAGTGCAAATCCGAAGTGAGCGAATGGACGAAATAGCTGAAAAAGGATATGCGGCTCATTACAAATACAAACAAGGAGAAAGAGAAGAAAACAGCTTGGATTTATGGGTAAACCTGTTGCGTGAGGCTTTGGAAAATCAGGAATCGAATGCGGTTGATTTCGTAGAAGACTTTAAGCTGAATCTGTATTCCAAAGAAATTTATGTCTTTACCCCAAAAGGCGAAATCCGTTCGCTTCCGAAAGGAGCAACCGCTTTGGATTTTGCGTTTAGCATACATACCGATATCGGACTCAAAACTCGTGGAACTCGTGTGAACGGAAAGCTCGTCCCGTTAAACCATGAACTAAAAAGTGGTGACCAAGTCGAAATCATCACTTCACAAAATCAAAAACCGACTGCCAACTGGCTGGATTATGTAACTACTTCGAGGGCAAAGAACAAAATTCGAAATGTTCTAAACGAAGACATTAAGAAAATAGCCGAAGAAGGAAAAGAAATCCTCGAAAGAAAGTTGCGACATTTGAAAATTACGCTTAACGAAAATACGATAAACGAACTTGTCGTATTCTTTAAATTAAAAACGAGTTTGGATTTGTTTTACCGTGCCGGAATCGGAACAATCAACAACCAACAACTCAAGGAGTTTGCGGCTCAAAAGAGCAGTAGCTTTATGAATTTTTTCAAGAAAATCAAACGAAGTAGTCCGACGGTTAATCCGGAAGAAATTCAAAGAAACGAAATCAGTCAAAATTATGATTTATTGGTTTTCGGGAAAGACGAAGAAAAGCTCGACTACAAACTTTCGAGTTGCTGTAATCCGATACCGGGAGATAAAGTTTTCGGGTTTGTTACGATAAATGAGGGAATTAAAGTCCACAAAACGGATTGTCCGAATGCGATTAGTTTGCGTTCAAATTATGCTTATCGCATCATTCCTGCCAAATGGATTGATTCCTCACAACAGGAATTCAAAGCTACTTTAAAAATCACAGGAATGGATTCGCTCGGGCTTACTAACGAACTGACTAAAGTTATTTCAAACAATATGCAGGTAAATATACGGAGCATTTCGTTGAGCAGTGATGCAGGAATTTTTAACGGACAGATTTCCGTTGTTGTTCCGAACAATACCGTTCTGAAAAGATTGATTGACAATATCAAAAAAGTGGACGGAATTGATAAGGTAATTCGAATATTGAATTAAAATATGTTTATCTATTTGCGTAATATAATATTTTGTTGTATATTTGCACTCACAAATCGCGGGATAGAGCAGTAGGCAGCTCGTCGGGCTCATAACCCGAAGGTCACAGGTTCGAGTCCTGTTCCCGCTACTAAAGTAAAGCGTAACTTATTGATAATCAATAGTTACGCTTTTTTATTTCCCGAAATTTGTACGGTAAGTTTACTTAATCCGTTTCTTCTAACTCAAAAATTTCATTTACGGATTTCTCAAAAACTTTAGAAATTTTGAGAGCCAAAACGGTTGAGGGAACGTATTTTCCGAGTTCCATTGCATTTATGGTTTGTCGGCTTACTCCGATTTTTTCGGCTAATTCGGCTTGGGTCAAATTAGCTATGGCACGTTGTATTTTAATGTTATTCTTCATAATCAGAAATCTTATTTTGTTTGTACATCATCCATCGAAATCGAATAATAAAAAACAGCAAATGCGAAAAAAGGGCAACCATCATTACATTCAAAAAAGCAAACCCGTACACAAACATATAACAAAGTAAAATTACGATATAGTTAAAATAAGTAGCCCAAACCAAGCTGTCCAAACGGATTTTTGAAACCATTTCATCTTCTGTTTTTTCTTTAGAAAAAGCGTAAATAAGTCCACTTATTATTAGTAATAAAAATAAAATCTCATCTAATATTTGGGTTTTTGTAATGGTAAACCATTTTTCCGCAAGAAGAAATGTTCCGCTTTCGTCTTTTTCAAAAATAGGTTCACCTCGAATGGCAAACACATTAATTTCAGGATTTATACTATTAAAAAGATTTGAATAGGAATATAAAAGTATAAGCAATACTAACGATACCCAAAACACAATTCCGCTAACTCTTTTAAACCTATACGGAAATAAATACGATGTTTTCATAAGTAATAATTTTAAGTTCGAGACAAATGTAAAATAAACTTTACATATAGTAAAATTAATTTTACATTTTTTTGATTCTTTTTTCTTTTCTCTATCTTCTTTTCTCTTATTATCTTTGCAAAATGAATCATACGGTTATTTCCAAAAAATATTCTGAATTACCTAAAATCAGGCAAATTTCAGAGGCAATTTCTAATAAAATAAACAAAATTTCAATTAACGGACTTGCAGGTTCTTCGACTTCGTTTGTGGTTCAGGCATTGTTTGAAAAAAGCGATAAGCCTTTTCTTTTGATTTTTCAGAACAAGGAAGAAGCTGCCTATTATCTGAACGATTTGGAAAACCTAATCGGAGAAAAAGATGTATTGTTTTTCCCGAGTTCGCACAGAAGACCTTATCAAATCGAAGATGTCGATAATGCAAATGTTCTTTTGAGAGCGGAGGTGCTCAACAGAATCAACTCTCGAAAAAAACCGTGTGTTATTGTAACTTATCCGGAAGCACTTTTTGAAAAAGTGGTTACTCGAAAGCAGTTAGACCGAAATACCCTGAAAATGGGTGTTGGAGATTCACTTTCGATTGATTTTATCAACGAAACACTATTTGAATACAACTTCAAACGAGTGGATTTTGTTTCCGAACCGGGAGAATTTTCGGTTAGGGGAGGAATTATAGATGTGTTTTCATTTTCGAATGACAACCCATACCGAATCGAATTTTTCGGAAACGAAGTAGATTCTATCCGAAGTTTTGATGTAGAAACCCAACTTTCGGTTGAACCGCAAAAAAAGATTACCATTATTCCGAATATCGAAAACAAATTTTCGCAAGAAAAACGAGAGAGTTTTTTGGAATACATTTCTGATAAAACCGTCATTTTTGCTGAAAATACAGAATTACTTACCCACCAGTTAGATAAAGTATTCGAAAAAGCGAAAGAAACTTTTGCAGGATTTTCATCCGATATCAAACATCAATCTCCTGATGAATTATTCCTCTCAAAAGCAGAATTTTTGGATAGAGCAGAGCTTTTTACGTATGTGGAACTTTCCGGAAAACCTGTATTTGATATCAAAGCAGCATTTCAATTCAACACCAAACCGCAACCGTCTTTTAACAAACAGTTTGATTTGTTGCGAGATAATTTGATTGAAAACCAAAAGTTAGGATATCAGAACTTTTTGTTCAGCTCAAGCGAAGCACAAAGCAAGCGTTTTGACGATATTTTTCAGTCGATTTCAGGTGAAGAAAACGAAGATTGGAAGAATTATAAATCGTTTGTATTTCCACTATTTCAAGGATTCATTGACGAAGATCTAAAAATCGTTTGCTATACTGACCATCAGATTTTCGAACGATATCACAAGTTTAAAATCAAAGACGGTTATTCCAAAAAGCAAACCATTACGTTAAAGGAATTAAATTCCCTAACGGTTGGAGATTACGTTACGCATATCGACCACGGAATCGGAAAATTCGGAGGTTTGCAGAAAATTGAAGTCGAAGGTAGAATGCAAGAAGCCATCAAATTGGTGTATGCTGAAAATGACATCGTATATGTGAGTATTCATTCGCTTCACAAAATCGCAAAATTCAATGGGAAAGACGGAACTCCGCCTAAAATCTACAAAGTCGGTTCGGGAGCTTGGAAGGCTTTGAAACAAAAAACCAAAGCCAGAGTGAAGCATATTGCGTTCAATCTGATTCAGTTGTATGCTAAGCGTAGAACCGAAAAAGGTTTTGCATTTGCTCCCGATAGCTATTTGCAATACGAATTGGAGAGCTCGTTTATTTACGAAGATACTCCCGATCAATCCAAAGCCACGCAAGACGTAAAAGCCGATATGGAATCAGACAGACCTATGGATAGATTGGTTTGTGGAGACGTTGGTTTCGGGAAAACCGAAGTTGCCATTCGAGCAGCTTTTAAAGCAGTTGACAATGGAAAACAAGTTGCTGTGCTGGTTCCGACTACGGTTTTGGCTTTTCAGCATCACAAAACTTTTTCCGAAAGGCTAAAAGATATGCCTGTGAGAGTCGATTACCTCAACCGATTCAAAACAGCCAAACAAAAAGCTGAAACGCTCAAAGCTCTGGAAGAAGGAAAAGTGGATATCCTTATCGGAACGCATCAATTGGTGAGCAAAGACGTAAAGTTCAAAGATTTAGGACTTTTGATTGTCGATGAAGAGCAAAAATTCGGAGTAAACGTAAAAGACAAACTCAAAACCATAGGTCACAATATCGACACCTTGACTTTGACAGCAACACCAATCCCGAGAACGTTGCAGTTTTCGCTTATGGCAGCTCGAGATTTGTCGGTCATTACTACGCCTCCGCCTAATCGTTATCCGATTGAAACGCAACTAGTGTCGTTTAGCGAAGAAGTAATCAGAGATGCGGTTGCTTATGAAATTCAACGTGGAGGTCAAGTTTTTTTTATTCATAACCGAATCGAAAACATCAAAGAAGTAGCCGGAATGATTCAGCGATTGGTTCCCGATGCTAAAATTGCTGTCGGTCACGGACAAATGGACGGTAAGAAACTCGAAGAATTGATGCTCGGGTTTATGAACGGAGAATTCGATGTTTTAGTTTCAACAACTATTATCGAAAGCGGACTCGACGTTCCGAATGCCAATACGATTTTTATCAATAATGCCAACAATTTTGGACTTTCTGATTTGCACCAGATGCGAGGTCGTGTGGGACGAAGCAACAAAAAGGCGTTTTGTTATTTCATTACTCCGTCTTTTTCGACTTTGACCGAAGAAGCACGAAAACGATTAGATGCTTTGGTACGTTTTTCTGATTTAGGAAGTGGTTTCAATATTGCGATGAAAGACCTCGAAATCAGAGGTGCAGGAGATTTGTTGGGAGCAGAACAAAGCGGATTTATCAACGAAATCGGTTTTGAAACCTACCAAAAAATCATGAACGAAGCCATCGAAGAACTCAAAGAAAACGAGTTTAAAGAGTTGTATGAAGATGAAAATTCGGTTGAAGAAAAGAATTTCGTCAAGGAATTTTCGATTGATACGGATTTGGAATTATTGTTCCCTGACGAATATGTCAATCAGGTTTCGGAACGACTAAGCCTGTACAACGAGTTATCCGATTTAAAAACAGAAGACGAATTACAACAGTACGAACAACGACTGATTGACCGATTCGGACAATTACCAAGACAAGCCAAATCGCTTTTGGACAGCTTACGAATAAAATGGATTGCAACCGAATTCGGAATCGAAAAAGTCATCTTGAAACAAAACAAAATGGTTGCTTATTTCATAGCTGACCAACAATCAGATTTTTACCAGTCTGAAAAATTCAGAAAGGTTTTGTTGTTTGTTCAGCAAAACCCAACCCTTTGCAAAATGAAAGAAAAAGAAACCCGAAACGGGTTACGATTGTTACTTTCGTTTGAAAATATCAAAAGTATGAAACGGGCTTTGGAGGTGTTGGATATGTTAAAAAATGAATAACTTTGACAGATAAAAAAAATGAGATGAGAAAATACATTTTAATAATAGCATTACTAACTTCATTTTCAAATTATTCCCAAGAATTGACAGATTTCAAGTCTTTAAAGGAAATTAATGAGGAAGAAAAAGAGTTATATGATTTGTTGAAACAAATTGTAATTAAGGATTATAAAGAAAATTCTGACATTCATTTTTTTCCTTTGTATCGAGCGGAAAGAGCATTTGAAAAATCAGAAGAATATGTAGAAATCAAAACTCTTATCTACGAAAAACCTGAATTTAAGAGAAC
Organism: uncultured Flavobacteriaceae bacterium; assembly: GCA_934675205.1. Taxonomy (GTDB): domain Bacteria; phylum Bacteroidota; class Bacteroidia; order Flavobacteriales; family Flavobacteriaceae; genus Flavobacterium. The sequence continues at coordinate 179,704 of CAKUPQ010000001.1, read as the reverse complement.
TTATCAAGCAGGAAGCGGAAGTAAGCTCGTTTCGCTTAAATTGAACATATTAAAAAATGAATTAAGAGAAGGTAGCTATATGGGAGATGGAAGGAATTCTGGCGGGAATAACGAAAATGTCAAACAATCATATTATTTGTCAATACATAAAAACAGATATTCTCGTGAATCATTTTTATACCTTACAAGCAATAACCCTTTCTTTACAAAAAACAAATATAAAACAGATGTACTCTACAAAAAAGATGTGGTAAAGGCTTTTATAGATGAATCTATTTATGGTAAAATTGAATATGAATTTGTTCTATTTGCTAATAAAGATTATGCAATTATACAAAGAAACGGTAAGGTTGGAATTATAAACAACAAAAACAAAGCACTTGTTCCTTTTGAATACAAACAAATACGGCTTACTCAATTAGGATTATTAGTAGTAGAAGATAAAAGATACTTTTTTATAGACTTTAATAACAAAAAATTAAGTAATGAATATGCTGTACTTATTTTTTCTTTAGACGAAGAAGGTAAGGAAACAGATGAGTTGAGAAAATACATAAAAGCATATACAAATAAAGGAATCACTGTGTTAGATTCTGATTTTAAAGAGAAATTACCCCCAATATATGATGCATTACGAGTGATTTATGCTAAAGATGAATATCCTTTTCAGATTTTGGCAAAAAGAGATAATAAAATATTGCTTATAGATTTTTCTACTTGGCAAGAAACATCTATTATATACGATAACATCAGAACAGCTGACGGTCGTTTGTTGATAGTTGAAGAAAATAGCAAATCCGGTTTGATTAAAAGGGACGGAACAAATGTCCTTGAAATAAAATATGATGATATTCAACCTATTTCTAACCCATATACGTCTAATTATGAGGTAGAATTTCTTACTGTAAAAAAGGACGGAAAATTTGCTGTTTTCCATTCTGAAAAACTTGTTACTGATTTTGAATATGATGAAATTGTGTTTGAAAAGAAAGTTCTTATCGTAAAAAGCAATAATAAGTACGGAATAATAACTCCCAAAGGAGAAATTTTAGCACCTGTCAAATACGATAAAATAGAACATAACTACCACAGTCAGAAATGGCAAGGGAAAATTGGAGATAAAACAGAAGATTTAGAGCTAAAATAACTGGTTGTTATTTCTCTCTGCAAAATGAAAGAAAAAGAAACCCACAACGGGTTACGATTGTTACTTTCGTTTGAAAATATTAAAAGTATGAAACGGGCTTTGGAGGTTTTGGGACAGATTAAAGATTAATTTAAACAGTTTCTTATCTTTGTAAGATATTAAACAACACAATGAACAAAATATTAAAAAAAGCTAAAGTCATTGATTCCCGAAGCAAGTATCACAATCAGGTTGTAGATATTAAAATCGAAAACGGAATCATTACAGAAATTGCAAAATCAATCGAAACAGAAAAAGGTTTTGAAGTCATCGAACACGAAAATCTTCACGTTTCGGAGGGTTGGTTTGATAGTTCGGTTAGTTTTGGAGAACCAGGATTTGAAGAACGAGAAACCATAAAAAACGGACTTGATGTTGCTTTAAAATCAGGATTTACGGCTGTGGCTCTTAATCCTAATACCAACCCGGTTTTAGATAATCAGGCACTTATCAACTTCGTAAAGCAGAAAGCAAACGGACATTCTGTAAAATTATATCCGATTGCAGCTATGACCAAAGATAGTGACACACATAATTTGGCGGAGCTTTTTGATATGAAAAATGCAGGAGCTGTCGCTTTCGGAGATTACAAAAAACCTATCGAAAATGCGAATGTTCTGAAATTGGCTTTGCAATATGTTCAGGATTTTGACGGACTTGTAATTGCTTTTTCCCAAGACAAAAATATTAAAGGAAGCGGAATTGCTAATGAGGGAGAAACCTCAACAAAACTCGGAATGAAAGGAATTCCAAACCTTTCGGAAGATTTGCAAATTGCAAGAAATTTACTCCTTTTAGAATATACAGGAGGAAAATTACACATTCCAACTATTTCTACCAAAAAATCGGTTGAGCTGATAAAAGAGGCAAAAGCAAAAGGACTGAACGTAACGTGTAGCGTTACTGTTCACAATCTTTTCTTTACGGATGAAGTTCTAGAAGGATTTGATTCGAACTACAAAGTAAACCCTCCAATTCGAACCAAAGAAGATGTTCAGGCTCTTATCAAAGGACTGAAAAACGGAACGATTGATATGATTACGTCAGACCATAATCCGCTTGATATTGAACACAAAAAATTAGAGTTCGACAAAGCAACAGACGGAATTATCGGTTTGGAAACGGTTTTCGGAGCTTTGAACTCAATACTTCCTTTGGATTTGATTATCGAAAAATTAACGCTTTCAAAATCTGTTTTCAAAATTGAAAACAATCCAATAGAAATCGGACAAAAAGCAAATATGACGCTTTTTAATCCTGATGTTTCTTATGTTTTTTCTGAAAAGGACATACTTTCAAAATCGAAAAACTCGCCTTTTATCGGAAAAAAACTAAAAGGAAAAGTTTATGGAGTGATTAGCAAATAAATAAAAAGAGCCTGTTTTAACAGGCTCTTTTAGTCAGTATATTACCTATCGCAATTGGCTGTCCAAGTTGCATCGTCTTTAGAGTATAGGATTTCTAAGGTTGAAGCGGTAATACGGATGTATTTAATTCCTTCTTCGAAATCAACATTCAATAGTACATTATCTCCGTCGTTTTCAAATTCAACACCTGTTAAGTCAGGAATTCCATCCGAAAAACGAAAATAATAGTTATTTCCAGTTTTCACTACGGTAACTGAACCATCATCGACTGATATAGTTTCTCCATCTCCGCTGTAGCCTATACTTCCGTCATACGTTCCTACAAATACATCGTTGTTAGCAGGATCATCATCTTTACTACACGAAAAAGCTAAAAAGGCTAAACAAACAATACCGAAAATTTTAAATACATTTTTCATAACAATAATTTTTAATTGGTTATGCCTTTAAAAATTCAATAAATGTTCCGTAAAAACCGAATTAAATCTAAATTACTGATTATCAATTAGTTGTAAAAAATAAAAGTACTTGAGCAAAACTATTAGTTGTGGAAATTTCACCCCAAACAGTTGTAATTGTGTAGAAAAGTTCAGAAAAGAATATTTTTTATTTGTCCAATTGTTCTTTCAGATATTTGATTTCTTCATTAAATTTAGCTCTTAAATTAAAGTTTTGAGCCAAAAGTGCTTCTTCTTTTTCGGCTTTCAGGTTTTTTATAGCAGATTTTATTTTTTCTTTTAAGAGTGGATTCTGATAATCGTTATACCAATAGAGCGTTTTGCTTAATTCCTCTAATTCATCGTAGTTGTGTTTGGTAAGAGGAATTTCGTCAAATCGTTCTTGAAGATTTTTAACCATTTCCTCAATTTCGGATTCTTTTTGCATTTCCAAATCTCGTAAGTTACTTGCTTTTTCGTATTTCATCTCTTTTACAGCAAGATTTTTTTCATCTCGGAGTTTTTCAAGCTCCGATTCCTTAATTATAAGTTTTGCTCTGTAATTCATAGTTTTTTTTGACAAAAATAATCTCGCAAACCGACAAACTATGACGAAAACTATTTTTTATAATTTCTCAAAGATTTTTTGAGGATTTCTGTGATATTTTCCCTTAACGAAACAGGCTCAAGAACGGTAATTTCTTTTCCCATTGAGAGAATTTCCATTATAAAATCACGTGTCGGACTTATAAAAAGCTCGACAATACATTCTTTTTCGTTTTCGGAAACGATTTTTTGCGAATGATGTAAAGGAAGTGATTTAAGGTATTCAATTTCTTCGGGTAAAACGGACAGCACCACTTTTTCGGGTTTTGTTCCGTCTGTGATGATTCCGTAGGAGTGTCGGAATTTTTCTTCCATAGACGGAATTCCCTTTGTAGAGTAAATGGTTTTCAGGGTTTTAACTTCCGAAATACGTTCCAATCCGAAAGTTTTTATTTGTCCGTCATTCGGGTCGAAAGCTACCAAATACCAACGAAACAAAGCTTCTTTTAAAGCTAAAGGATAAACTTTTCTTGTCGGATTTTTTGAATTATTCCCGAATTTTTGATGTGTAACTTCGACTTCGTATTTGTTTTTAATAGCAAAAAGAAGTTCCTGTAAATACTCCGTTGCTAATGGTTTTCGTTTTTCTAACAACACATATTCCGAAAGCGAATCGGGCAGGCTTAAAAAATCATATATTTCAAACGATTCGATGATTCGTTGTGTTTTTTCATCCATATAATCTTCTTCTATTACATAAGTATTAGAAGAGCGGTTATACTGAATATCAATATTATAAATTTCCCGAATCTCTTTCAAATCACGTTCAAACGTCCGTTTGGAAAATGAATAATTTTCGTCTGAATTATAAAACATTCGTTCCAAATAATCCTCAATTTCCTTAAACGAACAAGGATTTTTCCGAATTCGGTTAATGATTAATAAATGACGTTTAATGTAGTGTTTTTTGGACATTGGTTATTTTTTATTAACCTTTGAAATTTTCATTCCTTGTTGCTGTCTTTTTTTTGTTTCCTCAAGTTTCTTTCTGTCTTCTTCTGAAATTTTTTCTAATAGAAGTGTAATTTTAGCTTCTTCCATTGCTTTCTTTCTCCAACCATCTCCTTTCAAAGATTCTTCAATTTTGTTATCTATTACAACAATGTATTTATTCCAATCTCCTCCTAAACTTTTTTCAATTGAAATTAATTTAAAGCAATCTGCCATAATTTTATTTTTTTGGGCAGAATTAAGTTTATCAATACCTGAATATATTTCGCCAATAATCATTTTTTCTTTATTAAAAAAGTCAGGTTGAAATGATAGCCCTTCTATTTTATTTTGAAATTCACAACCATATTTAACTTGTAAAGATTCGACTATATTTTTTTCTACTTCTATTCGAGGTGTTGAGTCTGACAGATGTTTTCCGCTCATAATTTTTTAGCTTTTAATTTCCAAATATACTATTTTTAATTTCCTTAAACGAACAAGGATTTTTCCGAATTTGGTTAATGATTAATAAATGACATTTGATGTAGTGTTTTTTGGACATTAGCTTTGGAATTGTTTTATCAAATCTTTTGCTATAATTTTTATTCTTTCTTCTGTACGATTAGTAATTTCTTTTTCTAATTTAATTTGATTTAAAGACATCAAACCTAAATGACGTGAGTAAAGTATTTTTGATTTTTCATTAAGTTTATATTTGATTTGATGCAAAGCATATTTTGATTTTTCTCCAAAACAAATAATTACTTCTACTTCTTTTAGTTCTTCTAATAATCTTTTGAGATTACTTATTTCTTTTATCTTGGAATTCAAAGGCTCTGTTCTGTTGTTCAGTGCTTTGTAATGAACTTCATTATGAGAATTTGTAATCGTAAAATCATATCTATTTTCAAATTTTTCTGTAATAAAATCTCTCTTTTTTAATTCTTGAAGCAAAAGTTCCAAATTGTACCCTGTTTTTCCATAGACTAACTTTCCTGACTTTAATTCCTCTTGTCCGGGACAACTAAAGACAAAAGCTATTCTGTTTATTTTTCCTTTATTATAATCTACGGTTTCTCTATTTTTCATCATCTTAATCTTTATAACTAACAAAAGGCTCTTGTTTTCCTATAATCGGTTTGATATACATTCGTATATTTTTTTCAATATCATTGGCAACCCAATAATAATATTTCGGGTCAAGGTCAATAATTCTTACGTGAAATTCATCTTCAAATAAGGATTGTTTTTTCTTTTTCCGATTCGCTTTGGCACGTTCCAAAAGTCGTAATGCAGAATCCGATTTTTCAATAAGTTTCATTACTTGTTTACAAGTATTTTGACTTTTCCCCATATACAAAGTAATTCGCTCTATTCCTTCATTTTCAAATAATAAAGCACGTTGTTCAAAATCACTTGGAATTTTCTCCCATTTCTCTTTAAAATCAGAAATCCAATTTGGCTTTTTCACTATGTAAAAAATGTAAATTCCCGATTTGTTTTCTAATGAGCTTAATTCTTTCTTATAATTTTTTAGGTTAAAAGACACATTACTTTGATTACAATACTGCATAATGCTTTTGCTGATAAGTCGTATATCAGAAGCAGTTTCTTCTAATTTTTGGTCTATTTCTTCAAGAGTTTGTATGAGTTTCATATTTTTTTAGCTTCCAAAACCAATGGCTTTTCTGATTTTTGGTTCGTAATAGGTTTCTTTATCCAAATTAAAAATATCAGCCAAAGACATTTCTGTATTGACCTGAATGTTTTTACCTAATTTTTCCAACAAAACATTGGTTTTGTTTACCGAAAGTTTTTTAAATTCATAAATAGCGGTCAATCTTCCTTTTCGCAACAATGCTTTGTCAATATTTCTGACATCGGTGTTAAAAGTTGCGATAATCTGTATTCCTAAACTTTCTCCTAATAATCCGTCAGTTAAATTCAGCAAAAAAGACAATCCCGAATTTTGCTTGTTATCTCTTGAAACCACAAGACTTTCCGCATCTTCAATAACCAAAACACAATTTTTCCTGTTGATTAAAAATTCCGTCAAAGAGAAATTTTCCAAATTTCCTGCAATTCTCGGAGAAAGAAAAATCACTTCTTTGGTTTGTTGATGAATCAGGTGTTTGATGTAAGTGCTTTTTCCTGTTCCGGGTTCTCCGTGAAATAAATACAGACCTTTGGTGTTTTGTTTGCGGATATTTTTGAGAATATTCTGATGAACTTCTTTAAAATCATCGTTGTAATATAAACTGAAATTTAGTTTAGGTTTTTTAAGCTCGATTTCTGTCGTTGTCAAACTATTATCATTTTGTGTAATTAACCTTATTTCTGTTGTTTTCTTCTTTTTATTTTGAAGAAATAACATTCGTTTTTGAAGTTGTTCTGCCTCAACTTCCAAATCAGAACTAAAAAAAACTTCAACGGAACTATTATGCAGGTAAATCATTATGTTGTTTTTAAGAATAAAAAAATGAATATAATAACCGTTCTTTTTCTTTTCAGCAATATACCGTTGCGTATAATATTGGGTCAGAATGTCGTTTTTTAATTCAGAAAGAATCCATTTTCTCAAAGCTGTAATATCCACATTACCTATTGATTTAGAATTTGCGATTTTTTCAAAATACCCGTAATATAAAGACAAAGGAGAAATATGGGTATTCGTTTCCCTAAACCATTCAAAAGAAGTTGCTTTTAATTTTAATTTTTCCATAACGATTTTATTTTTTCTGCAAATTAAAACTCTAACTCCGCCAAAGTATGACGAGGTAAAAAAATATTTTTTAGGTCATAATTTGTCGGAGTGGCAAAATACATTTGTCCCAAATCAAATAATATTTTAATATGAAAACTAAATTAAATCTGACAGTTATGGCTGTCGCTTCGGCTTTTGTAATGATTTCCTGTGGTGGAAATGAAAATCAAAAAACAGTTAAAAACCTCGAAAAATGTTTGGGGACTATCAAAACGATAGAAGATTCAAACAATATTTCCGAAGAAGAAGCTATTGATATAGCAAATTGTATGTTACCACATTTGCAAGCGGTAAAAGATAAGGTCGATAAAATGAGTAGAGATGAAGCTAAAAACTTTTTAAAAGAATTAGAATCCGAAACTGAAAAAAGCGATTATACAGAAATCATCAAAGAACTGAATTACAGAAAAGTAAAACAACTTGCCAATCTGAAACAAAATAATGATTCAGAAGATTATCATTCAGAAGATTGGGATAAAATCATTGATGATTACGAAGAATATGTTGATGAATATATCGAGTTTGTTCGCAGTATCGACTACGAAGACAGTTCTTCAATGTCAGAATATGCAACCTTATTAGAAAAAGCGGAAAGATTAGGTTCTAAACTGGAAAGAGCGGAAAACGATCTATGTAAAAGCCAACTTTCCAGAATGACAAAAATTCAAAATAAAATGAATAATGCTCTTTTGGAAATGCAGTAATAAATAAAAAACCCTTTCAGAGTTTCGAATTCTGAAAGGGTTAAATACATTACTTATTTCTCTCCTCAATCCACTTCCTCGCATTCACAAACGCTTCTAACCAAGGCGAAACTTCATCTTTTCGTCCGTTTGGATAGTTTGCCCAGTTCCATTGGAAGATGCTTCGCTCAATGTGAGGCATTGTTACCAAATGTCTTCCTGTGGCATCACATAGCATAGCGGTATTGAAGTCCGAACCGTTCGGATTGGCAGGGTAATTTTCGTAAGCATATTTCGCTACGATATTATATTGATCTTCCGAATAAGGCAGTTTGAATTTTCCTTCTCCGTGCGAAATCCAAACTCCAAGAGTTGAGCCTTCCAAAGTCGAAAGCATTACCGAATTATTTTTCTGCACTCTTACCGATGTAAATCCGCTTTCGTGTTTTTGAGAATCATTATGGTGCATTTTTCCGTGAATTTCGTGCTCCGGATTGATAACTTCCAATTCCATAAACAACTGACATCCGTTACAAATCCCGACAGACAAAGTATCTTCACGTTTAAAGAAGTTTTCTAAAGCGGTTTTGGCTTTTTCGTTATACATAAAAGCTCCAGCCCAACCTTTGGCACTCCCCAATACGTCTGAATTCGAGAAACCTCCGACTGCTCCGATAAATTGGATGTCTTCCAGCGTTTCACGACCCGAAATCAAATCGGTCATATGAACGTCTTTTACGTCAAATCCTGCCAAATACATCGCATTTGCCATTTCTCTTTCGGAATTACTTCCCTTTTCACGAATAACAGCTGCCTTTGGTCTTTGTCCGTTTGGTAAAACTGGCTTCTTTCCTGTAAAATGTGAAGGAAAAGTATATTTTAATTCTTGCTTTTTATAATTATCAAAACGTTCTTTCGCTTTGTTGTTTTTGGTTTGTTTCGCATCTAACAAATACGAAGTTTTATACCAAACATCACGTAATTCAGAAATAATGAAGTTCAATTTTTCTCCGTTATTAGTAACAGAAAGTGTGTTTGATTCCGTTACTTTTCCGATGTTGAAAAACTCAATTCCATTTGATTCTAAAATATTTTCTACTTCTTTTTGAGCTTGGAAAACGATTCCGATGTTTTCAGAGAATAATAATTTAGCGGTGTCTTTTTCGCTTAAAGCGGAAAAGTCAAAATCTGCTCCCACATTATTCTCTGCAAAACACATTTCGAGCAGTGTGGTGATTAGTCCTCCGCTTCCGATATCGTGTCCTGCTTGAATTAAATCCGATTTAATCAAATCCTGGAATACATTAAAAGCTCTTTTAAAGAAGTCCGCATTTTTGATAGTTGGAGCTTCACTTCCGATTTTATTCAGAATTTGAGCAAACGACGAACCACCTAATTTAAAATCGTCTTGCGAAAGGTTGATATAGTAGATATTTCCTCCGTTTTTCTTTAAAACCGGCTCAACTACTTTAGTGATGTCATTACAATTTCCGGCAGCCGAAATAATAACCGTTCCCGGAGCAATCACTTCGTCATTCGGGTATTTTTGCTTCATCGAAAGCGAATCTTTCCCGGTCGGAATATTGATTTCCAATTCGATAGCAAAATCCGAACAACCTTTTACTGCTTCGTATAATCGTGCATCTTCTCCTTTGTTTTTACAAGCCCACATCCAGTTAGCTGAAAGCGAAACGCTTTTCAAACCATCTTTAAGCGGAGCAAAAACAATATTCGAAAGCGACTCTGCAATGGCATTTCTACTTCCTGCAACAGGGTCGATGAGTGCCGTGAGTGGCGAATGTCCGATTGTGGTGGCAATTCCCTCTTTTCCTTTGTAATCGAGAGCCATAACTCCCACATTATTCAGAGGTAACTGCAAAGCTCCCGTACATTGCTGCTTGGCTACTTTTCCTCCTACACAACGGTCAACCTTGTTGGTCAGCCAATCTTTACAAGCCACAGCTTCTAATTGTAAAACCTGCTCCAAATACGTTGGAATCTCGCTTTGTGAATATTCCAAATCGGAATAATTTGTTTCAACTGAAACGTCTTCCATAATGGTTTTCGGACTGCTTCCGAACATATCCGAAAGGTCGAAATCCATTGGTTTTGTTCCTTTTTCCTTCGATTCAAACGCAAAGCGATTATCCGAAGTAACTTCACCTACTTCATACATCGGAGAACGTTCTCTGTCTGCAACAGTTTTTAGTTGGTCAATATCCTTTTGTCCGATAACTAATCCCATTCTTTCTTGTGATTCGTTTCCGATGATTTCTTTATCCGAAAGAGTTGGATCGCCTACAGGTAATTTATCCAAATCAATTTTTCCTCCTGTTTCTTCTACCAATTCCGAAAGACAGTTCAAATGTCCTCCTGCTCCGTGGTCGTGAATGGAAACAATCGGATTTTCGTCAGCTTCTACCATTGCACGAATCGCATTGGCAGCACGTTTTTGCATTTCAGGGTTCGAACGTTGAATAGCATTCAACTCGATTCCAGAACCAAAAGCTCCGGTATCTGCACTCGATACAGCCGCTCCACCCATTCCGATACGGTAATTTTCTCCTCCGAGAATTACGATTTTATCTCCCTCTTTCGGCTTTTGTTTGATAGCTTGGGCTTTCTTTCCGTAACCGATTCCACCTGCAAGCATAATCACTTTGTCAAAACCGAGTTTTCTCGTCACACTGAGCTTGTCGAAGTGTTCTTCGTGTTCAAACGTCAAAACAGAACCTGTAATAAGCGGTTGTCCGAATTTATTTCCGAAATCTGATGCTCCATTTGAGGCTTTTATCAGAATATCCATTGGAGTTTGGTACAACCAATCTCTTTCATCCATTGCTTTTTCCCAAGGTCTTGATTCTTCTAATCTTGAGTATGAAGTCATATAAACGGCTGTTCCAGCTAATGGAAGCGAACCTTGTCCACCTGCCAAACGGTCTCTGATTTCTCCTCCCGAACCTGTGGCAGCTCCGTTAAAAGGCTCAACCGTAGTCGGAAAATTATGGGTTTCCGCTTTAAGCGAAATAACCGATTCGAAATCTTTGGTTTGGAAAAAGTCAGGTTTGTCGGCTGTTTTCGGAGCGAATTGTTCCACAACAGGACCTTGAATAAAGGCTACATTATCTTTATAAGCCGAAACAATTCCATTCGGATTCGCTTCGGATGTTTTTTTGATGAGTTTGAATAATGACGTTGGCTTTTCTTCACCATCAATCACAAAAGTTCCGTTGAAAATCTTATGACGACAGTGTTCTGAATTGATTTGCGAAAATCCGAAAACTTCAGAATCGGTTAGCTTTCTTTCTAACTTTTTAGAAAGATTTTCCAAATATTCAACTTCTTCTGAATTTAAAGCCAAACCTTCTTTCTGATTGAATTCCGAAATGTTTTCGATTTCCAAAACAGATTCAGGAGTGATGTTTATGGTAAAAATATGTTGGTTTAAGCCGTTGTATTTTTGGAACAACATCGGATCGAAATCCGTAAACTCTGCGTCAGATTTATAAAATTCTTCGACACGAATAATGTCTTCGATACTCATATTTTGAGTAATTTCTACCGCATTGGTACTCCAAGGCGTGATCATGGCAGCACGAGGTCCGACAAAAAAACCTTCGAGATCTTTTTGCTCTATTTTTCGGGCATTGCCAAAGAGCCAGCAAAGTTTTGAAATAGTTTCCGGATATAGATCACCTATAGCCTGAACGGCATAAACCGTTTGGTTGGGATTTTCAAAAAAGTGAATCATTGTGTTGTTGTGTTGAAAGGTGCAAAGTTACTTCTTTTAGTTGAAAGTCGAAAGTCTGTAATACTAAAAAAGACTTTACAACTTTCAAATTTTTAGCTACGGATTAAAGGATTTTTTGGATTCCTTGGTGTAAGTACTAATAGAAAAATCTTTTTAATCCCTGACTGCCGTCAGTCAGGTGTGTAATCTGTGGCTAAAAAAATAGTTTCTAAAATTATTTTGATTACTTTTGCCTTTTATTTAGATTCATTATAATTTGATAATAGTATGAAAAAATTATTTATCGGAAGTATGTTGGTTTTTGGAGGTTTACTGACAACTCAAGCACAATGCAAAACCATAACAAGCCTAAACGAAAATTTCGACAATTGGGCAGCCATTGATAAATGTTGGAAAGCAGAAGGAGGCGAAGCCATGTTATACCACAAAGAGGGAAGAATCGTTTTTTATTCGATGATGAATCCTGAAGAAAATATGATACTTTCCACTCCAAAAGTCAAAGCGGGAAAATATTCACTTTCGTTTGATGCTCTGAACAAAGGAGCAAAAGCAACTTTAGTGCTTTATCGTATTGAGGATAATTCCGATTCATCGACTTTTAAATCCATTTCCAAAGAAATCGAAATTACCGAAGGAACAAGAAATTTTACGGTTACACTTCCCGTTGATGCACATATCGGGTTTAAAGTTCTGCTTACAGGAATTCACCACGCTTTTTACATAGATAATGTGGTTCTGAAAGCTGTTTCGGAATAATAATATCAAAAAACCTCCAAAATACATACTTCGGAGGTTTTTTTTAACCAAAATTAAAATGTAACAAAATTTGTTACATTAAAAAATTGTCTTATCTTTGCCTCGTTATGAACAATACACGATTTGCAACCATCATTCATATTTTGACGCTTTTGGCTAAGTTTCCTGACCAATGGTTGAGTTCGGAATGGATTGCAGAAAGCATTAGTATCAATCCTGTTATCGTGCGAAAAGAGTTAGCAGTATTGCACAAAATGGGCTGGGTGGTGAGTAAAAAAGGAAAAGAAGGTGGTACAATGTTGAATGTTTTGAGTTGTGAAATTACAATGGCAGATATTTTTAAAGCCGTTAAAAATTCTAATGTTTTAGGCAAAAGGAATGCTTGTGGTGAAACAAAATGTACAGTCGGAAAAGAAATCAATTTAACTTTGGAAAAATTATTCGATGAAACAGACAAAATCGTAATTAATGCCTTGGAAAAGAAATCATTGAAATCTTTTGTCGAACAGTTCGATTAAAATTTTTTAAACATAAATGTAACAAAAATAATTACAAATTAAAAATTCAAAAAAATGAAAGTAGCAATTATCGGAGCAACAGGTTTTGTAGGCTCAAATTTAGTGAAAGAGGCAGTTTCGAGAGGTTTATCGGTAACAGCAATTGTCCGAAATGTGGATAAAATCACAGAAGAAAATGTGAGCAAAAAATCGTTGGACGTGAATAACATCGAGGGTTTGACCGAAATTCTAAAAGGACACGATGTAGTCATCAGTGCTTTTAATGCAGGTTGGACGAATCCGAATCTTTACGATGATTTTATTTCGGGTTCCAAAGCTATTCAGCAAGCGGTAAAAAATTCAGGTGTAAAAAGATTTATCGTCATTGGTGGTGCAGGAAGCTTGTACAACAACGATGGAACTCAAATCGTAGATGGTGCCGATTTCCCGAAAAACATAAAACCGGGAGCAACAGCAGCTCGTGATTTTTTAAACATTTTGAAAGGAGAAAAAGAATTGGATTGGGTATTTTTCAGTCCGGCAATCGAGATGCATCCGGGTGTAACTGATGGTAGAACGGGTAAATATAGGTTAGGTGGAAATCAACCAGTATTTGATGAAAATCAGGTTTGTAGATTGTCGGTAGAAGATTTAGCCGTTGTGATTGTTGACGAAGTGCAACAACCAAAACATCATCAAGAGCATTTTACAGCAGCTTATTAATCATTTAATTTTTGATAGAGATGAATAAAGAAAATAGTTTAGGCATTGGTTTATTGATTTTTCGATTAAACTTAGGGATTTTGATGCTTTTTCACGGAATATACAAACTTATAAACGGAGTGGACGGTATCAAAGGAATGTTAGCAAATTACGGTATTCCTGAATTTTTAGCGTATGGTGTGCATCTGGGTGAAACCGTCGCAGCAGTTATGATGATTGTAGGTTTCAGAACCAAATTAGCATCGTTTGTTTATACTTTTGTGATGGTTGTTGCATTCCTTATGGCACATACCCAAAACTTTTTTGAGTTTGGAAAATCAGGAGCTTGGGCTCACGAAGGCATTGCTTTATTCTTGTTTGGAGGTTTGGGTCTGATGTTTACCGGAGGTGGAAAATATTCCGTTTCAACCAATCATAAATGGGATTAAATTGATATCAATCCTTTCGTATGGGATAAAAAAACCTCCGAAACATCAAATTTTGGAGGTTTTGATATTATCTATCGAATTAAATAATTTTCTTAATTACTCTTAATTTATGGGTGTGTCTTTTGGTATCAACATTCATAATTCCGAGGTGGTCTAATCTATCAATGCGAACGTTTCCGTGAGCGTGGATAATGTAGTTGTCGTTCATCAGAATTCCCACATGAGTGATTTTTCCTTCTTCGTTATCGAAAAAGGCCAAATCTCCGGTTTCTGCTTCTTCGATAAAACTTAACACTTCTCCTTGTGTGGCTTGTTGGTAGGCATCTCTTAAAAGTGAATATCCACAAAGTTTATAAACCATCTGAACAAATCCTGAACAATCAATTCCGAAAGGAGTTTTTCCTCCCCATAAATACGGAGTATTTAAGTACATAAAAGCTGTTTTCAGAATGTCGGATTTTGGTTTTTTGTCAAACGTTTTCAGTCCTTCAAACGAAAATTCGGAAGTGTTTATTTCGGAAATATTTAAAAACGAAAGCGAAGACCCAAGCGGAATCGGAAATAACAAATTGTCTTTTCCCGAAACGTATTCGATTAAATCGGAACTTAAAACAGTAGGAGTTTCGGATAATTTCTGATATTCCGTTTCCGAAATCGGTTGAAATTGTTTTTCGTCAATCCAACCCTCATAATCGTCAAATTGGATTTTGATTTTAACCCAGCCTTTTGTGTTTTCCAAAACAGAAAAATGTTCTCCAAACAAAAGTTGCGAAACCATTTCACTTCTGTGATTGGCTTCCTTTCTTACAGGTACTATGGCTAAATTACAGATTCCGAACATTTTTATTTAGAAAATAGAAAATAGAGAATAGAGAATAGAGAAAAGACTAATATTTGAGTCGTTTTTTCTTTATTCGTTTCCCGTTTTTATAATATTCTGTTTTTCTTTCAGCAAGGTAAACTTTAATTAAATCAATATCTTTTTTTATCAAGTCTATCTCAAGATATGGTCCTAAAAAAGATATTTCTATTTTACTCTTTGTGTTTATTACTTCTAATTTTGCTTTTCCGTTTAAATCAGTTTGAGTTCCGTTTTCTGTCCCTTTTTCCAAAATTGAAACCCCTGGAAATGCTTCATTCCCTATTTCATAAACCTCAAATAAAATTGTTTTAGGTTCTTGTTGAGCAAAACCACTCGTAAAAATAAAAAAAAGAAATAAAAAAATACACTTCATTTTACTTCAACAAAAAATAATATATCATTACCCAAACACCTATAAAAAACAATCCGGGCAATACGACCGTTTGCATCTTACTCTTTATGTTTTTCTTTACAAAAGCCAGATATAATATGTGAATTATAAATACGGCTAACAGTCCTATGGTGATAAATGGGTAAATCATATTTTTAGAAAATAGAAAAAAGAGAATAGAACATAGATAGCGTTTGTCTATTCTCTATGTTCTGTTCTCTATTCTCTG
Source organism: uncultured Flavobacteriaceae bacterium (assembly GCA_934675205.1). GTDB lineage: Bacteria > Bacteroidota > Bacteroidia > Flavobacteriales > Flavobacteriaceae > Flavobacterium. Next base: position 164,091 of record CAKUPQ010000001.1, on the reverse strand, counting down.
GTTTATCTCTCAATCACAATTGCAGAAGCTCCACCACCACCGTTACAGATAGCAGCAGCTCCACGTTTTGCGTTGTTTTGTTCTAACACGTTGATAAGCGTAACAATGATTCTCGCTCCGGAACATCCCAGAGGGTGACCAAGAGATACGGCTCCACCGTTTACGTTTACTTTTGAAGCATCAAGCCCCAAGATTTTCGAATTGGCTAACCCTACTACTGAGAAAGCTTCGTTGAACTCAAAGAAATCAACATCTGAAACTTCTAAGTTTGCTTTTTTCAAGGCTTTCGGAAGTGCTTTGGCAGGAGAAGTTGTAAACCATTTTGGCTCTTGCTCAGCATCTGCATAGCTTGTGATATAAGCAAGTGGTTTCAAACCTAAATCTTTTGCTTTTTCTTCACTCATCAGTACCAAAGCAGCAGCTCCGTCATTGATAGTTGAAGCGTTGGCAGCTGTTACTGTTCCTTCTTTGGTAAAAACAGCAGCAAGTGTAGGGATTCTGTCTAATTTTACGTTGGTATATTCTTCGTCAACGCTTATCACAACAGGCTCTCCTCTACGTTGCGGAATCTCAACCGGAACGATTTCGTTGTTGAATTTTCCTACTTCCCAAGCCTTAGCCGAACGAGTGTATGATTCGATAGCAAAATTATCCTGTTCTTCTCTTGAAATTTTGTATTCAGCAGCACAAAGGTCAGCACAAACTCCCATTGCGTTTTGGTCGTAAGCATCGGTAAGTCCGTCTTTTTGAAGTCCATCGACTAAAGTAGCAGGACCGAATTTCACTCCGTTTCTCATGTGAACATAATGCGGAATCATACTCATATTTTCCATTCCTCCTGCAACCACAATTTCTGCATCACCAAGTTGAATGGCTTGAGCAGCCTGCATTACGGCTTTCATTCCCGATGCACAAACTTTGTTTACGGTTGTTGCGATAACCGAATCAGGAAGTCCTGCGAATTTAGCAGCTTGTCTTGCAGGTGCCTGACCAACTCCAGCCTGAACTACATTTCCCATTATTACCTCATCAACCAGATTATAATCCAATCCGATTTTGTCCAACGCTCCTTTTATAGCTACTGCTCCTAATTTCGGTGCAGGAACAGAAGATAATCCTCCTAAAAATTTTCCAATTGGTGTTCTTACAGCCGAAACGATTACTATTTTTTTATTCATGATATTTTATGTTTTGTTGTTTGTTTTTAATAAGCTACGAAGATAGGGAAAATTAGTCGATTATATCAAATCCCGTATATTTTCTTAACACTTCGGGAACGACGATTCCTTCAGATGTTTGGTAATTTTCCAAAATTCCTGCCAATACTCTCGGAAGTGCTAATGAGCTTCCGTTTAGCGTATGAGCCAATCTGTTTTTTCCGTCTTTATCTCTAAAACGAAGTTTCAGCCGATTTGCCTGGAATGATTCAAAATTCGATACAGACGAAATTTCCAGCCATCTGTCTTGTGCTGTGGAAAACACTTCAAAATCGTAGGTAAGGGCAGAAGTGAATCCCATATCTCCTCCACACAAACGCAAAATTCGGAAAGGCAATTTCAATTCTTGTAAAATTCCTTTTACATGTTCTACCATTCCGTCAAGGGCTTTGTAGGAATTATCAGGGTGTTCGATACGTACGATTTCTACTTTGTCGAATTGATGCAAACGATTCAGTCCTCTTACGTGAGCTCCGTAACTTCCTGCCTCTCTACGGAAACAAGGTGTATATCCTGTGTTTAAAACAGGTAAATCTTTCTCTTCGATAATCACATCACGATACAGATTCGTAACCGGAACTTCAGCAGTCGGAATCAGATACAAATCGTCAATTCCAACGTGATACATCTGTCCTTCTTTATCAGGAAGTTGTCCTGTTCCGTAACCCGAAGCCTCGTTTACCAAATGAGGAACCTGTACTTCCTGATAACCTGCATCTGTATTTTTATCCAAGAAATACCAAATTAAGGCTCTTTGTAGTTTTGCTCCTTTTCCTTTGTAAACCGGGAATCCTGCACCTGTGATTTTTACTCCCAATTCGAAATCAATTAAATCGTATTTTTTGGCTAATTCCCAATGGGGTAAAGCTCCGTCAAAAAGTTTCGGAATTTCTCCTTCCTGATACACATTCAGGTTGTCTTCTGCATCTTTTCCGCTTGGGACGATTTCAGACGGAGTATTCGGAATTTTGTATAATTCCTCCTGAAGTTTGTCGATATATTCGTTTAATTTTACTTTTAGGTTTGATTCTTTTTCTTTTAACGAAGAAGTTTTTACTTTCAAGATTTCGGCTTTTGCCTTTTCTCCCGATTTCATCAAAGCTCCGATATCTTTGGAAATTTTATTGGATTCAGCCAGAATGTTGTCTAATTCAACCTGAGTTGAACGTCTTTTTTCGTCTAAATCAATAGCTGTTTCAACCATTGTAGTTGCATCAATATTTCGCTTTAAAAGTGCTTTGATTACAGCATCTTTGTTTTCTCTAATGTGGGCTATCTGTAACATCGATAAAATTTTAAGGGACAAATTTAGTGATTTTAGTTGTAATGTCTAACACCAAAATGTTTTGAAGTCTATTTTTGTATCTATTTGGGCAAGTGCAGAAAAAACTGTACTTTTGGTCGCGAAAAATCTGATGAAAAATGAGAGGGAAATTCCTTGAATAAAATATGTTTAAGGTTTAAAGTTGTATAATATTAAACTTTAAATCTTGGGTTTTAAACAAAAAAATAGAACTATTTAGACGAAAAAACATTATCATGAATAAACTGATAACACTCTTAGCAAATAGTCAATCCAATTTTGTCAACATGGCGAGAGTGTCCATTTTGATGGTTATGGTTTGGATAGGTGGTCTAAAAGCCTATCAGTATGAAGCAGACGGAATCGTTCCTTTTGTGGCAAATAGTCCGTTGATGTCTTTTTTTTATGCAAAAGAGGCTCCCGAATACCAAAATTATAAAAATCCGGAAGGAAAAACTGTTCAGAAAAACATAGATTGGCATACAGAAAATGGCACTTATATCTTTAGTTACGGTTTAGGAACTGTAATTATAATAATTGGACTATTGACTTTTTTAGGAATATGGTATCCTAAAATCGGTTTGATAGGCGGCTTACTCACTTTTGGAATGTCATTAGTAACTTTATCATTTTTAATAACTACACCCGAAGTGTATGTGCCGAATTTAGGAGGTGATTTTCCAACTCCTCAATATGGTTTTCCTTATTTGTCAGGAGCGGGTAGATTGGTTTTAAAAGATGTTATTATGATGGCTGTGGGACTGACTTGTGCCTCAGATTGTTCTAAACGGCTTTTGACCAAAATCAATCAATAAGTAATAAAACACAACTTTCAACCCAATATCACAATGCAACTATTAGACGGTAAAAAAACATCGGAAGACATTAAAAAGGAGATTGCTCTTATAGTCGAAAAAATCAAAAACAGAGGCGAAAAAGTGCCTCATTTGGCAGCCATTATTGTAGGAAACGATGGAGCAAGTCTCACCTATGTAGCCAGCAAAGTCAAAGCTTGCGAACAAGTAGGTTTCGAATCAACCCTTATTCGACTTCCGAATACTACCTCTGAAGTGGAATTACTTCGTAAAATAGAAGAATTAAATCAAGATAACGCTATCGACGGTTTTATTGTTCAGCTTCCGCTTCCGAAACAAATTGACGAGCAAAAAGTGATTATGGCTATCGATCCGAGCAAAGATGTGGATGGTTTTCACCCTGAAAACTTCGGGAAAATGGCCTTGGACATGAGTACCTTTATTCCGGCTACTCCTTTCGGAATATTAGAGCTTTTGGAACGATATAACGTAGAAACTCAAGGAAAACATACAGTAGTTATTGGTAGAAGCCATATTGTGGGACGTCCGATGAGTATCTTGATGGGTCGCAAGGGATTTCCGGGAAATTCAACCGTAACGCTTACGCACAGTCATACTAAAAATATTACTCAAATCACTTCTCAAGCGGACATTATCATTACGGCTTTAGGAGTTCCGAATTACCTCAAAGCCGAAATGGTTAAAGATGATGTAGTGGTTATTGATGTTGGAATTACTCGCGTAGCTGACGAAAATCATCCGAAAGGATATGTAATTAGAGGTGATGTGGATTTTGAAAATGTAAGCAAAAAAGCTTCCTTTATCACACCTGTTCCGGGTGGGGTAGGACCCATGACAATTGCCATGCTGATGAAAAATACTTTGTTAGCAAGAGAAAGAAGAAATAATTTACGATAATAATGAATCCAAAAACTCCTTCCGAATCAGTAACTATATTAACAGATGTAGTATTACCTGGAGAAACTAACCCTTTAAACAATTTGTTTGGAGGAGAATTATTGGCTCGTATGGACAGAGCTGCAAGTATCACAGCACGAAGACATTCCCGCAGAATTTGCGTAACAGCTTCTGTAAATAACGTAGCTTTTAACAGAGCAATTCCGTTGGGAAGCGTGGTGACGGTTGAGGCAAAAGTTTCCCGTGCTTTTTCGTCTTCAATGGAAATTTTTATTGACGTATGGATTGAGGATAGAGAATCGGGAATCAAAACCAAAGCTAACGAAGCAATTTATACGTTTGTGGCTGTTGACGAAACAGGTCGTCCTATTGCTGTTCCTGAAATTATTCCCGAAACAGATTTGGAAAAACAACGCTTTGAAGCTGCCTTACGAAGAAAGCAATTAAGTTTGGTTTTAGCAGGAAAAATAAAACCGAGTGATGCTCACGAACTGAAAGCCCTGTTTTTGGGAGATAAATAATATAAAAATTAAACATTAAAAATGAACACTTATCATTATATATCTTCAGAAGTTTTGTCACTTCGGAAAGTTGCAGTTATTTTATTGGAAAACCATAAATTAGCTTTGTCGGAAGAGGCAAAAGGCAATATCGAAAGATGCAGAATGTATCTCGACAAAAAAATGGAAACCCAAGAAGAACCGATTTACGGAATAAACACAGGATTCGGCTCTTTGTACAACATCAAAATCTCAAACGAAAACCTTTCGCAGTTACAGGAAAATTTAGTGAAATCTCACGCTTGCGGAACGGGAGATGAAGTTCCTCAAAACATCGTAAAACTAATGTTACTCCTAAAAGTTCAGTCGTTGAGCTACGGAAATTCAGGGGTGCAACCCCAAACGGTAGAAAGGCTGATTGATTTTTATAACAACGATATTTTGCCTGTTGTTTATACACAAGGTTCGTTGGGAGCATCGGGAGATTTAGCTCCTTTGGCACATTTGTCATTGCCTTTAATCGGAGAGGGAGAGGTTTATTTTCAAGGGGAAAAATATCCTTCCAAAGAAATTTTAAAGAAATTCGGTTGGGAAAATATTATTCTTAAATCCAAAGAGGGATTAGCACTGCTGAACGGAACGCAGTTTATGAGTGCTTACGGAAGTTACGTTTTGATTGAGGCTCACAAATATTCGTATTTGGCAGATTTGATAGGAACGGTTTCGCTTGAGGCTTTTGACGGAAGAATCGAACCTTTTAACGAATTGATCCACTATGCACGTCCGCACAAAGGACAGATTGATACAGCAAGACGAGTTTCCGAATTTTTGGAAGGGAGTCAGATTATAGCTCAACCCAAAAAGCACGTTCAAGACCCGTATTCTTTCAGATGTATTCCGCAAGTTCACGGAGCATCAAAAGACACTATTAATTATGTAAGCAATGTTTTCAAAACAGAAATCAATTCCGTTACCGACAATCCGAATATTTTTGTAGGAGAAGATTTGATTGTTTCGGGAGGAAACTTCCACGGACAACCGTTGGCTTTGGCTTTGGACTTTTTGGCAATTGCTTTGGCTGAATTAGGCAATATTTCTGAAAGAAGAACCTATCAACTCATATCGGGACTTCGAGGTTTACCTGCTTTTTTAGTGAATAATGTAGGGTTAAATTCAGGATTTATGATTCCGCAATATACAGCTGCAAGTATCGTAAGTCAGAACAAGCAATTGGCAACTCCTGCAAGTATTGACAGCATTGTTTCGTCAAACGGACAAGAAGACCACGTAAGTATGGGAGCTAACTCAGCTACAAAATGCTTGAGAATTTTAGAAAATTTACAACGTATTTTGGCCATCGAATTATTCAATGCTTCCCAAGCTCTTGAATTCAGAAGGCCATTGCAATCGAGTGAGTTTGTCGAAATGTTTGTAAAATCTTTTAGGGAAGAAGTACCATTTGTTGAGGAAGATCGAATTTTACATTACGACATCGAAAAGAGTGTTGCTTTTTTAAAGAGCTTTCATATAGATGAAGAATAAATATTGAAGAACACCCAGCATCTTCAAAAAGTTAATTTTCTGATAATAAATAGTTCACAAAGGTAGGATTTACTATTTTTATCCTTTGAAAAACCAAAGAAATGAAACACCTTATTACAATACTGATGATTTTTACCTTTGTGGGAGCTTTTTCACAAATGGGAGAAACTTCGGTAATTAGTGGAACGGTACTGAATCAAAAAACACAAGTTCCGATGCCGGGTGTTACTGTTCTTAACCTTAATAAGGTAAAAGGAACAACAACTAATGTGATGGGGTCTTTTCAGATTGAAGCAAAAGTAAATGACACGATACATTTTTCTTTTATTGGTTTTGACCCTTTAAAAGTTCGGGTTACCAACGAATGGTTTAGGTCAAAAATCACTACTATTGAACTTTTGGAAAAGGCGATTGTCATAGACGAAGTTGAAGTTACGGGAATTGTTCTTACCGGTTTTTTGGAGATTGATGCCAAACTGATTCCGATTCGGAACGATTACCGATACAGCATTTCGGGACTTAACCACGGATACGAGGCAGGAAAAAGAAACTCAGGATTTTCAAAAGTGATGAGTTCGATTTTTAATCCTGCAGATGCGTTGTATAATATTTTCGGAAAAAAGCCTCGCGAAATGTCCAAACTTCGTGAAATGAAAAAAGACCCAACCGTAAAAGAAGTTTTAGCTTCTAAATTCGATAGGGAAACTTTATCTGCCTTGCTCGGAGTTTCCAAAAAAGAGATTGAAGACATACTTACGAATTGTAGTTATTCCGAAACATTTATCAAAACAGCCAACGACCTCCAGATTATGGACGCCATCAGTGAATGTTACGAAGAATATAAGCTGATGAGCAGGAAATAGATTCGTGCTGTCGATAATTTTGTGAAAAACTTTTCAAAAACTACCTCACAGACTTGCAATTCAAATAATTAATTGTACTTTTGCACTCCCTTAATTGGGAATGGAATGTTTAATTTAAAATTTTTATTGTGAACACATTAAGCTACAAAACAGTTTCAGCAAACAAAGCCACTGTACAAAAAGAGTGGGTTGTTGTTGATGCGGATGGGCATAATTTGGGACGTTTAGCTACAAAAGTTGCGATGCTTTTGAGAGGTAAATACAAACCGAGTTATACTCCTCACGTGGACTGTGGAGATAATGTTATCATTATCAATGCAGAAAAAATCAACCTTACCGGAAACAAGCTTGAAGACAAGACGTACATTCGTCACACAGGCTATCCGGGAGGACAAAGAAGTTTAACAGCTAAAGAAATTCAGGCGAAAAACCCTGCAATTCTTGTCGAAAAAGCTGTAAAAGGAATGTTGCCTAAAAACAAATTAGGAGCTCAACTATTCCGTAATTTGAGTGTAAATGTAGGTTCTGAGCACAAACACACCGCTCAACAACCTAAAACCGTTAACCTAAACGATTTGAAGTAATGGCAGTTATCCACAAAATTGGTAGAAGAAAAACCGCAGTTGCTCGTATTTATCTTTCTGAAGGTTCAGGAAATATTACAGTAAACAAAAGAGAACTAAAAGACTACTTCACTACGGCTACATTGCAGTACAAAGTTAAACAAGCTCTTTCTCTAACAGGAAATGAGGACAACTTTGACGTAAAAGTAAACGTATATGGAGGAGGAGTTACAGGTCAGGCAGAGGCTGTTCGTATGGCTATCGCTCGTGCAATTTGCGAGGTAGATACAGAAAACAGAACTATTGTTAAACCGGAAGGTCTATTAACAAGAGACCCAAGAATGGTAGAACGTAAGAAATTCGGACAGAAAAAAGCTCGTAAGAGATTCCAATTCTCTAAACGTTAATATTATCGTTCATTTATTATTGAAATTAAATCAAGTTATTGTTGCTCGTCCCGATGCGTTGGGAATTTAGTTTAGCATCTAAATGGTTAAGACCGTTTTCATTCAATTGAAAAGCTACTTAATCATTGCTTACTACAACAGAACGTAAACTATTTAGAAAAAAATGGCAAACAAAATTGAAGTAAAAGAATTATTGGAGGCAGGTGTTCATTTCGGACACATGACCAGAAAATGGAATCCGAATATGGCTCCTTATATCTATATGGAGAAAAACGGAATCCACATCATTAACTTATACAAAACTGCAGCTAAAATTGAAGAAGCTAATGAAGCTCTGAAAAAAATCGCTGCATCTGGTAGAAAAGTACTTTTCGTAGCTACCAAAAAACAAGCAAAAGATATCGTTGCTGAAAAAGCAAAAGCTGCTAATATGCCGTACATCACCGAAAGATGGCCGGGTGGTATGCTTACTAACTTCGTTACTATCCGTAAAGCTGTTAAAAAAATGGCTTCTATCGACAGAATGAAAAAAGACGGAACTTTTGATACTCTTTCTAAAAAAGAAAAACTTCAGGTTGATCGTCTTCGTGCAAAATTAGAGAAGAACTTGGGTTCTATCGCTGATATGTCAAGACTTCCTGCTGCTCTTTTTGTAGTGGACATTATAGCTGAACACATCGCAGTAAAAGAAGCTCAAAAATTAAACATTCCGGTTTTTGCAATGGTTGATACGAATTCTGACCCACGTGAGGTAGATTACGTTATCCCTGCAAATGATGATGCTTCTAAATCTATTGATAAAATCTTATCTTTAGTTACTTCTGCAATTGTTGAGGGAGCTTCTGAAAAAGGAGCTGTTCAAGAAGTTGAAGAAACAGAAGAAGTTGTAGCACAAACTACCCCAGAAGTAGAAAAGACTACAGAAGAATAAAAATAACATTAGCATAAAATCGTTGTGGGGATTTATGGTTATTTTTATACCTGAATCACACAACGATTTTTTAATTTTTTTAAATCATTAAAATCAAAACAAAATGGCAAATATCACTGCTGCAGACGTAAATAAATTAAGACAAATTACAGGTGCCGGAATGATGGACTGTAAAAAAGCTCTTGTTGAGGCTGAAGGAGATTTCGACAAAGCAATTGAAATTCTTCGTAAAAAAGGACAAAAAGTAGCTGCTAACCGTTCGGACAGAGAATCAACCGAAGGTGCTGCTATTGCTTTCGTTAATGCTGACAAAACTCAAGGAGTTGCAATTACACTTAACTGCGAAACAGATTTCGTTGGTAAAAACGAAGGTTTCGTAGCTTTGGCTAACCAATTTGCTGAAAAAGCAATCAACTTCGCAACACTCGAAGATTTCTTGGCTTCTGATTTCGGAGGAATTACTGTTGCTGACAAACTTATCGAGCAAACAGGAGTTATCGGAGAAAAAATCGAAATCGGTTCGTTCGAGAAATTAGAAGGGAATTTTGTAGGAAGTTATATCCACGCAGGAAACAAAATTGCTACTTTGACAGCTCTTTCTGCTAATGTTTCAGGAGCTGATGAGGCTGCAAGAAACGTAGCTATGCAAGCTGCTGCTATGAATCCGCTTGCTCTTGATGAGACAGGTGTTGACCAATCCATCATCGACAAAGAAATCGAAATTGCAAAAGACCAATTAAGAGCGGAAGGAAAACCTGAAGCTATGCTTGATAACATCGCTAAAGGAAAAATCCAACGTTTCTACAAAGACAATACTTTGGTAAATCAAGATTATATTAAAGATGGTTCTATGAGCGTTGCTCAATATGTAAAATCGGTTGATGGAGGATTAACCGTTACAGGATTCAGAAGAGTTGCTTTAGGTGCTTAATTTCTGAATATAGATAGTTTAAAAGCCGACTTTTGCAGTCGGCTTTTTGTTTTTTTAAACTATGCTGAAAACACTATCTTTGGAACTCAAAATTATGAATTATCAAGTACACATATATACGGACGGAGCCTCAAAAGGCAATCCCGGAAAAGGCGGTTACGGAGTAGTTATGGAAGTTCCGAATTCTAATCACAGAAAAGAATTTTACGAGGGTTTCCGATTGACAACCAATAACCGAATGGAGCTTTTGGCTGTTATTGTAGGGCTTGAAAAGCTGAAAAATCCGAATACAAAAGTTTTGGTTGTTTCCGATTCCAAATACGTAGTAGATGCTGTCAACCAGAAATGGATTTTTGGATGGGAAAAGAAAAGTTTTAAAGGGGTAAAAAACCCTGATTTATGGATTCGTTTTCTGAAAATTTACCGAAAACATCTAGTTACTTTCCAATGGATAAAAGGACATAATAACCACCCGCAAAACGAACGATGCGACCAATTGGCAGTATTTGCCGCAAGTCAGGAAAAGTTATCGGTTGATGAGTTTTACGAAAACGAAAATCAAACAATTATTTAGCTGTAAGCCCGACAGGAATCAGAACTTCTCCTTTTTCAAAATAATTCAGATAAATCGTAAGCGGTTTTGAATTCCCCTCCCAAGTAATTTGGTAAACCTCTAACAATCCTCCTCCGAGTTCACTTTTGTCAGTCGGAAACGGACAGCAACTTCCGTTTTGTGAGTAGGTTATTTTTTCCCCGTTCGGACCCAAAAGAGCATTGAGGAATTTCTCAATATTCTCCTCTCTTTGGTGCAACAACCCAAAACCTACATTAACAGGATAATCCTGATGAAATCCGTATTTTTTGTTTGTTGCTTTTGAAACAAGTTTGTAGGTTGTATCATTAAGCATTTCGGGAGCTTGGACATTATTATCAATATTTTTGATAGTGAGTTTTGTGCTTACACAAGAAGTTATTCCTAAAGCAAAAATCATCAGACAAAAAATACTCCGTAACATATCTTTATATTTTGAAGAGTAAAAGTACGAATTTGTTTTTATAAATTTCAGTCCGAAGTAAAAAGTCCGAAGTCCGAAGCTCGGAGTTGAGTCCCCTTCAACCTGTAATCAAACCTGTCTGCCGACAGGCAGGAATCGTTAGTCAGAAATTTTAAATCAAAATTCCGAAGTAGGTGAAACTCCGGACTTCAAAAAAACTATCTCGTCAGCCAGCCTCTTCGGTTTGCTGTTGCAATCGCATAAGGAGTAATCCAAAATAGTGTAAACATATAAAAAATACTATACGGATAAGCCCAAACGGATTCCAGAATGTTTTTTTGTCTTTTGTTATAGAAAAACACCTGAATACTCGAAAATACGAATACACTCAACAAAGCAGAACTTATAAATAACAAAGGGTGTGTCAGAATAAAAAACAACATCAATAGCATAAGCGGATAAGCCGTCAGTACTTTAAGCCATTGATTTAGTAGTAGAATTCTTGCCCCGATTTTAGACTCTTCCCTGAAATTTGTAAAGGCAAATTTGGTCATCATAATATTTTCACGAACATTACTTCTTTCCCAACGGATAAACATTTTGTAGAGACTGTTATATTTTTCGGGAGTATTGGTAAACACATAGGCATTCCTCTGAAACAATACGTGAAATCCCTGTTTCAGAATCATATTGGTCATTGCTCTGTCTTCTCCGATATCAGAGGGTTGTCCCATAAAAGTTTGGTTTATCCATTGAGGAAGACAATTCAAAACGGCCTCTCTTCTGTAAGCTGCCAAAGCTCCGGGAGTACACAAAACCGAACCTAAAACACTTTGGGCAGAGCGGATAAATTCAAAGCTGAACACAAAGCTCACATTCAACATTCTCGGAATTACTGCATTTTTGTTGTTCAAAACCCTCACATTTCCTGCAACCGCTCCACATTTCGGGTTTACGATAAAAGGACTTACCAAGTTCCGTAAGGTGTCATTTTTCACAATCGAATCGCTATCAACCGTAACGAAAACATCTCCTTTGGCTAATTCAAAACCAAGATACAAAGCGTGTCTTTTTCCTTTGTTTTTGGGTTGTTGATAAATTGAAAGCCTTTCTTTCAATTCGATTTTAGCCTTTCTCATCCAAGACCAGGTATCGTCTTTACTTCCATCATCAACCGAAATAATCTGAAGTTTTTCTGAAGGATAATTACTGTTTGCCAAGCTCAACAAGGTTTTATAAACCAATTCTCCCTCGTTATAAGCAGGTACGATAACCGTAATTGTTGGTAATTCTTCGTCCGAAACTGATTTTACGGAACGGTATTTTACGTATAAATATAAAATGTAAAGCAGAAACCCGATTTTAACAGCCATTAAAATCAACGTAATTGTCAAAACAATAGGTCCCCAGGTTGTTTCCATTCGCTCTATATGAGCCTGATGAAAATAAGGTTGTAAAAAATAGACCAAAATTGCAGCTCCGAACATCACAAAAAATGTAGCTCCCAATATAAGCCATTCTGATGTTTTAAGCTTGGTTTGAATAAATTTGTCTTTCAGATAATCTACAAACCCGAATCCCTTTGTTTTTCCTTTTAGACGTTGATTTTCCATTTTCCTTGATTTTGATTAATGAATTTTGGCAGCTTGTATAGTCTGTAAAAATCTTCGGGAAAACTTTGTCAAGTATTGTACCAAGTGTTTTTCAAAGGAAAAACCCCGTAAATTATGTTAATTTATGGGGTTGTAAGTGTGGAGTGTGGATTCAGATTGTAGAATGTATATTTACTCTTTCAGGATATTTCTCGAAATAACCAATTTCTGAATTTCGGTTGTTCCTTCTCCAATAGTACACAGTTTGGAATCTCTAAAGAATTTTTCAACAGGAAAATCTTTGGTATATCCGTATCCTCCGTGAATCTGAATGGCTTCTGTCGAAACTTTCACACACATTTCAGAGGCATACATTTTTGCCATTGCTCCGATGGTGGTCATCGGAAGATGTTCGTTTTTCAGATAAGCAGCCTTGTGCAAAAGCAGTTCAGATGCTTCGATTTCGGTAGCCATATCAGCTAATTTAAACCCAATTGCCTGAAAAGCACTAATCGGTTTTCCGAACTGATGTCTTTCTTTGGAATATTTAAGCGATGCCTCATAAGCTCCTTTTCCGATTCCGAGAGCCAAAGCTCCGATAGAAATTCTTCCTCCGTCAAGGATTTTCATTGCCTGAATAAATCCCTCTCCAACTTCTCCCAAACGGTTAGCATCGGGAACTCTGCAATTATCGAAAATCAATTCGGCTGTTTCCGAAGCCCTCATTCCGAGTTTATTTTCTTTTTTTCCACTCGAAAAACCTTGTGTTCCTTTTTCAACCACAAAAGCCGTCATTCCACGAGAATCGCCTTTTTCTCCTGTTCTGACAATCACAACGGCAACTTGCCCTGAAATTGCGTGAGTGATGAAATTTTTAGCTCCGTTCAAAACCCAAAAATCTCCGTCTTTTACAGCTGTTGTGGACATTCCTCCTGCATCAGAACCTGTGTTATGCTCGGTAAGTCCCCAAGCTCCAATCCATTCTCCTGTTGCCAGTTTCGGAATCCATTTCTTTTTTTGCTCTTCATTTCCGAACGTCAGAATATGGTTTGTACAAAGTGAATTATGAGCCGCAACCGATAATCCGATAGAAGAATCTACTTTGGAAATTTCCTCAACAACCGTAATATATTCGTGATAACCCAATCCCGAGCCTCCCAATTCTTCGGGAACTAAAACTCCCATAAAGCCCATTTCTCCGAGCTTTCTGAAAAGCTCAACAGGAAAAATCTGTGCTTCGTCCCATTCCATAATATACGGTCTGATGTTCGTTTCTGCAAAATCTCTGATAGATTGAGCTATCATTTTTTGGGTATCGGATGTCTGAAAATTCATAGTGTTTTTGCTTGTTTTTTAGAATTCCAAATATAAGGTAATTATTTCGATTTTTTCGACAGGAAAATCTTTAATTTTTGCCAAATCATCAGAATTATGAATTTTTCCGTTCATACTTCGATACGTTACAATTTCTTTAGAAATGGGATATTTAAAATACGGAAATGCTCCTAATTCTTTAATTGAAAGCTCGTTTATTTTGATTTTTTTGACCTCCGATTTATCTGAAATTACAAAATATTTGTTCAGTTCAACGATTACTTCGGGAGATAATCCGTAAACTTCGCTTAATTGTTCCATTGAAACAAAAGCTCCTAAATCCGCTTTGTATTTCAGGATTCTTTCAGATAATTTTTCTCCGATTCCTCTGATTTTCATCAAATCTTCTTGGGTTGAAACATTCAAGTCTTTGACGATAATTCTTTCCTGTTGTTTCTCGAATTTTTGATAGGTGTTGTTCGATTTCGGATTCGTAACCCATTCTGGAAATTTGAAATAAGGAGAAATTTCAGTCAATAAACTATCTGAAATTCCTGTTACATCTTGAAATTCTTTAGCTGAATTTACATATTTATTCGTTTTTCGGAATTCGTGCAATCTGTCAATTTCTTCAACCGACATTCCGAGTTGGTAGCCTTTGAAATCGGTTATAAAATTCGGATTAAACGGATACATTTGGTAGGTTGGTTTTTCGATTTTTTTCAAGCTATCAATCCAAACTTGATTAGCAATCCATTCCGATTTTCCGGGATTTTCTGCAATAAAATTATCCTTATACGAAATTCCAAAATAAACCATTTGAAGTGTCAAAATCAATACAAAAAAAGCCAAAAGTCCCTTTCGTTGGTTTTTGTTGAAATCGAAAAATTGTTTTATGATTTTCATATTTTTAGCCATAAATACACGGATAAAATTTTAAACATCTGTGTATCTGTGGCTAAATTTAGCTATATTTGAGCAAATTCTCACAAAATGACACGATATTTTTCTTTAGTTTTTGTTTTACTTTTCGGATTAAGTATTTCAGCACAAGATTATTATAAGTATATAAACCCAATGATTGGAACAGATGGAACAGGGCATACGTTCCCCGGGGCAACAGCTCCTTTCGGAATGGTTCAGCTTTCTCCCGATACCCGAATTGACGGAAGCTGGGAAGGTTGTTCAGGCTATCATTATTCGGATAATGTGATTTACGGATTTTCGCATACGCATTTGAATGGAACAGGAGTTTCCGATTATGGAGATATTTTGCTGATGCCAACTATGGGAGAGCCGAGTTTGGACAACAAAATTTATTCTTCAAAATTCTCTCACGATAACGAAAAAGCAAGTGCAGGATTTTATAGTGTAAAGCTCGATAAACACAATATTGACGTTCGGCTTACAGCTTCTACAAGAGTTGGTTTTCACGAATATACGTTTAACGAAAGTGGTCAGGCAAATATTATTTTAGATTTGAATCACAGAGATATTTTGCTTGAGGGACACGTAAAGTATGTAAACAGCAGAACTTGGGAAGTTTATAGAAAAAGCGAGGCTTGGGCTACCAATCAGCAAATCTGGGCAAGAATTGAGTTTGATAAACCTCTTGAAGTATCCGAATATTCTACCGAATTTGAAGATAGTGAATTTGAAGACAGTGAATTTCAATTTTATGGAAATAAAGTAGCTTTAGCTTTTTCTAAAAATGTCAAAAAAGGCGAAAAAATAAAAGTAAAAGTTTCTCTTTCCTTAACGGGATATGAAGGAGCAAAACTAAACTCTTCAGAAATTCCGCATTGGGATTTTGAAAAAGTACAACAACAAACCGAGCAACTTTGGAACAAAGAATTATCCAAAATCGAAGTTACTTCTGATGACAAAGACAAGCTGACGGTTTTTTATACCGCTATGTATCACTTGATGATTCAGCCCAATATTGCACAGGATTTAGACGGAAAATACAGAGGTCGGGACAACCAAATCCACAAAGCAGAGGAATTTGATTATTATACGGTTTTTTCGCTTTGGGATACGTTCAGAGCTGCACACCCGCTTTATACACTCATTGACAAAAAACGAACGGTTGATTTTATCAATACGTTTCTAAAGCAGTACGAACAGGGAGGGCGACTTCCGGTTTGGGAACTTGCCTCAAACGAAACCGATTGTATGATTGGTTATCATTCCGTTTCGGTTATGGCTGATGCAATGGCAAAAGGAATTGCAGGTTTTGATTACGAATTGGCTCTGAAAGCAGCCAAACATTCTGCAAATCTTGATTGGTTAGGACTAAAAGCCTACAAAGCAACGGGACAGATTACCATTGATGACGAACACGAAAGCGTATCGAAAATGCTCGAATATGCTTATGATGATTGGTGTATTGCTCAAATGGCTTTAATTTTAGGGAAAGATGATGATTACCAAACCTTTATGGAACGTTCCCAATATTGGAAAAACACATTCGATTGGAACACAGGATTTATGCGTCCGAAAAAGAACGGAGACTGGGATAGTCCGTTTGACCCGAAAGAAGTAAACAATAATTTTACCGAAGGAAATTCGTGGCAGTATTCGTTTTTTGTTCCTCACGATATTGAGGGAATGATTGAAATGTATGGAGGAAATGATGCTTTTGAAAAGAAATTAGACCTTATGTTTTCCGAACAATCCGAAACCACAGGAAGACATCAGGTAGATATTACGGGACTTATCGGACAATATGCTCACGGAAACGAGCCGAGCCATCACGTTGCTTATTTGTACAATTATGTAGGAAAACCCGAAAAAACCAAAGAAAAAGTACATTATATTTTAGATGAATTTTACCTGAATTCTCCTGACGGACTTATCGGAAACGAAGATTGCGGACAGATGAGTGCGTGGTATATTTTGAGCAGTATGGGATTGTATTCCGTTACACCCGGACAACCAAGATGGAGTACAACTGAACCGTATTTCGAGAAAATAAAAGTGAATTTTGAAGACGGAACATCAAAAACCATTACCAAAAACACTCCAAAAGAAGAATTGGAAAAATTTGGTTTTGAGAATGTAAAGCTACAACAACAAAAATATGTTAATCCTATAATTACAAATCCTGTTATTCAAGCAGAAAGCAAATCGTTTAAGAATAAATTGAAGATTTCTTTAGATGCTAAAGATAATAATGTAGAAATTTGGTATCAGATTACTTATCCGAATAATCCAAATCATATCACAAAATGGAATTTTTATGAAAAGCCTTTTTTCATAGAAGGAACGTCAAATATTGAGGTTTTTTCAAAATTCCCTGACCCTAAAAATCAAGGAAAATTTATCATACATAAATCAAAAACCATTTCAGCTGAATTTTTCAAAAAAGACAACGATTGGTCTGTTGAGCTGTTGTCAAAACCAACCGATATGTATTTTGCAGGAGGAAATGACGGACTTATTGATGGCATAAACGGAACAACCAATTGGAGGAAAGGCGATTGGCACGGTTATCAAAGTCAGGATTTTGAGGCTGTTATCGATTTAAAACGTGAAACGGAAATTTCAAGAATTTCGGCTAATTTCTTGCAAGATACCCGTTCTTGGATTTTAATGCCAACCCAAGTAGAATTTTATACTTCTAATGACGGTAAAAATTTCAAGTTACTATATACAATTCAAAATACAGTTGACCCCAAAGATTATGAATCACAAACCAAGATATTTGAAGTAGTAAAAAAGAGCAGAGCAAAATACATCAAAGTAAAAGCCTACAACTTCGGAAAATTACCCGAATGGCATCAGGGATTTCCGTATGATGGAGAGGCATTTATTTTTGTAGATGAGATTAGGGTAAAATTTTAGAGCCTGTTTAAAATTATTTTAGCAATTCTTCTATGCCTTTTTTTGGCTACAACTTCGTTAAATTTTGAAATGATAGCTCTGCTATCCTTTAAAAATTTGCCTCGTTTCGCTCAAAAAAAACCTATAAAATTTCTTGAAAAATAAATTTAAACAGGCTCTTAATATTTCAGTTTTCCTATAAATCCTATTTGTTTGACAATGTGATTTTTGCGTTTTTCGATGTAAGGAGAAGAATTATTCGCTTTGAATTTTCTCGGATTTGGTAAAATGGCTGCAATTCCTGCAGCCTCTCGTCGAGTGAGCTTTTTGGCTGATTTTTTATACCAATATTGTGAGGCAGCTTCTGCTCCGTAGATTCCGTTGCCCATTTCGATAGAGTTCAGATAAACTTCCATTATTCGTTCCTTTGACCAAAAAAGCTCAATCAAAAACGTAAAATAAACCTCAAATCCTTTGCGAATCCAACTTCTTCCCTGCCACAAAAACACATTTTTCGCAACCTGTTGGGAGATTGTACTTCCTCCTCTTGTCCGTTTTCCTTTTTTGTTGTGTTCAATAGCTTTTTCGATTGCCTGAAAGTCAAATCCGTTGTGCTTTAAGAAGTTTTGGTCTTCACTTGCTACGACTGCTAATTGCAGATTCGGAGAAATTTCCTCAATCGGAACCCAATTGTGTTTCCAACCCGAAAATCCGTTTTCAACCGAACGGGAAAGCATTAGAGGAGTAACAGGAACAGGGACAAAACGGAAAAATATTACCGAAAAAACCGATAATACGAAAAACCAAATAATCAGTTTTTTGATGAAGTTGAGTATTTTTTTGAGCATAATAAGATTGGTTTTGATACCTGACAGGTTTTAAACCTGTCAGGTCTTAGTTAATTCTGCTAACTCTTTTCCGATTAAACTTCCGATTGCCACTCCGATTCCTCCCAAACGAACTCCACAAAACACATTATCGGAAAGCTGTTTTACGATTGGGGTTTTCGATTTTCCCATTCCCATAATGCCACTCCAACGTTGTTCGATTTCAAAATTTGTGTTAGGTAAAATTACATTTTTCAGGACTTCGTCTAATCGGTTTTGGATTTTTTGATTGAGTTCTAATTCGGTTGTAGTTTCGGTTTCAAAATCAATGTTTCTCGCTCCTCCCAAAAGTATTCGGTTTCCGAAATTTCGAAAGTAATAATATCCCTCGTCAATATGAAATATTCCTTTGATATGCAGATTCGGAATCGGTTTGGTAATCAAAACCTGTGCTCTTGCAGGAATAACTTCGTTATCCGTAATTTTGGAGGCAAAACCATTGGTTGCAAAAAATACTTTTTTAGATGAAATCGTAAATTCTTCAAAGTTTAATTCAACCGAATTTCCCAAATCCTGAAAAGACAAAAGTTCCTGTTTATTGAGAATCAGAATATCATTTTCATAGACTTTTTTCAGGAGATTCTGCATCATGTTTCCCGTATCAATCTGCCCTTCAAACGGATTGAAAATCAGCTTTTCCTTACATTTTCCGAATCCGAAAAGATTGGTTTTCAGGTGAAAAACATCAGACCCAAAATAATCAAAAAGCATTTTATTTACTTTCGGTAAATTATCCAAACACTTTTCATACATTTCTGTATCGTTCTCAAAAAACAATTCATAACCTCCATTTTGCTGAAAGTCAATCGTTTTATCTCTCAATCGGTTTCTCAATAACTGCAAACCTTCCCATCGTCTTTTGACAAGGTTCAAAATTTCTTCTTCCGAATGTTTTTCAAAATCGTCCAATATTTCCGAAAGGCTTCCGAAACAGGCAAAACCTGCATTTTTTGTGCTTGCTCCTTGTGGTAAAGCTCCTTTTTCAAAAATTACGATTTTACTTGTCGGATATAATTCCCTTAATCGTAAAGCTGTATGAAGCCCTACGATTCCACTTCCGATAATTGAAAAATCAATATCCGAAAACCAATTTTTATTTTCCCAAAAGCTGAAATTCATTTTGCAAAAGTAAAGCATCTAACTTATCTGATTCAAAAAAAACACCTATTTTTGTAACCATTCAAAAAAACAACACAATGAAAACCGTAAATGATATTAATTTTTCAGGCAAAAAAGCACTGATTCGGGTAGATTTTAACGTTCCGTTGGACGAAAATTTTAGCGTAACCGATGCCAACCGAATCGAAGCTGCCAAACCAACTATCGACAAAATCATAAATGACGGAGGGAGTGTAATTCTGATGTCGCATTTGGGAAGACCAAAAAATAAGGAAGAAAAATATTCGTTAAAGCATATTGTAAAAAAAGTAAGCGAAGTTCTCGGAAAACCGGTTCAGTTTGCTGATGACTGCATCGGAAATGAAGCTGTCGAAAAAGCAAAAAACCTGAAATCGGGAGAGATTTTGTTACTCGAAAACTTACGTTATTATTCGGAAGAAGAAAAAGGAGATGTTGCTTTTTCGGAAAAATTAGCAAAACTCGGAGATGTGTATGTAAACGATGCTTTCGGAACGGCTCACAGAGCTCACGCATCAACGACTATTATTGCTCAATTTTTCCCGAATGATAAATATTTTGGGCTACTGTTGGCTAAAGAAATTGAAAGTTTGGACAAAGTTCTGAAAAATTCTGAAAAGCCTGTAACAGCAATTTTGGGAGGCTCAAAAGTGTCTTCAAAAATTACAGTCATTGAAAATATTTTAGACAAAATCGACAATCTGATTATCGGAGGAGGAATGACTTTTACTTTTGTCAAAGCTCTTGGAGGAAACATCGGAAGTTCGATTTGCGAAGACGACAAACTCGATTTGGCTTTGGAGATTTTAGCTAAAGCCAAACAGAAAAATGTTGCCGTTCATCTGCCTGTTGATGTGGTGATTGCAGACGCTTTTTCTAACGATGCGAACACGAAAACGGTTGATGTAAATGAAATTCCCGATGATTGGCAAGGACTTGATGTCGGAACAAAAACCTTGGAAAACTTCCGAAAAGTGATTTTAGATTCCAAAACAATTCTTTGGAATGGTCCTGTGGGAGTTTTTGAAATGGAAAAATTCGCAAACGGAACCATCAAATTAGGAGATTATATTGCAGAAGCAACTCAAAACGGAGCTTTTTCTTTAGTGGGAGGAGGAGATTCGGTTGCAGCTGTAAAACAATTCGGATTAGAGCCAAAAATGAGTTATGTTTCGACAGGAGGAGGAGCAATGCTCGAAATGTTAGAGGGAAAAATTTTACCCGGTATTGATGCAATATTGCAATAAAATTGTCTTTTTTAACAATATTTTTTCGGGTCTTTAGTTATAAATGTTTAGATTTGTAGATTGATTAAAAATAAAAAAGATTGAAAATCAAAGAATTAAGCAAGGTTATGTTTTCAAAAAAAATAATTACGAGTGCTTTTTCTCTGTTTATAATGGGGGGAATTTTTGCTCAAACAGATTTAGAAACAGAGCAAACAAAAGAAAAAACAATATCGTTAGATTCGCTTAAAACTACTTTTGTAAGACACGAAAAAGTAGCTAAAATCGACAATTTGTGGATTAAAGAGTTGACCTCGTCAGAACTTTATGACGAAATGAGTAACACTGTTGAAAATTTTGATTCAGAGCAACCTGTAGAATTTGAGCTTTCGACCGAATTGTTAAAAGAAAGATTACGACTTCTTGACGAAAAATCAGTGTTCAATATACAACACAACCCTGCTCTTGAAAATACTATTAAAGCCTATCTGAAAAATCGCAAAAAATCGTACGAAAGGCTAATGGCTTTGTCGGAATATTATTTTCCGATGTTCGAAGAAAAATTAGCAAAATACAATATTCCTTTGGAGTTGAAATATTTGGCAATCGTAGAGTCTGCACTCAATCCGAGAGCTGTTTCGAGAATGGGAGCAGGAGGATTATGGCAGTTTATGTTGCCAACTGGTAGAGCCTATAATCTGAATGTAGATTCGTATATTGACGAAAGATACGATCCGATTAAAGCAACAGAGGCTGCTTGTCAGTATTTGTCGAGTTTGCACAGAATGTACGGGGATTGGGATTTGGCTTTGGCTGCCTATAATGCAGGTCCGGGGAACGTAAACAAAGCTATCAGACGTTCGGACGGAATTAGAAATTATTGGAATATCCGACAAAATCTTCCGAGAGAAACACAAGGATATGTACCAGCTTTTTTAGCGACAATGTACGTTTTTGAATACCACAAAGAACATAGTATTGCTCCGCAAAAAGCAACTGTAAAACGCATCGAAACCGATACGATTCACCTAAAACGAAAAATGAGTTTTGAACAGATTTCAGATTTGGTCGATGTTTCGATTGATGAAATTCGTTTTATGAATCCGTCTTACAAACTTGATATTATTCCGTATTCTTCCGAAAAACCAAATTATGTTCGTTTACCAATCGATAGAGTAGGCCTTTTTGTGTCGAATGAAGATAAGATTTACGCTTATGTCGATGCAGAAAAAGACAAGCTCGAAAAAGTTCTTCCGTTTAAAGAAAATGCTGTTGCCAAATCAGGAACAAAATACCACACAATTCGTAAAGGCGAAAATTTAGGAAGTATTGCCCGAAAATACGGAGTAACCGTAAACAACCTGAAAAAATGGAATAACATAGCAGGAACTAACATTCAGGCAGGAAAAAAGCTCAAAGTAATGTAATTGAAGATTCCTGCCTGTCGTACGGACAGGGAAGACAAGTTTGATTGCAGACGTTTGGCTTTGTCATTCTAACATCTGGCATCTTTTTTTCGATTGAGGAACTCCCTGCACCAGCATCCTGCCAAAAAAAATAGCACGTTTTTTGCTATACTGTTTTTCGTATGAAAAAAATCACCTTTATATTTTTGCTGTGTTTTTCTTTGTTTTCCTGTAAAGAAAAAGAAATCTCTTTAAAAGAATCAGTCGGAGAAACCAATCTGATTACTGTTATTATCGAAGATAATCTTTGGAACGGAGAAGTAGGAGACAGTATTCGAAAAAAACTCACTACAACTGTCAAAGGACTTCCACAGGAAGAACCGCTTTTTAATCTTGTTCAACATACCGACAGAACAGGAGATGACCATTTTTGTCAAAACCGAAATATTATCATAGTCGAAAAATCTATTGACAATATTTTTGAAATCCGCAACAATGATTTTGCTCTGAATCAAAGCGTAATTTATCTTTCCGGAAAAACAACCAATGACATCATCAATCTGTTTGAGAAAAAATCCGATTCGATTATAAAAACCATTAAGCAATTCGAAATTTCGGAAACCCAAAAAAAAATCGCTCTTTCGCCTTTAGATACACATATTATTCGGGATAAATTTGATGTTGAGCTGAATATTCCGTCTGATTTTGAGCTTGTAGCAGAAGACGAAAAATTCGCTTGGTTCAAAAAAGAAACCCAAAACGGAAGCTCGAGCTTTTTGATGTATCAGATTCCGTATTTTGAGTATGCTTCTCAATTTGAAAATCTCAACCGAATCATCAAAGTGCGGGATTCTGTCGGAGGGTGTTTTATACAATCTCAAGAAGACAAAAAAGAAGGCTTTATGATAACCGAAGAGGCTTATGCTCCGTATTTTGAAACGACTTTTTTGGCAGGAAAAAAAGCTTTTCAGACCGTAGGAACGTGGGAACTCAAAGGAATTTTTATGTCCGGTCCGTTTATTAATTATGCGGTTTTGGACAAGCAAAACAATCGGATGATCGTTTTGGAGGGTTTTGCTTATGCTCCGTCTTCTTCCAAAAGAAACACCATGCACGAGCTTGAAGCCATCATAAAATCAGTAAAATTCAACTAATGGAAATTATTTGGAAAAGTAAGCGTTTTGAAGAACTGACTATTGAAGAACTCTACGAATTGCTTCGGTTGAGGGAACAGGTTTTTATTATCGAACAAAACAGTATCTATCCCGATTTGGATAACAAAGACCAAAAAGCGATTCATATTTTAGCAAAATCAAACGGAAAAATTATTGCCTATTCACGGATTTTTAAATCGGGAGATTATTTTGAAACAGCCTCTATCGGACGGGTTGTAGCCGATAAGAGTTTCCGAAACCAAAAACTCGGTTATACTCTGATGCAAAACAGTATTCAGGAGGTTAAAAATCGGTTTAGCGAAGAGGTTATCACGATTTCAGCTCAATGTTATTTACTTGGTTTTTACCAAAGTTTAGGATTTGAACCTATCGGAGAAGAATATCTCGAAGACGGAATTCCGCACAAGAAAATGATTAGAAATTGATGAAATTTTACAAACTTCGGATTTTGGACTTTTTGCTTCGGACTAAATACGTATCTTTACGTTCAAATTCAAATAAAAATGTTTTCAACCAATCAGTTAATTTTTGCAGGGTGTTTTTTTGTGATTTTTGTAGGAATAATGATTTATTCTTATGCAAAAGACCGAAAAATGCACGATACTTTTTATAAAGGAAGACTTTGGGTTTTGATAGTCTTTTTGGCTTTTATCGGAATGTTGTTTGTAATCAAAAAATATTTGATGTCATGAATAAACAAAAACTCACTAAACTCATTACAGGATTTCTGATTTATTCTGTGCTGTATTTTGTAGTCGGATATTTTTTTAAACTTCCGAATATGTGCTACGAAAACCTAAAAGAATGGAGCTGTCTCGGAAAATCATTAGGACAAACAGCTTTTTTCGGAGTTTTTATGATGATTTTTGATTTTTTTGTACTGAAAAAATTCTCGGGGAATAAAAATTCAGAAAAGAAATAGCAATTCTAACCTCATAACTACATAACCTAAAAAAAATGAAACTATACCCCATCGAAAGCGGAAATTTTAAATTAGACGGAGGAGCAATGTTTGGAGTTGTTCCGAAAAGTATTTGGAACAGGACCAATCCTGCGGATAACAACAATATGATTGATTTGGCAACTCGTTGTTTGCTGATTGAAGACGGAAAACGGCTGATTTTGATTGATACCGGAATGGGAGACAAACAATCCGAAAAGTTTTTTAGCTATTACTATCAGTTTGGGGATTTTTCGTTAGAAAAATCCCTCCAAAAATACGGATTTTCCAAAGATGACATTACCGATGTTTTTATGACACACCTGCATTTTGACCATTGTGGAGGGAGTGTAGATTGGAACAAAGACAAAACAGGATATATTCCCGCTTTCAAAAATGCAGTTTATTGGACAAACGAAAACCATTGGGAATGGGCTACAAAACCCAATGCAAGAGAAAAAGCATCGTTTTTGACGGAAAATATTCTGCCAATGCAAGAAGCAGGACAACTGAAATTTATTCAGAGAAACGAAACGGATTTTCAGTTGGAATCCGAGCTTGGTTTCGGAATTTTCTTTGCAGACGGACATACCGAAAAACAAATGATTCCGATAATCAAATACGGGGACAAAACCATTGCTTATGTAGCCGATTTGCTCCCAACTGTCGGACATTTGCCAATTCCTTATGTTATGGGATATGACACTCGTCCGCTTTTGACTTTAGGGGAGAAAGAGAAATTTTTGAATCTTGCTGTTGATAATAATTTTTATTTGTTTTTAGAACACGATGCACACAATCAGATAATTACAGTCCAACAAACCGAAAAAGGAATACGGCTGAAAGACAATCTGAAATGTGAAGACATATTTTAAAGTTTTCTAAAAATTCCGTTTTTTGTAACAAATCTGAAAAATTATATACATATTTGTACTAACTTTTAATAAATAACTCAAAAATGAAATTTACAAAACCCTTGTTTATATCATCTGTAATGGCTTTAGCTCTTGCAGGTTGTAGTACGACAAAAAGCACGGTTGCTTACTTGGATTTAACTTCCGCAAAACCGGTAACCATCGAAAATGCTGTTAAAAAAACAGCTAAAATAGAAGAAAACGACTTGCAAAGATGGAGTCATCTGGATTTGGTTCGAGACAGTATTCCGGGAATGAGTGTGGATAGAGCTTATTCTGAACTTCTTAAAGAAAGCAAAGGAACAAAAGTTATTGTAGGAATTATAGATTCAGGAATCGATATCGAACACCCTGACTTAAAGCCTGTTGTCTGGACAAATCCGAAAGAAATCAAAGGAAACAAAAAAGATGACGACAAAAACGGATATATTGATGATGTTCATGGCTGGAACTTTTTAGGAGATGCCATTCACGAAAATTACGAGTTTATCCGTTTGTTGAAAACTCCAAATGACGGTTCTGCCGATTACAAAAGAGCCGAAAAAGAATATGAAGAAAAAATGATGGAAATTAAGGTAGGTCAGCAACAGATTGATTATATGTCAGGTCTTGTGCAGACTATCTCGGAGCATCTGAAAAAAGATTCGTTTACGCTTGAAGATGTAAAAGGCATCAAAACCGATGACGAAAAAGTTAATGGTGCTAAAGAAACAATGGAAAGAATTTTGACTTCCGGAACTCTTGAAGATTTTAACAAAAGAATCGACTCTTACAAAAGTTATATAGGAACTCAAGAAAAATATCATTTTAACAAAGATTTTAACGGAAGAAAATTAACAGGAGATAATCCTGATGATCTTACCGATACTAAATACGGAAATAACGATGTTGTCGGATTGGAAAAAGACGAAGCACTTCACGGAACTCACGTAGCAGGAATTGTAGCACAAGTTCGTCATAACGGATTAGGAGGAGACGGAGTTGCAAACAATGTAGAAATTATGACTTTGAGAGCCGTTCCTGATGGAGATGAATATGATAAAGATATTGCTCTTGCTATTCGTTATGCAGCTGATAATGGAGCAAAAGTTATCAACGGAAGTTTCGGGAAATACTATTCTCCTCACAGACAATGGGTTATTGATGCGATGAAATATGCAGCTGAAAAAGATGTGTTGATTGTGATTGCAGCAGGAAATGATTCGAATGATATTGATGTTATCAATAAATTTCCGAATGATTCGTACAATGGAGATGCAGAATATTCAAATAATGTTTTGATTGTTGGAGCTTTAGCTCCGAGTTATGACAGCAGATTATTAGCAAGCTTCACAAACTACGGAAAACGTAATGTAGATGTTTTTGCTCCGGGAGTTCAAATTTATGCAACTGCTCCTGACAGCACATACAGATATTTGCAAGGAACTTCAATGGCTTCTCCGAATGTAGCGGGAGTTGCAGCACTTGTTCGTTCGTACTATCCGAATTTAACTGCAAATCAAGTGAAACAAATTTTGATGGACTCATCTGTTAAACCAACTCACGAAGTTATGATTACAGACGGAACTTCGGGAGATGTAGTTAAAAAATCGTTTGCTGAATTCTCTAAATCGGGAGGAATCGTAAATGCTTATAACGCACTTATTATGGCATCTGAAATGTCTAAAAAATAATATCAGATTTCAGATAATATAAAAAAACCAAACCTTGACGGGTTTGGTTTTTTTTTGAAACCTGACAGGTTTTTAAAAACGGGTCAGCTTAATATCCTAATTTTTCACGAACTCTTTTTAGCACTCCGTTTGCAACATTACTTGCTTTTTCAGCTCCTGCCAAAAGTATTTTTTCCACTTCAGCAGGATTGTTGATATAGTAGTTGTATTTTTCTCTTTCGGTTTTAAATTTTTCTAAAATCAGTTCAAAAAGAGCTTGTTTTGCGTGTCCGTAACCGTAATTTCCTCCTAAATAATTGTGCCTCATAGTTACAATTTGTGCCTCGTCAGCTAACAAAGCATACAAAGCAAAGACTTTACACGTATCAGGATTTTTTGGTTCTTCGAGTGGAGTGCTATCGGTTTCGATGTTCATCACTTGTTTTCGCAAAGCCTTGTCATCTAAAAAAATATCAATATAATTGTTTCTTGATTTGCTCATTTTTTGTCCGTCCGTACCCGGAACAATCATCACGTTTTCTTCGATTTTGGCTTGTGGAAGAACAAATGTTTCTCCCATTTGATGGTTGAATCTCGAAGCTACATCTCGGGTAATTTCCAAATGTTGCAGTTGGTCTTTTCCGACAGGTACAATTTCTGCATCATACAGCAAAATGTCAGCAGCCATAAGCATCGGATACGTAAATAATCCTGCATTTACATCTTCTAAATAATCTTGTTTGTCTTTAAAAGAATGTGCTAATGTCAGCCTTTGAAACGGAAAAAAGCAGCTCAAATACCACGAAAGCTCACAGGTTTGAGGCACATCACTCTGACGATAAAAAATCGTTTTTTCTGTGTCTAATCCGCAAGCCAGCCAAGTTGCAGCAACGCTTAACGTGTTTTGCTTTAGCAATTCTGCATTTTTGATTTGTGTAGCCGAATGCAGATTGGCAATAAACAAAAACGATTCGTCTTCCGAACTATTTGCCATTTTGATTGCAGGAAGAATTGCTCCTAAAAGATTTCCTAAATGTGGTGTTCCCGTACTTTGAACTCCTGTTAATACTTTTGCCATTTTTTAGAGTCTGTTTAATTTTTATTTTTGAGATTTATTTTTGAGGATTTTTGAGCGAAACGAGGCAAATATTTAAAGGATAGTTGAACCTATCGTTTCAAAATTTAACGAAGTTGCAGCCAAAAAACATCATAAGAGAGCCAATAAATAAAATTTAAACAGGCTCTCATATTCAATTCTTGCAAATTTAATTTATTTTGAACAAATTCTTACTACTTTTGAGCCGATGAAATTTTTAAAAGCACCTTTTTGTCTGTTGTACAGAATTTGGTTTTACGTTTTGGTAACGATTCCGATATTGGTATTGTTTCCCTTTTTGTTGATTTCGATTTCTAAAGAAAAATGGTATCCATTCTTTTTTTGGTTGGCTCGTTTTTGGGCAAAAATTATCCTTTTCGGAATGGGATTTTTCGTTTCCGTAAAAAAACTACAACAATTTGAAAAAGGGAAAAGTTATATGCTGATTTCTAATCATACCTCGATGATAGACATTATGTTGATGCTTTATGTTGTAAAAGACAATCCGTTTGTTTTTGTGGGAAAGAAAGAATTAGCAAAACTTCCGATTTTCGGATTTTTCTACAAACGAACCTGTATTTTGGTCGATAGAGGAAGTTCCAAAAGTCGAAAAGAAGTTTTTGACCAAGCTCAAGAAAGATTAAAACAAGGGTTGAGCATCTGTATTTTCCCCGAAGGAGGAGTTCCTAATGACAAATCGGTTGTTTTGGACCAGTTCAAAGACGGGGCTTTCCGATTGGCTATTGACCACCAAATTCCGATTGTTCCGATGATTTTTTATGACAACAAAAAACGTCTTCCGTATGATTTTTTTAGTGGAAGTCCCGGAAAAATGAGGGCTAAAGTTCATCATTTCGTGGAAACACAAGGAAAAATACAAGCCGACAAAAAAGCTATAAAACAGGAATGTCATCAGATTATTTGGGAGGGTTTATTAAGCAAATTCTGATTATTTTTTAGTATATTTGCGTGTACTTAATGTTGTTATTTTTTAATTATAAATATTATTAAACAGCCTCAAAAGAGGCTGTTTTTCTGTTTTTCATCAAATGAGTCGATTTTACAGCAACGGAAAACTTCTTTTGACAGGAGAATATACGGTTCTTGACGGAGCAAAGGCTTTGGCATTGCCTACGGTTTTCGGACAGGAGTTATCCGTACACGAAAATAATTCTGAAACTATTTCTTGGAATAGCTATGATTGGGATAAAACGATTTGGATAGATGTTGTTTTTTCGTTTTCTGAAATCATCGAAAACACTTTTGTTTCCGATAATTCGTTTGAAAAAAAACTATCGGAAATTCTGTTTCAAGCCTACGAATTAAATCCGAAATTTTTAGAAAAAAACAAAGGATATCAAGTAGAAACACAGCTTACTTTTCCGAGATTGTGGGGATTAGGGACTTCCTCTACCCTGATAAATAACCTTGCGAAATGGCTCGAAATCAACCCGTACAAATTACTGAAAAACACCTTTAGCGGAAGCGGATATGACATTGCCTGTGCCGAAAATGACAGTCCGATTTTGTTCAGATTAGAAGAAGACATCCCAATTATCGAACAAGTGAACTTCAACCCCG
This sequence comes from uncultured Flavobacteriaceae bacterium, assembly GCA_934675205.1. Lineage (GTDB taxonomy): Bacteria > Bacteroidota > Bacteroidia > Flavobacteriales > Flavobacteriaceae > Flavobacterium. The sequence continues at coordinate 134,361 of CAKUPQ010000001.1, read as the reverse complement.
AATTTTCTGACAATTTGTTTTTTGTCTATCTGAACAAAAAGCAAAATAGCCGTTCTGCGATTGCGAGTTATTACAAAAGACAATTCAGAATATCCAAAACAATCGAAAAAATAAACCGAATAACAACTGAAATTCAACAGACAAAATCGTTGTCCGAGTTTGCTTATTTATTAGAACAGCACGAAGTAATTATGAGTAATGTTTTGGAAATGCAGACCATAAAAGAAATGTTTTTTGCTGATTTTAAAGGAACTATAAAAAGTCTTGGAGCTTGGGGAGGAGATTTTGTTTTGGCTGTTTCCAAAGAAAACCCTGTAGAATACTTCAAACAAAGAGGTTTTGAGGTTGTTATTCCTTATAAAGAAATGATTTTGTAACAAATTTTGGCAAATTACTTGACAACCCCTATTTTGGAATCGTATATTTGCATCTCAAAAAAAAAGAGCAAATGAAATTATCACACTTCAATTTTAATTTACCAAAAGAGCTTTTGGCAGAATTTCCATCAGAGAACAGAGATGAAGCAAGGCTAATGGTTATCGACAGAAAAACACAAACTATTACGCATAAATTGTTCAAAGACTTGGTTGATTATTTTGATGAGGGAGATGTGATGATTTTGAACAACACCAAAGTTTTTCCTGCTCGTTTGTACGGAAACAAAGAAAAAACAGGAGCTAAAATTGAAGTTTTCTTGCTTCGCGAATTGAGTGCAGAGCAACGTTTGTGGGACGTTTTGGTTGATCCTGCCCGAAAAATCAGAATCGGAAACAAACTCTATTTCGGAGATGACGAATCGTTGGTTGCAGAGGTTATCGACAATACGACTTCAAGAGGAAGAACGTTGCGTTTTTTGTATGACGGCTCGTATGAAGAGTTTCGTGATAAGCTGAATGAGCTTGGAGAAACTCCGATTCCGAAATATATTTCGAGAGAGGCAACAGAGGAAGATGCAGAACGCTATCAGACCATTTATGCTAAAAATGAGGGTGCTGTTGCTGCTCCGACTGCTGGACTTCACTTTTCAAAACACCTGATGAAACGCCTTGAAATCAACGGAATCAACTTTGCGGAAGTTACACTTCACGTAGGTTTAGGAACTTTTAATCCGGTTGAAGTAGAAGATTTGTCCAAACACAAAATGGACTCAGAAGAGATTTTTATTGCCCAAGAAGCGTGTGATATTGTCAATAAAGCTAAAGCAGACAGAAAACGGGTTTGTGCTGTCGGGACAACTTCGATGAGAGCTATTGAGAGTTCGGTTTCTTCTCACAAAACGCTTAATCCGTTTGAGGGTTGGACAAACAAATTCATCTTCCCTCCGTATGAATTTAGCATTGCCGATTGTATGATTACAAATTTCCATACTCCGAAATCAACACTTCTGATGATGGTTTCTGCTTTTATGGGACACGATTTGATGAAAAAAGCCTACGAAGAAGCAATCAAGGAAAAATACCAATTTTACTCGTACGGAGATGCGATGTTGATTTTGTAAAAATTCAAATTATTGCTTTACATACAAAACTCAATCTTTAACTGCTAAAGGTTGAGTTTTTTTGTTTTGACCGCTTTTCAGTCCTTTTAAACCACTTTAAAATTTTTCCGACACCCTGTCGAAAAATATTGAAAGTAATTTAAACGTCTTATTTTTGGTTTATTTGTGAAAAAGGCGTACATTAGCACGTTTTATTACATTAGATTTTTAACTATTAAAAAAATATAATTTTTTATGTCAGAAGGAGGAGAAAGGTTAATACCTATCAACATTGAAGAAGAAATGAAATCAGCCTACATCGACTATTCGATGTCGGTTATTGTATCTCGTGCGTTGCCTGATGTTCGGGACGGATTAAAGCCTGTTCACAGACGGGTTTTGTTTGGGATGTACGAACTTGGAGTTATGTCGAACAGAGCTCACAAGAAATCTGCGAGAATCGTAGGAGAGGTTTTAGGTAAATACCACCCTCACGGAGATATTTCGGTTTATGATGCGATGGTGCGTATGGCACAGGAATGGAGTTTACGTTATCTGCTTGTGGACGGACAAGGAAACTTTGGTTCGGTTGATGGAGATAGTCCTGCTGCAATGCGTTATACGGAGGCTCGTATGAAAAAAATTGCAGAAGAAATTTTAGCTGATATCGACAAAGAAACCGTTGATTTCCAGTTGAACTTTGACGATACACTCCAAGAACCAAAAGTAATGCCTACCAAAGTTCCGACACTCTTGATAAACGGAGCATCGGGAATTGCTGTGGGTATGGCTACCAATATGGCTCCTCATAACCTTACGGAAGTTATTGACGGAACATTGGCTTATATCAACAACCACGATATTGAAATAGACGAACTTATCACACATATAAAAGCTCCTGATTTTCCAACAGGAGGAGTAATTTACGGATATGAAGGTGTTCGTGAGGCTTTCAAAACCGGTAGAGGAAGAATTGTTATCAGAGCCAAAGCCAATTTTGAAGAAATCAAAGGGAAAGAGTGTATTATCGTAACCGAAATTCCGTACCAGGTAAACAAAGCCGATATGATTAAACGTACGGCTGATTTGGTAAACGAAAAAAAAATCGAAGGAATTTCAAACATTCGTGACGAATCAGACAGAAACGGTATGCGAATCGTTTACGAACTCAAACGTGATGCCGTTCCGAATGTCGTTCTGAATACACTTTATAAATATACACAATTACAATCTTCGTTTAGTGTAAACAACATTGCTCTTGTAAATGGGAGACCCGAACTGTTGAACCTGAAAGATATGATTTATCACTTCGTGGAACACAGACACGATGTGGTAGTTCGCAGAACGCAATTCGAACTTCGTAAAGCAGAAGAAAGAGCCCATATCTTAGAAGGATTGATTATTGCTTCGGATAATATTGACGAGGTAATTGCTCTTATTCGTGCCTCAAAAGACGGAGATGAAGCTCGTGCTAAATTGATTGAACGATTCAGTTTGTCCGAAATTCAGGCTCGTGCGATTGTTGAAATGAGATTACGTCAATTAACAGGATTGGAGCAAGATAAGTTAAGAGCAGAATATGAAGAAATAATGAAACTCATTGCTCATTTGAAAGATTTGTTGGCAAACAAAGACTTAAGAATGAATCTTATCAAAGAGGAACTTATCGAAATCAAAGAGAAATACGGAGATGCAAGACGTTCAACTATCGAATATGCAGGAGGTGATGTTTCTATCGAGGATTTGATTGCAGACGAACAAGTGGTTATCACGATTTCTCACGCAGGATATATCAAAAGAACTCCGCTTTCGGAATACAAAACCCAAAACAGAGGAGGAGTAGGACAAAAATCAGCCGGAACTCGTGACCAAGATTTCTTGGAGCATATGTATGTGGCAACCAACCACCAATATATGTTGTTCTTCACGCAAAAAGGAAAATGTTTTTGGATGCGTGTTTACGAAATTCCGGAAGGAAGTAAAACTAGTAAAGGTAGAGCTATTCAAAACCTTATCAATATCGAAAATGATGATAAAGTGAGAGCATTTATCTGTACACAAGACCTGAAAGACGAAGAGTACATCAACAATCACTATGTGATTATGGTTACTAAAGAAGGTCAGGTTAAGAAAACGTCACTCGAACAATATTCAAGACCAAGACAAAACGGAATCAATGCTATCACAATCAAAGAAGACGATATGTTGTTAGAAGCAAAACTAACCACAGGAAACAGTCAGGTTTTGATTGCTTCGAAATCAGGTAAATTAGTTCGTTTTGAGGAAGAAAAAACCCGTCCGATGGGAAGAACCGCTTCAGGAGTTCGTGGAATTACGTTAGCAGATGACAAGGACGAAGTAATCGGAATGGTGTCTATCGACAAAAACGATGTGAATGATTCGCAGATTTTGGTAGTTACCGAAAACGGTTACGGAAAACGTACGAAACTTGTGGATGATGACGGAGTAGATGTGTACAGAATCACCAATCGTGGAGGTAAAGGAGTGAAAACCCTGAACATTACCGACAAGACAGGTATGTTAATTGCCATAAACGTAGTTACTGATGAAGATGATTTGATGATTATCAACAAGTCCGGTCTTACAATTAGAATGAAAGTTTCTGATTTGAGAGTAATGGGTAGAGCTACACAGGGAGTTCGCCTTATCAATATCAAAGGAAACGATTCGATTGCGGCTGTTGCCAAAGTGATGCGAGAGGACGAAGAAGATGTAGAAGACATCCTTGACGAAAACGCAGACAACACTCAAACCGAGAATGGCACAGAAATTGAAAATAGTGAGGAATAATTAAGTTAAACCTAAAATATAATTTTATATGAAAAAGTATATGACATTATCACTTTCGTTACTTTTTGCTACGGGAATGTATGCACAGAAAAACGAAATCCGTTCTATGAAAAAGATTCTGGACAAAGAAAAACCGACAGAAGCTGATTATAAAGAGCTACAAGGTCTGATAGACACTGCAACTCCGTATATCGGAAATGCTAAACCGGAAGAACAGGCAGAATTTTACTATTACAAAGGAAGTTATGAATTAGAACAAGCACTTAAAGCGAATAGTGTTGATGCGTTTACCAAAGCAGTTGAGAGCTTTAACAGGCTAAAAGCAGCTGAAAAAGATGCAAAACGCAAAACATTTACTGAAAAGTTTGACAATGAGCTTTTTCCGGTATTAAGTCCACAGGCTTTTCAGAAAGCGATTGATTTCAATAAAAATAAAAAATATCGTGAGGCATCACAGATATTCAAAGCGATGTATGATTTAAGTAAAGACCCGTTACACCTTTATTATTCAGCCTCTATGGCTGTTGCTGTTCCGGATTACAACACAGCTTTGGAGTATTATCAGCAGCTTTTGGATATGAACTTTACAGGAGAAGGAGTTTATTATACGGCTGTCAATAAAAAAACAGGAGAAAAGGAAAACTTCGGAGATAACAAAAATTTGATGTTGGCTTCTGTAAGGTCAGGAGAATATTCCAATCCTAAAGATGAAAAAGACCCGTCCAAAAAACCTGAAATTCTTAAAAATATGGTTTTGATTTATATGGAAGTAAATCAAAAATCAAAGGCAGAACAGCTTTTGGTAGAAGCCAGAAAAGAAAGTCCTGATGATTTGGACCTTTTGATAACAGAGGCAAATTTCCATATTCAAAACAAGGAAATGGGTAAATATGAGGCTTTAATGCAACAGGCAATAAGTAAAGACCCAAGCAATCCGACTTTGTATTTTAATTTAGGAGTTGTAAGTACGGATAATGGAAATGTTGAAAAAGCAAAAGAATATTACCAAAAAGCAATTCAATTTAATCCTAAATATGTTGATGCTCATATCAATTTGGGAGTTCTTTCGTTGAAAGCTGATGAAAAAATTGTGGACCAAATGAATGCTATCACAGGGTTTTCTGCTGCTGATAACAAAAAGTATGAAGACCTGAAAAAACAAAGAGAGGCTCTTCTGAAAGGTGCAATTCCTCACTTTGAAAGAGCTTTAGCTATTGAGCCGGACAATCAGGGTGCTATTTCGAGTTTAGTAGGAATTTACGGAGCTTTGGATATGACAGACAAACAAAATGAATACAAAGCAAAACTGAAAAATTAATTGCTTTTTTAAAACAGAAACAAAATCCCATACCGAATAAGTATGGGATTTTTTTATGAATATGTTTTTAAAACTGCTCTTCAACAAGCTCTGGGTAACGCATTAAACACTGTGGCTGAATACCAAATACTGTCAGCTGGACACTAAAAAACTAAAAACTATTAGCTATCTTGCAGGACTTAAATTTTACAGATGAAGTCTTGTTTTTTCAGAATAATGGTGTTGTTTTTTGCTTTTTCGGCAGGGAAAGTTTCAGCTCAACAGCTGTCTGAAAAAGACAAATCTTTATATCCGAAAAAAGATACCGAAAAATCAGGATTCTACAATTTTTTGTGGGGAAGACATTACAGAGAACTATATGCTTTGGATATTTCAGCACCTGAAATCTCTGATGAAAATCCAAAAAAGCTGATTCCCGTAACCGAAGGTTTTCCGTATTTCAGATTTTTTTCGGAGTTTGAAAAGCTGTACAAAAAAGAACAATTTGAAGAAACTTATACAGACAAATTCGTAGCTGATGCTTACACGCTTATACACCCGTTATCGTCTGTGATTACAGACGAACTTTCCAAAAATATCGGGTTGAATCCTGAAAGCAACCAACTTTTTTACCAAAACGGAAAACTTCATAAATCCGTTACGACTGATAACTCACTTGTTACAACTGACAAGGTTATAAAAAACTTCAAAATAGACGAAAAAATCTTTGTTCGTTCGAGATTGTTGGATATGATTGTTGGAAATTCACTGACTATAAACGATTCGTATTTATGGAAAAAATCCGAGAAAAATGAAAATGTTTATTATCCGTATGTAGTGGACAGAGGTTTTTCGTTTCCTAAAAAAGACGGATTGTTTTATGGAGCTTTACTCAATTCTTTGGGGATAAAAAATATTCAAAATTATTACAAAAAAAGGCTGAATGTCAATAAGATAAATTCGCATAACTACGTTACGGATTTGGCTTTTTCAAGTAAAATCAAAGAGGAAACTTGGCTCGAAGAAGCTCGTTTTATAAAAACGATGCTTACCGATGATGTGCTTGAAGGAATTTTTGAAGGACTTCCCGAAAATTTCCAAAATACACAAAGCAACGAAAACCTGAAAAAAGCTCTTGTTCACAGGATTGCAACTATTGAAAATTCAGCACAAGAGTATTTCGTATCGTTGGAAAAACGAGAAAAACATACGTTCAATTTTCAACCTGGAATTTTGATAGACACAGATTTGTCTCTTCGGTTTGGAGGAAAATTTATTTATACCCAATATAATTTTATCAATCAGCCTTTTAAGGCAAGACACGAATTGAGTTGGAATCATTATTATTCGGTTGTGTATTCGGGAATGTTTCCGACTTCAAGCGGAAAAATGGCTTACACTGCAGATGTTTGGCTGACTTCTTCCAATCATTTCCAAAACTTTTTCGGCTTCGGAAACGAAAGCGAAAATTACGAAAGTTCTTTCGGAAGGGACTACAACAGGGTTTTATTGCAACGGTTTGGGGTAGATTTAGGAACGGTTTTTACGTTTTCCGAAACTCAAAAAGCAACCCTCAAAGCAGGAGTTGAACGCTACAATATTATTGATGAGCAAAAATTTCATAGAGATGATATTTTTCAGGAGGGAGAGCTTCGGAACAAAACTAATTTTTTTCTGAATCTAAAAGCGAATTATGAAATTTCATCAGCCGATTCAGAAGAAACGAAGTTTAATTATCAATTTATCCCCGAAGTTGGATTGATAGTGAATTTTCGGGATATGAACCGAAATGTTCCGTATTTATCGGGAGTATTTTCGCTTAAATTCAACCCTGATTACAACCGAAAATATACGATTGCTTCCAACCTAAAAGCAAAAGTATTGTTTAACGAAACCTACGAATTTTACCAAGCTGCAACAATGGGAGGAGAAACAGGTTTACGAGGTTTTAGAAACGAACGCTTTTCGGGACAGCAGTATTTTGTCCACAGTACAGATTTTAGAATCAACATCGGAAAGCTGACCAACAAAGTTGTTCCTCTGAATTTTGAGCCTTTTGTTGGGTTCGATTACGGACGGGTTTGGTATGCACGTGAAAATTCCGAAAAATGGCATACCTCGTTCGGAGGAGGACTTTCGTTTAAGATAATCAATAAAATTGACACTAATATTTCGTATTTTACCTCTTCAGAACGACCGAGAATTACACTTTCGTTAGGGTATTTCTTTTAAAAATCTCTGAAATTCTTAGCTACATATTAAAGGATTTCTACACTAAAAAATCCGTAAAATCCTTTAATCCGTGGCTAAAAATAAAAAAATCTATTTTCCTGTAAAAAATTCTTTCAGATAAAAAGGCTCAAAATAAGCGATATCTTCAAAATCCTCATTTTGAAATTTTTGATAGCTTAATTCACTCATTTCGTTTGCTGACGGATAGATAATTTCGGGGAGAAAAATAAAGTTTTTTTGTTGCAGAACGGTTTTGCATTTTTCGGCTCCATCTCCAACAAAATAGGCTTTTTCTGAAATATTCGAAAACGAATTCTCGTCAATTATAAGAGCTTCTGTTTCAGAAATTTTGTTGTGATTTTGGTCAAAAAAAGCAATATAAACTTCCATTCTTCGAGCATCAATCATCGGAACTACAAGTCCGTCATTGAGGTTTACTTGTTGGGCTAAAATTTGCAAACTGTCAATCGCAATAAGCGGAATATCCAAAGCAAAGCAAAGTCCTTTAGCAGTTGAAGTTCCGATGCGAAGTCCTGTATAAGAACCCGGACCTTTGCTCAAGGCAACCGCACTCAAATCCTTGTACGAAATTTCTCCTTTTTTGATGAGTTCGTCAATAAAAAGATGTAATTTTTCCGAATGGGTAAAGTTTTGTTCTGCGATTTCTTTAAGAGCTACGGTTTTCCCGTCTTTTGCAAGTGAAACAGAACAGTTTTTGGTTGAAGTTTCTATGTTGAGAATGTACATTTATTCAGGGAATTAGCTATTGCAAAGATATTGATTAAATTTTTATACTTTTGGAAGATAAAAAAACAACAATGAAAAAGATATTTTTTTTTCTGTTTTGTCTTGTGATTTGTTCGTGTAACTTTGATAAGAAAATTCCCGAAAAGGAAAATCTCTTAAACGAACGTTTACAGGAGATTGATTGGAGCGAAATTACTCGTTATCCGTCTGTTTCTTCTTGTGATTCACTAATGGACAAAACGGCTCAAAAAAAATGTTTCTTTGATTATTTGACAAAATCACTTCAGGAGCGATTGTCTGTTGATACACTTTCTATTTTGTATCCCGAAGTGGATACCATCGACATAAAAGTAACCGTAAATCCTGATGCAACGCTTGTTTTTGAGCCTCAATTCAATAAGCAGATAGCGTACGGAAACCAAAAGATAGACAGTGTTATTAAAACTCGTTTGCAAGGCTTTCCTCAGGTGGAACCCGCACAAAAAGAGGGGATTCCTGTAAAAACCGAGTTTGTGATTCAGGTAATTCTTGAGGTTGAATAAAGAAAATGTCAATGACAATATCAACAGGTCTTCTTCCTTCGGAGAGGTTTAGGGAGGAATAACCGAAAACTGACAACCGACACCCAGCATCAAACATTTTTCCAAAAATCTGTAACATAATTCCGATATTTGCGACCTATTCAGAAAATAAAATTAATAGATATGAAATTTTTAAGTAATGTATTGGCTGTAATTGTAGGATTGTTTTTGTTTTTTATGATTATGTTCTTCGGATTGTTTATCATCGGAGCTGTTATCGGAGGAAGTTCTGACGATTCCCTAAAGACTTTTGTAAAAGACGATTCAGTTATTATTTTGGATTTGGAAAAAATCACTCAAGACCATTCAGCAAAAACGATGATTACGGATTTTCCTCTTTTCAATCAGGAAAATTACAGCGGATTGATTGATGTTCTCAATGCGATTGACAATGCAAAGACTGACAGTAAAATCAAAGGGATTTCACTTTTGAACGTAAATTCAAGCCTTGGATTAGCTCAAGCTAAAGCACTTCGTGATAAATTGGAAGAATTTAAAGAAAGCGGAAAATTTGTTGTTTCTTATGCTAATTATTACACACAAGGGCAATATTATTTAGCTTCGGTAGCAGATACGGTTTATGTAAATCCTGTTGGAATGGTTGATTTCAAAGGACTTTCGTCTGAAGTTCTTTTCTTTAAGGATTTTCAGGAAAAATCGGGAATTAAAATGGAGGTTATCCGTCACGGAAAATACAAAAGTGCGGTTGAGCCTTTCTTGGAAAACCAAATGAGTGATGAAAATCGTTTGCAAATGGAAGAACTTTTGAATTCCGCTTGGGAAACAATTGTTGCCGATATTTCAAAAAGCAGAAATATTTCGGTGGATAGCCTGAATGCCATTGCAAACCGTTTGGGAGCAAGAACACCCGAACTCGCTAAAACCGTAAGTCTGATTGACAAAGTTGTCTATGAAGACGAATACCACAACGGAATCAAAAAAGCGTTGGCAACGGAAAAAGACAAAGACTACAACACGATTGAAATGTCTAAATATGCAACCAATGTCGGAGTTTCTTTAAAAAGCAAAAAAACAGGAGATAGAATTGCGGTTATTTATGCTCAAGGGCAGATTTTAGAAGGAGAGGGGAATCCTACCATCATTGGAGAGGGATATGTGAAAGAATCACTTCAAAAGGCTGTAAAAGACGACAAAGTAAAAGCGATTGTTCTTCGTGTGGATTCTCCGGGAGGAAGTGCTTTGACTTCGGATATTATCTGGAGAGAAATCGAACTGACCAAAAAACACAAACCGGTTGTGGTTTCTATGGGAAATTTGGCTGCATCAGGAGGCTATTATATTTCGTGTAATGCAGACAAGATTTTTGCAGAACCGACAACTATTACAGGTTCTATTGGAGTTTTTGGAGCTGTTCCGAATTTAAAAGGATTTGTGAATAATATGGGAATTTACTCTGATATTGTTTCGACTCACGAAAATTCTTTAGAATACAGTGTTTTCCAACCAATGACCGAAAGCACTAAAAATGTGATTACCGAAAGCATCGAAACGATTTACGACACGTTTTTAACTCGTGTAGCAGACGGTAGAGGAATGACCAAAGAGCAGGTAAATGAGGTTGCACAAGGTCGTGTTTGGACAGGAACAGATGCAAAAAAATTAGGACTTGTTGATGAAATCGGAGGTTTAGAAGATGCGATTGCGTATGCGGCTGAACTCGGAAAAACGGAAAAATACAATATAAAAAATTTCCCTGTTTTTGAAAAAACATTAGAAGAATATTTCAACGAAAATTCGCCTTTCCCTTTGATGAAAACGAGAGAATCGTTGATTAAGGAAGAAATCGGAGAAGAAAATTATCGGGTTATTCAGCAAATCCGAAATATGAATTCCCGAAAAGGTGTTCAGGCAATGATGCCTTACGAAATCATTATCCGATAATTAGGTATTAGCCATTAGTGAAAATACGTAATTCGTAATTTTTAATTCGTAATTTAAAAAAAGTGTCAAGGGACGAAAAATTAAAATCAAGATGGAACGAGCTTGTCCGATTATTGTCGGACAAGTTTGCTGATGAAGAGGCTTTAGATTTAGACGGAATCATTTATCTCATCGGAATTCAGGAACTCGGACAACCTCACACAAAATTCAAAAAAGACGAAAAGGTCAATCTGATGCACATTGCCATTTGCAGACTTTTAGAACCTTACGGATATTATGAGTTTGATTTTTTTGATGCTGATGGTTGGCCTCATTACAAAGTAAAAGAGCAACTTCCAATGCTCAAAGCAGGAGAGCAAACAGTACTTATGAAAGAAGCTGTTGTGAATTATTTTTTAGAAAAAGAATTGATTTCGTAGAGACAGACAATACCTGTCTTGGTAATCAATAGCTAATAATTTATCTGCGAAAATCTGCGAAAATCTGCGATAAAATATCTAAATTTGCCAACTATGATTATTTTAGTGAAGCAATGATAGATAAAATAAAAGACCACATTCAAGAGGTTAATACTTTTAAAGCGGACAATAAAGATGCTTTAGAACAGTTTCGTATCAAATATTTAGGAAAAAAAGGAATCCTCAATGATTTTTTTGCGGAGTTTAAAAACGTTCCGAACGAGCAAAAAAAAGAATTCGGACAGGTTATAAACGAACTTAAAAAAGCATCTGAAGAAAAAGTAAAATCCATTCAGGAGCTTTTAGAAAACAAAGAGGAAACTCAAGGGATTTACGGAGATTTAACCCGTACGGGTTATCCTTTAGAGCTGGGTTCAAGACACCCTATATCTTTGGTTAAAAACAGGGTTGTCGAAATTTTCTCAAACATCGGATTCAATGTTTCTGAAGGACCCGAAATCGAAGACGATTGGCATAATTTTACTGCCTTAAATCTTCCAGAATATCACCCGGCAAGAGATATGCAGGACACTTTCTTTATTCAGACCAATCCTGACACGCTTTTAAGAACACATACTTCGTCTGTTCAAGTGCGTTATATGGAAAACAATAAACCTCCTATACGTACGATTTCTCCGGGTAGAGTTTTCAGAAATGAGGCAATTTCGTCTCGTTCGCACTGTATTTTTCATCAGGTAGAAGGATTGTATATTGACAAAGATGTTTCTTTTACTGATTTAAAACAGACGCTTTTATATTTTACGAAAGAAATGTTCGGGAAATCAAAAATCCGTTTACGTCCATCTTATTTTCCGTTTACCGAACCGAGTGCAGAGATGGATATTTATTGGGGTTTGAAAACGGCAACGGATTACCGAATTACCAAAGGAACAGGCTGGCTGGAAATTATGGGTTGCGGAATGGTTGACCCAAATGTACTTACGAATTGCAATATTGACCCTAAAAAGTATTCGGGATTTGCTTTCGGAATGGGAATTGAACGTATGGCAATGCTTTTGTATCAAATTGGAGATATCAGATTGTTCTACGAAAATGACAAAAGATTCTTGGAGCAGTTTCAGTCAAGCATTTGATTTTAAAGCATAAAATTTGCTTTCTGTTTATTCCGAAAGCAAAAGAATCTCTTTTGAAATGGAATTTTTATATTGAATTGATATTGCCATTGTCATTGCCCTGATAACTATCGAGATTATCATTGAAAACGACTATATTACATTAATGTGCAATACTTCTTAATGTTTTATTAACCTTAAAAAAAGCCTAATTTGTTTTTTTATTAAACTTAAAAAATTAAATTTGTCGCTCATTAAACAACAAAACTCCAATATTGGAGTTATAATTAATCCAAATTAAAAAAAACAAACTAAATTTTATTTAAAATGACAAACGAAGCAAACGTATCGGTTGAGAACAATGGAAAAGCTAAAGGCTCTAATGTTGTTTCAGGAATTATTATTGCAATCTGCCTTGTTATAGGTTGGTTGTTATGGAACTATGTAATGGGAGATTCTTCCAACTTTCAAAACGGAGATCGTGATAACGGACATCCACTGCCTGGAAATATTCTTGGTATGATATACAAAGGAGGGATAGTTGTACCTATCCTTATGGGTCTTTTACTTATGACTATTGTTTTCTCTATTGAGAGATTTTTTGTGATTTCTAAAGCGGGAGGGAAAGGAAGCTTGGATAAATTCGTAGCACAGGTTAAATCTGATGTTGCAGCAGGAGATATTAATGTGGCTATTGATGCTTGTGATAACCAGCAAGGTTCTGTTGCTAATGCAATCCGTTCTGCTCTTGTGAAATATCAGGAAGTTAAAAAAGAAGGTTTCGATAGTGAACAAGCAGAAGAGGCTATCCAAAAAGAAATTGAACAGGCAACCTCTCTTGAAATGCCGATGCTTGAGAAAAATATGACTATTGTTGCTACGTTGGTTTCTATCGGAACACTAACGGGGCTTTTAGGGACGGTAACAGGTATGATTAAAGCGTTCTCGGGATTGGCAACAGCAGGAGCTCCTGACCAAGCGGCTCTTGCAAATGGTATTTCTGAAGCACTTATCTGTACGGCTACGGGTATTGGTACTTCAACATTTGCAACAATTGCATACAACTATTTCACAGCTAAAATTGATACGCTTACTTATTTTATTGATGAGGCAGGTTCTGCTATCACTCAATCGTACAGAAGAGCAAGAGGAAATAAATAATTATAATCTTTCTCTGAAAAGATTAGTAACTATATAAAAAGAATAGAATGGCTAAAGTAAAAATGTCAAAGAAAAGTACGAGAATTGATATGGCAGCAATGTGTGATATTGCGTTCTTGTTACTTACGTTCTTTATTATGACATCTACGGCTCGTTTACCCGAACCTGTAGAAGTAAATACTCCGGCCTCTACTGTGCAAATCAAGTTGCCCGACACAAATTTAGCAACAATATTAGTAGCTGATGAAAAAACGTTTTTCGGAGTGGTCGGACAAGAAGTCAGAAAGAGAACATTAGAGAATATGGGCACCAGATACGATTTAGAGTTTTCTGAAGAGGAAAAACAACGTTTCGCTCTGATAGAATCTTTCGGAGTAGATGTCAGAGCTTTAAGAAGTTTTATTGCTCTTGATAGCGGAGACCGTATGAAACCGGGTGTTCAAAGCGGAATTCCTTATGACTCTATTGACAATCAGTTGTCAGAGTGGATTCAGTCAGCCAGAGAGGCAAATGCCTCGATAATTGCAGACAGAATTGCAAACGGAGAGGACGTTCCGGTTGAGGAAAAGAGAGATATAAACATTGCTATAAAAGGCGATGCAGATGAAGACTATCCGACTATCAAAAAAGTTATTGACATTCTGCAAAAAAGAAAGAAAAACAACTTCTTTTTGGTAACCGGATTAAGAGGAGAAGATTTTTAATCAAATTAAAATATAGACCATAAAAAATGGCAGAATTAAATACAGCCCCCAAAGGGGATGGTAAAAAAGTAAGAAGCAAAAAGCAGAACCCTGCAGTAGATTTAACTGCAATGGTGGACTTGGCATTCTTATTGATTACGTTCTTTATGCTTACTACTACTTTATCTAAACCGCAATCTATGGATTTGGCTATGCCTGACCCGGATGAGATAATAGATGATGATAATCCACCTACTGAAACTCCCGCTTGGAGAACACTGACGATTGTTTTGGGAGAGAACGATAAAGTAGCTTGGTACGGAGGTAGTTTGGAAAACCCGAATCCGGGAGAAGAACCGACAATTACGGGTTATGGTAAGAACGGAATACGTCAGGTAATACTCAACAGGTCAAAAGCGGTACAAGCTGACCGGAGAAAGACTAAAGCAGATGAATCGCTGGTAATTATAATCAAGCCGAGCGAAAAAGCGAGTTTTAAGAATTTTGTTGATATACTTGACGAAATGGCTATCACACAAGAAAAAAGATATGCAGTTGTCGATATGACAGAACAAGATGTCGAAATGCTAACCGAAAAAGGAGCATATTAATTAAAGTGTGAATATTAGAATTTACGTTTCTAATTATTAAAGAAAAAAATTATGGATTTATTCAAATCAAACTGGGTCGATACTATTTTTGAAGGGAGAAACCAAGAATATGGTGCTTATGTTCTTCGTAAGGAGAACGGAAAAGTAACGCTTTTGGCTTTGCTTATTGGTGCTGCTATTTTTACCCTTGCTATTAGTGGTCCGGTTATTATAAAAAAGATGGGTAATTCTTCAGAGGACTCGGCTCCGTCAGAAGTCATAGATACCAAAACGGTTATGATGGATATTATCGAGCCTGTACAACCGATTGAGCCTCCTATCGAAAAGCCGATTGTTCAGAAAGAAACCAAGACTATACAAGAGGTCGTTAAGCACGTTCCTCCTGTTATTGTTGATAAGGAAACTGTTCAGCAAGAAGTTACAACAGTTGATGAACTTAAAGATAAAATTGCAGGAAGTAAAAATGTCGAAGCTGACCTTGATGCAGGAGAGGTTGTTATTGAAGGTGCTCACTCTACGGTTACAAACGATGCTGAAGTTGTTGAAAACCCGAATCAGATTTATGAGGCTGTTGAGGTACCACCAGCTTATCCGGGAGGAATGAACGCATTTCGTACGTTTATAGGTAAAAATTACAACCTTAATGTGGACAGGGATTTGAAAGGAAAAGTGCTTGTTCAGTTTGTTGTTGAAAAAGACGGAAGTCTGACAGACATAAAAGTTGTAAGAGATATAGGACACGGAAGTGGGGCAGAAGCAGTAAGAGTTTTGAAAAGAGCTCAAAAGTGGAATCCTGGAATACAAAACGGACGTGCTGTACGGGTGAGATATACACTCCCTATTGATATTAATATCAGTTCAAGATAATACTGTGAGCAATAGTTACAGACAGAATAATTTTAAACAGAAACCGTTACAACAGCGGTTTCTGTTCATTTTCGGAATATTCTTTTTTCTGATTTATCTGTTTATGGGACTGGCTATTATCTTTTGGGAAGATTTTCCGATTGATATGAGCAAAAACCACAAACTTTTATTCGGAATTATTCTGATTGTTTACGCTTTCTTGCGATTTGTACGACTAATGCAAAAACGTTAAATTATGAAAAGAATTGCTTTTGTTTTAATCTTAATTATTGGTGTCATTTCGGTTGTGATTTCTTGTAAAAAAGAAAAAGAAGAAACCGTCAAAGAAACCATAATTTCAGGAAATGTAACTATTCTTGTGGATGAGTCTATTTTTCCGATTGTGGAAGACCAAAAAAATGTATTTGAAAGAACGTATAAAGCAAACATAACACTCAATTCTCAATCGGAAACAGAGGTAATAAACAACTTAATCGAAGACAAGGCAAGAGTTGGCATACTTACAAAAATCTTGTCAGACAAAGAAGAATCTGCCTTACAAATCAATGTTACCCCAAAAATCACAAAATTTGCTTTAGATGCTGTTGTATTTATCGTAAACAAAAAATCACAAGATTCTCTTCTCGAACTTGATGAGGTTTATGCATATCTGAACGGAGAGGATAACCACATCAAAAGCCTTGTTTTTGACAATCCGAATTCGAGCGTTACCAGAAATATTTTTGAAAAGCTAAACCTCGACAAAGAAAAAATGAACGCTGTTTATTCTAAAGGAACAAGCGAAGAGTTAATTAAATTCATTTCTGAAAATGAAGGACACATTGGAGTTTTGGGTATTAATTGGCTTACACAAACTCCTACGGAATTGTTGAAATACTCCGAAAATGTAAAGATTTTAAGCGTAAAAAATGTTAAAACAAACAACAGCAATAACGAATACTTTTATCCCTCTCAAGTCAATATAGGCAAGAAAAATTACCCTCTAACCAGAGAATTATTTTTGTTAAATTATCAGGGAGCAACGGGTTTGGGTATGGGATTTGCTTCTTTTGTAGCATCAGACATCGGACAGAAAATAATTCTGACATCAGGATTAGCTCCTCTTAAATTAGAACCGATGAATATTAACATAAAAAAAGATACTAATTAAATACAACAAGACGATGAAGAAGATTAAATTTTTAAGCCTGTTTTTGATTGGAGGTTTCAGCCTTCAGGCACAAGATTTACAACAAGCAAAGAATGCGGTTGATGCAGAACAGTATCACAAAGCCAAAACCATTCTTAAATCTTTAGTAAATTCAAACCCTGATAAGGGAGAAAACTTTTTTTATTTAGCTGACATCTATCTTACTCAAAAAGACCAAGATTCGGCAAAAATTTATTTAGACAAAGGTGTTAAAGCAAAAAATAATGCTCACTTAAATTATATCGGATTGGGACATATTGATCTGAACAACAACAATATTCAGGGAGCAACTACAAACTTTAATAAAGCAACCGAAAACATCAGAAAACGTGATGCAGAGGAGCTTATTCAGATAGGTAGAGCTTATACTAATTCCGATAATCCGAATTACAAAAAAGCAATCGAATCGCTTACCAAAGCTATTCAGGCAGACCCAAAATCGGCTGTGGCTTTGATGTATCTGGGAGATGCTCATTTAGGAGATAGAAACACGAATGTCGCTTATAGCTCCTATCGTGATGCTTTGAATATTGACAAAGGTCTGAAAAGAGCAAAGTTACAATTAGCTGTAATTACCAAAAACGCAAAAGCCTTTGATATAGCTGTAAAATCGTTTAATGAAATTGTAGCATCTGACCCGAATTACGGGCCTGTTTATCGTGAACTTGCAGAAACGTATTATTTGTGGGGAACAAATGATGTAGCAAAATATCAAGAATATAACAAAAAGGCTCTGGAAAACTACAAAAAATATATGAGTCTGACCGATACGTCTTTAGATTCGAGAATGCGTTATGCGGATTTCTTGATATTGACCAAAGATTATGCTAATCTTGAGATTGAGGCCAACAAAATGAAAAACGAATTAAACGTAAATCCGAGAATTTACAGATATTTAGGATATGCGTCTTTCGAGAATAAAAACTATCAAGAAAGTATTGATGCTTTGACTAATTTTTTCCAAAAAGGAACAAAATTCATTGGAAGAGATTACCTGACTTTGGCTAAAGCTAAATTAGCCTTGTCTAAAAAAGACGGAGAAATTATTGATATGGCTCAATTTGATGAAGCCCTTACAAGTTTGGAAGTAGCCGTTCAGCAAGATCCATCTTCAGGAAGTGAATTTAGTGAATTGGGAGAGGAACTCTACAAAGAAAGATTGTATTTAGCCTCTGCAAAAGTTCTTGCTTTGGCTGTACAAGATAAAGAGTCCAAGAATTTTATTTTGGATAATATGTATTTGGGTAATGCTGTTTTGTTCCACGTTTCCTTACTTCAAGGTGAAGAATTGTCTGATGAGCAAAAAGCTGAAAACACAAAATGGTTGCAAATAGCTGACCAAGCCTATGCAGAAGTTATTGCGTTTTCGCCTACCACACAAGATGCACATTCAAACAGAGCGAAAATTAACCGCTTGGCTGATACTCCCGAATCACTTCAAAAAGCAGTAGAAAGCTATGAGGGTTATATTAAAGTAGTAAACGATAAAGGCGAAACAGAACTTTCTAAAGAAAGAACACAAAAAGAACTGTTAGCAGGATATATGTTTTTAGGATCTCAATATTCTCAAATGGATAAGGCAAAAGCCATTCAAAACTTTGAAACGGCTCTTACGTTGAATCCAAGTCCTGAAAATTTAGAGTACATCAAACAATCTATTGATGTGCTAAAAGGAAAATAAAAAAAAGGGAGCAAAGCTCCCTTTTTTTATTGTTTATTCTCCGAGTAATACTCCCGACACATTCCAACTGCTAAAGCTGTTCCCTTCGGGAGTTCCTTGAGGAATTTTGATTTGTAAGGTATGTGTTCCTTTTGGCAAATCTCCCAAATCAATCCAAATCGGATTTGTAAGTGTTCCGGGACACCAATTGGAACGGGAATAATCTGAAGAGGAAAGTCCGTTTTCAAAATTTCCCGATGCAGGATTATACAATCGGTACGAACCGCAATCTAACCTCCAAGGAACAAACGAAAAAGCCTCTTTTCCATCTAAAATAATCGTGTTTTTTTTCGGAAGAAATTCATCTCCACCCGACCAACCTCCGTGTCCTGTGGTTATGTAGCGGAGTTTTACGTTTTTTATTTCTCTGTCTAACGTAAAGGTTACTTTCAATCCTTTTTCGGAATCAAACATCGTAGCATATTCCTGTCCTGCCATTTCCATTACATTAGTTGTATTGAAAAGCGGAAGCAAAAACGCATTTTTCGGAGCTTGTTTTTCTTCTTTGTGAATGGTAATTTCCAAACTTACTTTGTGTCCTCCTTTGTCATAATTTCCGATAAAAGTTCCGACATACAACTCTTTGGAAGAAAGTGCAGGTTGCAGTTCCGAAATATCTTGTCGGTACGAAACACTGTCTTGCCATTTTTTGTTTTTCAATTCAATATGATTGAAATGCTTTATTCCAAACGGAGTGAAAAACCGCATCAATTCGATAATCGGAGTGTAATCGTCTGTTTTGATAACTCCTCTGTATTCTTTGGAATTTCCGTTGGTATAAAGCGGAATTTCTTTAATCCCTTTTTCTAAAGCATCTAAAAATGAAGTTTTGGAATCAGTCGGAATCACAAAAACAGAACCCGTTCGGTCATAGGCATCTCCGTTGGATTGTGTTTTGAGTTCTGCAAAAATCTGACTTCCTTGCGGAATTTCGGGGAATTTTATTTTTTTAAGAATAATCGTTCCGTTGGCAAAACGCAAAATCGAATCATTCGATTTGGATTCGCTCGAAAAATTAATGGTTTCGTCTTCAAAAACAGCCAAAGTTATAAATCGGCTTTTCCAAAGTAAATCGCGATACGTCAGATTATCAATTGTTTTAATCTTTGAAAAATCCTTAATTTGAAGCGGTTTCTTTTTGGTATTGATGTTTTCGATTTTCGTAGCTTGGGTAATGGAATTTCCGTTGCGGTTGATTTCCAAAACCAAACCTAAATTTTGTCCCAAAACCATAGGAGAACCTTTGACTTTTAAAGCCTCGGTAAACCAAATATCAATCGTGTTGGAATTGATAACCGTTCGGGCTTTTTTGCAGGTATATCCCAAAATGGTTTTTTGCTCGTCATAAAACGTAAAACCTTGCTTTTTCAGACTCATCGTGTCCAAAAAAGCAAAGCTCTGCAAAGCATCAACCGATGCTATTTGTCTGTATGTGTTTTCTTTTTTTCTATCGACAAAAGTTTCTTCAAACGGAAAATCTTTTGCTCCTTTCTGAATTTGCTCCGAAGTTATGTATGTAAAATCCGAATTGGCAAAAACAATGGTGTTGTCTTGGTTTTCGATTACATTTCCGTTGTAACTCCTTTGATATGTGATTTTATAGGTTTGAGCAGTTGAATTTTCAATCCAAAAAATTGAAAAAATCAAAACAATCGAAAAAAGAAAACGCATACTCTATTTTTTTGCTCCCGCAGAAATCTGTGGGAAATTATATTTTAAAACGGCAAATCGTCGTGTTCTTCTTCGGTTACATTTTGAGCAGGTTCAAATGCTTGGGCAGGAGCAACAGGAGGAATTTCCGGTGAAGCAACTGGTGTTTCTGCTGCCACTTTCTCAATTCTCCAACCCTGAATCGTGTTGAAATAAACTGTTTCTCCTTGTGGATTAACCCACTCTCTTCCTCTCAAATTGATAGAAACTTTTACATCATCTCCTGCTTTGAAATTGTCCAAAAGACTTGTTTTGTCCTGAACAAACTGAATCGAAATGTGTTGAGGATACTGCTCCTCTGTAGTTACTACAATATCTCTTTTTCTGAATCCGTTGCTTCCTACTTCTTTAACCGAATCAACCATTCTTACTTTTCCTACTACTTCCATTTTTTATTCTTATTTTAAATTTATTTTATTTTTGATTACAGACCTCACAGGTGCGTCATCTTGAGCTTGTCGAAAGATAAAACCTGTGAGGTTAAACTATTTCTGACTTGCCAAAAGTAATTTCCAAGCCTCTAAAACCTGTTCTTTGGCTAAATATTCTTTTGCTTTTTTGTATATTTTATCGGAATCATCCGAACTCAAAACAGCCTTAACCTCAAAGGTTTCGCTTACAAATTTAGTAATTTCTTCTTTTGTAGGCAACACCTCAATATTTCCTAACATTCCCAAATCATTTCCCGAAAAAACTCCGCTTTCTTTAATAAAATCGGGAATTTCATCAACTCCGATTCCCAAAGTAACAAGTGGTTTCGGAACTTCAAAAAGTCCCATATTGGCTCTGGAATACCAATTTCCTCCCATTCTCGAAACCAAATCAATTTTGTGTTGGTCAATGGCTCCGTTTTCGTCCAAAACATCTTCGTTTACGTGAATTTTTACCACTTCGCAAATCACTAAATTTCCTGCTCCTCCTCCATCTCCCAAAGCGACAATATCATTTACTTTGCACTCAAATTGAACAGGAGATTCGGCTACTCTAAAAGGTTTTACAACATCAGATTTCAAAGGAGTTAGCCCCGATTTTATAAATTCGTTTACTCCGTCAGCATATTCCGTACTGGCAAGAGAAACCTGCTGGACAATGTCGTAATTTACTACACTGATTACAACTTCTTTCGTGTTCTGAACATTGATAAGTGTGTGTTTTATGGTATTGTTTCGAACTCTTCGAGCAGGAGAAAATACCAAAATCGGAGGGTTCGAGCTAAAAACATTAAAAAAACTAAACGGAGAAAGATTTGGATTTCCGTTTATATCAATCGTACTTGCTAAAGCAATCGGTCTCGGACCAACTGCTCCCTGTAAATATCCCTGTAACTTAACAGGAGTAACCTCTTTCGGGTCTATTGAAATCATTATTTTTGAGTTTTGACAAAGATAATAAAATTAAGATTTAAGTCCCGATAGCTATCGGGAGAATTTTAAAACCAACTACTAAACTACCTCAAACATTTTTCCAGGTAATGGACGAGTGATTCCTTTCATTTCTAAATCAAACAGAACGGAAGCTGTTTTGTAAACGGGAATTTCGCAACTTTTGGCAATAATATCAAGCAGTTCTTTTCCGTTTTTGTGGAGAAAATCATAGATTTTTTGCTCTTCGGGATTCAAATCCAAAAAGAGCTGTTTCTGAATAACTTTCTCTTTTTTAGGTTTTAAATCCCAATTAAGCATATACAGAATATCATCAACCGAAGTGAGCAGATTTGCCCTTTGGGTTTTGATTAAATTGTTGCAACCCTGACTGTATTTGTCGGTTGTTTTTCCGGGTACTGCAAAAACTTCCCTCGAATAATCGTTAGCCAGATTGGCTGTGATGAGCGATCCTCCTTTTGAGGCACTTTCGATAACGATAGTTGCATCAGAAATTCCGGCTACAATTCGATTTCGCTTGACAAAATTCTCTTTATCAGGAATAGATCCGCTCCAAAATTCGGTCAGAAAACCTCCGTTTTCTTCTATTTGACGGACATATTTCTTGTGAGACGGAGGGTAAATACGGTCAAATCCGTGAGCCAAAACTCCTACGGTTTGCAAACCGTTTTCGATAGCCGATAAATGAGCAGTAATATCCGTTCCTAAAGCAAAACCACTCACAATTATTGGGTTTATTTCGGTTAAATCTTCGATGAGTTTTTTGCAAAAAACTGTTCCGTAAGATGTGATTTGCCGTGTTCCGACAACACTCAAAACTTTTCGGTTGTTCAAGTCAAAATTTCCTGTCGAAAAAAGGAGAATCGGTGCATCAGAGCAATGTTTTAGTTTTTCCGGATAATCGTCATTTTCAAAAAAATACGTTTTCAGATTTTGCTTTTCGATAAATACAATTTCTTTTTCAACTTCTTTGAAAGATGATTTTCCTACTATTCGTTTGATGACATTTTGAGGTAATCGCGAAATATTTTTAAAATCTTTTTCGGAAGTGGAAAAGACGTTTTCGGCTGAACCGAAATAATCAAGCAACTTTTTCGCAAAAGTATCTCCGATACCCTCTGTTCGGATAAGTGCTAAAATATGGAAAAGCTCGTTAGAAGTCATAAGTACAAATGTAATTAAATCAGATGATTTTAAAAACTCTGATTTCTTTGTTTTTTCCAAGAAATCCGTATCTTTGTTAGATTCATTCTAAATAGAAATCAATGTTTTTACATCAGCTTAAAAAAGGAGAAAAGGCACATATCAAAAATTTTGACATTCAGGCTATTCCCTTAAAACTTGTAGAATTAGGCTGTCTGCCCGAAAATGAAGTTGAACTTTTGCAGATTGCACCTCTTGGTTGTCCGTATTATTTTATCATAAATGATACCCGTGTGGTTATCCGAAAGGAGACGGCAAAACAAATCGAAATCGAAAAAATAAGTTAACCACAGATTAAAAGGATTTTCACAGATTCTAACCATTAAAAATCTGTGTGAATCTGTGTAATTCGTGGTTAAAAAAAGAAAATATATGAATATAGCTTTAGCAGGAAATCCGAATACGGGAAAAACATCACTTTTTAATGTCCTAACGGGATTGCACCAAAAAGTCGGAAATTATCCGGGAATTACGGTAGATAAAAAACAAGGTTCTTTCCATTTGGAGAATGGTCAGAAAGTAAATGTAATCGACTTACCCGGAACGTATAGCCTGAATCCAACTTCAATTGATGAAAGTGTTGCCACAAAATATCTTTTGGAGAACAATCCCGAGCTTGTGATTGTCGTGGCAGAAGCCGAAAACCTCAAACGAAACTTGCTTTTGTTTACGCAAATCAAAGATTTGGGACTTCCGACTTTGCTCGTTATCAATATGGAAGACCAAATGCAGAAAAAAGGAATTTCCATAAATGTTGAGACTCTACAAAAGCAATTAGATACCAAAATAATCCTGACCAGCACCCGAAAAAAAGCGGGAATTACCGAACTTAAAGAGGCTATTCAGAACTGTGAAAACCTTTCTCGAAAAACAATTTATTCGGAAGATGTATCTTCATATAAACAATGGCTTTCGGATACTTATCAGGCAGGTTTTCAGGAAGTTGAAGATAAAGAAAAACAATCCAAAACCAAAAAAGAACAACATCAGGAAACGGTCAAAAGATATCAATTTATCGGTTCGGTTCTGAAAGAAAATTATCAGATTGATAAATCAAAAGCAACGGATTTCGATTCGAAATTAGATAAAATTCTGACTAACAAAGTTTTCGGTTATTTGATTTTCTTCGGATTGTTGTTATTGATGTTTCAGGCAATTTTCACTTGGGCTGGTCCGCTTATGGATTGGATTGACGAGGGTTTTTCAAGCCTTTCGGAATATGTGGCAGGACTCTTGCCTGAAGGGAAACTCAATGATTTAATCAGTGAGGGAATCATTCCCGGAATCGGAGGAATCGTGATTTTCGTTCCTCAAATTGCAATTTTGTTTTTGTTTATTGCCATTTTAGAAGAAACCGGATATATGTCGAGAGTGGTGTTTTTGATGGATAAAATCATGCGAAAATTCGGGCTAAGCGGGAAGAGTGTTGTCCCGCTAATTTCAGGAAATGCGTGTGCTATTCCCGCAATTATGGCTACTCGAAATATCGAAGATTGGAAAGAACGGCTGATCACAATTTTGGTTACACCTTTTACGGTTTGCTCTGCAAGACTACCTGTTTACACGATTCTGATTGCACTTATCATTCCCGAAAAAACCATTTTCGGATTTATCAATTCCCAAGCTTTAGCACTACTCGGAATGTATCTTTTGGGAATTGTTTTAGCCATTGGTTCTGCTGTTATTCTGAATAAAATTATCAAATTTAAAAGCAAATCATACTTCGTTATCGAAATGCCGTCTTATAAAATGCCTTTGTTCAGAAACGTGTTTTATATAGTGGTCGAAAAAACGAAGGCCTTTGTTTTTAATGCAGGAAAAATCATTTTGGCTGTTTCGATAGTGCTTTGGTTTTTGGCATCTCACGGAGGAAAAACTTTTGATGGTGCAGAAGAAATCGTAAACTCAAAATATGAAAATACCGAAATTTCCGAAGACGAATTAAACGCAGAAATTGCCTCGTTCCAAATCGAAAATTCCTATATCGGAATGATGGGGAAAACCATTGAGCCTGTTATAAAACCTTTGGGATACGACTGGAAAATCGGAATTGCAATCATCACTTCGTTTGCGGCTCGTGAGGTTTTTGTCGGAACATTAGCCACAATTTATAGTGTGGAAGACACAGAAGACGAGGGAACAATCCGTTCGAGGATGGAAAACGCAACTTTTGCTGATTCGGGAGAAAAAGTATTTACGTTTGCTACGGGAATTTCACTTTTGCTGTTTTATGCGATTGCCTTGCAATGTGCAGCTACGATTGCCATTGTAAAACGAGAAACCAATTCGTGGAAATGGACACTGATTCAGCTTGTCGGAATGGCTGTTATGGCTTATGTCTTCGCTTTGGTGGGATATACAATTTTTAAGTAGTTAAATTGAAAATTCAATGTTCGTAATTCGTAATTTTGAATTCGTAATTAAATAAAATGATACAAGAAATAATAATTTACATCGCATTAGCTTTAGCTGTATTTTTTCTTTTACGAAAGTTTGTCTTTAAACGAAAAAAGAAAAATTGCGGGAGTGATGATTGTGGGTGTAATTAATGTTTAATTGTTTGATTTGTTTAATCGTTTAACCGAATTTACGATTCAACAAATCAACGATTTGACGATTCAACAATAATAAAAAAAATGAAAAACCTAATCATAGCTTCAACCTCTACGCTTCACAACGGAGGTTATTTAGACTATCTTTTGCCGACTTTGAAAGAGCATTTCAAAGGAGTAAAAACGCTTTTATTTGTTCCGTATGCAAGGCCAAGCGGAATTTCGCACGAGGATTATACGGCAAAAGTAAAATCGGTTTTTGAGCAAATAAATATTGATGTAAAAGGACTTCACGAATTTGAAAACCCGAAAG
The DNA here is from genome assembly GCA_934675205.1 of uncultured Flavobacteriaceae bacterium. GTDB lineage: Bacteria > Bacteroidota > Bacteroidia > Flavobacteriales > Flavobacteriaceae > Flavobacterium. The sequence goes on along the minus strand of CAKUPQ010000001.1, from coordinate 108,392 downwards.
AGGCAATCCAAAATGCAGAAGCGATTTTTACAGGAGGAGGAAATACGTTTTTGTTGGTGTATCAGTTATACAAAAACGAGGTAATGTCTGTTTTGACAGCAGTTCTGAAAAACGGAACTCCCTATCTCGGAACAAGTGCAGGAAGTAACATCACAGGACTTTCGATGCAGACAACCAATGATATGCCTATTATTTATCCTCCGAGTTTTAAGACTTTAGGGATGATTCCGTTTAACCTGAATCCGCATTATTTAGACCCCGATGCAAATTCTACCCATATGGGAGAAACGAGAGAAACCCGAATTCAAGAATTTCACGCTTTTAATACCGTTCCCGTTTTAGGACTTCGTGAAGGAAGTTGGTTGGAAGTAAAAAACAACAAAATTACTTTAAAAGGAAGCCTTACAGCTCGTTGGTTTACCTCAAATAATACGGCTGTTGAACTTGAGCCCGAAACGGATTTGTTCAAGATTTTATAAACACAGATTTCAGTACAATCTATTTAAAACAAATGGATAATAATAATCACTGAATTTGCTATCACGCTCAAAAGCAACGCATTGAGTATGGTTTTGTAGCTCAATTGTGCTAAAATAGTAGCATTAAACCACATTGCAGTACCGACAGAAACACAAAGTTGAACAAGTTCGATAGTAGCAGGTAATTTTATTAAGGCCATTGTAGCAGCAATAGAACCGATACAGCTTGAAGCAAGGATTCCCAAAACGATAAACAAGTAATACGACTCTTTAACCTGAACCAGAAGTTTATTATATAAGCTCATAATTATATAAATTAAAAATTAAGAGCTAAATTATAAGGATGGTGCAACCCAACTTTATGACTTATATCATAAAAAAGGCTTTTTTAACAGTAAGCGGATAAGCGGTTTAAAAAATTAAGGCTTTTATTCTTCCTCCACACTTGCCCCTCTTGCAGTCGGGTTATATGAAACAAAAATATTTATCCAGATACTTCTCGAAATCCGCATAATTACTCCGTAAAAAACGATAAGCGTGGCAACAATAGCGATAAAAGAGGTCATCAGAGAAGTTGCTAAAAACATTTTACTGATGATAAAAGCAACCATTCCAAAAGCGATTCCAACTCCGTAGCTCACGTACATCGCACCATAGAAAAAAGCGGGTTCAATCATATAGCGAAGTCCACAGTTGGAGCAGGTTTCTTTCATTTTGGTAGCGGTAATAATATTGAAAGCGTTTTTACTTTCGTACATACTTTCTTCTTGACATCTCGGGCAAGTTCCTTTAATAATACTGTTGAGTTTTGAACCTTTTTTACACATTTTGAAGCGTGTTTTTTTTATTAGAAGTTGTTTTTTTGGTGTGTCCCTACGGGTCGGGCTATCCGTTTCAATCTTTTGTTTCGTTTAGCTTCGCTGAACCACTTCGTTAGGTTCACTACACAAAAGGATTTCCACTACTATCCCTCACACGGGTTTTGTCATTCTTTTCGGTTTTCAGTCTTCGGACTTCGAACTGAAGTTTTTTTCACAAAGACAAAGGTAAACATTATCTTTGCAATCTTTTGTAACTTTCATCACATAAAATGCTTAACATTCATAATTTATCGGTTGCTTTTGGAGGGGAATATCTGTTTGAGGAAGTAACTTTCAGGCTTGGAGCAGGAGATAGGGTTGGTCTTGTCGGAAAAAACGGAGCAGGAAAATCCACGATGCTCAAATTGCTTTCCAAAGAAATGCAACCTGACTCGGGAACAATTGCAGCCGAAAAAGAAATCAAAATCGGTTTTCTGAAACAGGATATTGATTTTGTCAAGGGAAGAACGGTTTTGGAAGAGGCTTACGAGGCTTTTGAAGAAATCAAACAAGCGGAAAAAAAGCTCGATGAAATCAACAATCAACTCGCTACAAGAACGGATTATGAATCCGAAAGTTATTTGAATCTTATTGAGGAATTAAGCGATTTGACCCATCATTTTGAAATAGTCGGAGGTTATAATTATGTCGGAGATACGGAGAAAATTTTGCTTGGTTTAGGATTCAAAAGAGAGGATTTCGACAAGCTGACTGATACGTTTTCGGGAGGTTGGAGAATGCGGATTGAATTGGCAAAACTACTTCTTCAAAACAATGATGTATTACTTTTGGACGAACCTACCAACCATCTGGATATTGAAAGTATCATTTGGTTGGAGAATTTTTTGAGGAGTTATGTCGGAGTAGTGGTTATTGTTTCGCACGACAAAATGTTTTTGGATAACGTTACAAATCGCACCATCGAAATTTCTCTCGGAAAGGCTTACGATTTCAACAAACCTTACACAGAATATCTTGAACTTCGGAACGAAATCAGAGAAAAACAATTAGCTACTCAAAAAAATCAGGCCAAAAAGATTGAAGAAACCGAAAAGCTAATCGAAAAGTTTAGAGCCAAAGCCTCAAAGGCTTCAATGGCTCAATCACTTATCAAAAAGTTGGATAAAGTTGAGAGAATCGAAGTTGATGAAGATGATAATTCGGTTATGGCTGTTTCGTTTCCTGTTTCGGTAACCCCGGGCAGGGTTGTGGTTGAGGCAGAAAATGTGACCAAAAGTTACGGAGATAAAAAAGTGTTGGGCAACATTTCACTTTTGGTAGAACGAGGCAGTAAAATTGCTTTTGTCGGGCAAAACGGACAAGGGAAATCTACGTTTATCAAAGCAATTCTGAACGAATTTGATTTTGACGGAACCATAAAACTCGGACACAATGTACAGTTAGGATATTTCGCACAGAATCAAGCTGATTATCTAAACGGAGAAATCACGCTTTTGGAAACGATGGAAAATGCGGCTAACGATACAAATCGTTCTAAAGTTCGTGATATGTTGGGAGCATTTTTGTTTAGGGGAGATGACGTACATAAAAAAGTAAAAGTGCTTTCGGGAGGAGAACGCAACCGCTTGGCTTTGTGTAAGATGCTTTTACAACCTATCAATGTCTTGGTAATGGACGAGCCTACGAATCACTTGGATATTAAATCAAAAAACGTACTGAAAGCAGCACTCCAAAAGTTTGAAGGAACGTTATTAGTTGTTTCCCACGACAGGGATTTTTTACAAGGATTATCGAATGTGGTTTACGAGTTCAAAGACCAAAAAATAAAGGAATATTTGGGAGATATTAACTTCTATCTCGAACAGCGAAAAGTCGATAATATGCGGGAAATCGAGAAGAAAGACGTTGTTGTCAAAGAAGCTCCCAAACCCGAAAAAAATCTTTCGTTTGAAGAGCAGAAACAACGAAAATCCCTACAAAACAGATTGAGTAAAATCGAAAGCCGAATCCAAGAACTCGAAAAGCAGATTGCCAAAGATGACTTGCGATTAGCAGAAAATTACGAAAAACTGATGAATGACACTTCGTTTTTTTCGCTTTACGAAAAAAACAAAAAAGAACTCGACCAAATGCTCAACGAATGGGAAACCGTTCAAATGGAGTTGGAATAATTAGCATTATTACAATATAAAACCCTATTTTTGGGTTTTATTAGGGTATGTATAAACGCTATTTTCTTATCGTTTTATTTTTTGTTTTTGCTTTGTGTACAGCTCAAACCGCAAACGTAGTTTTTGTGGATTCGGTTCAGATAGAGGCAGACCAATACTACGGGAAAGATGTTTTGGGCTATGATTATTATGCTAAAAACAATGTCTTATACAAACAAACAAAAACCGAAAAATGGGAATATAAAAACCTCCCTTTCGGAAAAATCCACTCCATAGATTTTATAAATCCGTTGAAAATAGTGCTTTTTTATAAAGATTTTAATTCGGTTGTATTGCTTGATAATCAGCTTTCTGAAATTACCCGAATCAATTTTTCGGATTATACTATTGTGGCTCAAACCTGTTCGGTTGCCTCTCAAAACAGGCTTTGGATTTATGATTCTCTGACGAATAATCTCTTGCTTTTGGATTATCTCAACAAAAAGGCAACTCCACTAAATCAGCCGTTTAAGAATACGTTTGTTTACTATAAATCCGATTATAATAATTGGTTGAGAATATCAGAAAACAACGAAATAATCAGTTGTAACAACTACGGAAGAACGACTCTTTTGGGAAGTGTTCCGGAATTTGATAAAATATTAATTACGGATTCTCAAAAAATCATTTTTAGCTTAACTGATAATTTATATCTTTACAAAACAGAAAATTCTGAATCGGAATTGCTTTTTTCGTCAGAAAAAAACATCAAAAATTTCGATTACAAAAACGGAGTATTGAGTATTTTTACAGGAAAAACAATAGAAAATTATAACATAAAACTACCATAATGCACATAGCCATAGCGGGAAATATAGGGTCGGGTAAAACTACTCTCACACGACTTTTAGCCAAACATTTCAGATGGGAACCTCATTTTGAAGATGTAGTTGATAATCCGTATTTAGACGATTTTTATCATCAAATGGACAGGTGGAGTTTTAACCTGCAAATTTATTTCCTAAACAGTCGTTTCAGACAGATTCTTCAAATCCGAGAAAGTGGAAAAAAGATTATTCAGGACAGAACCATTTATGAAGATGCCCACATTTTTGCTCCCAATCTTCACGATATGGGATTGATGTCAAACCGGGATTTTCAGAATTATTCCTCACTTTTTGAGCTTATGGAAAAAACGGTTGAATCTCCCGATTTGCTGATTTATTTGAGAAGCTCTGTTCCGAATCTTGTCGGTCAAATTCACAAAAGAGGACGAGATTACGAAAATTCCATTTCGATAGATTATCTCTCCCGTCTCAACGAAAGATATGAAGCGTGGGTTGATGGATACAACAAAGGGAAATTGCTTGTTATCGATGTAGATAACGTGAATTTTGTTGATAATCCGGAAGATTTAGGAGATATCATCAATAAAATCAATGCAGAACTAAACGGACTTTTTTAGCTTATACAAAAAAAATAAACCCTATAAGAATCTCGAATCTTATAGGGTTTAATCTTTCAAATTTATAGTTCTTCCGAATTACTTCTTTCTTTCGTATTGACAACAGCCGTGAAGTTCTTCATACACTTTGTCATCGGCTTTTGCTTTGTCGGTATCGTGCCCTGCTTTGGCAATAGCTTTATGAACTTCGTCTATGGAAGTTTTATTTTCGTCAAGAATAATATGCACATCGTGATGGTCTTGGTGCCATGTTGCTGATTTCACTCCCTTTACGGAATAAGCTGCCGTTTCGATACGTTTTTTACACATTCCGCAGTTTCCGTTTACTTCAATGTCATACTTGGCATTTTTGTTTTTCTTGGTTTGTTTTTCTTGTGCCTGTGCTGTAAATCCTACAACCAAAAGCGTTAAAATCAATGCTAACTTTTTCATTTTTTTGTTTTTGCTGTAAGCCATAAGCTGTATGCTTTAGGCTTGGTTAATACTTGTTTTTTTGCTTTAGGCTATGCTTACAGCCTATTGCCTACGGCTTTTATTCTATCTTAAACCTCAATCCGACATAATACATTGCTCCAAAAACAGGACCATATATCATTGAACTATCAAAATATGAACCAAAAGCATCGTCCGCTCCGATAATCGCATCTTTTTGTCTGTAATTGGTTATGTTTTCTCCTCCTGCATACAACTCAAAAACGGGAGAAAAGCTATGTGTAACCTGTGCATTCATAAGGGTTAGATTCGGAGAAAACTCCCTTGTTTGGTATGGTGTCGGATTTGTTCCTGTAAATGGAAGTTTTTGTTTTCCGATAAGGTTCATTGTCCAATCGAATTTCCATTGTTTTCCTTTGTCTGTAACGTGGGTTTCGTAACCAACATTCGTGAAAAAACGATGTTTTGCTTGTAAGGGTCTGATGTCTCGACCTCCGATATAATCCGTTTGAACATCATAATATTTATAAGCTGTTCGGATATTGAAGTGATGCGTAATATCAACATTAAACTCCAACTGAAAGCTGTTGGCAAACGAACTTCCGTCCAAATTATAAAACAAAACTTCTTGTGGATGGGCATACAAATCCACAACCACCTGATTTTGAAAATCCGTTCGATAAAAATCAGCTACGACTTCCGCTTTTTTTCCAAAAAGTCGAAAATCCTGCATCAAACTAATTCCGTAATTCCATGCAATTTCAGGGTCTAATCCGTAGATTTTTCCGTTGGTGTTCAGAATGTTAAATTCTCTCGAAGAAGCAAACAAATGCTGATTTTCTGCAAAAATACTTGCACTTCGGATTCCTCTTCCGATAGAGGCTTTAAGTGTTCCTCCTTCCCAAGGATTGTATCTCGAATGAATACGAGGAGTTACAAAAGTTCCCAATCGGTTGTGGTTGTCCAATCGAACTCCTGCTACCAAACTAAAATCGTCCGTATTGTCATACGTATATTCAAAAAATGCTCCTACGGAATTGTCTTTTCTGGAATAATCCGTTGTTGCAGTTCCGTTTAGATTGGTTGCATTTTCGTCATATCCGTCATACGTAAAGCTCATTCCCGTTGAGAATTTATGCATCGTATTAGATAGTATCGAATTATAAATCAGGTTGGAATAAAAGCTGTTTTGATGAATGTTAAACTCTCTCAAACCAAAATAAGAATCCTGATTATGCGAATTAAACGAGTTCTGAAAACCGATGCTTTTCCAAGGTGTATCGGGAAAAACATATCCGATTTTGGCAGAAGCATCGAATTTTTTAGTCAAGATTTCCGAACCCCAAAAATTAGTGGTGAGCTTGTCTCTGTCTTTGTTAAAATGAACACTTCCCGATTGTTTATCATCGTTCATGTATCGGAAATTAAGGAAACTTACCCAACCTTTTTCCAAGTTGGTATATTGCCAACGATTCATCACATTGATTTGTTTCCCGATCGGATTATCCAAGAAATGGTCGTGATTCATATCGTTTTTGGCAGTCCGTGCATTTCCGTGAGCAAACAAAGATGTACTCCATTTGTCGGAAATTTTTTGGTTGAAATGAGTGTTCAGCTCAAAACGGGAATCAGTCGAAGCATACGCATTCACAAAAAACGGAATATCGTTTGCTGGTTTGATAAGTTCGTAATTGATTTGTCCTGAAATACTTTCGTATCCGTTTACCACACTTCCTGCTCCTTTGGTAATCTGGATACTTTCAACCCAAGTTCCCGGAATAAACGAAAGTCCATAAGCCTGTGATGCTCCTCTGACAGACGGAATATTTTCTTCAGTCATCAATATATAAGGGCTGTTAAGTCCTAACATTCTGATTTGTTTGTTTCCGGTAACAGCATCAGAGAAATTCACATCAATCGAGGGATTGGTTTCAAAAGCCTCCGACAAATTACAACAAGCAGCTTTCAGAAGTTCTGAACTCGATATGTTCGTTATATTGGCAGACGAAGTTTTAATTCTTGAAAGACTTTGTCTTTTTCGTTCAATTACGATTTCTTCAATCATCGAATCGGGATAAAGTATAACCGAAACTTCTTCATTCGGCTTGACCGAAATGGTTTCCGTTCGCATTCCGATAAAGGAAATGACAAGGTTTGTGTTTGCTCTGTAATTGAGCTCAAAATTTCCGTTTATATCGGTTTGAGCTCCTTCGGAAGTTCCTTCCCACATTACGGTTGCTCCGATAAGAGGAAGATTTTTGTTGTCTTCTGTATTTTCATAGATTTTTCCCTTAATTTTTTCTTGGGAAAATCCGTAAAATCCTAAAAGGATAAATACATATAATAGGTGTTTTTTCATTTTTTTCTTAATTTATTGATTAGTGAATAGCCATAAGGCATAGCAAAAAAGCAGATTTACAAATCAGCAATTTTGCGACTTCGCAATCAATAAATTAAGCGTAATAAATCAGACTACAATGAAGCTTATAGAGAGGTGGGGCATTCGAGTTATAACTGTACTCAAAATATTCCTGTTTTACATCTTCCTGATATTCAATAAATTCAAAAGAAAAATCGTTATTTGAAACGACAAACGCATCAACATTAAACGAAAATGCTTTTGTGGTAATTATATCAGAACTATCCTGTGTGATGTATTCGTCTTTACAGCAATCCGAGTGGTTGTCAGATGAACCGCAACAAAATTTTTCAACCGAGCAATTCTCTTCTTCGGAATGGTCGTACTGTTCATCGTGATTACAAGGCTCCTCAACAAGATTCGAATAAACCAATGAAGAGGCGACTTTTTCTTCTCCGCAAAAATGCACATTCAAAGCCAGCCCGATGTTGGAAAACATCAGGAAAAAGGCTAATAGCAAAGCTGTACATTTTTTATAAAAACTCACTTTCAGAGGTTTAGTTAGGCAAAATTACAATAAATCGTTTAGTTAAACAAATGTGATGTTAGCAGAAACTTCTTTTTTATTGTGGTTTTATATACTCTATTGCTTCAGGTCCTTTAACCATTGCAAAAATGAAACCTCCAATCATTATTGCTATAATAAAGAAAATGAAAAATACTATTGTAAACAAGATTATCAGTAATATTCGTCCGATTATATTTTTTAATGATTTGTTAGAGTAAAATTCTTTGAAAAACCAAAGTAATATAAAAGGTATTGTTAGCATAGACATACTTGTCAAAGGAATAATTAAATCAATATTACTTTTTAACAAATACATTATCGGATAAAGAATGACAATATTTATTATAGTATAAAATGATAATATATAGGCATTCATTACTACGTGTTCATAATAATTGTGTCCCCATTTTCTGAAAGCCAATTTTGTTATGAGTGCAAAAAAAGGAATGAGCATAAGCATTATGATTGAATTATAGCTTGATGTAAAAGACATATAATCATTCATAAATTGAGAGTTCATATGCTGTTTAGAGTAAAACTCACGCATTATTTCATTTAATCCAATGATTTTGTAAGAAATAAAAGTAGAAATACCACTTAAAACAAAAGCTAATAAGATGGGTTTATAATGATTTACTCTATTTCCGTCAATAAATTCTCTTGCTGTTTTTCCCGGGTTTTTAATTATGTTCTTTACGGAATATAAGAAACCTTTATTTGTATGAAGAAATGTATATTGAATTTCGTCTAAAATGTATTTTCTGTCAATTCTTTTATATTTTTTCTGCCCGCAATTTGAACAGAAGTTTTCAGTAATGATTTGTCCGCAGTTTTGACAATTGTGTTTCATTTTCTTACTTTAGGTTTCGGGATTTGATTTCTTTATTAAGTTGTTTCAAAATAATCAATAAAGGTAAAAAAGTTGTAGGTAATGCAATTACAGGAACAATTGAAGCTACGGGAATATTATCAAATCCTTTTGTCAAAAAGATGTAAATAAAAAAAAACAAAATTAATATAACAACTATGCTAAAACCAATTGTAATTCCTTTTAATAAATCTCTTTTTTTAAGTAATTTTTCATCACTTAATTCAGATAACTTATTCTGTTTCATATAATTTTTACGATTTCTTGGTTGAAATTCCTGCTAACTACAAAATTCACGCAACTACACGTCTCTACTTGTCGTATTCTCCGCTTTATTGATAGTAACCAAAAGCTCTTCTGCTCCGTCTTCCAAATCCATAAAAATTTCATCTCCTGACGAAATTTTAGAAGTGATGATTTCTTCTGCCAAAGCATCTTCCACATACTTTTGGATAGCACGTTTCAGAGGTCTTGCTCCGAATTGCTTGTCATAACCTTTGTCAGCTATAAAATTGATTGCTTTTTCGGATAATCTCAAGGTATAACCTAAATCTGCAATTCGCTTATACAGTTTTTCAAGTTCGATATTGATGATTTGGTCAATGTGTTCTTTTTCGAGAGCGTTAAATACGACTACATCATCAATTCTGTTCAAAAATTCAGGAGCAAAGGCTTTTTTGAGGGCATTTTCGATAATTCCTTTGGAGTGTTCCTCTGCTTGTGACAATTTGGCAGATGTTCCGAATCCGACTCCCTGTCCGAAATCCTTGAGCTGTCTTGCTCCGATATTTGAAGTCATAATAATAATCGTATTTCGGAAGTCGATTTTTCGACCTAAACTATCCGTTAAAAATCCGTCATCAAGCACTTGCAGCATCATATTGAAAACGTCCGGATGTGCTTTTTCGATTTCGTCTAACAACACAACAGCATACGGTTTTCTGCGAACTTTTTCCGTAAGCTGTCCACCTTCTTCGTATCCTACGTATCCCGGAGGAGCTCCCACAAGTCTTGATATGGCAAATTTTTCCATATATTCACTCATATCAATTCTGATAAGCGTGTCTTCCGAATCGAAAAGCTCACGGGCTATAACTTTGGCTAATTGTGTTTTTCCAACTCCTGTTTGTCCCAGAAAAATGAATGAACCAATCGGTCTGTTCGGGTCTTTCAGTCCGGCTCTGTTTCGTTGGATAGATTTCGCAATTTTGTTTACAGCCTCGTCTTGTCCGATAACTTTTCCTTTGATAAGCTCCGGAAGTTTTGCGAGTTTGTTGCTTTCGGTCTGTGCAATACGATTTACAGGGATTCCCGTCATCATCGAAACCACATCAGCCACATTGTCTTCCGTTACTTGGATTCTATTGGTTTTTGATTCTTCTTCCCATTGTTCTTGTGCTATGGCTAAATCTTTTTCGATGCGTTTTTCATCATCACGAAGTTTAGCGGCTTCCTCATATTTCTGACGTTTTACAACCGAATTTTTAAGCTCACGAACTTCTTCCAACTGACGTTCCAAATCCAAAATCTGCTGTGGAACATCAATATTGGTAATATGTACCCTCGAACCAACTTCGTCCAGAGCATCAATGGCTTTGTCCGGCAAAAATCGGTCGGTCATATACCTGCTTGTGAGTTTTACACAAGCTTCAATAGCCTCGGGAGTATAAGTAACATTGTGGTGGTCTTCGTATTTTCCTTTGATATTGTTCAGAATGGTAATAGTCTCTTCAACCGAAGTCGGCTCGACAATTACCTTTTGGAAACGCCTTTCTAAAGCTCCGTCTTTTTCGATGTATTGTCTGTATTCGTCAAGAGTTGTGGCTCCAATACATTGGATTTCTCCTCTTGCCAAGGCAGGTTTGAACATATTCGAAGCATCAAGCGAACCTGTTGCTCCTCCCGCTCCGACAATGGTGTGAATTTCGTCTATAAACAGAATAATATCGTCATTCTTTTCAAGCTCGTTCATTACGGCTTTCATACGTTCTTCAAACTGCCCTCTGTATTTTGTTCCTGCTACCAAACTTGCCAGATCAAGTGTAACAACTCTTTTTCCGTACAGGATTCTCGAAACTTTTTTCTGAACGATTCGGAGTGCCAACCCTTCGGCAATAGCAGATTTTCCAACCCCTGGTTCTCCAATCAAAAGTGGATTGTTTTTCTTTCTTCGACTTAAAATTTGCGAAACCCTTTCGATTTCTTTTTCTCTTCCGACAACAGGGTCAAGTTTTCCTTCTTCTGCCATTTCGGTTAAATCCCTACCGAAGTTATCCAAAACCGGAGTTTTTGATTTTTTGGCAGGTTTATTGGCAGAGGTAAATCCTCCTGCCTCTCTTGACGCATCAGAAGCATCACTTCCGAAAGCCTCATTTTTAGGTAGGTTTTCTATAAAATTATCAGCTCTGTCGTCTGACATTAGATTCAAAAATAGATCTCTGACCACTTCATATTCGATTTTCATCTTGTTCAGAAGTTTTGTAGTAGGGTCGTTTTCATTTTTTAGGATACATAATAGCAAATGTCCTGTGCTTATGGAAGAATTGCGGAAACTTTTAGCCTCAAGCAAAGACATTTTTAAAGCCCTATCAGCCTGACGGGTCAGGTGTAAATTCTTTTTGTCGTTATTGACTAAAGCATTTTCGTTAAACGGACTTAAACCTTCTATTTTTTTGCGGAGATAATCCAAATCAACAGCTAAATTCTGAAGAATAGTAAACGCTTTTCCGTTCCCGTCTCTTAATATTCCGAGTATAAAATGCTCTGTTCCAATAAAATCGTGTCCTAAACGCAAGGCTTCTTCTTTACTGTAAGTGATAACATCTTTTACTCTTGGTGAAAAATTATCGTACATAATCATATGTCTTTAATGTGTAAAGGTAAAATTTTTTCTATGATAACGCAAAAATTGTTCCGTTAAGTCTTTTTGGCAGATTTTTGGATTTTTATTCTGTTTAGAATGACAATAAATAACAAAAAGTTCGTTTTGGATAGGTTTTAAGTTTGATTTTCAGATAATTGTCAGTTTTATTTTATGTTTGTAACAAAGAGAACCATTAATCAAAAAAGTTCGTTATCTCTGTTTAAAATAGTACACAACTCCTGCTATTCCGACAATTATCATCAACGAACCGAAAACAATTTCAAAATTATTCACATTGCTTTCAAACAGTCGCATTCCTCCTCTTATTATCAAGAAAAATGCTATTAAAAGAACGAATAACCCTGCTTTTTTGGGTTGAGGTTTTGGAGTGGTTTGGTTATTTTCCATTTGTTTGATTTTAAATTATCTGTTCCTACAAAGATAAAATATTTGTGTAAATTCTTGCCTGTCTATAGGTGTGTAATTTTGTGTTTCTATAAAAAAATCAATGTTTCTAAAGGTTTATAACCTCAATATTTTCTCCAATATAAACCAATGTTTTTTGGGTTACTTTCAGATTCATTTCTTCTAACGCATTTGCATAATTTTCGATTTGCTCTTTGTGTTTGTTAGAGGCAGAACCTGTTTTGTAATCCAGAATCATCGTTTCATTATTCGATTTTAAGACGACTTTATCGGGTTTTGCAAGAGGTTTCCCTTTTCGGATAATGGTTCTTTCGTTCAGAATTGCATAATCAGAATTATAAAAATCCCTTAAATCCTGATGTAGCATAATATTCTCGATTGTATTGCGGATTTCTTCTTTTTTGTCGAATGCGATAAGTCCTTTGTCGATTGAAAATTCGATTGCCTTATCGATATCCTTATCCGAATGTATCATTGATAAAACCTCGTGAACCAAATTTCCGTATTCGATGGATTTTTGTTGTTTAGTATCCCACATAATGGCATCAAGCGTAGCAATTTTGATGTTTTTTGCATCAAAATTCTCTCGGACAGATTCGATTGTTTTTCGGTTGTCTTTTTCTTCTTTTTTAACGGATTTTCGGACTGATTCTCCAAAAGAGTAATCGAATTTGTCTTTGTCAAAAACACCTTTTTTCTCTAAAAAACGAATAAAAAACGAAGACAATGCATTTTTTAACTGCACTTCTCCCTTGTTGTTAAAGCTGATTCTCGAAATAATGTGCAACTGTTCGACAGCCCTTGTCAGGGCTACATAAACTACGTTTATATTATCCAAAAGTTCCTCCTGATTTTTGAGATAATAGGTTTCTGATGCTTTTTCGGAATAATTTTCGACAGACGCATTGTTGTTTACCAATACTTTCGGAAGTTCGATTTCTTCCAAGTCGTTTTCTACCCAAAGTTTATCCTTTTTTCGGGAATAATCCTGCTCTGCAAACGGAAAAATCACAACGGGAAATTCCAATCCTTTGGATTTGTGAATGGTCATAATCTGAATGGCATTTCCTTTTGGGGAAGGAATACTTTTTTTGTGTCCGTCTTTTTTCCAATATTCCAAAAAATCGTCAATATTGGACTGACTTCTGATGTTTTGTTCCAAAACCAAATCCAAAAAACTCTGAACATACACATTATTTGATTTTTTCAGGAACGTTTCAACCAAAATTTCGGTAGTTTCGTAAAGTGGTTTTCTGCGAATTCCTTCAAACGAAAATTCGATTCCGTAGGTTTTGAGCCAATTTTCAAATGCTTTTTCGTCTTTAAAATCAACTCCTTTTTTCAGAAAATCGTGAATCGGATTTACCTCTAAATTTCGTCCGAGATAGTACAGAAAATTCGCTTTTGCCTGAACGTTATTTTTGTTTTTGATGAATTCCAACAGATTGATTAAAAAAATCACTTCGTCCGAATTAGAAATCAAAAGAGTTTCGGAAGAAACAATCGGTATATTGTTTTCTGTCAGGTGATTAGCAATCAAAATCCCTTCGGAATTCCTTCTGATAAGGATAACAATTTCCCGATATTCAAACCCTTGATTTCGGGCTTTTTCGATGATTTCCATAACCGATTTGAGGTACAAATCGCTTTTTTCCGAAAGTTCATCATCATCGTTTTCTGACAAATCATTTTCATTGACAAACGAAATATTCACACAACCTCCGATATTATCATTGAGGAGTTGAGAACTTTTCAGATAAATATTTTTGTAATTTTCTTCCGAAAATTCATCAGCCAAAAACCCGAAAAACTCGTTGTTAAAATTGATGACTTCCGAATAGCTTCGGAAATTTTTTTCGAGGTTTTCGACATTTTTATTGGGATTTGAAAACGGATTTTCGCAGTTCGAAAGGTCGATAAATTGCTCAGCTTTTCCACCTCTCCAACGATAAATGGATTGTTTTGGGTCTCCCACAATCATCAGAGAACCTTTTTCTCCGTAATCGTTTTCTCCCGAAAGAGCATTGTCAATCAACGGAATCAGATTTTCCCATTGCAGCTGCGAAGTGTCCTGAAATTCGTCAATAAAAAAATGGGTATATCTATCACCTAACTTTTCGTAAATAAACGGTGCGGGTTGCTCTTTTATCTCCTTGTGAATGATGTTGTTAAACTCCGAAATCGAAAGAATGTTTTGTTCCTGCTGAATCTTCAAAAGCTCCTGATTGACCGTGTTCAAAACTGATAACGGAGTTAAGTTTTTCAGAAAAGCTTTGTAAAAAAACAGTTTTCCTGCTTTTTGGTTGATTGTTTTCAGAGCATTTAAAATATCGAGAGCAATTTCATCAACCAAATCTTTTTGATTTTGAGGAACGGATTTAGCATAACGTTCCTCCTGATTTTCCAATCTTTTGTAGTGGTTTATGTTGATTTCGATTGTTCCTGATGCGATTTTTTCTAATAGTTTCGGAACATAACTTCTGTTAAACGAGTTGTGCAGAATCCCTTTATCCTCAATGAGTTGTAGTGCTTTTTGAGCAATGGAAATGATTTCGTCTTCCAATTCTTTACAGATTCTGAAAATATTGTGTTTTATCTTCAAAAAATCAGAAATCGTTTTGTTCTGAAAATGCGAAATTTCGGTTCGGTTGTTTTCGTTGGCAAGTAATTTACTGATTTCCAAAAACTCTCGGGTTACGTCCCACGATTTGTCGTCATCGGCTTTTTCGGTTGCAAATTCGACCAAAAGTTTGGTTAGATTTTCGTCTTCTCCTGCTTGTGCAATCACACTGTCAACAGCTTCTGAAAGCAAGTTTTCCGTATCTAAAGAAACCTCAAAAGACATCGGTAAATCCAAATCTAAAGCAAACGAACGGATTACCCTATGTGTGAATTTGTCAATAGTCGAAATATCAAATGAAGCGTAATTATGAATGATATTCTTAATGATTTTTCGAGATTTTTCCTGAATGACTTTCGGATTCACTCCCGTTTGCGAGGCAATATCCAAAAGCATATCATTGGCTTTTTTGTCAGGATTGTCTTTGGAAAATTCCTCCAAAGTCCACACAATTCGGGATTTCATTTCCTCAACAGCTTTGTTGGTAAAGGTAATAGCCAAAATATTTTTGTAAGCATCATCACGTTTAGAAGTCAGTAAAATTTTGAGGTATTCCCGAACCAACGTATAGGTTTTTCCTGACCCTGCAGAAGCGTTGTATATTTCAAAAACGTGTTTTTTCAAAAGGAAGAGTTTTTAGATTGACGAATTTAGTAAAAAGTTGGCATAAGACAAAAAAAACTTTATTAACATTCATTAACATTTATCAAGTGATTTGATAACATTATTTTTTATTTATTTGTGAGATGAACTTTAACTCAATTATTATGAAAAAGCTAATTACATTGTTTATTGTGTTGATTTCTTTGGGAATGTCGGCACAGAATTTTTCGGGAAAAGCAACCTATCAGGTGAAAAAATCATTCGGTACTACCAGCATTAAAGTAGAAGGTGACAAAAACCCAGAACTTACAAAACAGCTTGAAGAAATGATGAAAAAGGGAGTTGACCAAACATTCTTTTTAGAATTTACTCAAGACGAATCTTTATATACAGAAGAAGAAAAATTAGAACAGCCGACTTCAGGAAGTGTTTCTTTTGGTTCGTTTAGTGGAGGTACAGCAGGAAAATTGTATAAAAATCTGAAAGAAAACTATTCCTTTTCGGAAAATGATTTTTTAGGGAAAACCCATTTGATAAAAGACACTTTATACACTTCAGGTTGGGAGCTTTCTTCGGAAAGTAAGCAAATCGGGAATTATATTGCTTATAAAGCGACCCGAACAATTAAACCGAAAAATTTATTAGAGGATAAAGAAGAAGAAAAATCAGAAGAAAAATCAGGGAAAACAACAGATTTGCTTTCAATGATTCCTGAAAAAGACATCGTTCATACAGCTTGGTACACTCCCGAAATCCCGATTCCGAACGGACCTGAAAAATTCGGAGGGCTACCCGGACTGATATTGGAGCTGTACACCCCGAATACGGTTTATTTATGTTCCGAAATCGTTTTAAATCCGAAAAAGCCTATTAAAATTAAAGCTCTTAAAGGAAAAACAATTTCTAAAGAGGAATATGATGAAATGATTAAGAAACGATTTGAAAGTATGCCAAAATCCAAAGACGGAGGTATAATCATACAGATTGGAGGATAAATTTTGTAACAAAACTATTGTGTTTACGTCTTATTCATAAAAAAACAGCAAAAATGAAAAAAATAACGACTTTATTGATTTTGACTTTCGGGTCTTTTGTGTTGAATGCACAGGCTTTTAGAGGAACAGCAACGTATATGTCAAAAACTTCTACGGAAGATATGATGCCTAATGACGATAGAGCAAGGCAAATTCCCGCAGAAATGCAGAAAATGATTCAGGAGCAGATGAAAAAAATGTCCGAAAAAACATTTGTGTTGCATTTTGACAAAGACACTTCGGTTTATGAGGAAGAAATTGTGATTGAAGCAGGAGCAGACAATCCGATGGCACAAGGCTTCCGAATGATGTCAAACAGTATGTACGGAGGAATTTATTATAAAAATGTAAAAGAAAAAACTTTTATTCAGGAAAGAGAATTTTTCGGAAAAGAGTTTTTGATTAAAGATTCACTTCAGGTTTTTGAATGGGAACTCGGAACAGAATCCAAACAAATCGGGAATTATATGTGTTTTAAGGCGACTGCAAAAGTTCCGTTTGATGCAACCGATTTTAAGAATATGACCCGAAAAGAGGTAAAAGATGACAAAGAAAAGGAAAAGCAGGAAAGCTCAACCAACTTTTTGGATATGATAGAGATTCCTGATGAAGTTATCGTAACGGCTTGGTACACTCCCGAAATTCCGATTTCGCAAGGTCCGTCAAATTATTGGGGATTACCAGGATTGATTATGGAAGTAAGCTCTGGCAAAACAACCGTTCTTTGCTCTAAAATCGTCATCAATCCGAAAGAGAAAAAAGAAATCAAAGCTCCAAGAAAAGGACAAGTTGTTACCCAAGCGGAATACCAAAAAATTATGATGGAAAAAATGGAGGAATTTCAAAAAATGGGTAGAGGACAAGGCAGAGGAGGAATGCGAATGGGAAGATAAAAAAGAGAATAGAGAATAGAAAACAAACAACTTTAAGAATTTATATAAAAACCTTTGCGACTTTGCAATAGGTTTTATTTGTGAAAATCTGCGGGAAAACAAAAAAACAATGAAAAAACACTTACTCACTACATTTTGCCTGATATTTTTCGGGTTTACCTATGCTCAAAAAATCAAAGTTCAAGGAGTTGTAACCGATAGTTTGGGGATTCCACTTGAAATGGCAAACGTAATGGCTGTCAATCTTGACGACAATAAAATGGACGGTTACAACATTACGGGAGATAGAGGTCAGTACCTACTTTCGCTAAAGCCAAATACCAAATATCAATTAAAAGTCAGCTATTTAGGATTTAGTCCGAAAACGGTTGATTTGACAACCAAAACCGAAGATGTTTTTCTTCCGATAAAAATGGAAGGAGAAAGTCTGATGATTGAGGGAGTCGAAATCGTTCACGTGATGCCTGTTTCCATACAAGGTGATACGATTGTTTATAATGCGGATTCGTTTACGAGTGGAACGGAACGAAAGCTCGAAGATGTCCTGAAAAAGTTGCCCGGAATGGAAGTTGATGATGACGGAAATGTATCCGTAGAAGGGAAAAACATCAATAAGTTGATGGTTGACGGAAAGGATTTTTTTGATGGAGATACCAAACTCGGAGTAAAAAATATTCCAGCTAATGCAGTTGATAAAGTCGAGGTTTTACGGAATTACAACGAAAACGACCAATTGCGTTCCGTTACTGATAATCAGGATAATTTAGCGATGAATATCAAGCTGAAAACAGGAAAGAAAAACTTTTGGTTCGGAGATATTACAGCAGGAATCGGAGTGGGTCATTCGGACGAACAGTATGTTGTCAATCCGAAATTGTTTTATTACAGCGAAAAATACAGTCTGAATTTCATCACGAATTTTAATAATATCGGAGAACAACCGATGACTTGGTCAGATTATTTCCGAATGACAGGAGGTTTTCAGAATATCGCTCGAAGAGGAGGAACGAGTTTTAATATCACAAGCAATGATTTGGGAATCGGAATGATGTCAAATAACAGAGCTAAAGAAGTTACCAATCGTTTCGGAGCGGGGAATTTCAGCTATAACCCGACTGAAAAATGGAGGTTAAGCGGTTTTGGAATTCTGTCCGACAACAAAACCGATATGGAAACTTGGAGCAGAAATTCGTACCTCAATACCGATACGGGAGAAGTCGTTACCACACAGGAATCCGATACGGAAA
Organism: uncultured Flavobacteriaceae bacterium; assembly: GCA_934675205.1. Classification (GTDB taxonomy): domain Bacteria; phylum Bacteroidota; class Bacteroidia; order Flavobacteriales; family Flavobacteriaceae; genus Flavobacterium. The sequence goes on along the minus strand of CAKUPQ010000001.1, from coordinate 89,564 downwards.
GCAGAATAAAATCTGAAATGGCAATGCTTAAATTGAGCTCGAACTACAAGCCGAACGAAAAAGTTACGTTCGATTATGATATTTTCTTTAAAAAATCGCAACAATCAGAAGATTACGATTTGGTTACCGAAGTAACTCCGAATACCGCTCAAAGTCAGGAGATTTCTACCTACAAAAAGCAAGACCCTGTTTCGTTCAATCAGAATATAGGGTTGTATTATGCTCCGAACAACAAGCACGTTTTTGCGTTTGAAGCCCAGCATTTGTATCAGGACGAAGATCCGTTTTACAATGCGAATTTAGAGAACAGACCTTTTGATTTGGCAGGATATGTGGACAATCAGTTAAGACAGGATATGTATCAGGAACGTTTTTTGAAAACGAATAAGTTAGACTCAAAATTAGACTATTATTATGCGTTGAACAACAAAACGAATATCAATGTTACGTTAGGAAATACGTATTCGTATCAGAATTTTAATTCGTCTATGTTTCAGATTTTGGACAACGGAACTCAAAATAATTTGACTGCACCCGAATTGAATAACCGTGTTACATACGCTTTCAACGATTTGTATTTGGGGTTGCATTATAAGTTTATTACAGGAAAATTTACGTTTAATCCCGGATTTTCAGTTCATCAATATCAAATGAATGATACCCAGTTAGGAAGTTCAAACAATCGAACTTTTACGCGAATTTTACCCGATTTCGATGTGAAATATCAGATAAAAAAATCACAAACGCTAAACTATCGCTTTGCCTTTACGAACAATTTTACGGATATTTTGAATTTAGTAGAAGGATATGTCTTGCAGGGATACAGCAGTTTGTATCAAGGAAACAGAAATCTCGAAAACTCGACAAGTCAGACACACAGCTTGTATTACAGTAGTTTTAGTATGTTTAATATGCAGAATATTTTCGGAGGAATCAATTACAGCAGAATGACGGACAATATCAACTCTATCGCAGAATTTGATGGAATCAACCGTACGTCATCTTCGTTCAACTCGAATTTTGCAGATGAAACATTAGGAGGAAATGTAGGCTACGGAAGAACTTTTGCAAGGTATTATAAAGTGAATGGTAGAGCATCGTTAAATTGGGATAAACGGAATATTATGCAGACCAATCCTGCTACGAATGTTACCACAGCCAGTGCGAGAGAATCGTTTTCGCAAAATTATTCTGCAAGTATCAGAACAACTTTTGAGAATGTTCCGAATTTGGAATTAGGCTACGGAATCAGAATCAGCGATTATATGGACGAGGTTTTTTATACTTCGAGCCCTGTTGCCAAATTGGATTATTATTTCCTGAACGGATTTGCCCTAACAGCCGATTATACGTTTAACAGCTATACAAACAAATCTAATACCATTGACAACAAATTTGATTTTCTGAATGCAAGTTTAGGATATCAGAAAAAAGATGCTAAATGGGAATATCGGGTTTCTGCAACCAATATTTTAAATACAAGAACTCTGAATTCGGATAATTTTTCGCAGTTCAATATTTCGACTTCGCAAACTACGGTATTGCCAAGATATGTAATTTTTTCTGTGAAGTATAATTTGTAAGAAAATTAAAAATGAAAAAAATCTTTATAATTTTTGTTGCTTTTGTTTTTGTAACTTCTTGTAAATCAGTTGATGTTTTTAGTTCAGGAAATGTTTTTAGTGATAAGCCAATTGAACGGGTAGAAATAAACTATTTTCAAAATTTACCTTTGGTAAAAGTAGAAATCAACGGAAAAGAATATAATTTCCTTTTTGATACGGGAGCTCCTACGGTTATTTCGACAGAGGTTTATGCTGAACTTGGTTTAAACCCTGCTTATGAAAGAAATGTCGGTGATTCTCAAAACAACCATAACAAGCAGATTTTTACGATTCTTCCCGAAATGAAAGTCGGAAACCTTGAATATAAAAATATTGGTTGTGTTGTATTGGATTTAAAAGATTTTGAATTCAAATGTATCGGAGTTGATGGGATTCTTGGAGCCAATCAAATGGCTTTTTCTTTTTGGAAGGTTGATTATCTGAACGGATTTGCAGAAGTTTCTTCCAATTTATCGGATTTTGACATTTCCGATTATGATTTTACTCTTTCTTTTTCTCCGAAACCTCAAAAAACGCCTCTAATTGAGTTTACTACTCTTGGTCAAAAACGAAGTTTGACTTTTGATACAGGTTATAGCGGACGTATTAAAATGATTTCAAATGATGCTCTCATTAACGAAATTGCCAATAGAGAAAAGTATAAAATATCAGGAATTACTTCGGTTGGAGCTTATGGTGCGGGAAATTATTCTGAAGAATATTCCTTTAAAACTAACGAAATGGAATTGGGAGGAATCAGCTTTTCAGATGAAGTTATCGAAACTGGAAAATCAACTCTTTTAGGAAACGAATTTTTAAAAGAGTTCGTTTTTGTTATGGATTGGAAAAGCAATAAAATTTATTTTAAACGTGTTCAGGACAAAAAAGAACCTACAAAATCATTCGGATTTGGAAACAGATATATAAACGACAAATTAGAGGTTACGGTTGTTGTAAATAAAGAAAATAATCCTGTTCAGTTAGGCGATATTATTCTGAAAATGAACGGAAAAAGTTTTGAAAACCTGACCTATGATGAACAATGCGAAAGCTACCTTAACAAAATAGAAAAAGAGGTTGATGTTCTTGATTTGATAATCCAAAGAGGAGATTCAATTCATAATTTTACGTTGGAAAAAAAGTCTTATTTTGAGTAGTTTACTTTTTCAAAAAAGGTAAATCTTCTAAAAAAATATATTTTTCATTCTCAAAATCCATTTTGCAGAAATAATGGTTTAAACCATTGGTAACCATAAGATGTTCGGCTTTCAAAACCAAGTTGTATCGTGCAATCTGATTGAACGTTTCTTGAGTGATTTTGATATTTGGAGCTTTACATTCCACAAGCAGAAAAATACTTCCGTCCGAATTGTAAACCACAACATCGTATCGTTTGGTCAAATCGTTTACTTTGATGACTTTTTCGACATTTGTGAGCGATTTTGGATATTTTTTTTCGTTCAGAAGAAACTGAACAACATTTTGCCTTACCCATTCTTCGGGAGTAAGGAGAATAAATTTTTTACGGATTTCATCAAAAACAGCTAATTTATTTTCACTACTTTTGAATCGGAAAGTATATTTCGGGAAATTCAATTCTTGCATAAAGCAAAAGTATTATAATTTAAACACAGATTGATACAAATTTGCACAGATTTTCATTCGTGAAAATTCGCAATATTCGTAAAAATTCGTAATCAATGAACGAAGCAGAAAAAATCATTAACGACATTAAAAACCGAAACTTCAAACCCATTTATTTTTTGATGGGAGATGAACCCTATTATATTGACAAAATTGCTGATTATATCGAAAAAAACGTACTTTCGGAAGACGAAAAAGGCTTTAATCAAACGGTTTTGTATGGCAGAGATATAACGATTGAAGATGTGGTAGCCAATGCAAAACGCTATCCGATGATGGCTGAATATCAGGTTGTAATTATCAAAGAAGCACAGGAGCTTTCCCGAAATATCGACAAAATCGAAAGCTATGCCGAAAATCCGCAACCCACTACGGTTTTGGTTTTTTGCTACAAATACAAAACCCTTGACAAACGCAAAAAAGTTACCAAAACTTTAGAAAAAAACGGAGTGGTTTTCGAGAGTAAAAAGCTGTATGAAAATCAGGTTGGAAGTTGGATAAATCAGACTTTAATGGATTCGGGATATAAAATTGAGCCTAAAGCAAATGCGATGCTGGTTGAGTTTTTAGGGACGGATTTAAGCAAAGTAAACAACGAAATCAAAAAGCTGAAAATCATTCTCCCACAAGGAACAACAATCAATGCGGAACACATCGAAAAAAACATCGGAATCAGTAAAGACTATAATGTGTTTGAATTTCGGAAAGCTTTGGGAGAAAAAAATGTATTGAAGGCTAACAGAATCGCTCAATATTTTGCTCAAAACCCGAAAGACAATCCGATAACGCTTATTACAAGTCAGGTTTTTGCGTTTTATGTGCAACTGTTGCAGTACCACGGTTTATCGGACAAAAACCCGAAAAATGTAGCAACTGCACTCAAAATAAATCCGTATTTTGTAGGAGATTACGAAACCGCATCACGAAATTATCCGATGCGAAAAGTAAGTCAAATCGTAGCCTCACTTCGTGAGATTGATATGAAAAGTAAAGGGGTAAATTCAAATGGACTTGCTCCAAACGAACTCTTAAAAGATATGCTGATTGCAGTTTTTTAATTTTGTAACAAAAGTAGCTGTTTAGGAATCATAATTAGTTGAATTTTGCAGACGAAATGGAACTATTAGGTTATGTAGCCATAATTTTAGCAGGAATCAGCCTCGGACTCATTGGAGCCGGAGGAGGAATCCTAACCGTTCCGATTTTGGTATATCTGTTCGCAGTTAGTCCTGTTCTTGCTACGGCTTATTCGCTTTTTGTGGTGGGCTTTACGAGTTTGGTTGGAGTTGTTCCGAAGTATTTAAGCAAAAATATTTCGTTTAGAACAGCTTTAATTTTCGGAATTCCGTCTATGATTTCGGTTTTTCTGACCCGAAAGTATATTTTACCTAAAATTCCGCAAACAGTATTTGAAATCGGAGGGTTTATAGTGTCCAAATCACTTTTTTTAATGGTTTTGTTTGCTGTTTTGATGCTTTTTTCAGCCCGTTCGATGCTTAAAAAAAGTAACAATTCACAAAATGCTAACACAGTGATAAGTTCTTTCTTTGTATCTTTACTTGGTTTTGCAGAAGGGCTGATAACGGGACTTGTTGGAGCCGGAGGAGGATTTATCATCATTCCGATACTGACATTATTAGCAAAATTAGACATCAAAAAAGCTATCGGAACATCGCTTTTAATTGTAGCTGTCAAATCGCTTGTCGGTTCTTTGGGAGATGTTGTTTCGGGATATTTAGAATTCGATTGGAAGTTTTTGATTGTGATAACTTCGCTTTCGATTTTCGGAATGTTTATCGGAAATGCCTTGTCAAAACGAATTGACGGAAGTAAACTCAAAACAGGTTTCGGTTGGTTTATACTTGTAATGGGAATTTATATTTTGGTTAAAGAATTGGTTTTTAGAGGATAAACATAAGTACATTATACAATATACAATAAAACAATATACAACAATGAAAATAGAACAAATTTATACAGGATGTTTAGCTCAGGGAGCTTATTATATTGAAAGTGAGGGAGAGGCTGTTGTGATTGACCCTTTGAGAGAAGTCCAGCCTTATTTAGACAGAGCAGAAAAAAGCGGAGCTAAAATCAAATACATTTTAGAAACGCACTTTCACGCAGATTTCGTGTCGGGGCATTTGGATTTGGCTAAAAAATCGGGAGGAACAATTGTTTTCGGACCAACTGCAAAACCTGATTTTGATTCATATATTGCTAAAGATAACGAGGTTTTGAAAGTCGGAAAAATCACGATTACGGTTCTTCACACACCCGGACATACGATGGAAAGCACTTGTTATCTACTCAAAGACGAAAACGGAAAAAATATTGCCATTTTTACGGGAGATACACTATTTATCGGAGATGTCGGACGACCGGATTTGGCTCAAAAAGTGTCATCGGATTTAACCCAAGAAAAATTAGCAGGATATTTATACCATTCATTACGAGGTAAAATTATGCCTTTGGAAGACGATATTATCGTATATCCGGCTCACGGAGCAGGTTCGGCTTGTGGAAAAAATATGAGTAAAGAAACCTTTGACACGCTTGGCAATCAGAAGAAAACGAATTACGCTTTGCAGGAAATGACCAAAGAACAATTCATCAAAGAAGTAACAGACGGACTTTTGCCTCCACCTGCCTATTTCCCTGAAAACGTGATGATGAATATCAAAGGTTACGAAAGCCTTGATGTGGTTATGGATAGAGGAATGTCTGCACTTTCTCCTGAAGACTTTGAAAGAGTTGCCAACCAAAACGATGCTTTGATGTTGGACACCCGAAATGCACAGATTTTCTCGGAAGGATTTATCCCGAATTCAATCAATATCGGAGTGGACGGAGGTTTTGCCCCTTGGGTCGGAACGCTTATTTTAGACATCAGACAACCGATTTTGCTGATTACGGATTTAGGTCGGGAAGAAGAAGTTATCACAAGACTTTCGAGAGTAGGTTACGATAATATTTTAGGGTATTTAGACGGAGGCTTTGACTCTTGGAAAAATGCAGGAAAAGAAATTGATACGATTAGACGAATTTCGGCAGAGGAGTTCGAAACCGAGCTAAAACAAAATAATAACCGAGTTATTGACGTTCGTAAAGAGGGTGAATTTGCAGGAGAACATTTGGAATTTGCAGAGAGTTTACCACTTGCTTACATCAACGATTGGATTGCAACGATTGACGATTCGGAGCATTTTTATGTTCATTGTGCCGGAGGTTATCGCAGTATGATGGCAGGAAGTATTTTCAACTCAAGGGGAATCCGAAATTTTACCGAAATTGCAGGAGGTTACGGAGCGATTAAAAATACCGGACTTGCAAAAACGGATTTTGTTTGTCAGAGTACATTGAAGTCTTAATATTTTAAATTTTACTATCGAAAGTCATAAAGTCTAACAATTCTTTATGACTTTCGACTTTTTACAACATACAGTTTACACAAAAAAAACAATGGATATTTTAGGACAAGCGATTTACGATTTCCACAAACAAGAAAAACGAAGTAAACTTTGGATTTTTGACGAATTTGAACAAAAAACCGAAATGGATACAAGTATCTATTTCCGGAAGTTCGAGCAAATGCCCAAAATCGAACAGAAAGCTCTCGAACTTTGCAAAGGAAAAACATTGGATATCGGAGCAGGAGCAGGGAGTCATTCGCTTTATTTACAGCAGAAAGGGTTAGATGTTGTGGCTTTGGATATTTCGGAGTTGTGTATAAAAACAGTTCAGGAAAGAGGAGTGAAAAAAACGGTTTTGATTGATTTTTTTGATTTGCATACAGACGAAAAATTTGATACGCTTTTACTGCTAATGAACGGAATCGGAATTTGTGAAGATATTTTCGGTTTTCCGATTTTTTTGGATAGAGCCAAAAAACTATTGAATCCAGACGGACAAATTATTTTCGATTCTTCGGATATTGCTTATATGTATGAAGATGACGACTTCCCCAAAGATAAATATTACGGAGAATTCGTTTGTGCTTACGGATACAGAAAACAAAAAACCGATTGGTTCAGTTGGTTGTATCTCGATTTTGATTCGATGCAAAAAATCGCTTTAGAAAAAGGCTGGAAAGCAGAAAAAATAATGGAAGACGAACATTTTCATTATCTGACAAGACTTACTGTTGTTTAATTTGCATTCATAAGAAACTCATTAAACTTCTTTTGTTATTGCTCCTACGGAGCTTATTTTTTGTTTTCTATGAACAGCCCGTCCCGACAGGCAGAAATCTTAATCTTCTCTTTCCAAATTCTCATTCAGACCTATCAAATTCTAATTTGTCCTAATTTGCTAAAAATGAAATAGTACATTTGCTTGTCGAATAAAATTTTTAGTAGAATGATAAGCAGAACAAACATATTTTCGATACTGTTTTTGTTTTCTTTTTGGAGTATTTTCGCTCAAAACAAGGAAATTGACAACCTAAAGGGGGTTTTAGAAACCTCTAAAAACGATATAGAAAAATCACAGGTTTTAAACCAAATTTCGGATTTGTACAAAACACAAAACCCGACTTTGATGTTTGATTTTGCTAATCAGGCTTTGGAGCTTTCTCAAAAAATCAAAAACAGGCAGGAGGAGGCAACTGCGTATCTGAACCTCGGAAATTCCCAAATTATTTCAGGGAATTATCCCAAAGCGTTAGAATATTTTACCAATGCCAAAAACACTTTTGAAGAATTGGAGTCCGCACCTGAAAATAAGCAAAAAGTGCAGGACGGACTGGCTCGTGCTTATGGAAGTATCGGAATTGTTTTTTCGGAGCAGAGCAATTATTCCAAAGCGTTGGAATACCACTTAAAAGCCTTGAATTTATACGAAAAATCTGATGATAAGGTGCGTTTGGCAAGGGTTTATAATAATGTCGGAATCGTTTATAAATCGAGAAACGAGCAATTCAAAGCGTTGGAGTATTTTCTGAAAGCACAAGAAATTCAAGAAGAAATCAACGACAGAACTATCGGAATTACCACAACTAACATCGGAAACATTTATTTCGACCAAAAGAATTATCCGAAAGCTATTGAGTTTTACAACAAAGCATCAATTTACTTCCAAAAATACCCAAATCCGAGAGGAGAGGGAGAGTTGTACAATAATTTAGGCTTGTACTATCAAGTCACTTCCGAACCTCAAAAAGCAATCGAAAGTTGGGAAAAAGCCAAAGATAAATTCAATGCTATCGAAGATAAATTCGGAATTTCAGATACGTATTTTAATTTGGGAGCATTTTATTTTGAGCAAAACAATTTGGACAAAGCTCTCGAAAATACCCAAAAAGCAAAAGAATTAGCAAAAGAAATCAAAACCCTCGAAATGCTTGTTTTGAGTGAAAATCTGTTGAGCAGAATTTACGAAAGGAAAGGTGATTTGAACAAATCTTTGGAACATTTCAGAGCTTTTTCGGTTGCAAAAGACAGTTTGACTAATTATGAAAATATCCGAAAAAGCGTACAGTCCGAAATGAATTTTGAGTTCGAAAAACGGGAAACCTTACACAAAAAAGAACAGGAGCAAAAAGAAGTTTTAATCCAAGAGCAATCCAAAAGACATACGTTACAGCTGATTTTCGGAGGTTTGTTTTTGGTGCTTTGTGTCGGACTTGGTTTTTTGTTTTACAACCGAAATCAACTCAAGAAAAATCTGACTTTGCAGAAAAACTTAGCCGAATACGAACAAAAAGCCTTGCATTTGCAGATGAATCCACATTTTGTGTTTAATTGTCTTGGCTCCATTTCAAGCTTTATCGTACAAAACGGAAACGATTCTGCCATTAAGTATCTAGCTAAATTTTCAAAGTTGATGCGACTGACCTTGGAATATTCCAAAGAGTCGTTAATTCCTGTTGATAAAGAAATCGAAGGTTTACAGAATTATCTGGAATTAGAGCAGTTACGATTTAACAAGGTTTTTGATTTTAAGATTACCAAAGATGCAACCATCGAAGACGATATGGCACTTCCTCCACTTTTGATTCAGCCTTTTGTGGAAAATGCCATTATTCACGGACTGATTCCGAAAAAGGAATTCGGACTAGTTTTGGTTGATTTTTCCTTAACGGATAAAAACTTGATTTGTACCATTACAGACAACGGAATCGGATTCAGTAAATCCAAAGAAATAAAAGAAAATTCAGTTCAGGTTCACAAATCAATGGCTTTGGATATTATTAAAAAGAGATTGGAAATGATGGGAGATTCGGCTTCCAAATCCACAACTTTTACGATTGAAGAAATCAAAGAAAATGGAGAAATTAAAGGAACAAAGGTGGTTTTAAGACTTCCGATTCAATATTTAGAATAACCTGTCATTGCGAGGAATGTAGCGTAGCGGAATGACGTGGCAATCTATGAGATTGCTTCGTCGTGCCTCCTCGCAATGACAGAGCAGAGATACAACAATACAATATACATTATACAGAAAAAGGGAATGATAACAGCAATACTCGTAGATGACGACAAAAATTTAAGGGAAGGAATGAAAGCTCTTTTGAGTCGATATGCACCAGAAATCATGATTTTGGGAGAGGCAGAAAATGTGTCTGATGCCGTTTCGGTTATTGACGGGCTGAATCCGCAGGTTGTGTTTTTGGACATTCAACTGGCAGACGGAACGGGCTTTGACATCCTCGAAAAATTGACCGAAAAAAACGGAAAAATAGCATCGCAAGTGGTTTTTATTACGGCTCACGAGCAATATGCGATTAAGGCTTTTCGGTTTTCGGCTTTGGATTTTCTGTTGAAACCTGTTGACCCTGATGAATTGCAAAAGGTAATCGAAAAAATTAAAAATACGGTTAAAAAAAACGATACGTTCAGCCATATTGATTTGCTTTTGGAAAATATCCGTAAGAAAGTCGATAATTTCAAACGGATTGCCCTTTCGACTACAGACGGAATCCATTTGTTTGATGTGAGTGATATTATCCGATGCGAATCGACGGATAATTATACGACTTTTCATATCCGAAACAGCAAACCGATTCTGATTTCAAAAACGCTCAAGGAATATGAAGAATTATTGTCAGAACAAGGTTTTGAGCGGATTCATCAGTCGCATTTAATCAATCTGGCTTATCTGAAATCGTATATCAAAAAAGACGGAGGTTATGTGGTTATGGCTGATAACAGCAATCTGCCTGTTTCACAACGGAAAAAAGACCGATTACAGGAAATTTTGAAAACATTATAAAATTCTAAATGAAACCCAACGAATTCTAATTGCAGAAAAACCAATTAAAAAAAGATAAATAATTTAGCTAAAAATAATTACTATGAAAAAGATTATACACCTTATCGGAATATTTACGGTTGTTTTGTTTTCTAATATAGGGAATGCACAAATAGTCAATATTCCCGATGCAAATTTTAAAGCAAAATTGCTTCAGGCAAGTACAAGCAATACCATAGCTAAAAACGCAACAGGTCAAAACATCAAAATTGACACAAATGATGACGGAGAAATTCAGGTAAGTGAAGCGTTAGCTGTTTATCAATTATCTATTCAGGGTTCAAATATTGGAGATCTAACAGGTATTGAAGCATTTATTAATCTTACTCATTTACGTTGTGAGGATAACAACTTGACTGTGTTGTTTTTTTTCAGTAATGTTAATCTTACTCATTTATGGTGTGATTTTAATAACTTAATGTATTTAGATATTTCTAATAATATTAATCTTATAATGTTATCTTGTAGCGGTAATAACTTAACGTCTTTAGATATTTCTAATAATATTAATCTTGCTGAATTAGGTTGTGCTGTAAATAATATAACAGAATTAGATGTTTCTAATAATACCAATCTTACTTACTTATATGTTGATAATAATCCCTTGACTGAATTAGATGTTTCTAATAATGTTAATCTTATTTCATTAAATGTCAATTATAATTCCTTAACCGAATTAGATGTTTCCAACAATGTCAATCTTACCACTTTACAATGTATGAGTAATAACTTAACAGAGTTGAATTTATCTAATCAACCAAACCTTGAAAATTTAAGTGTAACATCTAATCCTCAACTTGCTTATATCAACATTAAAAATGGAGGTATTTTAAACCCAAATACAGGAGACTTTTATTGGTCACAAATGTGGGGGAATCTTCCCGATAACATTTACATTTGTGCAGATGAGGATGAAGCGGTAGCCATCTTACCTTATTTAAACCAATCGGGAGCAACAGGTCAGGTAATAGCAACCTATTGTTATATTCCCGGAGGAAATTATAATACCATTACAGGTTCTGTACTTTTTAATAGTAGCGGTAGCTGTAATGCAGATGATATAACAATTTTCACAAAAGTAACTATTGATGACGGAGCAGACGGAGGAGCATCGTTTACCAATCAAGACGGAGAATACACGTTTTTTACACAAGACGGAACATTTACCATTACTCCCGAAGTAGAAAACCCGAGCTTTTTCAATGTAAATCCTGTAACTGAAACCGTTGTTTTTGCAGATAACGAGAATAACGAAGAAATTATAAACTTTTGTATTACTCCCAATGGAGTTAATCCTGATATGGAAGTAGTTATTGCTCCTATTGTCCCTGCACGTCCGGGGTTTGAGGCAACCTATAAAATTGTTTATCGCAACAAAGGAAATCAGGTAATGTCTCAAACTAACGGCATCAGCTTTACTTATGATGATGATTATTTAGGCTTTGTTTCTGCCACTCAAGTGCCAAGTACTCAAAGTACAGGTACGCTTATGTGGAGTTACGAAAACCTAATGCCTTTTGAAAGCAGAAGTTTTGTAATCACTATGCAGGTCAATACTCCCACAGATCCTGATTTTCCTGTAAACATTGATGATGTTTTTACGTTTATAGCTGTTATTTTACCACAGACAGACGATGAAAATGAGCCGGACAATACTTATGTTTTCAATCAAACGGTTGTAGGAGCTTATGACCCGAATGATATTACCTGTATCGAGGGGGATGTGGTGCTCCCTGAATATATCGGAGAAGAACTGCATTATGTAATTCGTTTTGAAAACACAGGAAATTATTATGCAGAAAACATTGTAGTTGCTATGGAAATCGATACTGAAAAATATGATGTTAATTCAATCAGACTTTTAAACACTTCGCATAATGCTGTGGCACAGATTAAAAACGATGTTTTGGAGGTGTTTTTCAATCAGATAATGTTAGACTCGGGAGGACACGGAAATATTTTATTGGTAATGAAAACTATTAATTCGCTTTCGGAGGGAGATTCGGTACAGAGCAAAGCCGATATTTATTTTGATTTCAATTATCCGATAATTACCAATGATGCGGTTACGCTTTTCCAAGCCACAATGAACATTGAAGACAATATCAAAAATATTGATGTAAGATTTTATCCGAATCCGACAACCGATTATTTCAACATTACATCGGAGGCTATGATTCAGTCTGTCGAATTATATGATGTTTCAGGAAGATTGATAAGAACAAGTTTAGTCAATGATTTTGAATCAAGACAAAATGTAAGCAACCTGAACAATGGAGTTTATATCCTGAAAATCAAAACCGAACAAGGAGAAATTACAGGAAAAATAGTTAAGAAATAAACAATTTTAATATATTTAGACGCTAATCCTTAAATTTTTAAATATGAAAACACTTTACAAAACACAGATTAAAATCATTTTAGTATTTTTTGCAACCTTTGGTCTTTATGCTCAGACTCCGGGAAGTTTAGACACTTCCTTTGACATCGGTACAGGGTTTAATAATAATCCTGCAACAATTACCCTCCAACCAGACGGAAAGATTCTTGTGGGAGGTAGTTTTGTATTTTATAACGGAACAAACCAAAATCGTATTGTACGTCTGAATACAGATGGAAGTTTAGACACTTCCTTTAACATCGGAAATGGGTTTGTTCAGGGTGTTATGTCAACTGCCTTACAACCTGACGGAAAAATTCTTGTGGGAGGTGCTTTTACAGAATATAACTGGCAACCTCAAAATCGTATTATACGTCTGAACACGGACGGTAGTTTGGACGATTCCTTTAACATCGGTACAGGGTTTAATAATCATGTTTTCTCAATAGCTGTACAGCCTGACGGAAAAATTATTATAGGAGGTGGTTTTACAGATTATAATGGCACGACCCAAAACCGTATTGTACGTCTAAACGCAAACGGAAGTTTAGACACCTCGTTTAACATCGGTACAGGGTTTAATAATGCTATTGAAATAATTACCCTCCAACCCGACGGAAAAATTCTTGTGGGAGGTAGTTTTACAGATTATAACGGCACGACCCAAAACCGTATTATACGTCTGAACTCGAACGGTAGCATAGACACTTCCTTTAGCATTGGGACAGGGTTTAATAATAATTTTGTTAGAGCAATCGTTGTACAACCTGACGGAAAAATTTTGGTGGGAGGTTATTTTACAGCTTATAACGGCACAACCCAAAACAAAATTGTCCGACTGAACACCAACGGAACTTTAGACACCTCGTTTAGCATCGGGACAGGGCTTAATACTGGTGCTGGTGAAGTAATTATCCTCCAACCTGATGGGAAAATTATTATAGGGGGTGGTTTTACAGCTTATAACGGTACAGCCCAAAACCGTATTGCAAGATTGAATACGGACGGTAGCTTGGATACTTCCTTTAACATTGAGGCAGGGTTTAATGGTGGTTCCCCCAGCACAATTATTGTAACAATGGCTATGCAACCTGACGGAAAAATTCTGGCAGGAGGATATTTTACAGAATATAACGGAATTTCCCAAAACTATATTACACGTTTGCACGGAGATTCTTCTGCAGGAATAGAAGAATTAAAATCTGTTATAGCTAATGTTTATCCAAACCCAACAACCGATTATTTCAACATTACATCGGAGGCTATGATTCAGTCTGTCGAATTATATGATATTTCGGGAAGATTGGTAAGAACAAGTTTAGTCAATGACTTTGAAACCCGACAAAACGTAAGTAATCTGACTAACGGAGTTCATATCCTGAAAATCAAAACCCAAGAAGGGGAGGTTATAGGGAAGATAGTTAAAAAATAGTTCGAAGCTGTTAGTCCGAAGTCCGAAGTGGTAAATCGCTTCGGACTTTCGTGTTTTTTCTTCGAACTTCGGACTCTGGGCTTCGGACTAAAATTCGCAATTTCTAATTCGTAATTCGTAATTAATTTATATTTTTGCGGTTATGAAAAAAGTTAAAGGAAAATTAATGATTATCGGAGGTGCTGTGGACAAAGGGAGTTTCACAGAGTCCTCGTTTGATGCAAATGTAGCCAACAACCTGAATTTCTTTGAAACAGGAATTCTAAAGCGTATATTAGACGAATCAAAGCACAAAGAAAAATCGAGAATAGAGATTATAACTACAGCCTCAAAAGTACCGAGAGAAGTCGGTCCTGAATATGTAAAAGCGTTCAATTATCTGGGAGCAGAAAACGTAGATGTTTTGTATATCGAAAAACGCGAACAGGCTCTTGAAGATGAATACGTAAACAGGCTGAAAGAAGCAGATGTTGTGATGTTTACCGGAGGTGACCAACTCCGTCTGACTTCAATTTTAGGAGGAACACCTTTCCACGACTTGCTTTTGGAGAAGTACAGAAACGAAAAATTTATCTATGCCGGAACTTCTGCAGGAGCAGCAGCAGCATCTGATGCGATGATTTATCAGGGGAGCAGTCAGGAGGCTCTTCTGAAAGGAGAAATCAAGATTACTTCGGGACTCGGACTTATCGGAGATGTGGTGATTGATACACATTTCGTTCAGAGAGGAAGAATCGGAAGATTGTTTAATGCTGTGGTTACCAACCCAAAAGTATTGGGAATCGGACTTGGAGAAGATACAGGACTTCTGATAACAGAGGGAAATTATATGGAGGCTATCGGTTCAGGACTTGTGATTTTGGTTGACGGACAGAAAATCGCAGATACCAATCTTACAAGAGTGGAACTCGGACAACCTGTTTCTATCAAAAATCTGATTGTTCACGTGATGAGTATGAACGATACCTACGAGATCAATACCCGTCAGATGAATATTCACGCATCGCATTACGTATAATATGTTGAATCGTTGATTTGTTTAACCGATTCAACGATTTAACAAATCAACGATTCAACAAAAACATGAAACTAATCATTCACGGAGGTTTTTTTAGTGAATCCTCAACCGATACCGAAACCAAAATAGCCAAACAAGAGGCTCTTATTGCTATCGTAAAGCAGTCTTACGAATACTTAAAAACCCATTCTGCTTTAGAAACTGTGATTTATGCGGTTTCGCTTTTGGAAGATGATACTTTGTTTAATGCAGGAATCGGTTCACAGATTCAGAGTGACGGAAAAATCCGAATGAGTGCCTCAATTATGGACGGAGTTTCCAAAAAAATGAGTGGAGTCATTAATATAGAGGACGTAAAAAATCCTGTTCAGGTAGCCGAAAAATTACTTGAGGTTGATGATCGAATTCTTGGAGGAGAAGGAGCAACCGCTTTTGCACGAAAAAACGGGTTTGAATCATTTTCGACAGAAATTCCTCAACGAAGAGAAGAATATTTAACCAAGCTAAAATCCAACGGAACAGGAACAGTAGGTTGTGTGGCATTGGATAAAGACGGAAAAATAGCTGTGGCTACTTCGACAGGAGGAAAAGGTTTTGAGATTGTCGGAAGAATTTCGGATTCGGCTACGGTTGCAGGAAATTTTGCTAATGAAATCTGTGGAGTAAGCTGTACGGGAGTAGGAGAGGATATCGTAAGCGGAGCTGTGGCTGCAAAAATCGTAACCCGAGTTACAGACGGATTTTCTCTGAAAGACGCTTTTGCCAAAACGTTTGATGAGCTAAAACCCTTTGACGGATTTGCAGGAGCAATAGCCATTGACAAAAACGGAAATATCTATCATCAGGATTCGCACCCGAAAATGGTTTTTGCTTCTTTTGACGGAGAAAAAAGTGAGGTTTTTCAATAGATTTCTTTTCAAAAAACCGATTTTAAAACATTTTTTACAATAAAATAATACTTCCGGAGTAATTTATAACAAAAGTTTATAAATGTTTCGGAAGTTTTTTTGTAAATTCGCAGGAATCAAAAAAAACAGTACCATTATATATGTCAAAAACTGCTATATTAGAGATTGACGGAAAGAGATATGAATTTCCGGTAATCGTAGGAACAGAAAACGAGGTTGGAATTGATGTTGAAAAATTAAGAGCTTTATCGGGAGCTATCACCATGGATCCCGGATATAAAAATACAGGTTCTTGTACCAGTGCAATCACCTACCTTGATGGAGAAGAGGGAATTTTGCGTTACAGAGGATATGCTATCGAGGATTTGGCTGATAAGGCTTGTTTCCTTGAAGTTTGTTATCTTTTGGTTTTCGGAGAACTTCCAAACAAAAAGCAACTAGAAAAATTCGAGAACGACATTCGTAAATATACGTTGGTTCACGAAGATATGAAAAACGTAATTGACGGATTCCCGAAAACAGCTCACCCAATGGGGATTTTAGCCTCACTTATGAGTGCTTTGACCGCTTTTAATCCGAAAACAGTCAATGTAGATGATGCAGAAGAAATGTATCAGGCTGTTTGTAAGACATTAGGGAAATTCCTTGTTATCGCAACTTGGACATACAGAAAAAGAGAAGGATATCCGCTAAACTATTATGATAATACAATAGGATACGTGGAAAATTTCCTGAATTTGATGTTCAAACTTCCGACAGGACCTTACAAAGTCAATCCTAAAGTTGTAAATGCGTTGGATAAATTATTCATCTTACACGCAGACCACGAACAAAACTGTTCTGCATCAACCGTAAGAATGGTAGGTTCTTCACACGCAGGATTGTTTGCCTCTATTTCTGCAGGAATTTCTGCACTTTGGGGGCCACTTCACGGAGGTGCAAACCAAGCGGTACTCGAAATGCTTGAGGCAATTCAGAAAGACGGGGGAGATGCAGACAAGTATTTAGCCAAAGCAAAAGATAAAAACGATCCGTTCCGCCTTATGGGATTCGGACATAGGGTTTATAAAAACTTTGACCCCAGAGCAACCATTATCAAAAAAGCGGCAGATGATGTTTTGGAAGAATTAGGAATCGAAGACCCGATTTTGGGAATTGCCAAAAAACTTGAAAAAGCAGCTTTGGAAGACGAATATTTCAAATCGAGAAACTTATATCCGAACGTGGATTTCTATTCGGGAATCATTTACAGAGCTTTGGGAATTCCGACAGATATGTTTACCGTAATGTTCGCTATCGGAAGACTTCCGGGTTGGATTGCTCAATGGAAAGAAATGAGAGAAAACAAAGAGCCCATCGGAAGACCAAGACAAATCTATACAGGTTATACCCACAGAGATTTTGTGGATATAGACAAAAGATAAACTAAAAAAAGACGAACATTGTTCGTCTTTTTTTTGATGTAAAACTTCAAGATGTAAGAAGTTGTACGTCATACAACCGTATATCAATATCCGTTTTTTGAAATTCCTCCGTCTGCAATGATTTTGGCAGATGAAGTTCCGATACGTTTTACCCCTAACGCAATCATTTGTTCTGCCTCTTCCAAAGAGCGAACTCCTCCCGAAGCCTTGACAGGTAAGGGAAACGAATTTTCAATCATTAGTTTTATTCCCTCAATAGTGGCTCCGTTGGGTTCTCCGTTTGGAGTTTTATAAAATCCTGTTGAAGATTTTACGAATACTTTTTCGTAAACATCTTCATCAAAATTAGCGATAATTACGTTTTTGATAAGAGCCGAAATCTGAACAATCTGCATCGGATTAAGAGCTGCGGTTTCGATAATCCATTTTACGATTTTGTTGTTGTCCAAACCGAGTTTTGTACATTCCAAAACTTCCTGTTTCGGTTTTTGAGAATCTCCGTTTTTGAACACCGTATAATCAATTACAAAATCGAGTTCGTCTGCTCCATTTTCGATAGCTTGTTGAGCTTCTTCGAGTTTTGTTGTAATCGGAGAATTCCCTTCGGGAAAATCAATAACCGTTCCAACCAATACTTCAGAATTGGCTTTATCAATCATTGTTCGGGCCAAACGAACTACATCAGGACGAATCATTATCAACTTGAAATCGTTATCAATAGCCTCCTGAATAATTTTTTGGGAAACTTCTGTGTTTTCACTTTCCGAAAGCCCTGCCTGCTCGGCTGTTTTCAGATAGGTAGAATCTAAATATTGTTTGATTTCCATAATTATTATTTTTTAGTAAATCTTACGGATACATAGAACACATAATTTCTTTTTTTCTATGTGACCTATGTGGTTTAAAGCTAATTAACAGTGTTTTTTTTATTAAACTGTTTTTTATAAAGATACAAAGCTCCCATTCCTGCTAAAGCTCCTGCAAAATTAGCAAACATATCATAAATGTCCGCTGTTCTTCTTTCGGTCAGAAATTCCTGACATAATTCCATAATTCCCCCCAAAATTAAAGCGGTATATAACAATAAAAAAAGTGTTCTACTTTGTATTTGCTTTCCGTAGAAAGTATAATTTCCCCACGAAAAAATAAATACAAAATAGAACACAAAATGAACCAGCTTGTCATACGAGCCAAGCTCTGAAAATACTTTTGGAACTTTTGAAAAAGAAACCAAACTCAAGACAACAATAATAATCGTCCAAAGAACAGCTCCCCAAAAGTATATTTTTTTAGTCACCAATCAGGTTTTTGTAATCATCAGCCGATAACAATCCGTCAATTTCTGATGTATCTGAAATTTTCACTTTAATCATCCAGCCCTCTCCATACGGGTCACTGTTTACAAGTTCGGGATTGGTTTCAAGGTCTTCGTTGAATTCGATAATTTCACCCGATAAAGGCAAAAACAAATCAGAAACGGTTTTAACTGCTTCGACAGTTCCGAAAATTTCGTCTTTGTCCAAAGTTTGGTCAAGGGATTCAACTTCAACATAAACAATATCTCCCAATTCTTTTTGAGCGAAATCTGTGATACCTACTGTTGCCACATCTCCGTCAATGGTTACCCACTCGTGGTCTTTTGTGTACTTTAAGTTGTTTGGAATGTTCATTTTAATTATAAAGTTATAAAGTTAGTATATTTTAATTTCCGAAATTATATCTCAATGTAAATCCTGCTCTGATATTCGTAATCGGGTAAGCGGTAGAAATAACCGCTTTTGAGAACGAATGATCATAGTACAAAATTACGGTAAAGTTTCGACTAAAAGCATAATCTGCCTGAAATTTTGCAGACCACATATTTTGTCCTCCTCCAAGCTCGTTGTTGTCATAATCCAAATAACGGACAATTGTTTTGTTATTTGTATAATTAAAATCAACTCTCAAATTCAAATCACTTTTAATCGTATTGGTAGCATTATCAGCCAATGTTGTGTTGATAACCACATCTTTAATGCGGTATCCTGTTCCGAAAACATAGGTCTGTCCTTGCATTTCGGTTAATAAATTATTGTCAAAACTCAACGATAAAGCTCTGTCTTTTTTGATTTCTGCTTTGATGTTAAACGAGTTTTTCATTTCAAAATCTATTCCTATAAGCGGATTGAACTGCTCAACCAAATTCACATTTGATACAATTGTTTGAGGCTGATAATTTCCTGCTGCGTCTAATCCGTTCGGGTCTCGGTCGTACTCGAAATTGGAGCGATAAGAATTGATAGAATAAGTCGATTTATAACCGTGACGCAACGAAAATCTTCTGAATTTATCTTTAAAGTACTGCAATTTCATCAATCCTGTATATCTGACGTTCCAGCCGGGGATAGGAATATCCCTCAAAGCTCCCAAAGAAACTCCCGAAGCACTTTGTCCCGTATAAGCAGAAACAAAGGCAGGTAACAACACTTCCTGACTTGTTTTTCCGTAGCCAACAGGGAATCCGTCAGTACCAATATTGGTAGGATTATTCAAATCAATTCCTCTGTTTTCAGCCAAACGATTCGCAATAGTCAGCCTGTTATCTCTAAAATCCTGAAATGCTTGTGAGAATGTTTCGTCACTTTGAGAGAAAGCGGAACGAATCATATTGGTCGAAATGGAGAAATTTCCATAGTCATACGGAGAGCGAGAATTGTATTCTCCGTTAAAAATATCATATTGCTCCGAATAATTTTCCGAATGGTTTCTGTCAGCCATTAAATCAATAGTTAAATCCGTAATCGGCTGTAACGAAGCCGTAAAATTCAACAACTGATTGCTTATTTGAGTATAGCTTTGATTGTATTCCGGATAGTTGGTAAGCCAACCGTT
This sequence comes from uncultured Flavobacteriaceae bacterium, assembly GCA_934675205.1. GTDB lineage: Bacteria > Bacteroidota > Bacteroidia > Flavobacteriales > Flavobacteriaceae > Flavobacterium. Next base: position 69,032 of record CAKUPQ010000001.1, on the reverse strand, counting down.
TACAGCAGCTTCATATCTCACATCGTCCTGACTTCCCATAACAAAACCTAATGTTGGTCTTGATGTTCCCAAAAATCCAATAGACGGCAAATATCCCGGAAGTACTGTTCCGCTATTTTCCGTATAATTTAGCTGAACGGTCTTGAGGCTTGTTGCCAATCCGATCAGGAAGTCAACTGCTCCGCTTCGGTCATTTGCCTGTGGCTGATTTCCTCCCGAAACTCTTTGTCCCGGAACCGGAGCTCCTCCTGTTGGTCTTGCAGGAGTTTTGGTTTGAGGCTTTTTGGTCAGACCGATATATTTGTAAAACGAATCCATATTAAGAGTCGTATTCAACTGATGTGTATTCGAATTCTGAATCGTATTTCCTAAATCATATCTCAATCCGCCTGCTGTTTCCAGAGTACGGAATCCGTCCGGAGAACGTTGCCAGTTGAAGTTGGAATTATACGTATAAGTAGATTTCAAAAAGTTCAAAAACGGAATCTTCTCAAAAGGCATTTCATAATTAAGCACAATCTGTTGTGTATGCTGATTCGGCTCTCCCGTATTCCAAAAATCGTCCCATACTCCGTAAGAATCTATCGGTGCATTATCTTCGTCCAAATAGTTTCGAACGATATTGCTCGTAGTTACGTTATAATTAATTTTCAGCTTTTTGGTCAGATTGTAGTTGAATCCGTAGTTATAGTTAAACATATAATTACGTCTGTACAACGGGTCTAATGCAATTCCTTGTACCTCAACCTGACGGAACTGCTGTCTGTTGTAATTCCTTAAAATACTCGTGTTGAACGTAATATTAGACGGCAAATAGTTGAAATTAAAATCCTGTAACAGCTTCCAATATTTGCTTTTGCTCATAAACTGTGAGTTTTTGAACGGCTCGACAGGTTTTGCATCAAAATTATAGCTGTAATCGGCAGTAGTCTGAACTTGTTGATCAAACATATTTTCAAGCTCGTAGCTGTGATGGTCGGTTTGCGTATAAGAATACGAAAGCGTTATGTTTTCAGGATCATAAACCTGTGGTTTTTGTTCAGGAGCTTTGTCTTTGGTAACTCCGATAAAGTTTATGCTTTTGACTTTGGTATATTCAACAGCTCTGTCTTTGATGTTGCTTTGTTCTGATTCGGGAGCAACATCAAGGTATTGCTCTAAACGAATATCCTGATAATACGGATCGTATTCGGGAGTGATAAATTCTTCTCCATACGAATAACTGAACGGAAGACGAACGTTCCATTTGTTCGGAAGAAGTTTACCTAATTGAAAGCTCGAAACGATATTGTACTGATACCTGTCTTCACGGCTTCTTTGTTGTGGTTTGTCTTCAATTCCTCCAAAACCGATAGTATTCATATTACCGGTAGCCGAGAAATTTGCAAAATCAGCAAAGTTGGTATCCATACTCAACGTAGCTGCCATACCTCCACGATTGTCCATTTCTGACAAGCGAAGCTCGTTAAACCAAACTTCTCCTCTGATTTGGTCATTCGATACGTTTTTAAGCCCTAACATTAAAGTACGAACATAACCAAAATTCGGATTTCCTTTGATACCGATTCTCATTTGGCTGTCAACAGGACCTCCTATTTCTGCATCTGCAACGTATTTATAGAAAATTCCGTTGTCATTTGGAGGAATTGCTCCCCAGTCAGCACTCATTGCCAAAATTTTGAGTTTGGTCAACAAATCTAAACTTACATCAAGGTTATTTGCTTCGGGCCAGATATCCGTATCAATTGTTGCTCCCTCGGGAGTAACTTTAAGCGGTACTTCAACCTGATAAAAGTTTTGCGTAAAGTCATTACCAAAACGGATAAAAGCTACCATTTGGTCATCTAACAAGGGAGAGGTTTCTCCGTTCGGATATTCAGCCGAAAGCATTGGTAAAGACTCTGCGTGCAAGAACATTTTCAGCCTTTTGTACTGACGCATATCCACATTAACCTGCTTGAATACAGCACGGGAATCGTGAGGTTCCAAACCACCTGTGTAACCACCTGTCGCACTCGAAATTCGCAACGAAAGCGATTGCTCGTTCTGATTGATAAGCGTATTGTTCTGATAGAGTTGTTCTCTCTGAACTCCCGGAGGAGTTACGTATTTAATAGGAGAACGGTCTCCGTTTTCTTGTACGTTTACTGTTTGTACGTCAAAAGCTGTATTGTCATTCAGGTCTTCATCATTAGTTTCAAAAGGGTCTAACGATTTTGTATAACGTCTCCACTCACTGCGAACCAAATCAAGCGAACCGAAACGAAGTGTAACTTCTTCTGAAAAGCCTGTCAGATACATTCTCATAAAACGAATAGAACGTAAATCAGATATTCCTCCTATGGCATTCCCTTCCGTTATTGGTACTTTAAACTGAATCCAACGTGCAGGAGTTGAGGTTTCCCCATTTGGTCCTTGTCCGCTAAATTCTGCAGTAGTGTTCATTATGTTAGTAACGTAACTTTGTCCTTCCTGCATATTGGGTTGAATGTCAATTGTGTACTCATAATAAGCGTCAATCGTATTCATCGTATTATCACGGTTTACGTCCTCCACATCAGGAAGTGTAGTACTTCCTCTGTTGTTGTCCGATAAATTTACAGGTGAATTCCCCTGAACTCCGTTATATCTTTTATATCTATCCAACACATTTCCTTGTGCGGCCAAAAAGTTTTCATAATTGTCCTGTGCAGGGTCTGCTATTCCTGCAAAAGCAGGGAACATTTGGGCTTCTTCATCATCGGTCAATCCGTTGAATCCTAAATCCTGAACGGCTCTATTCCCTTCATTCGTGTCAAAGGCATAAATCAAGGATTGTGATGCAGGAGCTTTCCCCCAGGCAGTCGAAATTGTAGCCTGATTCGATCCTGCTTCGGGCAATCCGTTTTCGTACATTTTACGTCCGTCTTTCAGAACATCTTCCGAAATTTCTCCTAAATTGATTCGCAACTGACCCGAATTAAACGGATTTGAGGTATCTCCCGGATTTCCGACAAACGGGTCTAACAACCAAAATTGAATATATTCTACGTTTGCCTGTTCGAAGTTGGTAGAGGTAATTCCCCTCATAATCCCTGCCCAATTATCCTGCGGATTTGGTAAGGTATTGGTTCCGTTTGCCAACGGATTGAAATTATAAGGACCTCTTTCGGTTGGGTAGTAGGTCAAATCAAGAGTTGGTACGACTGTTGTTTGTCCTTGCACAACATCAGTTACCGGATAAAGCTCTCTTATATAAACTCTACGAGTTCTGTTAGACGACAAATCATCTGCCGAAATTCCCGATGGTCTTTGACTCGTATAGAAAATCGGGTCAATGGTGTACCAAGATAATTTGGCTCTTTTGTATCCTGCCTCCAAGTTAGTCGGAGAGTCTTTGTCTGTAACGTTTATTTCTCCTCCGAAACCGATAGGAGCACTCGATAAACTCCACGCATAAGGCGACCTCATATCCAAATTGGTTTGAGAACCTTCGAAATTCTCAACATAAACTGTGGCTTCTCCGTCAAATTGATCTCCTTTAGGAGTGTCGGATTTGAGTACTGCAACTTCTCCTCTTACTGAAAAATTAGACGGAACATCGGTATCTATATTTGGCAATTTGTTTGCTAATCGTGTGAAAAAAGGTACTTCGGTAGAATAATTAAGGTTTAGCCCGTAAATGGTGTTGTTTACGGATTCTTGTCCGTAGCTTGATTTTTGGGTAAAAGGCTTTTCTGCCATTCGCAAAAACGTACCTCCGACAAGGAATTTATCATTGAATTTATGTTCAATATTAACTCCATAAAAACGCTTGGTCTGCTGTCCGAAAACCTGATTGTTTTCAACCGAAATCTCAATCGGAATTCCCGATGCCTGGATGGACGGATCCACAATATGTACTTTTCCCTGCTGATAATTTACGGTATAATCCTGTCCCTCTACCAAAATTCTTCCTCCTGCTCTTACGATAACCGACCCTTGCGGTATATTAATTGCTCCAACCGAAATTCCGTCTCCCATAGTTGAACGGAAGCGTCCTTTCAGCAAAAATTTATTTTTGTCGCTTTCCTGTAATGATGCGGCTTGAGTACTGCGATACAAACTTGTGAAAACGTATTTGTTCTGATTCGGATTGTACGTATTTTCGTCATGGTAAATCTCAATCGGAGAGGCTTTTAATTTTTCGAATAAATGCTTTCCGAAAGGCTCAACGCTTGTAAATATAATTCGTCCATATTTCGGGTCAATGGTTATCCCTGTAAAAGTATTATCGGAATACTGCTGACTTTGGCTGTTTCCGTATCCTCCCATACCTCCGTATCCTCCCATATTACTCTGTTGGTCGTTCGGATTTCCCATATTTCCGTACTGACTTTGTTCAGATAGCGGATTATTTCCTGAAGCGGTAGGGATATAATCAAAAAAACCATCTCCTCCTGCCTGTGGGTCATTGTTATAATTCAATCGGTCTAAATGAAAAACTTTCAATAACGGAGTGTCTGCCACATCATCAGGTAATGTTGCTCCTTGTGCAGGAGTAATATAATTCAGTGGAGACGGGTCGGTATATAAAATATTAAAACGGAATCCGTCTTCTTCTAATTGAGCTCCTCCGGGAATCGAATAGATGTTTTTCATCATCAAATTCCAAACCGGTTGACTTACGTTAGTAATATTGCTTTTCAGCATTTTCAGAATCAATGCCTGTGTAGTCGGAATTTCTCCCATATTCGGGTCGGAATTTTCTGTAACAACCGTTGCATCAACTCCGTCTGTACCAAATTCTCCTACCTGATAGACTTGTCCTCCTATGGTATATTGATAAGCAACAGCCAAAACCTCATCGTTATTCAGCTTTTGATTTAATGAGATATATCCCAATTGTGGGTGATACGAAAACTCATTTGGGTTTAGCTTTCTTGCATTTTCTAATTTGAAATAATCCGTTCCCTCATTGGCAACTCCTCCCGGAATATTGAATCCCGAATTGGCAGTCGCAACCTCACGAATGTTGCTGTTCAGATAGTTAGACCCTATTTGTTTTGGGTTGTATTTGTTGTTTGCGTTATCAGAAGGAGTGTTCGGGAGTACGTTAAAAAACCCTCCACTCGGATTGATAACCACTAATTGGTCATCGGGAATTCCCGAATATTGAGCTTCCCCCAAATCCTGTATTCCGATAATATTTCTGTTGTTGAATCCGTCAAGCGTTGTTGCATTGATTCGGTTTTGACGATTCGTAACCCAAACTTCAATACGAGTAATTTGAACCCTACTGTCAATAAGCGGATAATTTCGTAGCGCTTCATCATATTTGTTTCTGAAATATTGCGACAAGAAATAATGTCGGTCTGCATCATAATCCATAGCAAACAACTCAAAATCCTGTAACATTCCTCCTCCCTCAACTGTTACTCCTTTGGTTTCAGAACGTTGCTCGGAGAAAATTCCCGTTACGGTCGTTTTTCCGAATTGTAATTGTGCCTTAACCCCAAACAAACTTTGAGCTCCACGAATCAAAGAAGTATTCAACGGGAAACTTACGTTTCCGACTTCAATTTTCTGAATAATATCGTCTTCTGTCGGAGAATATTCGAGCTTAATCAAGTTTTGAAAATTAAAAGTCGATTGGGTGTCGTAATTTCCCGAAACCTTTAATCTCGTTCCGACCATTCCGTTAAGTCCGACACTAATTCGCTGGTTGAAATCAAACCCTAAATTCGTTCTGTTTCTCGGAGAAAGTGCGGGATTGTCTTGTTTTGAAAAACGGATTCCCAAGTCCAATTCTACCGAACCTGTTGGTTTTACATCTATGGAGTTTCCTCCGAAAATGCTTTCAAAAAGTTTGGAATGTACTTTATAACCCGGCAGAACATCTCGAGCAATATTAGGGTCTTCAGAATTCATTGCTTGTGATTTTTGTTTAAAATAATCACTAATGGATTCTTTCATCAATCTGTCTTCATATTCTTTTGGAGTAAGGAATAAAGGATAGCTGATGTTGATATTTCCTAATTTATTGTTCAGTACATATCTATCCAAAACAGGGTCATACTCGTACACCTGCGAAATACTCGGAGGGTTTTGCATTTCGATATTTCCCGAATCGTATCCCGTTTTTACACTGTCCTGTACAACTTCTTGTTGAGCATTTACGCTTAATCCGAAAAGGAAACTACCTAAAAATAATGCTTTAACGAAAAGCGGTTTAACCGTATTAATGTATGTAGTCTTCAAGTAATTATAAATTTTTTAAAGCCTGTTTTATAATATTTTCAACAGATGTTTGTGGAGTTTCTTTCAGCACTTTTTCGATTGCTTTTTCGGCTATTTTTCGATTAAATCCTAAAACCTCCAAAGCAGATAACGCTTCAGATTTATTTGTATTGTCCGAAAAAGTAGAAACTTCGTCCAAATCATAGATTTTTAACACTTTTTCTTTCAGCTCGATGATAACTCTTTGAGCTGTTTTTGCTCCGATTCCTTTTGCAGACTGAATGGTAGCAATATCAGATGAGGCAATCGCTTCAATAACCTGTTTGGGAGTTAAGGACGAAAGCATCGTTCTTGCAATTGATGGTCCGATTCCCGAAATTGAAATTAATAATTTAAAAATTTCTCTTTCTGATTTTTCGACAAAGCCATAAAGTGTATGTCCGTCTTCTTTTACCTGAAGATAGGTAAACATTTTTATGCTTTCCGAATCGGGAATAAGCGAAAAAGTATGTAATGAAATGTTGATATAATATCCAACTCCCAGACAGTCGATGACCACGTATGTCGGATTTTTTTCAACTAATTTTCCTTGTATGTGTGTAATCATTTTTTATGTTTTGAGTGTTTTGAAAATGGTTTATAACCAATTATCTATAACGCAAAAAGACCCCAAATGTAACAAAAAACCTATATGATAAACAATGATTTATAGAGAAATTGCTATTTAATACTTTAATTAGTATGTTTCCTTTGCTCCAAAACCTGTTTTATCTTCGATAAACTGCTTGTTATGGCAGAATATAACAAGCTGATTTTTAATGAAATCAACCACTTCGTTTTTGAATTTTTCGGGGTATAAAACGTGAACATTAGCTCCTGCATCAAGGGTAAAACAAACAGGAATTTTTGTTGCATTTCTAAACTCCCAAATACGGTTGATAATTTCCAAAGTGTTGGGCTTCATGAGGATAAAATAAGGCTCGGAAGTCATCATCATACTGTGTAACGTCAGTGCTTCGGATTCTACGATTCGGATAAATTTTTCGTAATCTCCCGATTTGAAAACGTCTAAAATTTCCGATAGATTTTTATTTGCCTGAACAAATCTTTGTTCTGCAAAAGGGTGGTTGTGCATCAGGTTGTGTCCGACTGAGCTCGAAACCTGCTTTTGTCCGACATCGACCAACAAAATCGCATCTTGATAATTTCTGAAATTTTCGTGAATTTCAAAATCGAGCTCTACTCCGAATAAATCTGAACTTTGAGCAACTTTCGGGTGCTCTCCCCAAACAATCGGGTTTCCTTTGATGCTGCGACAAGCACTTCCCGAGCCCAAACGGGCTAAAAAAGAGGCTTTTTTGTAGAAAAAATCATCTGGCATTGCCGTAAATTTCCGTTCAATATCCATCAGACAAAGTGAAAGTGCAGCCATAGCCGAAGCAGAAGAAGCAATTCCGGAGCTGTGCGGAAACGTATTTTTACTGTCAATTTTAAAGTGATATTGTTTCAAAAAAGGGATAAAAGTTTCGACTTTCGAGAAAAACTGTTCGATTTTCGGGTGAAAATCAGGTTTCGGATTTCCTTCAAACAAAAAATCAAACGAAAAATGAGCCGAATTTTCTTTTTTGGAAAATGCAACTTCCGTAATGGTTTTGCAATCCGAAAGCGTAAAACTCACAGACGGATTGGCAGGAATCTGATTTTGTTTTTTTCCCCAATATTTAACCAAGGCAATATTACTCGGTGCTTCCCATTTTACTGTTCCGCTTTCCTGCGAAAAATTATATGGATTTGGAATAAAATCTTTTTCTGAAATCATCATCTGCATTTTAAAAAAGCAAAGATACACTTTCGGGAATATCTTGCAAAGTCCCAAAGTCGCAAAGGATTTTTCTTTATGAAATTAACTTGAACTTATAAAAGAATAATAATTCCACACAAATTTCCACAGTTTGTGTTGCCGAATTCCACATTTTCCACATATTTTTCTTATACAACAAAAGAAAAAAACTTTAATAGTCTTGTTTTTTGGTGCTTTGAAGAAAATTATTGTTTTTACGAAAATATTGGCACAATTATCTCTGTTTAAATAAACAAGAGTAAAATAAAAACTTTCATAATAAGAAAGAATTTAAAAGTTAGTATTGAGTAAGGTGGTTTTTTTGGAGGGTGATGCCTCCAAAAAGAGAAAGGAGGCAGGAGTGCCTCCTTTTTTGTTTGTGTATAAGTCTTCTAATCTTAAAAGAGGGGATTGGTGAATATTTTTATTTGCGGAAATTTATGTAATGTCTAGCTAAAACATTTATATTTGTGAATCAAAAAAACGATCAGGCCACTTATGAGCAAAAAAATTTTAGTAGTAGATGACGATGTAGCTTTCTGTACCTTACTTCAGACTTTTTTAACCAAAAAAGGGTTTGATGTAACCAATAGTTTTACAGGCAAAGAAGCGTTCGATATTATCGAAAAAAACACATTCGATGTAGTAATCACCGACATCAGACTTCCCGATTCTGACGGAATGGAAATCCTTAAAAAAGCAAAGACAAAAGATTTCGGAACACAAGTAATTTTAATGACAGGTTATACCGATATTAAAAATGCTGTCAATGCGATGAAGCTGGGTGCTTTTGACTATATCGGGAAACCAATAAATCCCGATGAATTGTTGCATACCATAAACAATTCGCTTTCCAGAAAAGAGGAAAAACCGATTGTAGTTTCCCCAACCCAACCGAGCAAAGAAAAATTGGATTCTGACGAAAATTTTGTAGCGGGAATAAGTTCGGTTTCCAAAAAACTGCAAGAACATATTTCGCTTGTTGCACCGACTAATATGTCTGTTTTGATTATCGGAGATAGCGGAACCGGAAAAGAATATATTGCACATTCCATTCATACACAAAGCAAAAGAAAAAACAAACCCTTTATTCCTGTGGATTGTGGAGCTATTCCGAAAGATTTGGCTTCAAGTGAATTTTTCGGACACCTGAAAGGCTCGTTTACGGGAGCCATCAACGACAAAATCGGGCATTTTGAGGCTGCGAATGGAGGAACAATTTTTTTAGATGAAGTTGGGAATCTGTCGTATGAAGTTCAGGTGCAACTGCTTCGTGCTTTGCAGGAGCGGAAAGTAAAACCCATCGGAAGTAATAAAGAAGTCGAAGTGGATATTCGGGTAATTGCAGCTACGAATGAAGATTTGGCAGAAGCGGTCAAAAACGGAGAATTCCGAGAAGATTTATATCATAGACTAAACGAGTTTAGCATAAAAGTTCCGAGATTGGCAGAACGAAAAGAAGATTTGATGATTTTTGCAAATCATTTTTTGGCTAAAGCAAATCAGGATTTAGAGAAAAACGTTGAGGGATTCAGTGATGAAGTTATCAATCTGTTCAAAAATTATCCTTGGTACGGGAATCTTCGTGAGATGAACAACATCATCAAAAGATGTGTTTTGCTGACAAAATCCAATCGGATTACCCTTGATGTTCTTCCACAGGAAATGCTCGAAGTTCCCGAAGAAACAATCAAAAACTTTTCGTTGTATTCACATCAGAACGAAGAGCAAATCATCAGAGAAGCCCTTAAAGAAACCAATAACAACAAAACCAAAGCGGCAGTTTTATTAAATATCGACAGAAAGACACTTTATAATAAGCTAAAGCTGTATGATATTGATTTATAGCGGGAGTATTTATTAGATATAAAACAAACTGACTTTGAAAAAAGTCAGTTTGTTTTTGGACAATAATCAACAACTAATCAAATTTCATTTTTTCTACGAATTTGTTGATGTTTTTGAAGTTACCTCAGTCCAAAGGTTTGCGTCCTGCAATAATATTATACAATATCACTACAATGGCAATCACAAGCAATACATGAATCAGATTCCCTAATCCCATTCCGTTGCCAACTCCAATCAAACCTAATATCCATATTATAATACAAATAGTAGCTACAAGCCATAATAAACTTCTCATAATAATTAGTTTTAAAGGTTAATAATTTTTTGATTTGTATTTACTTAACGATATAAAGACAATATAGATGCCAAAAATCGGATTTTACTTTATTTACAACACAAAAATAGCCTAAAAGATTTGTTTTTAATATGTTTTTACTTAAAAAATTGTTCTTTGTTATTTGTTGGAATGGTGAAAATGAATAAAGTTTTTGGGGATAGTGTGTAATTTTTTACCCACTTTTTATAATTCATCTTTTGATTTGGATTGTTATTTTTTGACCAAAACGACCCTTAATCCATATTTTTTTCTTAAACTTGAAAGTTTTTATTTTAAACTTTTAAAAATGAGTATCAAAAAAATCCTATTTTTATTTTTATTTATTTCTGTAAGTGCTACGGCTCAAGACAAAATCACGCTTGAGCAGATTTGGGGAGGATATTTTAGAACCCAACAAATGCAAGAGTTACAAGCCTTGAAAAACACCAATGAATACACGGTTCTGAATCGGAATTCGATAGACTTGTATGATTTTACGACTTTGGAAAAGAAAAAAACGCTTTTTTCAACTAAGGATTTTTCTATTGACAGCTATACGTTTAGCGAAAAAGAAGACAAAATTCTGATTGCCACGAACAGCGAACCGATTTACAGACATTCGTTTACAGCTGATTATTACGTTTTTGATATTCCAACCCAAAAACTGACAAAATTCATCGATAAAAAAATACAAGAACCTCTTTTTTCTCCAAACGGAAAAAAAGTAGCTTATGCTTTTGAAAACAATCTCTATGTGTATGATTTAGATACAAAAACAGAAACCAAAATCACAACAGACGGACAAAAAAACCACATCATCAACGGAATTACCGATTGGGTTTATGAAGAAGAATTTGGTTTTGTTCGTGCTTTTGAATGGAATGCAACAGGAGATAAAATTGCTTATTTAAGGTTTGATGAAACCGATGTTCCCGAGTTTTCTATGGATATTTACGGAAACGGATTATATCCGACACAAGAGGTTTTTAAATATCCAAAAGCTGGAGAAAAAAACTCAAATGTTTCACTGAATATTGTAGAAATAGAAAATCATCCAATAATTACCGTAGAGCTTAATCCTATATTTAAGAAATATAATGATTTCTATATTCCAAGAATAAAATGGACAGACAATAGAAATGTTTTAAGTTTTCAAGTGCTTAACCGACATCAAAATCAATTAGAGCTACATTTATTTAATGCTCAAACAGGAGAACATAACATTGTTTTAACCGAAACCGACAAAGCCTACGTTGATATCCACGACAATCTTACATTTTTAGACGATAACAGCTTTATCTGGACTTCCGAAAAAGACGGGTTTAATCATATTTATCATTACGACAAAAACGGAAAACTAATCCGTCAAATCACAAAAGGAAATTGGGAAGTAACCCAATTTTATGGTTATGACCCAAAAACCAAAACAATTTTTTATCAATCGGTAGAAAATGGTTCGACCAACCGTGATGTTTACAAAATCGGGCTAAACGGAAAAAATAAAGTTCGTTTATCCTCTCAAAACGGAACCAACAAAGCAACTTTCAGTCCTAACTATCAATTTTTTATCAATTGGTTTTCGTCTGCAACCGAGCCTCCGAAATACACTTTGAATGAAGTGAAATCAGGCAAAGAAATCAAAACTATTATTGACAATTCGGCTCTGAAAGACAAATTGAAAAAATTTGATTTACCCGAAAAAGAATTTTTTGAACTGACAACCGAAAAAGGTCATCAATTAAATGCTTGGATAATCAAACCGAAAGATTTTGACCCGAACAAAAAATATCCTGTGCTGATGCACCAATATTCAGGGCCAGGTTCTCAACAGGTAGATAATGCTTGGAACAGCTCGGACGACTATTTTCATTATATGCTTACCCAAGAGGATTATATTATCGTAACAGTTGATGGACGAGGAACGGGTTTTAAAGGAGCGGAATTTAAAAAATACACTTACAAAGAACTCGGAAAATACGAAGTAGAAGACCAGATTGATGCAGCAAAAGTCATCGGAAATTATCCGTATGTCGATAAATCCCGAATCGGAATTTGGGGTTGGAGTTACGGAGGATTTATGTCAACCAACTGTATTCTGAAAGGAAATGATGTTTTTTCGTTTGCCATTGCAGTTGCTCCTGTAACAAGTTGGAGGTTGTACGATACGATTTATACCGAACGCTTTATGCAAACTCCACAAGAAAACCCAAGCGGATATGACGAAAACTCACCACTCTTTTTTGCAAGCCTATTGAAAGGAAATTATATGATTATTCACGGAAGTGCCGATGACAATGTACACGTTCAGAACACTATGCTGATGGTTGAGGCTTTGATTCAGAACAACAAGCAGTTTGAATGGGCAATTTATCCCGACAAAAATCACGGAATTTACGGAGGAGCGACTCGTTTGCAACTCTACACCAAAATGAAAAATTTTATTTTGGAGAAACTTTAGGAATTTGTTTCAAAAGTTTTAGCCACGGATTAAAGGATTTTACGGGTTTTTTTAGTATAAATATTGGCAGAGAAATCCTTTTAATCTATGTAATCTGTAGCTAAAAATAATTTTTACCCCAAAAAATACGAATAAAACACATTTTGTTCAGTAAATTTTTTATTTTTGAAACCATTATTAAAACCAACACTTAATTTATATGAGCAATTCTACCCAAACTATTGACCCTGAATTGGAGCAAATTCAGAATTTTAAAGGGAAATACCCGAAGCAGCTTTGGTATCTGTTTTTCTCCGAAATGTGGGAACGTTTCTGTTTCTACGGAATGAGAGGAATGCTAACGTTCTTTATGGTGCATCAGCTTTTTTTCAACGAAAAAGATGCACAATTGCAATACGGAGCAACACAGGCTTTCGTTTATGCATTTACCTTTATTGGAGGACTTTTTGCAGACAAAATTCTCGGATTTAGAAAATCCCTATTCTGGGGAGGACTTCTGATGATTACGGGAAGTTTGATTTTGGCTATTGACCCGGTTAAGTTCTTCTTTTTGGGAATTTCGTTTACCGTTGTCGGAACAGGTTTTTTCAAACCGAATATTTCCACAATGGTAGGAGCGTTGTACAAAAAAGATGATTCTCGTAGAGATGCCGGATTTTCGCTTTTTTATTCGGGAATCAATTTAGGAGCATTGCTTGGAGGTTATGCTTGTATTTCTATCGGAAAAGGAGAACTTTTCGGAAATATTATTGCAGAAGGATTGCGTTGGAATGTAGCTTTCGGGTTGGCAGCTATAGTGATGACAATCAGTTTGATTACGTTTGTTTTTACCAAAAGAAGTATGGGGCCTATCGGACTTTCTCCTCTTAAAAACATAGACGGAAGAAAGCGTTCTATATATGAAATAGCAGTATATATCGGAGGTTTAGCTTGTATTCCGCTAATTATGAAAATGGTAGCCAAAACAGAATATACCGATTATTTTATGTACATTATCGGACCTGCTACGTTGTTGTATTTGGTTTATGAAATGACCAAACACACGTCTTCCGAGGTTAAAAAACTGATTGCAGCCTTAATCTTTATTGTGTTTTCTGTTTTATTCTGGGCTTTCTTTGAACAAAGCGGAGGTTCACTCAGCTTGTTTGCAGCCAACAACCTGAACAACGAACTCTTGGGAGGTGCTATCAAACTTGACCCGAACGGAGTAAATAATTCGGCTAATGCCTTTTTTGTTATCATTTTTGCTGCACTTGTCGGGTTACTTTGGGTAGCAATGGCTAAAAAGAAAATCGAGCCGAATACGGTTGTTAAATTCGGGTTAGGATTTTTATTCTTAGGAGCATCGTTCTATATTTTATATTCAACAAGGCTTTTCTCGGACGAAAACGGAATGACTTCACTTGATGTGTTTACGTTTGCTTACTTCGTAATGACTTTGGGGGAATTGTGCTTGTCTCCAATCGGATTGTCGATTATGACTAAACTTTCTCCTGCAAGACTTCAGGGAATTATGATGGGAATGTGGTTTTTAGCAAGTGCTTACGGGCAATATGTAGCGGGAATTCTCGGAGCAGGAATGACTTTGGCAGATGAGAACGCTACGAAACACGAAAAACTGATTGCCTATACGGACGGATACCAACAATTGGCAATTTATGCTCTGATTGCAGGAGTAGTGCTGATTGTGATTTCGCCTTTGGTTAGGAAATTAATGCAGGACGTGAAATAATCATAATAAAAATATCTTGTAAAAAGCGACTTTTCAAAAGTCGCTTTTTATAGTTTTAACACTAAAACTCAATTAAAAATGTCAGAAAAAAAATCTTTGGGACAAACCATAAAATCATTCAACAAAACCTTTTGGATTGCGAGTTTTATGGAACTTATGGAACGTTGGGCTTGGTACGGAATCTTTACGCTTTTCGGGTTGTATTTGGTTGGCTCGACAGACGAGGGAGCTTTAGGTTTCAACCATATTCAGAAAGGAAGTATTATGGCAAACGTAACTGCCATTCTGTATCTTCTTCCGGTTTTCTTTGGAGTAATTGCAGACCGAATTGGCTATAAACTCTCGCTTACGATTGCTTATATCATTATGATTTTCGGATACTATATGATGGGAGAAGTCAATACGTATTGGAGTATGTATATGATTTTCCTTTTGGTAGCTGTCGGAGCTGCATTTTTCAAACCTGTTGCTTCGGGTATTATTGCCCGAAATACCGATGAAACGACCGGAACTATGGGATTCGGAATCTTTTATATGATGGTGAATATCGGAGGTTTTTTAGGACCTGCAATGTCTTCGTATTTAAGAACGGAATTTGGTTGGAAAATTATTTTTATTCAGGCAGCAGTAGTTATCGGAATCAATTTGTTGGTTTTGTTGTTGTTTTTTAAAGAACCAAAAGTTGAAAAACCAAAAGAATCCATCGGGAAAGCCCTTAAAGATTCTGTTCTGAATATTATTGAGGCTCTGAAAGATAAAAGACTTTTGATTTTATTGATTTTGATGATCGGTTTCTGGACGATGTTCAACCAATTGTTTTATACACTTCCGAACTTTATCGAAGATTGGGTAAATTCAGCAAGTATTAGCAACTGGCTAAACGAAAACATTCCGTTTTTAGGAAGACTAATGACTGAAGGAGGACAGGTAAAACCAGAATGGTTCTCTAATCTTGATGCTTTGATGATTGTTTTTCTTCAGGTTTTTATTTCGCATTTTGTAACGAAAATGAAACATTTAAGTGCGATGATTCGGGGAGCAATTATTGCCTCAATCGGAGTAGGATTGACGTTTTATACGCATAATGTAATGTTTACGATTATCGGAACAATGATTTTTGCCATCGGAGAGATGATGTCAAGCCCGACTTTATCTTCGTTTATTGCTCTTATCACTCCCAAAGGAAAAGAAGGGCTGTATCAGGGAACGTATTTTTTACCTGTTGCAGCAGGAAATTTCTTTACTGGATTTATAGCAGGAGATTTATACCAAAAATGGTCAGACAAATTATCGCTTTTGCAGAATAATCTTGCAGAAAAAGGAATCGAAATGCCCGAAGTAGTAAGTAAAGAGCAATTTATCGAACAAGGTTCGGCTGCCTTCGGAATGTCGATTACCGAGTTTGAAAATCAACTTCAACTCAAAGAAAAAGGCATTGATTATGCTACCATCGGAGAGCGATTTACGCAATATGCAACTGAAAATGGAATTGATATTTCAAATGTTCATACACCATTTTCAAAAAGTGAATATTTTGCACTAGCAGAACAAAAACTCGGAATGTCCCATTGGGAAATGACCAATATGCTTTGGGATATGTACGAGCCAAACAAACTTTGGATAGTTGTTTTTGGAATCGGAGTTTTCTCGGTTGTTTCGTTGGTTTTGTATAACAAATGGGTTATCAAGCCACTCGAGAAAAAATAAAGTTTTTTCCGCAGATTTTCACGGATAAGATGTGCGAAAATCTGCGAAATCTGTGGGAGGGATAAATATTTTCCTTATCTTTCGCAATTCAAAATTAACCAAACCTTATAGAAAGTATGACTCAAGATGTTGAAAACACCGATTTTTTTAAATCAAAAGTATTAGGACACCCATCAGGATTATTTATTTTGTTTTTTACCGAAATGTGGGAACGCTTTTCGTTCTACGGAATGCGGGTTTTGCTTATTCAGTTTCTTACTGCAAAAGTAATTTTCGGAGACCCGATGTCGGGCTGGGGCTGGAGTGCAGAACAGGCAGGAGCTTTGTACGGAACCTATGTAATGTTGCTTTATATTACACCAATTTTCGGAGGAGTAATAGCCGATAAATATTTAGGCTCCCGTTGGTCAGTCATTATCGGAGCGATAATTATGACTTTAGGACACGCTTCGATGGCTTTTGATACCACTTCAACATTCTTTTTAGGATTGGCTCTTTTGGTAATCGGAACAGGGTTTTTCAAACCGAATATGCCTGCTATTTTGGGAGAAATGTATAAAAATTTCCCCGAAAAGAAAGACGGAGCTTACACCATTTTCTATATGGGAGTAAATGCAGGAGCGTTTTTCGGAATGATGCTTTGCGGATATATTGCAGAATCAATCGGTTGGCATTGGGGATTCGGGTTGGCAGGAATTTTTATGTTGTTAGGGACAATTCAATTTTGGTTGGCAAGTCCTATAATGGGTAATTTAGGACTAATTAAAAAAGACGAACAAAACGATTCGGAAAACAAACAGGAAGTTATTACCGATACAAGAAATCCTTTTACCACAATAGATTATATTTTGATGGTTATCGTAGGTGTTGTCGGACTTATTTATGCCTTTAACGACCCATTGTCCAAAAACGGAGTAATTGATGTTTTTGCTTTTATGGATACTTCTGTTTTGAGAGGACAGAGCATTATGATTCTCTTTGCTTTGGTGCTGTTTTTATATTTGGTAGTAACCCGAATCTTACGTTATGACAAAGTAGTAAGAGACAGAATGTTTGGAGTTATATTGCTTGCTTTCTTCTTAATTTTCTTCTTTATGAGCTTTGAACAGGGAGCAACTTCGCTTGTTTTGGTTGCAAGAGATTATATTGACAGAGAACTTACAGGTAGTGGATTGCTTATTTTCAATATCGTAAATACGTTGCTTACGGTAGTTCCGTTGCTTATTATTTCGTATGTTTTAGTTAAGTTAGCTAAAGCTACTTGGAAAAAAATTGCCTTGTCTAACGTGATTTTGTTTGTATGTTTTGCACTTATTTGGGGAGCTGTTATCTGGATGCTTAACAGAGAATTTTCAGCAGAAGTATCAGAAATAAAAGTTTCGTGGTTCTCGATTCTGAACTCGTTCTTTATTATTGCATTGGCTTCGACCATTTCAAAAATATGGGACTCCAAGCACAATCCGTCAGCAGCATTCAAGTACGGTTTCGGACTTCTATTTGTTGCATTAGGATTTTTAGTGTTAGGGTTAGGTTCTATGGGAATCAGTGAGGGAGTAAAGATTTCGATGATTTTCTTGGTATTGACCTATTTGTTACACACTATTGGAGAGTTGTTTATTTCTCCTGTCGGACTTTCGTACGTATCAAAACTTGTTCCTGCACGAATGTTGGCATTTATGTTCGGAATGTGGTATGTAGCCATTGCGATTGCTCAAAAATTGGCAGCTACTTTGGGAGGTCAGGTCGAAGTAATCAAAGAAAATCACTCATTGAGTTATTTCTTCTTCCTCTTTACAGCTATTCCGGCAGTTGCAGCAGTTCTGGTAATGATTTTGAATCCGTTGTTGAAAAAACTGATGCACGGAGTAAAATAACAAAACGTTTAAAACTAAAAAAAGAGTCTGAAATATGGGCTCTTTTTTTGTGAAAAACATTTGTACTTTTGTATTTAGTAAAAGAATACAATGGAAAATTTGCGAACCGTAACCGTAACCCGATATATCACTCCACTTCGTGAGGGAGGTTCACTTCCCGCTTTGGCAGATGCTGATGATGGTTTCAAATATGTGCTTAAATTCAGAGGGGCAGGACACGGGGTAAAAGCCCTTATTGCCGAACTTTTAGGAGGAGAAATTGCAAGAACTTTGGGGCTTAATGTTCCTGAATTGGTTTTTGCCAATTTAGACGAGGCTTTCGGAAGAACAGAGGGAGATGAAGAAATTCAGGATTTACTACAAAACAGCAAAGGGCTGAATCTGGCAATGCACTTTTTGTCGGGAGCATTGACCTTTGACGCTTCGGTAAATGTATGTGATGAGTTGTTAGCCTCAAAAATCGTTTGGCTTGATGCTTTTATTACGAATGTGGACAGGACTTTTCGCAATACAAATATGCTGCTTTGGCACAAAGAAATTTGGCTGATTGACCACGGAGCTTCATTTTATTTTCACCATTCTTGGAATAATCCTTCAGAAAGTGCCAAAACACCTTTTGCCCTTATCAAAGACCACGTTCTACTGTCTTTTGCTACGCAATTAGAAAAAGTTGATAGGGAATTCAAAGAAATTCTGAAAGATGCGTTTTTGGAAGAAATTGTAAATATGATTCCCGAAGATTGGCTTTTGTGGGAGGGTTCAGACCTAAATCCAACGGAAATAAAAAAGGTCTATTTTGATTTTTTGAAAACCCGTTTGGCTCATTCGGATAATTTTGTAAAACAAGCTCAAGATGCACGAAAAACACTTATATGAATATGCTGTGATTCGTGTGTTTCCGAGAGTGGAAAGAGACGAATTTATTAATGTAGGATTGCTTTTGTTCTGCAAAAAGCAAAAGTATCTTCGTGCAGAAATTCACCTGAACAAGATTCAGTTAGAAAATTATACGACCGAACTCGACAAAGAACAGCTGACAAACAACTTGCTTTCGTTTGAAAAAATCGCAAAATCCGAAAAAAATGCAGGTCCTATAGCCGAATTAGAAGTTTCCGAAAGGTTTCGTTGGTTGAGTGCTGTTCGTAGTTCGTGTATTCAGACTTCAAGACCTCATAGTGGTTTTTCGGAAGATTTGGACAAGACTTTTGAAACGCTTTTTTCGGAATATGTTATTTAACGAATTTATAATTGTCATTTCAAAACATTTTTATAATTTAGTAGTTTGAAACGGCACAACATTTGTTGAGTAGTTCCTTTTAAAATTAAAAATTATCAGTATGAAAAAATTACTTTTGGCAGTATTGTTTCTTGGGTTAGGAAGTTATGTTCAAGGGCAAGAAACTATAAAATGGGTTACGTTTAATGAGGCTATGGAACTTCAAAAAAAGAAACCTAAAAAAATTTTTATGGATGTTTATACCGAATGGTGTGGTCCTTGTAAAATGTTAGACAGACAGACTTTTCAGAATGCAGATGTGATTAAATATGTCAACGAAAATTATTATGCGGTTAAGTTTAATGCAGAAGGGACAGAATCGATTACTTATGAAGGGAAAACCTATGCAAATCCGAGATATGTAGAGGGAAGAACAGGAAGAAATGCAATGCACGAGTTTACAGCAGCTTTAGGAGTCAATTCGTATCCTACGATGTTGTTTTTTGACGAAAAAGGAAAACCTATACAGCCTGTAAAAGGATTTCACAAACCAAAACAAATCGAAATCTTCCTTAAAATCTTCGCAACAGACGACTACAAAAAGTTTGATACAGCCGAAAAATGGCAGGAATATCAAGCCAACTTCACAGGAACTTTTGCAGAGTAAGAACAAAAAATAATTTTTAGCACAGATTACACACCTGCCTGATGGCAGTCAGGGATTAAAAGGATTTTGCTGTAAATACTTACACGAAAAATCCGTACAATCCTTTAATCCGTGGCTAAAAAGATTAAAAAAGGCTTAAAACATTGTTTTAAGCCTTTTTCTTTTAGTTGAATTTATATCTTTTCAGAATTGCTGCAAATCGTGATTTAATATCGCTTGAAGCATCAAATAGCATTTGTTCGTTTGTCGGAAACGGAACAGCTCGGTTTTTGGTCATTGCCAGTTCGTCATTGTTCAGCACTCGATTATCTCCTTTGAATGTTGCGAAAATATTCTCAAAAATAAATTCAGATTGCAACGGATAGCTGTTGATTCTCTGATTTTTCTGTAAATCAAAATAATGAACCTGCCCGGCTACTGCAACCGATTTGGTCTGAATTACCTGATTTAATGTCCCTTTTACGACTACCTTTTTTTCATCTTTGATTCGGTTGCCTCTTTCGTCCAAAACGTAGTTTCCGTTTCTATCGGTTCTGTAAGTGGTTTCGGTTATTTCGCGTTGAAGCGGAACTTCTTTTTCCGCAATTCTTTCGGGAGAAACCAAGATTTCACGAAATTCCAAAACTACTTCGTAATCGTATTTTACATTAGATAGTTTGTTAGAATGATATTCTGTCCAGACATCGTCTAACCCGTAGGTGTTGAAATCCAAAACAGCTTCTTCCAAACGAATCGGAATAATAACATTTGCATTATTTTCGATAATTACAAAAACGAAATCCGTTCCGTAATACCTCGCATCATCACGAAGTTTTTTGGCATCTTTATAATTCGGATATAAATTTAAAAGCTGTCCGAAAACATTGTAGGCTTTTCGGTTATCGAGTTTATTTCCTCTCATCAAAGCGACTCCGTCATTATAAAGTGAATTGATATAATCTTCTTTGGCCTGAATAATTTCGTCCGAATAATCTTCAAAATAAAAGTTAGCTTGAGTTCCGTTTGCTTTATATAACGGAAGTAAAGGTTTTATTTTATTCTGAATTTTATCCATACTCAAATACAGGTTATAAACCTCTTGTGTATTTACGTTGGTATCTTTTTTCAGAAAATTGACTCTGTCTTGGTAAGCTGTTTTCATTTTCGAAAAAGCATCTTCCAAGATTGCTATCTGTTCAAAATCAACTTTTTTCTTTTTGTTTTTTTGAAGTCGGGTTACCGCAATATCAACAGCTTGCTCATAATTCCCCGAATACAAGGCTTTAGTTGATTGTTTTACTGATGAACAGGCAAAAACAAATAATAATAATGACAGGTAAAGTAGTTTTGTTTTCATAGTTTTTTGTTTTTAAATGGAACACATATAGAACGCAGATGACACAGATTTTTTATGATTATTTAGATTATATATCTGTGAAAATCTGCTTAATCAGTGTCATCTGTGCTCCATATTTCAAAATGTTTGCCAAAGATAATTATTTAGATTTTGTATTTGTTAAAATTATATAAGGAAAAACAAGGTTTGTCTTATTTTTTACAGCTTTCTTGTACGTTAAAATTTAACTAGTGTATCTTATATTCAGTGTAACTATTGTTGTAAGTGAGTAATAGCCATAAAAAAAACAGCCTCAAATTGAGGCTGTTTTAATATTATCTTTTTGCAACTAATTAGAATTTGAAAGTCATACCGAATGTTGCAGTTTCAAAGAAGTTGTTAAACTGTCCGAATCCGAAGTTAAACTCATTTTCAGCTTCTGCACCATCCCAGTCTCCTTTAGAAGAAGAATAAGATAAGATGTTTGTTAAACCAAAGTTGATAGCGATGTTATCAGTAACAAAATAGTTGATTCCTAAACCTGCTCCAACTCCAAGAGTATTGATTTTGTAATCACCAGGAGTTTTTTGGTTTTCAGTATTGTAACCTAAACCAAACTCTCCGTAAGTTTTGAATCTTGCTCCTAAATCAAGGAAATAGTAACGAGCAAAAGCTCCAATTCCAACAGATGAACTTTTAGAAACTTCTGTTCCAGCAACTTCAGCTTTGTTTGAACCAAAACCTAATTCCAATCCGATAGCTAAATCATCAGAGATGAAATATCCTGCTTTTGGATTAAAGTTAAATCCACTGGTTTTAGTTTCAGTGTTTTTGTCATTTGTTGAACTAAACCCGATGTTTCCTTCAACAATAATGTTTCCTTCAGAAAATCCAAAAGTTGGTTCTCCTTCTTGTGCGTTAGCAAATGACAACGCAAATACAGCCATAGCTGATAAAATTACCTTTTTCATAAATGTTTATTTTAAAATTAGTACCGCAAAAGTATAAAAAAAACTAATACGGCAAATCATTTTGTTAACATTTTTTCACAAAATCGTTCATAAATTGTTAATAACCCTTCCATTGAAAGGATTCGATGAGTAATTTTACATCGTTTTTGATGTACTCCGAAGCAGGTAAAATCGAGTCAGAATTAGGTCTTGTATTAAAATAAACCGAGCCCATAACAAAGTTTTTAAGGCTATCCGTCAGATAAAATTGTGTTGCAGATGCTGCATCTCCACCTACATCATAGAACATTCCGTAAACTCTGTCATCAGGATTTACGAACGGTCGTTCCAAAATTGTTTCCGCTTTTTTGGTGTGTCGGTAAGTAAAATGCTGTGCATCATTCAATAAAGAATCGAGGTTGTTGTTAATATGTTTATAACTCAAAAATATAGTTGCTCTCATATCAGGATATTCGATATTAAAATCACAACCATTTTTGAATTTTATTTGGGTATAGTTATTCTTTCCGAACGTAAAAGGACATTCTTTGTCAAATGATTCGTATTTAGCTATGGGATATTCCAAACGCAAATATCCTTGAGGTTTCGGAAAAGTATCTTCCGTACAGCTAAACATAAACAATCCGAAAAAAAATAGTAAAAAAAGTTTCTTCATTGTGAAATTAAAAATAATATATAGAGTCTGTCATTGCGAGGAATGTAGCGTAGCGAAATGACGTGGCAATCTCGCAATGACAGAGAATTATTCCGAAACAGTTGGAGCAGTATTCCCTGTATCTTTTTTAGTGCTTAAAAATGTAAATTCGGTTGCCTGAATTTCGACAGCACTTTTTGTAGTTCCGTCTTCGGTCTGCCATTGACGGGATTTTATACGTCCCTCAATATAAATTTTATCTCCTTTAGACAGATATTTTTCGCATATTTCAGCTGCTTTGTTTCTTACTACAATATTGTGCCATTCGGTTGAGTTTATTTTTTCTCCCGTCTGCTTATTGACATAAACTTCATTGGTAGCCAACGGAAACCTTCCGATACAGTTGCCTCCTTCGAAATAGTGCATTTTTACTTCATCTCCCAAATGCCCGATAAGCATTACTTTGTTTAATGTTCCGCTACTCATATTGTTTTGATTTATTTTTTCAAAGGTAGTAAATTTTTGATTTCAGATTGAAAATTAACGATTTTTGATTTCAGAAGTTAAGAAAAACTTTTAGTTTAAACGTCCCGCAGGGACGAACTGTTCATAGAAAAATAAAAAACATTCGTAAAAGCTCCGTAGGAGCGGTCTGTAAATATGAACAGATTACTCCTACGGAGCATTGTCAAAGAGTCTATCTTTAAACATCTAACTTCCACCACCAAGCATCTAACTTCCTAATAAAATTGTAAATCACGATCGGAAAAGGATAATTTTCTAATTCGTCAAAAGAAATTCCGTTTTCTAAAGTATTTTTGATTTCGACCCTCCAAAAATTGATATGTAATTCCTGATGAGATAGTTTATGAATGATAGGTTGTTCGTGAAACGGAATGATTTCCGAAACAGCATATTTTTTGGAATATAGGTTTAAAATTTCGTTTGGAATATCTTTTTCGTTGGATTCCAAAAGCGGAAATTCATATAGGTTTTTCCAAATTCCGTTTTGGGTTCTCTTATTAATTAATGTGTTGTTGTTTTCATCTGAAAAAACCACATAATTAAAAAAGCGTTGGATAACTTTTGTCTTTTTGAGTTTTACGGGAAGTTGAGCAACTTTGTTTTTTTGCAAAGCAACACAACTGTCATTCAAAACACAAACTTCGCAATTTGGGTTTTTCGGAACGCATTGCAAAGCTCCAAACTCCATTATAGCCTGGTTGAAAAGTGCAGGACGTTTTTTATCCAACACCTCGTCTGCCATTTCCTGAAATTCTTTTTTGGCTTGAGAAGACGAAATATCGGTTTCGATTCCGAAGTATCTCGATAAAACCCGATATACATTTCCGTCTAAAACAGCCACATTTTCATCATTGGAAAAAGAAGAAATCGCAGCAGCTGTATAACTTCCGATTCCTTTGAGTTTGATAAGCTCGTTATAGGTTTTCGGAAATTCTCCGTTTAAATTTTCAGAAACGTATTGTGCTGTATGATGCAGATTTCGGGCTCTTGAATAATAGCCTAATCCCTGCCAAATCTTCAAAACTTGTTCTTCATTCGCTTTAGCCAAATCAAAAACAGTAGGGAAGTGCTTTACGAAATTCTCGTAATAAGGCAATCCCTGAGCTACTCGTGTCTGTTGCAGAATAACTTCCGAAAGCCATATTTTGTATGGGTTTTTGGTATTTCTCCAAGGTAAATCCCGCTTGTTTTGCAGATACCAAGAAATTAGCTTTTGTCCGAAAACAGCCTCCCCTAACCCCTCCGAAGAAAGGGAATTGTTTGACTTTTTATTCATTACAGGTTTTTAAGGCTTTGTCTATCAGGTTTTGGTTTATTCTGAAATTTGTTTTTTGAATTTCCGAAAGAATTTCACCCAAAGAAGTAATCAGTCCTTTTTGTTTGGCAAGGATTAAAATTCCTAATGTTCCTGTATAGGTTAATCCGAGTTGTTTTGCTTGTTTTCTTCCTTTGTTGTCGTCAATAATCAATAAACAATCATCTTTTTCTAAAGCAAGAGCCAAAGCACTTGCTTCTCCTTTATCTACTAAATTTTCGAGGATTTTTTGATAATTGCGGTCTTTGGGGTTTTCTATCTGAATAAAATCGGGTAGTTTTTCCCCGAATTCTTCCGAAATTATTTTTGTAACCGTAATAGTTCTAAATAGCTTTTGAAGAATATCAAGTTTGTTGATTTTTGAAAAAAGAATCAGGCAACTTGTGTCAGATACTATAATTTTCTGCATTTTTTATATCGTTGTCAAGTTCATCTTCCGACATTTCAAAAACAGAAACATCATAATCCCTTAATAATTCCATAAAAGCACGTTTGGACAAATCTGCCAATTCAGAAGCCTGTCCCATAGACAATTTGCCTTTTTCATAAAGTTTGGAGGCAAGCATCATTTTCGCCTCTCTTTCTTTAAGGTCTAATGTTTCGGGAATATTTAATGTTATCGTTCTCATTTTGAATGAATTTTAATCAAAGATATGAATTTAATGTGTCAATTTGAAAATTTTTCAATTTGAAAATGAAAAACCTTAAACTAAAGCCCTTCTCCTTTGGAGAGGGGTTGGGGTGAGGCTTTAAAACGAATCCACAATTTTTAAAAAATCATCTGCTTTGAGAGATGCTCCTCCGATAAGTCCTCCGTCCACATCGGGATTTTCAAAAATTTCTTTTGCATTATCGGGTTTTACACTTCCTCCGTATAAAATCGAAATCTCGTTTGCAACCGTACTTCCGTATTCAGAGGCAATAATCTGCCTTACAAAAGCGTGGATTTCCTGTGCTTGTTCGGGAGTTGCGGTTTCTCCCGTTCCGATAGCCCACACAGGCTCGTAAGCCAAGACAATGTTTTTCCACTTTTCTGTTTTCAAGTGAAAAAGAGCTTCTTTGATTTGAGATTCGATTATATCAAAATACTTATCTGCTTTTCTGTCGCTTAATTCTTCTCCAAAACAATAGATAACCGTAAAATCGTATTTTAAAGCTGTATTTATTTTTTCAGCCAAAAGCGAATTTGTTTCCCCGAAATAAGCCCGTCTTTCGGAATGTCCTAAAATAACCATATCTACTCCGATTGATTTGAGCATCGGAATCGAAACCTCTCCCGTAAAGGCTCCGTTTTCGTTTTGATGTGCGTTTTGAGCAGAAACTTTGATGTTTGTTCCTTTGAGTTTTTCGACTGCCAAAGGCAAACTCACAAAACTCGGAGCTACGATAATTTCGGTATGGGTGTTTGGGTTTTTACTGATAATTTCTTCCAACAAATTGTATGTTTCCTGAATGTCATTATTCATTTTCCAGTTTCCTGCAACGATATTTTTTCTCATTTTGTAAGTTCTTTTAAAGTTTCAATCAGCTTGGAATCATCTGCCTCGATGGCTCTGAAAAGAGCAATTTTTCCGTTTTTGTCGATTACCATATACCTCGGAATCCAGTCCAAATTGATTGCTCCTTTGAGTTTTCCTGTTTTCCAATCCGATAAAATAAAGTAATTTTCTCCTTTTACCTTATACTTTTTGATGCCTTTTATCCAAGCATCTTCTGTTCTGTCGTACGAAAGAAATAAATAGACAACCTCTTTTTTGAATTGCTTTTGCAAATCGTGAACTTTTGGCATTCCTTTGATGCAATCAGGACACCAAGTAGCCCAAATATCAATCAAAATCGGTTTTCCTTTATGACTTTCAATCACTTCTCCCAAAGTGGTTTTTACTCCTTTGTCGGATTTTATTTCTAATTCCAACGCATCTTTTTTCAAAGGCTCTTGGGAGTAACCACTTATCAAAGTAAACAGGAATACAAAAGCAAATACTGTTTTTTTCATCTTTGAAATTTTTAGAAAGTCAAAGATATAAAATCTAAACGGTTTATTTTATGCTTTTAACAAAAGAAGAAATTTCGCTTATCAGTTCGGGAACAACAGGTAAATCAGGATTTCCGTAAGATTTTTGGTCTTCTGCCAAATCTTTGATTTCTTTCAGAACGTGATTCATATTTTCGATAATCAGATATTTCGCATCGGGTTTTGCCTTTTGCAAAAGCTCCGTTTCCGAAAGTTGAATCTGTGAATCAGATGTTCCGTTTACAATCATCACAGGAACAGAAAGTTTTTTGATTTCGTCTTGTGGATTGTATTTTAAAGATGAAATTACAAAAGGCTGAATATTTTCTGCAAAAATGCCTTGTAAGAACGGATTCTTAATTTCAATAGTATTCCCTTTTTTAAGCTCTTGTAATACTGATTTTGTTTCTTCCAACAAAAAAGGGGCTTGTTTTCCGATTTGATATTCCAAAATAATATCTAAAGGATTTCCTGTTCCCGAAATGGAAACCACTCCGTCTATTTTTGTTTTTTGAGCTCCAAGAATCCCGATTAAAGAGCCTTCGGAATGTCCTGCAAAAATTATGTTTTTATATTTATTCTGCTTTCTGAAAAAATCCGCAATTTTAACAGCATCATCAACAAAATCATCGAAAACCATAGCCATTCCTTCTTCTGCTTTTCCTGCTTTAAATAAACCAAAAAAACGTTTATCATAACTGTAAACCGAGATTCCGTTTTCAGCCAATCCTTCCGCTAAATATTTAAGAGAATTGTTTTCTCCCTGAATCATCATCGAATTTCCGTTTCTGTCCGTTGGACCCGAACCTGCAATAATTATTACTAAATTCGTTTTATCCGAACTATTTGGAGTGTATAATGTTCCGTCTAAATATTCGTTTACCGAAACTTCCTCTGTTTTGAAAGATTTTTCTTGGGCTGAAACTCCGATAGAAAATAATACTAAAAATGTAAATAGTTTTTTCATAATTTATTTGTTTGATGTAATTCCTAATTCTTTAATCACTTTTTGTAATTCTTCGGGTTTTTGAGTTCCGATAAGTCGTTTTGTTCCGTCTTTAAAAATTATTTTTAATCCTTTATTACCTTTTACGTTGAAAGCCTTGTCATTCCCGAAACCTCTGATTCCCCAACCACCATAATCTCCTATTGGACTATATTTTACGACTTCCATTTCCTGAATGTCCGAAATCAGGTATTCTCTTTCTTTAATATGAAAAGGAAAAAATTTGAAGTAAATTTTGTTATGAGTAATTTGGGTTTTTAGGTTAAAACTTAAAAACAATGCTACCAAAAGTATCATAAAAATATTCGATATAACAAGTCCCAAATCACTCATTGGTTTGTCACCAAAAGGTTCACTTTTTATGATTTGAATATAAATTCCTGTAAAAAAGATAGCTAAAATTCCGATATGAATAAGCCAAATCCACCATTGAGTGAATCGTTGTGTTTCCTGAAATAATGGTTTTTGTTTCATAGATTAAATGTAATTGTTAAATACTTTGACAAAATTTCTGCTACTATAAAAAGCACAATAAAGATGATTATATTTTTTGCTCCTTTGCTGTTGGTTGCTGTTCTGAAACCTTTCCAAAAAAGAACAATCATATAAATCAGCAACAAAATCATCACAACAGAAAAAGCAAGAATAATTACCATATCCGAAAGTTCGAACTGTGGGACATTATACATATTCTCAAAATCAATTTTGTCCATCATATTTTGAGTGGATTTTTCCAAATACCCTCCGATATTTGTCAGTGCAACCAAATAAATCGGAATTCTGCATATCAGACTGACATTCAGAATATCAATAGCACGGGTTTTTGGATTTATCATTTTTCCGAAAGCAAAAAACAAAACAAATAGTACCAAAGCATTTATGATATTATCAACCAAAGGCTCGTGCCATTCGATACTTTCAACAAGGTGCATATCGACTATTCCGTCAAAACGGGCTTTCATCACAAAACCGACAAACGAGCCTAAAAACGTTGCAGTAATTCCGAAAATTAGTAAGTTTTTTTCGGAATATTTTTCAAACGGATTAAAAAGAGTTTTCCAATTCATAGTTATTTATTTTGGGAGGTTTTAATTTTTTCAATCATATCATCGAGCTTGTTTCGGACTGTCGGATAGCTGTTTCCTAATTTTTGAGCCATTTCTTTCAGACTTCCGCTTGACAGGAAAAATTCCAAAATAAAATTCTGTTCTTCTTCTGACAAGCTCAACAAAACAGGAAGTGGAAAACTTCCCGAAACCTTTGTAATACAATTCGGGCAAGTCAGTTCCGAAACCGATAACTTCTCGGAACAACTCGGACACGATACAGGAAGTTTTACATTCATATTTTCTGTTTTTATTTTAATAATGCAAATATTAAACTTAATTTTATTAAAACAAAATTTAATTTTATTTATTTTTAAATTAGTTTTATACAAGAATGTATAAGCCGAAAACATAAATCTGTGCAAATCTGTGTAATCTGTGGTTATAAAACAAAATTCCGTACTTTTGTGCCTTAAAATTTTCAAAATGCAAAACCCAAAAAGATATACTGTTACCGCTGCACTTCCTTACACAAACGGGCCTATTCACATCGGGCATTTAGCCGGAGTTTATGTTCCTGCTGATATTTATTCGAGATATTTACGTTTACAAAACCGTGATGTGGCTTTTATTTGCGGAAGCGACGAGCACGGAGTTGCCATTTCGATGAAAGCCAAAAAAGAGGGAATTACACCTCAACAGGTAATCGACAAATATGACGGAATCATCCGTAAATCGTTTGAGGATTTCGGGATTTCGTTTGATAATTATTCGAGGACATCGAGAGAAATTCATCATAAAACAGCTTCGGAATTTTTCAGAAAACTGTATGAAGACGGAAAATTCATCGAAGAAGAAACCGAGCAGTTATACGATGCCAAAGCAGAACAGTTTTTGGCAGACCGTTTTGTTATCGGAACGTGTCCGAAATGTCAGAATCCAGAGGCTTACGGAGACCAATGCGAAAAATGCGGAACTTCGCTTAATGCAACCGATTTAATCAATCCGAAATCGACCATTACAGGAACAACACCTGTTCTGAAATCGACCAAACACTGGTTTTTACCTCTGAACGAATACGATGCTTTTATGAGGGAATGGATTTTGGAAGGACATAAAAACGATTGGAAACCCAATGTTTACGGACAGGTAAAATCGTGGTTGGATGACGGACTAAAACCGAGAGCCGTAACCCGGGATTTGGATTGGGGAATTCCCGTTCCGGTAGAAGGAGCTGACGGAAAAGTGCTTTATGTATGGTTTGATGCTCCGATTGGATATATTTCTTCGACCAAAGAATGGGCTGAAAAAGTTGGAAAAGATTGGACTCCGTATTGGAAAGATAAAGATACCAAGCTCGTTCATTTTATAGGAAAGGATAATATCGTTTTCCATTGTGTGATTTTTCCTGCAATGCTAAAAGCTGAAGGAAGTTATATTTTACCAGACAATGTTCCTGCAAACGAATTTTTGAATTTGGAAGGAAACAAACTTTCGACTTCAAAAAACTGGGCTGTTTGGTTGCACGAATATTTGGAGGATTTTCCGAACAAACAAGACGTTTTGCGTTATGTTTTGACAGCTAATGCACCCGAAACCAAAGACAATGACTTCACTTGGAAAGATTTTCAGGCTCGAAATAACAACGAATTAGTAGCAGTTTTCGGGAATTTCATCAATCGGGTTGTAGTGCTTACGCATAAATATTATGACGGAATTGTTCCCGAGCCAAATGAGTTTACCGAAGTTGATGAGCAGACTCTGACAGAGTTAAAGGCTTATCCCGAAGTAATAGAAAGCTCTATCGAAAGATACCGTTTTCGTGAGGCTCTGAACGAAATGATGAATGTTGCCCGTTTGGGAAATAAATATTTAGCAGACGAAGAGCCTTGGAAACTCATCAAAGAAAATCCCGAAAGAGTAAAAACACAAATGTATGTGGCTTTACAGATTGCAGCTGCTTTGAGCAGTTTGTGTGAGCCGTTTTTGCCTTTTACGGCTGATAAATTAAGAACTATTCTTCGACAAGCTCAGAATGACGTTACCTGGAACAAAATTTCTCAAAGCTCGGATTTAATCAAAGCAGGACACCAAATCGGACAGGCAGAATTATTATTCGATAAAATCGAAGACGAACAAATTCAAAAACAAATAGACAAATTGGAAGCGACTAAAAAAGAAAATTCCGTTCAGGACGTACAAATTGCACCTCAAAAAGAGGAAACTACTTTTGATGATTTTGTAAAAATGGATTTGAGAGTAGGAACAATTCTCGAAGCCGAAAAAATGCCAAAAGCAGACAAACTTTTAGTTCTGAAAGTAGATACAGGAATGGATATCAGAACGGTTGTTTCGGGAATTGCAGAGCATTTTACTCCCGAAGAAGTCATCGGAAAAAGAGTTACGATTCTGGCAAATCTTGCTCCGAGAAAACTTCGTGGAGTTGAAAGCCAAGGAATGATTCTGATGACCAACGATGCAAACGGAAAATTGGTTTTCCTGAATCCCGATAAAGACGGAGTTGAAAATGGAGCTTTGATTAGTTAACTTGTTGATTGCAGATTTACAACCTTAAACTTTAAACCTTGAACCTTAAACAAAACATTAAAGTCATCGCTTTTGATGCAGACGATACCCTTTGGGAAAACGAACCTTATTTTGAAGAAATAGAAAAGAAATTTTGTGTATTGATGGAGGATTATCTTTCGCACCAAAGCATTTCACAAGAGGTTTTTCGGATTCAGATTGGGAATTTACCGTTGTACGGCTACGGAATAAAACCTTATATTCTTTCGCTTATCGAAACAGCTATTGAGATTTCGGGAAAAAATCTACCGATTGAAGCCATTGAAAAAATTCTGCAATACGGAAAAGAATTACTCTCAAAACCTATTATTTTGATTGATGGAATCGAAGACACTCTAAAACAACTTTACGGAAACTACAAACTGATTGTGGTTACCAAAGGTGATTTATTAGACCAACACAGAAAATTGCACAATTCGGGATTAGGACCGTTTTTTCATCATATCGAAGTGCTATCCGAAAAAGCAGATGAAGATTATCTGAAACTTTTAAAGCGATTGGAAATCAAACCGGAAGAATTTTATATGATTGGAAATTCTCTCAAATCAGATATTTTACCTGTTTTGAATATCGGAGGTTATGCTACGCATATTCCGTTCAGAACGACTTGGGCTCACGAAAGAATTGATTTTGAAATCAAACATCAAAACTTTAGTTCAGTTGAAAAGGTTTCGGATATACTCGGATTACTGAAAACTGCGACTGAAAACTGAAAACTAAATTTCGTATCTTTGCAGAATAAACAAAAAAACAAAAATTATGTACCCAGAAGAATTAGTAAAACCAATGAAAGCAGAGTTAGTCGCTGCAGGTTTTGAAGAGTTATATACAGCGGAAGAAGTAAAAAACACTCTTGAAAAAGAAGGGACTACACTTGTGGTTATAAACTCTGTTTGTGGTTGTGCAGCACGTAATGCACGTCCGGGAGCGAAAATGAGTTTGGATAATACCAAAAAACCAGACCGATTGGTAACGGTTTTTGCAGGTGTGGACAGAGAAGCTGTTGAAGCAGCAAGAGAGCAAATGTTTCCGTTTCCTCCGTCATCTCCAAGTATGGCATTGTTCAAAAACGGAGAATTGGTTCACATGTTAGAACGTCATCACATCGAAGGTCGTCCTGCAGAGCTTATCGCAGAAAACCTCAAAGATGCTTATGATGAGTTTTGTTAAAACTACGAATTAAGCCAATTTTTGAGAATCATAACGAACAGAATTGTTCGTTAAATACCCTGTACAGATTTGTATAGGGTATTCTTTTTACTTTTGTCTTATATACAAAGGACAATTAGGGCATATAAACTGAACAAGATAGTCCTTTGTCTGTTATATATTGGAACCATTTTTTATATTTTCGATTTCTAAAATCATAGATATTTATAATCAAATATGGTTTCTCAAGGAGATTTCTTGTTAGTTCTATATTGAATCTTTTAATTTCTTGTTTATTATTTTTATAAGTGTAATAATCAAAACTTAACAGAAAACGTTCGTTTAAATTGTCAAAATCATCTTTTCTATATTCAGGAATAATTAAATCTCCGACATAGTATTGTGGGGAAATTCTTATTTCATCTTTTTTATCGTTGTTAGATATAGATAAATCACCAATTCCTCCTAATAGAATTTCATCATTTACTTGTATAATTACATTGTAATTTTGTCCAAAAATATTTAGAGAAAAAAGACAAAAAACTGTAAAAAGTATTTTCTGTTTCATTTATTAGCAGAATTGTTAATAGTTACAAATGTACAAAACCTAATTTGTAATTGATAATTGATAATTCGTAATTCTTCTTTGTATCTTTGCTCCTTTGAACTACACAAATGAAAATACATTTTATAGCAATCGGAGGAAGTGCGATGCACAATTTAGCATTAGCAATGCACAACAAAGGATATGAGGTTTCAGGGAGTGATGATGCCATTTTTGAACCGTCAAAAACAAGGTTAGAAAACAAAGGTTTATTACCCAAAGAAATGGGTTGGTTTTCGGATAAAATCACTTCGGATATTGATGCGATTATTTTGGGAATGCACGCAAAAGAGGATAATCCGGAACTCTTGAAAGCTAAAGAATTAGGGCTTACAATTTATTCGTATCCTGAATTTCTGTACGAACAATCCAAAGGCAAAACAAGAGTGGTAATTGGAGGTTCTCACGGAAAAACAACTATTACTTCGATGATTTTGCACGTGATGAAATATCACAATATTGAGGTGGATTATATGGTTGGAGCTCAACTCGAAGGATTTGATACGATGGTACACCTGACCCAAGAAAATGATTTTATCGTTTTGGAAGGAGATGAATATTTGTCTTCTCCGATTGACAGACGACCGAAATTTCATTTGTACAAACCGAATATTGCACTTATTTCGGGAATTGCTTGGGATCATATTAATGTGTTTCCGACTTACGAAAACTATTTGGAACAATTTGATATTTTCATCGACCAAATCACTAATGGAGGAATTTTAGTCTATAACGAAGAAGATAAAGACTTAAAAACATTAGCTGAAAATACTACGAATCCGATTCGTAAAATTCCGTACGGAACTCCTGAATATACGGTTGAAAAAGGAACGACATTTTTAGAAACTCCCGAAGGAGCAATGCCTATCGAAGTTTTCGGACAACACAATCTGAACAATCTGAACGGAGCAAAATGGATTTGCCAGAATATGGGAGTTGATGAAGCTGATTTTTATGAAGCAATCGCATCTTTTAAGGGAGCTTCAAAGCGATTGGAAAAAATCTCGGAAAACAAAGACAGAGTGATTTTTAAAGATTTTGCTCATTCTCCGAGTAAGGTAAAAGCCTCTACTGATGCAGTAAAAGAGCAATATCCTGACCGAATTTTGGTGGCTTGTTTAGAATTACACACCTATAGTAGTCTGAATGCAGAATTCTTGAAAGAATACGAATCGGCTTTGGATAGTGCAGATATTGCGGTTGTTTTTTATTCTCCCGAAGCGGTTAAAATCAAACGTCTTGATGAAGTAACCCAAGAGCAAATCGCAAAATCATTTAATCGAAACGATTTAATTATTTATACCAATCCGAAAGAGTTTGAAGAATACCTTTATAAATTAAACCTCAAAAATGCGATTTTACTCTTGATGAGTTCCGGGAATTACGGAGGTTTGAATTTGAATGTTTTAATCGAAAAAATCTAAAAGTTTAATTAACTCCGACAGAGTTTTAAACTCTGTCGGAGTTAAAAAACCTATCTATATTAGAGTTACTCAACATTTAAAAACAACAACAACAACAACAACAACGTGAAAAGATTAGGTTTTTACATTAAAGAAGAAAAAATATCTCAATTAACAGAACTACTTAATAAAAAAATTTGGTTTGCAAGATGTCCAAATCTTAGTATAGACTTAACCGAAAAAATTTATACTTCTAGCTGTTTTCAAATGCCATTTTATTGGAAAAATAACTTAGGAGTTCAAGAAAGCAAAATAATTAAGTTTATTTCTGAATGGTATGAAGATGAAGAAACTCTATTAGACTATTACAATATCAAAATAGAAATTTTTGATTTTGATAACATAATAGAAAATTTTGAAAGTCTTTTGAATAGAGACAAGCAAATTGGACTAAATTCAGGTATCAGTTTTTCAGATTTTAATATTAACCAAATTCAAATATTAAGCACTGAAGAAATTGTAGATGATATTGCTGAAACTCCAATTGAATTAAAATATGACGAAGGAATTCTATTCATTGAAAGTGAAGAAAGAAAAATTCTATTTTCATCTGATAATAAATGTACAGGACTTATTGAATTTATAAATGATCTTTCGATAATTGAAAACAGAATAAAAAAACTTAATGTAAGAAAAAATATCGGGTGACAAAGATTTTGTAAAATGGCGGGTTAAGTGATGGTTGAAAGTTTTGTGCTTCGTAATCCGCAAAAGCCAATTTTATTGGCTTTTTTTCATGATTTAGGCAAAGCCCAAAAACGAGATGTGTTATTATACATAGTATGAAACCTGCCTAAAAAATTGATTTTTAGAAATTAATACAAAAAATATTTGTTGTAAAATAAAAAAGTTATACATTTGCAACCCCGTAAAAAGCGGGAAATTAATAACATAAGAATTTATTATTTAAACAATTATGCCAACAATTCAACAATTAGTAAGAATCGGAAGAACCCAATCGACTAAGAAGAGTAAATCGATTGCCTTAGATTCTTGTCCTCAACGTAGAGGGGTTTGTACTCGTGTTTACACCACGACACCAAAAAAACCGAATTCAGCAATGCGTAAAGTTGCAAGGGTTCGTTTGACAAATGGTAACGAGGTAAATGCTTACATCCCGGGTGAAGGACATAATCTTCAAGAGCACTCGATAGTATTAGTAAGGGGAGGAAGAGTAAAAGACTTACCGGGTGTACGTTACCACATCGTTCGTGGTGCGTTGGACACTGCAGGAGTTGCAGGAAGAACGCAACGTAGAAGTAAGTATGGAGCAAAACGTCCTAAACCGGGACAAGCACCGGCTGCAACAGGTAAGAAAAAGTAATTTAAAAATCTTTTAAACAAAGAGAAATGAGAAAAAGACAAGCGAAAAAAAGACCGCTTTTACCAGATCCGAGGTTTAATGACCAATTGGTTACACGTTTTGTGAATAACCTAATGTGGGACGGTAAAAAATCAGTTGCGTTTAAAGTGTTCTATGATGCTCTTGATATTGTAGAAACTAAAAAACAAGATGCAGAGAAAAATTCATTAGAAATTTGGAAAGATGCTCTTAATAACGTAATGCCTCACGTTGAGGTGCGTTCACGTAGAGTAGGAGGGGCTACCTTCCAAATTCCGATGCAAATCAGACCGGATAGAAAAATCTCTATGGCTATGAAATGGATGATTCTTTATGCTCGTAAGAGAAATGAAAAATCTATGGCAGGAAAATTAGCTTCTGAAATTTTAGCTGCGGCTAAAGAAGAAGGAGCTGCTGTTAAGAAAAGAATGGATACTCACAAAATGGCAGAGGCTAACAAAGCGTTCTCACATTTTAGATTTTAATTTTTAGAGAAATGGCAAGAGATTTAAAATATACAAGAAATATTGGTATTGCAGCTCACATTGATGCTGGAAAAACTACCACTACAGAGCGTATTCTTTTCTATACAGGAAAAAACCACAAAATTGGTGAAACTCACGAAGGGTCTTCTACAACAGATTGGATGGAACAAGAAGCAGAAAGAGGTATTACTATTACTTCTGCTGCTGTAACGGTTGAATGGAACTTCCCTATGGAAAACGGAAAACCGACTCCTGAAACTCAAAAATATCACTTTAATATTATCGATACTCCCGGACACGTTGACTTTACCGTTGAGGTAAACCGTTCACTTCGTGTATTGGACGGATTGGTTTTCTTGTTCAGTGCTGTTGATGGTGTTGAGCCTCAATCAGAAACTAACTGGAGATTGGCCGATAACTACAAAGTTCCTCGTATGGGATTTGTAAACAAAATGGACCGTCAGGGAGCTAACTTCCTTAATGTTTGTAACCAGGTAAAAGAAATGTTAGGTTCTAATGCTGTGCCTATCGTTTTGCCAATTGGTGAAGAAGCAGACTTTAAAGGAGTGGTTGATTTGATTAAAAACAGAGCTATTGTATGGCACGATGAAAACCACGGAAGCACATTCGACATTGTTGAAATTCCTGTTGATATGGTTGATGAAGTTAGACAATTCAGAGGTCAGTTGATTGAAGAAATTGCAGGTTATGACGAAAATCTTCTTGAAAAATATATGGAAGATGAAAACTCAATCACGGAAGACGAAATCAATGCTGCTTTAAGAGCTGCAACTCTTGATATGAGTATTATTCCGATGATGTGTGGTTCTTCGTTCAAAAACAAAGGGGTTCAGTTTATGATTGACGCAGTATGTCGTTATTTACCTGCTCCGACAGATAAAGAAGCTATCGAAGGAACAAACCCTGATACAGATGCTCCTATATCAAGAAAACCATCAGTTTCTGACCCGTTTGCTGCATTGGCATTTAAAATTGCTACCGATCCATTTGTTGGTCGTTTGGCTTTCTTTAGAGCTTATTCAGGTAGATTAGATGCAGGTTCTTATGTGTTGAACACTCGTTCAGGAAACAAAGAGCGTATCTCTCGTATCTACCAAATGCACGCTAACAAACAAAATCCTATCGAATATATTGAGGCAGGAGACATTGGAGCTGCTGTAGGATTTAAGGATATCAAAACAGGAGATACATTGTGTGAAGAAAAACACCCGATTGTATTGGAATCTATGGATTTCCCTGATCCGGTAATTGGTATCGCTGTTGAGCCTAAAACTAAAGCTGATGCTGATAAAATGGGAACAGCTTTGGCTAAATTAGCAGAAGAGGATCCTACTTTTACAGTAAGAACAGACCAAGCATCAGGACAAACTATTATCTCTGGAATGGGTGAGCTTCACTTGGATATTATTGTTGATAGAATGAGACGTGAGTTCAAAGTTGAAGTAAACCAAGGAGAGCCACAAGTGGAGTACAAAGAGGCTATCACTCGTACAGCTAACCACAGAGAGGTTTATAAGAAGCAATCCGGAGGTCGTGGTAAATTTGCGGACATCGTGTTTACTATCGGTCCTGCTGATGAAGTTGACGGAAAAGTTCCAATGGGATTACAGTTCGTTAATGAAGTTAAAGGAGGTAACGTACCTAAAGAATATATCCCTTCTGTTGAGAAAGGATTTAAAGAGGCTATGAAGCAAGGTCCTTTGGCTGGATTTGAAATGGATTCGATGAAAGTTACTCTTTCTGATGGTTCTTATCACGCTGTCGATTCAGATTCATTGTCTTTCGAATTGGCTGCTAAAATGGGATACAAAGAGGCTGCAAAAGCTGCAGGAGCTGTAATCCTTGAGCCGATTATGAAAATTGAAGTGATTACCCCTGAAGAAAATATGGGAGATATCGTAGGAGATTTGAACAGACGTAGAGGTCAGGTTAATGATATGGGAGACAGAGCAGGAGCAAAAACTATCAAAGCAAGTGTTCCGCTTTCAGAAATGTTCGGTTATGTAACTACACTCAGAACATTGTCTTCTGGTAGAGCAACTTCTACAATGGAGTTCTCTCACTACGCAGAAACTCCTTCTAACATTTCAGAAGAGGTAATCAAAAAAGCAAGAGGTAACGCTTAATTTTTTAAAGAGATGAGTCAAAAAATCAGAATAAAATTGAAATCTTACGACCATATGTTGGTTGATAAATCAGCAGAAAAAATCGTAAAAACTGTAAAAAGTACAGGAGCAGTGGTAACAGGGCCAATTCCGTTGCCAACTCATAAAAAAATCTTTACTGTTTTGCGTTCGCCTCACGTGAACAAAAAAGCAAGAGAGCAATTTGAAGTAAGCTCGTACAAAAGATTGTTAGATATTTATTCTTCATCTTCTAAAACTATTGATGCTCTAATGAAATTAGAGTTGCCAAGTGGAGTAGAAGTTGAGATAAAAGTCTGATAGATAATTAGATTGTAAAAAATAAGCATTAAGTTTTTGTTTTTAAAACTTAATGCTTATTTTTGCAACCTTTTTTAGAGTAAAATTTTAGTAAATTTTTAATAAATATTTAATATGTCTGGGTTAATTGGAAGAAAAATCGGTATGACCAGCATCTTTGACGAGAACGGAAAAAACATTCCTTGTACCGTTATTGAAGCAGGACCGTGTGTTGTTACCCAAGTCAGAACCAACGAGGTTGACGGGTATGAAGCGTTACAACTTGGTTTCGATGACAAAAAAGAAAAGCACGCAACAAAAGCTGAAGTAGGACACTTCAAAAAAGCTGGTGTTGGAGCTAAAAAGAAAGTCGTTGAGATTAAGGAGTTTGAAGAGGACTACAAATTAGGTGATGTAATCACTGTATCTCTTTTTAATGAGGGAGATTATGTAGATGTGCAAGGTATTTCTAAAGGAAAAGGTTTTCAAGGTGTTGTTAAAAGACACGGTTTTGGTGGAGTAGGACAATCTACTCACGGTCAGCACAACCGTTTGAGAGCACCGGGTTCTGTTGGAGCTTCGTCTTATCCGTCAAGAGTATTCAAAGGAATGCGTATGGCAGGTAGAACAGGAGGTAAAAACGTAACGGTTCAAAACCTTGTAGTTTTAAAAGTTGTTGAAGATAAGAATTTGCTTGTCGTAAAAGGAGCTGTTCCGGGACACAAAGACTCTTATGTAATCATTCAGAAGTAATGGAAGTAAAAGTTTTAAATATTAGCGGAAAAGAAACCGGAAGAACAGTAAAACTGTCTGATTCGGTTTTCGGTATAGAGCCAAACAATCACGCTGTTTATCTTGATGTAAAACAGTATTTGGCTAACCAAAGACAAGGTACTCACAAAGCTAAAGAGAGAAATGAAGTTGCGGGTTCAACTCGTAAAATCAAAAAACAAAAAGGAACAGGTACGGCTCGTGCAGGTTCTGTGAAAAGCCCTGTTTTTGTTGGAGGAGGAACTATTTTCGGACCAAGACCGAGAAGTTATTCTTTCAAATTGAACAAGAACTTAAAGCGTTTAGCTCGTAAATCAGCTTTGAGTGCTAAAGCAAACGAAGGAAATATCATCGTTTTGGAGAACTTTGAATTTGATGCACCAAACACTAAAAATTTTATCAATATTCTTAAGTCTTTAGGGATAGAAAATAAAAAATCTTTATTTGTGTTAGGAGAATCAAATAATAATGTATATTTGTCCTCCCGTAATTTGAAATCTTCAAAAGTTATAACTAATTCGGAATTAAATACTTACGGTGTTTTGAATGCGAATAGTTTGGTTATTTTGGAAGGTTCTTTGGAGGGAATTGAAGAAAATTTAAGTAAATAGTAAGGTGATGAGTGTACTAATTAAACCTATACTTACGGAAAAAGCAACCAAAGAAAGTGAGTTGCAAAACCGTTTCGGATTTGTTGTAGAAAAGAATGCTAACAAGATTCAAATCAAAAAAGCAGTAGAGCAGACTTATGGAGTTTCTGTTGTTTCTGTTAATACAAGTATCAGCAGAGCAAACCGTTCTACAAAATATACGAAAAACGGACTTATCACTGCAAAAACAGGGGCTTACAAAAAAGCTTTTGTGCAAGTGAAAGAAGGAGAAACAATAGATTTATATACTAATATCTAATAAAACGTAAAGACTAAAATGTCAGTTAGAAAATTAAAACCTATTACCCCGGGTCAGCGTTTTAGAGTTGTGAATGGTTTTGACGCCATCACGACTGATAAGCCGGAACGCTCTTTGTTAGCACCGAAAAAAAACTCAGGAGGTAGAAATAGTCAAGGAAAAATGACCATGCGTTATATCGGTGGTGGTCATAAACAAAAGTATCGTATCATTGATTTTAAAAGAGCTAAAACAGGAATCCCTGCGACAGTTAAATCAATTGAATACGACCCGAACAGAACAGCGTTTATTGCTTTGTTGGCTTATGTTGACGGAGCAAAAACTTATGTTATTGCACAAAACGGATTAAAAGTTGGACAAACAGTTGTTTCCGGAGTAGGGGCTGCGCCTGAAATCGGAAATGCAATGCCACTTGCTAACATTCCGTTAGGTACTGTAATCTCTTGTATTGAGTTGCGTCCGGGACAGGGAGCTGTAATTGCTCGTTCTGCAGGAACATTTGCTCAATTGGTTGCACGTGATGGTAAATATGCTACTATCAAAATGCCATCAGGAGAGATTCGTTTGATTTTACTTACTTGTTCAGCTACAATCGGAGCTGTGTCGAATTCAGACCATCAGTTGATTGTTTCCGGAAAAGCCGGACGCTCAAGATGGTTAGGAAGAAGACCAAGAACAAGACCTGTTGCGATGAACCCTGTTGATCACCCAATGGGAGGTGGAGAAGGTAGAGCTTCCGGAGGACATCCTCGTTCAAGAAAAGGTATGCCGGCTAAAGGTTACAGAACCCGTGCTAAAGCAAATCCAAGTAATAAGTATATTGTAGAACGTAGAAAGAAATAGTAAGTAAGATATGGCACGTTCATTAAAAAAAGGACCTTTCGTTCACTATAAGTTAGAGAAAAGAGTTCAGGAGAATGCTGAAAATGGAAACAAAACCGTGATTAAAACTTGGTCACGT
The DNA here is from genome assembly GCA_934675205.1 of uncultured Flavobacteriaceae bacterium. GTDB lineage: Bacteria > Bacteroidota > Bacteroidia > Flavobacteriales > Flavobacteriaceae > Flavobacterium. The sequence goes on along the minus strand of CAKUPQ010000001.1, from coordinate 27,636 downwards.
GCTTCTATGATCACACCTGACTTTGTAGGTCAAACCATTGCAGTTCACAATGGTCGTCAGTTTGTTCCTGTTTACGTAACAGAGAATATGGTAGGACATAAATTAGGAGAATTTTCGCCAACTCGTTCATTCCGTGGACACGCTGGTGCAAAAAATAAAGGTAAAAAATAAGTAAGTTATGGGAGTTCGTAAAAAAGAAGCAGCAGAAGCAAGAAAAGAAGCGAATAAGCAAATTGCTTTTGCAAAGTTGAATAACTGCCCTACTTCGCCTAGAAAAATGCGTTTGGTGGCAGACTTGGTAAGAGGTCAGAAAGCAGAAACAGCTTTGAATATTTTGAGATTCAGCCCGAAAGAGGCATCAAGAAAGTTAGAAAAATTATTACTTTCTGCGATTGCTAACTGGCAGGCTAAAAATGAAGATGCAAGTATCGAAGATGCTGGATTGTTCATTAAAGAAATCAAAGTTGATGGAGGTACAATGCTAAAAAGACTTCGTCCTGCACCACAAGGTAGAGCACACAGAATCAGAAAACGTTCTAACCACGTAACCATCGTGCTTGGAGCTATTAATAACACACAAAGCAATTAATAAACAGTATGGGACAAAAGACAAATCCAATAGGAAATAGACTTGGTATCATCAGAGGATGGGACTCAAACTGGTATGGTGGTAATGACTATGGTGATAAAATTGCCGAGGATTACAAAATCAGAAAGTATATCCACGCTCGTTTATCAAAAGCTAGTGTATCAAAAATAATCATCGAAAGAACTTTGAAACTTGTAACCGTTACTATCACTACGGCTCGTCCCGGTATCATTATCGGTAAAGGAGGTCAAGAGGTAGACAAGTTGAAAGAGGAGCTTAAGAAGATTACTGACAAGGAGGTTCAAATTAACATCTTTGAAATTAAACGTCCGGAGCTTGACGCTTTTTTGGTTGCAAATAGCGTTGCTCGTCAAATTGAAAGCAGAATTTCATACAGAAGAGCCATCAAAATGGCAATTGCGGCTGCAATGCGTATGAATGCTGAAGGAATCAAAATTATGATTTCTGGTCGTTTGAACGGAGCTGAAATGGCACGTTCAGAACATTTCAAAGAAGGAAGAATTCCTCTATCTACTTTCAGAGCAGACATCGACTATGCTTTGGCTGAAGCTCATACTGCCTACGGTAGAATGGGTATCAAAGTATGGATTATGAAAGGTGAGGTTTACGGAAAAAGAGACCTTTCTCCACTTGTAGGTATGGACAAAAAACAGTCCGGAAAACCACAAGGAGGACAAGGAGGAGGACATCAAGGTAAACCGGGTGGTAAACCAAATGCTCGTAAGAGAAAGTAATAATTATTTAAAAACGGAAAAATGTTACAACCTAGAAGAACAAAATACCGTAAGGTACAGAAAGGTAAAATGAAAGGAATCGCTCAAAGAGGGCACGAACTTTCAAACGGAATGTTTGGTATTAAAGCATTGGATTCAGTTTTTATTACTTCTCGTCAAATCGAGGCAGCTCGTATCGCAGCTACCCGTTATATGAAAAGAGAAGGGCAGTTGTGGATTAAAATTTTCCCGGATAAGCCGATTACGAAAAAACCTCTTGAGGTACGTATGGGTAAAGGAAAAGGTGCTGTTGAATATTGGGTGGCAGTTGTAAAACCGGGAAGAATTATGTTCGAAGTGGGAGGTGTGCCTCTGTCTGTTGCTAAAGAAGCATTAAGATTGGCAGCTCAAAAACTTCCTGTTAAAACTAAATTTGTTATTGCGAGAGATTTCGAAGCATAATCTTATTAAATTATGAAACAATCAGACATTAAGAATCTATCAGTAGCTGAATTACAAGAGCAGCTTGCAGAATTAAGAAAATCATATGCAGATTTAAAATCGGCTCACGTGGTTTCTCCAATTCAGAATCCGTTACAAATCAGAACGGTTAGAAGAAGTATTGCACGAGTAGCTACTGAAATTACCAAAAGAGAGATACAATAATTGTAATCTACCTAAAGATGGAAAAAAGAAATTTAAGAAAAGAAAGAATAGGAGTTGTTACAAGTAACAAAATGGAGAAATCTATCGTGGTTGCTGAAACTAAAAAAGTAAAACACCCTATGTATGGTAAATTCGTGTTGAAAACAAAGAAATATGTTGCACACGATGAAACAAACGATTGCAACATCGGAGATACTGTAAGGATTATGGAAACACGTCCTTTGAGCAAATCTAAATGTTGGAGATTAGTTGAAATTATTGAAAGAGCTAAATAATTATGGTACAGCAAGAATCAAGATTAAAAGTAGCAGACAATACGGGAGCAAAAGAAGTTTTGACTATCCGTGTGCTTGGAGGAACGAAACGTCGTTATGCCTCTATCGGAGATAAAATTGTAGTTTCTATTAAAGATGCAACACCAAACGGAAACGTAAAAAAAGGTGCTGTTTCGACTGCAGTTGTTGTTCGTACCAAAAAAGAAGTACGTAGAGCGGACGGTTCTTACATTCGTTTTGACGATAATGCTTGTGTTCTTTTGAACGCAGCAGGAGAGATGAGAGGTACCCGTGTATTCGGACCTGTGGCAAGAGAACTTCGTGAAAAACAATTTATGAAGATTGTATCATTAGCACCTGAAGTGCTTTAATTTTTAGAATGATGACAAAGTTAAAAGTAAAATCAGGAGATTTAGTAAAGGTTATTGCAGGAAACCATAAAGGAGAGCAGGGAAAAATCGTAAGAGTTTTTGCTGACAAAAATACCGCTATTGTAGAGGGTATTAATATGGTTTCGAAGCATACAAAACCAAGTGCAGCTAATCCACAAGGTGGTATCGTGAAAAAAGAAGCACCTATCCATATTTCTAACATTGCTTTGATTGATCCTAAAACAAAAGAGGCAACAAGAGTTGGATACAGAACGGAAGGTGATAAAAAAGTGAGATTTTCAAAAAAATCTAATCAAGTAGTATAGTGATGACTTATATACCAAGATTAAAACAGGAATATAAGGACAGAGTTATCTCTGCCTTAAAAGAAGAGTTCGGATATAAAAACGTAATGCAAGTTCCAAAACTTGAGAAAATTGTTATTTCTCGTGGAGTAGGAGCAGCTGTATCGGATAAGAAACTTATCGACTATGCAGTTGATGAACTTTCTAAAATTACCGGACAAAAGGCTATTGCAACCATTTCTAAAAAAGACGTAGCATCGTTTAAATTAAGAAAAGGAATGCCAATCGGAGCAAAAGTAACATTAAGAGGAGAACGTATGTATGAATTCTTAGACAGATTGATTACATCATCTTTGCCTCGTGTTAGAGATTTTCAAGGAATTAAAGCAACAGGATTCGATGGTAGAGGAAACTATACTTTGGGAGTTACCGAGCAAATCATTTTCCCGGAAATCAACATTGACAAAGTGAACAAAATTTCAGGAATGGACATCACTTTTGTTACCAATGCATCGACAGACAAAGAAGCAAAATCGTTATTAGCTGAATTAGGTTTACCTTTTAAAAAGAATTAAGATATGGCTAAAGAATCAATGAAAGCCCGTGAGGTGAAAAGAGAAAAATTGGTTGCTAAATATGCAGCTAAAAGACAAGCGTTAAAAGAAGCTGGAGATTATGAAGCTCTACAAAAACTTCCTAAAAATGCTTCACCTGTTCGCCTTCACAATCGTTGTAAGTTAACCGGAAGACCAAGAGGATATATGCGTCAGTTTGGGATTTCTCGTGTAACTTTCAGAGAAATGGCTAATCAAGGATTGATACCGGGAGTTAGAAAAGCGAGCTGGTAACAACAAAATTTAAGAATATTAATTGGTTTCAAGTTCGGTAGGTGTGGTGCTTACGGAAAACTAAAACCGCAATTTTAACTATATGTATACAGACCCAATTGCAGATTTCTTGACAAGAATCAGAAATGCAGCGAGTGCAAACCACAAAGTGGTAGAGATTCCTGCCTCAAAACTGAAAAAAGAAATCACAAAAATTTTATTTGAACAAGGATATATCTTGAGCTATAAGTTCGATGATAGCAGTGTTCAAGGAACTATCAAAATTGCTCTGAAGTATGATAAAGATACGAAAGAGTCAGTAATCAGAGATATTCAAAGAATCAGTAAACCGGGACTACGTAAATACGCTGGCTCTGCCGACCTTCCGAGAATCCTTAACGGATTAGGAATTGCTATTGTTTCAACTTCTAAAGGTCTTATGACCGGGAAAAAAGCAAAGCAATTGAATGTTGGTGGAGAGGTAATTTGTTACGTGTACTAAAACTTTAAAGAGATGTCAAGAATAGGTAAAAGCCCAATAACTATCCCGTCAGGAGTAACAGTTGATGTTAAAGACGGAGTTATTACAGTTAAAGGAAAGTTAGGTGAACTAAAACAAGAATATACTGATGTTACTGTTAAAATAGAAGACGGACAAGTTATAGTTGAACGTTCATCTGACCATAAAGACGAAAGAGCAAAACACGGATTGTTCCGTGCTTTGGTAAACAATATGATTACAGGAGTATCTGAAGGGTTTACGAAAGAATTGGAATTGGTAGGAGTTGGATACAGAGCTTCAAACCAAGGACAAAAATTAGATTTAGCTTTAGGATTTTCGCACAATATCGTTTTGGAAATTGCCCCTGAAGTAAAAGTAGAGACGGTATCCGAAAAAGGAAAGAATCCGATTATTAAATTGTCTTCACACGACAAACAACTTTTAGGACACGTAGCTTCTAAAATCAGAAGTTTCCGTAAGCCTGAACCGTACAAAGGAAAAGGAGTTAAGTTTGTAGGAGAAGTATTAAGAAGAAAAGCAGGTAAATCAGCTTAAAAATAAAGAATTATGTCACTAACAAAAGTTGAGAGAAGACAGCGTATTAAGCTACGAATCAGAAAAACTGTTACAGGTACTGCAGAAATGCCGAGATTAGCTGTATTCAGAAGTAATAAAGAAATTTATGCTCAAATCATTGACGATACAAAAGGAGTAACTTTGGTAGCAGCTTCATCGAGAGATAAAGATGTAAACGGAAAAGGAACCGGTATCGAAGTAGCTGAACAGGTAGGAAAAGCTATCGCAGAGAAAGCGTCTAAAGCCGGTATCGAGAAAGTAGCATTTGACAGAGGAGGATACTTATATCACGGACGTGTAAAATCATTAGCAGACGGAGCAAGAGCTGCAGGACTTAAATTTTAAGAAACTATGTATCAGAAATATAAAAACGTAGAACTTGTAAAACCAAGTGGGATTGAGCTTAAAGACCGTTTGGTAAGTGTTAATCGTGTTACGAAAGTTACAAAAGGAGGTAGAGCATTTGGTTTTTCTGCTGTTGTAGTTGTAGGAGACGAAAACGGAGTAGTAGGACACGGATTAGGAAAATCTAAAGACGTTTCTGAAGCTATTGCAAAAGCTGTTGAAGATGCAAAGAAAAATTTGGTTCGTGTACCTTTACATAACAAAACAGTTCCTCACAATCAATTAGGAAAATATAGTGGAGCTCGTGTATATTTGATGCCTGCATCAGAGGGTACGGGAGTTATTGCAGGAGGTTCTGTACGTGCTGTGTTGGAATCTGCGGGAGTTCACGATGTATTGTCAAAATCTCAAGGTTCTTCTAACCCTCATAACGTAGTGAAAGCAACTTTTGATGCTTTATTACAAATGAGAAGTGCCGTTACGGTTGCTAAACAAAGAGGAATTTCTTTAGAGAAAGTATTTAAAAGTTAATTCAAAGGATTATGGCAAAGATTAAAGTAAAACAAGTAAGAAGTCAAATCAAATGTCCTAAAACACAAAAATTGGTTTTAGAATCATTGGGACTTCACAAAATAGGTCAGGTTGTTGAACACGATTCTAACCCTGTTATCCTTGGAATGGTAAATAAAGTTAAACACTTGGTTTCTGTTGAAGAAGCTAAATAATAACATTTTCAGTTATGAATTTAAGTAACTTACAACCTGCAGAAGGTTCGGTACATAACCAAAATAAAAGAGTAGGTAGAGGAGAAGGTTCCGGAAAAGGTGGTACTTCGACAAGAGGACACAAAGGAGCTAAATCTCGCTCGGGATATTCTAAAAAAATCGGTTTTGAAGGAGGACAAATGCCACTTCAAAGACGAGTTCCAAAATTTGGTTTTAAAAATATCAACAGAGTAGAATATCAAGGAGTTAATTTAGATACGCTACAAAGTTTGGTGGACAACGGTTTAGCAACAGATACAGTAGATTTGACTACTTTATTGGAAAACAGATTGGCTACCAAAAATGATTTGGTAAAAGTTTTAGGTAGAGGAGAGTTAAAAGCTAAATTAAAAGTATCCGCTCACAAATTTACTGCAACTGCAAAAGCAGCTATCGAAGCAGCCGGAGGAGAAGCAGTAGAATTATAATTGTTCTTGAAAGATGAAAAAATTTATTGAAACAATCGCTAATATCTGGAAAATCGAGGAACTTAGAAATAAAATCCTCTTAACTTTAGGGTTATTATTAGTTTATCGTTTTGGAGCTCACGTTCCGCTTCCGGGTGTCGATATTAATAAATTGCAAGGTCTTCAAGACCAAACCGAAGGAGGAATCGGTTGGTTGCTTAACGTATTTACAGGAGGTGCTTTTTCACAAGCTTCTGTATTTGCATTAGGAATTATGCCTTATATTTCTGCTTCGATTGTGGTACAGCTAATGGGAATTGCAGTTCCTTATTTGCAAAAGCTCCAAAAAGACGGAGAAAGCGGAAGAAAGAAAATGAATCAGATTACAAGATGGCTTACCATTGGTATTACTTTGATTCAAGGACCGGGATACATCTACAACTTGTCAAGACAAGTTCCTGATGCGTTCCTAATGTCACCTTCTTCATTTGCGTTTATTTTCTCTTCGGTAATCATCTTATCTACAGGAACTATTTTTGCGATGTGGTTAGGAGAAAAGATTACCGACAAAGGAATCGGAAATGGTATTTCGCTTTTGATTATGATAGGGATTTTGGCAACTATGCCTCAATCTTTCATTCAAGAACTTGGTTACAGAACGACAGGAACTAACGGAGGACCATTGGTAATCCTAATTGAAATTATCCTTTGGTTATTGGTTATTTCGGCTTGTGTTTATTTGGTTCAGGCTGTCAGACAAGTACCTGTACAATATGCAAGACGTACCACAGGAGGAACTTTTGAGCAAGGTAACAGACAATGGATTCCGCTTAAAGTAAATGCTTCGGGAGTAATGCCTATCATCTTTGCACAAGCGATTATGTTTGTTCCTGCAGCTTTAGCTGGATTGGCAACTTCTGATACAGCTCAAGGATTGTCAGCTACATTTAGTGATATATTCGGATTTTGGTATAACTTTGTATTCGGATTATTGATTGTATTGTTTACGTATTTTTATACGGCTATTACAATCCCTACTAACAAAATGGCAGACGATTTGAAACGTAGCGGAGGATTTATTCCGGGAATTAAACCGGGAACGGAAACAGCAGATTATTTAGACAGAATTATGTCGTTAATCACTTTCCCAGGTTCTTTGGCTTTAGTAGCTATTGCTGTTTTACCTGCCATTGCTGTTCGTTTTGGAGTTCAGCAAAGTTGGGCAATGTTTTACGGAGGAACTTCGATGCTGATTATGGTTGGAGTTGCGATTGACACGATTCAGCAGATAAATGCATATTTGTTGAACAAACAATATGACGGTCTGATGAAAACTGGTAAAAACAGAAAATCGTTAGCATAATATGGCAAAACAGTCTGCAATAGAACAAGACGGAACAATTATCGAAGCATTGTCAAACGCAATGTTTAGAGTGGAGTTAGAAAACGGACACATTGTAATTGCTCATATTTCGGGTAAAATGCGTATGCACTACATTAAGTTGTTACCCGGAGATAAAGTTAAATTAGATATGAGTCCTTATGACTTATCAAAAGCAAGAATTACATATAGATATTAAAATCGGCAATAAGCCGTAAGCAGTAGGCAATAAGCCTAAAGCCTAAAGCCAAAGCCTAAAGCAAATTAAAAAGATGAAAGTAAGAGCATCAGTAAAGAAGAGAAGTGCCGAGTGTATTATCGTACGCAGAAAAGGTCGCTTATATGTTATTAACAAAAAAAATCCTAGATTTAAACAAAGACAAGGATAATTATGGCAAGAATAGCAGGGGTAGATATACCTAAACACAAGAGAGGAGTTATAGCTTTAACGTATATTTTCGGTATCGGAAAAAGCAGAGCTATTGAGATTTTAGAAAAAGCTCAGGTGAGTCAGGACAAAAAAGTTACTGATTGGAACGATGATGAAATTGGAGCCATCCGTGAGGCTGTTTCACATTTCAAAATTGAGGGAGAATTGCGTTCAGAAATCCAATTGAACATCAAACGTCTTATGGACATCGGATGTCAGAGAGGAATCCGTCACAGAAACGGACTTCCACTACGTGGACAAAGAACCAAAAACAATTCGAGAACAAGAAAAGGTAAAAAGAAAACTGTTGCTAACAAGAAAAAAGCAACTAAATAATAAATAGCTATGGCAAAAACCAATACGAAAAAGCGTAAAGTTATTGTAGAGTCTTCGGGAGAAGTTCATATCAATGCTACTTTTAATAATATCATCATTTCTTTGACAAATAAGAAAGGTGAGGTTATTTCTTGGTCATCAGCAGGTAAAATGGGATTCAGAGGTTCTAAAAAGAACACTCCGTATGCAGCTCAAATGGCAGCTGAAGATGCAACTAAAGTTGCTCTTGAGGCAGGTCTTAAAAAAGCAAAGGTTTACGTGAAAGGACCAGGAAACGGTAGAGAATCAGCTATACGTTCTATCCACAACGGAGGAATTGAAGTTACCGAAATCATTGACGTAACTCCAATGCCACACAACGGATGTCGTCCTCCAAAAAGAAGAAGAGTTTAATTTTATTTTAAGTATAACCCGAAACAGATGAAAGCTATCGAAGGATTAGACCTGAATTCATAGTTCTGTTTCAATAATTTTTTAAAAATGGCAAGATATACCGGTCCAAAATCGAAAATAGCCCGTAAATTCGGAGAGGCTATTTTTGGAGCTGACAAAGCTCTTGAAAAAAGAAACTATCCTCCGGGACAACACGGATTAGCTAAAAAAAGAGCTAAAAAATCTGAATATTCTATTCAGTTAACAGAAAAACAAAAAGCGAAATACACGTATGGTATTTTGGAGCGTCAGTTCAGAAAAATGTTTGAAAAAGCTGCTGCTGCTTCAGGTATTACAGGTGAAATTTTACTACAATTATGTGAATCTCGTTTAGATAATGTGGTTTACAGAATGGGAATTGCTCCAACTCGTAGAGCAGCTCGTCAGATTGTATCTCACAGACACATAACTGTTAACGGAAACGTTGTAAACATTCCGTCTTACCAACTTAAAGCTGGAGATAAAGTAGCTGTTCGTGAAAAATCAAAATCGTTAGAGGCAATTGTAAATTCTTTGGCTAATTCATCTCACGTATATGAGTGGATTACTTGGAATAATGACACTAAAGAAGGAACTTTCGTTGCTGTTCCTCAAAGACTTCAGATTCCTGAAAACATCAAAGAGCAACTAATCGTTGAGTTATACAACAAATAATAACTGACATAAGTCAAAAATATGGCACTATTTAATTTTCAAAAACCCGATAAAGTTATACTTATTGATTCTACCGATTTCGAAGGAAAGTTTGAATTCAGACCTTTGGAGCCGGGTTACGGATTGACAGTAGGTAATGCACTTCGTAGAGTCTTGCTTTCCGCTTTGGAAGGATATGCAATTACTTCTATCAAAATCGAAGGAGTGGAACACGAGTTTTCAACGATTTCGGGAGTAGTGGAAGACGTTACCGAAATTGTTTTGAACTTCAAACAAATTCGTTTCAAACGTCAGATTGAGGATATTGATAACGAAACGGTTTCTGTTGCTCTTTCAGGAAAAGATAAAATTACTGCAGGAGATTTACAGAAATTTATTTCAGGATTTCAGGTGTTGAACCCTGAATTAGTTATCTGTAACCTTGACAAAAAAGTAAAGCTGAACATCGAGTTTACTATCGAAAAAGGTAGAGGATATGTTCCTGCGGAGGAGAATAAAAAATCTTCTGCTTCTATCGGAACTATTTTTATCGATTCGATTTATACGCCTGTAAAAAACGTAAAATACACGATTGAAAACTATCGTGTGGAGCAAAAAACCGATTATGAAAAATTGATTTTCGAAATCAAAACAGACGGTTCTATCAATCCGAAAGATGCTCTTACAGAGGCTGCAAAAGTGCTTATTCATCACTTTATGTTGTTCTCTGACGAAAGAATAACTCTGGAGGCAGACGAGATTGCTCAAACCGATTCGTATGATGAAGAATCACTTCATATGCGTCAGCTTTTGAAAGCTAAATTAACTGATTTAGACCTTTCAGTGAGAGCCTTGAACTGTCTTAAAGCAGCAGAAGTTGATACCCTTGGAGATTTGGTGTCTTACAACAAGAGTGATTTAATGAAATTCCGTAACTTCGGTAAAAAGTCGCTAACTGAATTAGATGAGTTAGTAGCTTCAAAAAACCTACATTTCGGAATGGATTTGTCAAAATATAAATTAGATAAAGAATAAATTTACTTCATATTTTGCTCTCCAAGGAGGATTGAAGCAAGATGAAGCCTAAAAAAAAACGTAATGAGACACGGAAAAAAAGTAAATCATTTAGGAAGACAGAAAGGGCATAGAGAGGCTATGTTGGCTAATATGGCTTGTTCGCTTATCGAACACAAACGTATTAACACTACCGTAGCTAAAGCTAAAGCTCTTAAAGTATATGTTGAGCCATTGGTAACAAAATCAAAAGAAGACTCAACACACAACAGACGTATTGTTTTTTCTTACCTGAAAAACAAATATGCTGTAACTGAATTGTTCAGAGAAGTTGCTCCAAAAGTAGGCGATCGTCCGGGAGGATACACTCGTATCATCAAACTAGGAAACCGTTTGGGAGATAATGCTGATATGGCAATGATTGAGTTGGTTGATTTCAACGAGCTTTATAACGGAGGTAAAAAAGAAGTTAAGAAAACAACTCGTAGAAGTAGAAGTGCTAAAAAAGCTGAAACTACTGAAACACAAGTTGAAGAAACTCCTGAAGTTGAAACTCCACAAGCAGAAACAACTTCTGAAGACACAGAAACTAAAGAATAATTTATGTATCATAAATTTTCTACATAAATTAAAAGGGATAAGCATTCATTGTTTATCCCTTTTTTTTGACGTATTTTTGCAAAACTTTACAACAACACAATGAAGTACACAACACGAAAAAAAGCCGTTTTATTACTTGCAGACGGAACGATTTTCTACGGAAAATCGGTAACAGAGGGAACTACAATCGGGGAAATCTGTTTCAATACGGGAATGACAGGTTATCAGGAAATCTTTACCGACCCGTCTTATTTCGGACAAATTATGGTTGCCTCCACTCCGCATATCGGGAATTACGGAGTAAACCCGAATGAAGTGGAATCCGATTCGGTTAAGATAGCAGGGTTGGTCGTTAAGAATTTCAGCTTTGACTATTCCAGACCAAGTGCCGATTCTTCTTTAATTGACTATTTAGAAAAATACAATATCGTAGCTATTTCGGACGTGGACACAAGAGCTTTGGTAAGTTACATTCGTGACAACGGAGCTATGAATGCGATTATTTCAACCGAAACAGACGATATTGAGGCTCTGAAAAAACAACTTTCAGAAGCTCCTGATATGAAGGGTTTGGAATTAGCCTCCAAAGTTTCAACTAAAGAACCGTATTATTTCGGAGATGAAAATGCGAAATACAAAGTATCCGCATTGGATTTGGGAATAAAAAAGAACATTTTACGCAATCTTGCCAAAAGAGATTGCTACATAAAGGTTTTTCCTTTTGATTCGAGTTTTGAGGATATGAAAACCTTTAACCCTGACGGATATTTTCTTTCCAACGGACCCGGAGACCCCGAGCCTTTGGAGAATGCACAGGAAGTAGCAAGACAGATTATAAATTCGGGAAAACCACTTTTTGGAATTTGCTTGGGGCATCAGACTATTGCACTGGCAAACGGAATTCCGACTTACAAAATGTTCAACGGCCACAGAGGAATCAACCACCCCGTTATGAATGTAATTACAGGAAAAGGAGAAATCACTTCACAAAATCACGGATTTGCAGTTGATAAGGAGGCTTTAGAAAATAATTCGGAGTTTGAAATTACGCATTTACACATCAATGACGGAACAGTTGCAGGAATGCGAATGAAAAACAAGCCTGTTTTTTCAGTGCAGTATCACCCTGAAGCAAGTCCGGGTCCTCACGATGCAGAATACCTGTTTGATCAATTCATCGAAAATATCGAAAATTCAAAATAGATTTTCAACATAGTAAAAACCCTGTCATAGTTACAACTTTGACAGGGTTTGTTCTTTTATTACATTGTCAAACCTAAAAAACATCTGTAAATGTAATTGCTGCTACATAGTCAGAATTTTTTGTGATTTAACTTCTTAATTCGTATAATTAGTCAGGTTATTGATAGAGGTGTAATAGTACCATTATTATGAGCTAATGATATAAAAATGTTATTATTTATTTGTGAATATTCAATATGAGATATTCCACCATACAAATTAAGATTATCATCATCAACAGGGGATAAATATATAATACCTGAATTGATATTTCCGTCAATTTCATAATGATACTCTCCAAAAATACTTATCCACCCTGCATTAGAAAGTGATTTTCTAATTATAAGAATATTATCTTCTATTGTAAAATCATAAAAATTAGTTTCATTATCCTTAAATGTTTTATCTTTAGCAAAAAGATTATACCAATCTGTTACAAGTTCTTGATTTGTTTGCTGTGTAGAAGAATCATCTGTTGTACAAGAAATAAACGTACAAACACTTAAAACTAAAAGTAGTTTAATAAATAGTCTTTTCATCGTTAATTATTATTAGTTAATTTTTTTATAGTGATAACTTTATTAAGTTATTCATCTTCTAAATATTTGTGATTACTACAATATTTATCCGAGTACAAAACTTCATTTAAAGGAATTTTTGTATGACAGCTATCACAACTTTTTTCATAGCGTGTAACTATCTTTTTCAGGATATTTAGTTTATTTTTATTAAGTAAGTATGTTCCGTTTTCCTGAATATTATCAATGATTTTTTTCTCTTTAGGGTCTTCTAATTTTTCTACTTGAAGTAACTGAAGTATAAACTCTCTAAAAATCTCAATTTCTAGATTATCATCTTTTTTTCCTGCACGAGCTAAATCAGTTTCATTATAAATAGGGATATTTTGCATAAAATTTTAGTTTAAAAAATTATTATCTGACAAATATAAAATATAGTTATAATATATCATAACCCAAAGAGGTGGTTTTTTTGTGAAATTGCCCTAATGACTGTTCCCGAAAAAGAATTTCTGAAAAAATTAGGTGCTAAAATTGCTGAACTCCGTAAAGAAAAGGGGTTTAGTCAGTTGGATATTTGTGCTGAAATTAAAATGGAAAAGTCAAATTTAAGCAGTATTGAAAACGGAAGACAAAATGTAACCTCTCTTAATCTTCTAAAAATTTCCCAAGCTATCGGAGTTGAAGTAAAAGATTTTTTTGAATAACTCAACTAAATATATTTTTCGATTTAATTATTTTTAAATATTCTAAATAAGACCTACCTTTGCGAGAAATTTTATAAATTCAAAAAGATATATAATTATGAGTGTTCAGGATAAAGTAGAAACAGCTCAACGCAAAAACAGACCTGTTGAGCCGAAAGTAAAAGAGTTGATTGCAAGATGTAAATCGGTTATTTTGGCTACGATTGATTCGGAAGGAAACCCGAATTCGAGCTATGTTCCCCACGTGATGATTGATAACAAGCTGTATGTTTTGGTTTCGTTTATGGCTCGTCATACCAAGAATTTAAGAGATGTGAAAAAAGTTTCGGTAATGTTCATCGAAGATGAATCGGATACCAAACAAATCTATGCTCGTGAAAGATTGACTATTGATGCTACGACTAACCCAATCGAAAGAGGTACGGAACTTTGGGACAAAGCAGTAGCAGGATTGACGGAAATTCACGGAAAAATCCTTGATATTCTGACAGGAATGGACGACTTTATTATGATTGAAATCGTTCCGATTAAAGGTTCTTACGTAAATGGCTTCGGAAGTGCTTATTTTGTAGATACGAATTTTGATATTATTACTCACAGAAATGACATCAACCATACTGTAAGAAAAGAAGACTAATTTTTTTTGAAATATTTAAAAGGCTATCAATTTTGGTAGCCTTTTTTTATGCTAATAAAAGTACGAAACGGATTTTTATTTTCCGAAATACTTCCGATTTTTGCAGTATGAAAGAGCAGGAAAACATCAATTACAACCGAATTGCACAAGCGATAGAGTACATTCAGACGCATTTCAAATCCCAACCAAATTTAGACGAAGTAGCTGAAAAGATACACTTGAGTCCGTCTCATTTTCAGAGGTTGTTTACAGATTGGGCAGGAGTAAGTCCGAAGAAGTTTTTGCAGTACATAAGTGTCGAGAATGCAAAAAATATCCTCAAAAAAGATAACCGGGTTACTTTGTTTGATACGGCTTTTGAAACGGGACTTTCGAGTACGAGTCGTCTGCACGATTTGTTTGTAAATATTGAAGGAATGACACCTGCCGAATACAAAAACGGAGGACAAAACCTCATAATATATTATGATTTTGCAGAAAGCCCGTTTGGAAACCTGATTGTTGCCTCTACCTCGAAAGGTGTTTGTTATATGGCTTTTGATGAGGATATCGAAAAAGCGTTGAATGACTTAAAAGCCAAATTTCTGAATGCTGTTTTTCAGCAGAAATCAGACGAGTTGCAACAAAATGCTCTGTCTATTTTTCGGAATGATTGGAGCAGATTAGAACAAATAAAACTACACTTAAAAGGAACAGATTTTCAACTGAAAGTTTGGGAAAGCCTGTTGAAAATTCCGTTTGGGAAATTATCGACTTACGGAAAATTAGCCAATGAAATCGGAAATCCGAATGCTTCACGAGCTGTCGGAACAGCTATCGGGAGTAATCCTGTTGCTTTTTTGATTCCCTGTCATCGTGTTATCCAATCCACTGGAACATTCGGAGGATATATGTGGAATCCCATTCGAAAAACAGCTATAATCGGTTGGGAACAAGCGAAAATCAATTTGTAAATAGCATTAAATATGTTAAAAATCAAATTTTATTAAAAATACATTTGCTTTAGTTAGGATGACTAACTATATTTGTTCTGACGATTTTGTCATACACAATTTAAAACTTTAAGAAAATGAGTAAATCAGTTTTTTATCACGCAGGTTGTCCTGTTTGCATAAGTGCAGAACACGACATTATTAATTTGATTGGTTTGGACAATGTGGAAATAGTTCACATCGGAGAAGAACGTAGCAGAATAGGAGAGGCTGAAAGAGCAGGAGTGAAATCCGTTCCCGCTTTGGTTACACCAAACGGAAATGTGTTGCACATCAATTTCGGTGCTTCTATGGAAGATGTAAAAGGGTAAAAAAATTTGCCTTACATAGTTAGGATTCCTATCTTTGTAAGGCAATTTTATCACAGCATTAAAAAAATATTAGCCACAGATTGCACACCTGCCTGACGGCAGTCAGGGATTAAAAATTACACTAAAAATCTGTGAAAATCCTTTAATCCGTGGCAAAAAAATACAAGAAAACAGATGAAAAAGTATAGTTTAATCCTGATTTCTTTTGTTTCTTTGCTTTTTGTTGCATTCAAGCAGAATAGTACGGAGCAGGAGGAATTTCAAAATCAGACCAAGATGAAAGTAGCAGTTTGGGACACCTATGTAACCCGGAGAGATGGAACAATAATGCACTTTGACATTATTGCACCCGAAACGGAAAAAGACACAACAGTAATTTACACTTACGGACGGGAATATCTTAAAACCAAAGGGCAGGAGGGACAACCTCTTGCTTCTGAAGAATGTAGATTCTGCCACGTGAGAGAAGTTTCTCCGGAATGGGAATCAGATATTAAAAAGAAAGGGTATTTTATCCTTGAAATGGAAAATTGTAATTAATGAAATCAGATTTTGATTTAAATTATCAAAACCAAAATACGGAAAGCAAAATTGTGGCTTCTCTCGAACGCATTTCACAAGCTTTCCGTGTTTTGCTATGGCAAGAAAGCAAGGAACATTCTCTAAGCCCGATTCAGGTGCAGGTATTGGTTTTTTTACTTCATCATAGCGAGGAAAAACGGAAAGTAAGCTATTTGGCAGACGAATTTAATATGACCAAAGCCACCATAAGCGATACCATAAAAACACTCGAACAAAAAGAGCTTATTTCTAAAGAATTTGAGCCACAAGACACTCGGAGTTATGTGATTAGTCTGACAGAAAAAGGTAAAGATATAGCCTCAAAAACTTCTCTTTTTACAAAGGAAATTCGAACTCCAATCGACAAAATGGAGACAGAGGACAAGGAAAATTTATTGCTAAATCTTATGGAAATAATCCGCTATCTGAACAAATCCGGAGTGATTACCATTCAGAGAATGTGTATGACCTGTTCGTTTTATAAGGCTTCGGACAACGGGAACACGCATTTTTGTACCTTGCTGAATCAGAAATTAAATGTCAATGATTTACGGATAGATTGCCCAGAACACGAACGAGTAGCCTAAATCTGATACCGAATGAATATCTATAATTTAATCATAAACGATAAAGAACAAACTCAACTTTCGGATATTTTTTTGAAAAATGAGAATCGTAAAGAGATTGAACAACTCATCAAAGAACATCAACATATTGATAAACTTCATCAATACGGATTGCCTGTAAACAACAAGGTTTTGCTTCACGGAAGTTCGGGTTGCGGAAAAACAACCACTGCCAAAGCTATTGCCACTGCACTCGAACGACCGCTTTTGATCCTGAATTTGAGTAATATTGTATCGTCTCGAATCGGGGAAACCTCACAAAACCTGAAAGCCGTTTTTGACAAAGCCGAAAAAGACAAAGCGGTTTTGTTTTTAGATGAATTCGACCAAATCGGAAAAGCCCGTGAAAATGACGACAAAGATGTCGGAGAAATGCGAAGATTGGTCAATACACTTATCCAACTAATTGATTATTTTCCCGAAAAAGCACTGCTTATTTGTGCTACGAATCACGTTGAAATTATCGACAAAGCCTTGTTGAGACGTTTTCAGTTGAGTGTCAAATTTGAATTGCCAACAGAGGCAGAGCTTGATAGTTATTATGATGTTTTGCTTTCCCGTTTTCCCGAAAATCTGAAAGACGTAAACAGAAGATTCGGACTATCTTTTGCACAAGCAAAAGACGATATTTTTACACAAATCAAAGCCAAAATTTTATCAGAAATAGAATAATGAATCCCATTTTAGACAATATTGCCCAAATCAAAAAAAGGATTGCTTTGGCTTGTGAAAAGTCGGGACGAAATCCAAACGAAGTTCGATTATTGTTGGCTACCAAGACGGTTTCGGCTGAAAATATCAGAATTGCAATCGAATCGGGAGAAACTCTGATAGGAGAAAATAAAGTTCAGGAAGCCAAAGAAAAATTTGAAGAATTGAAAGACATTCCTCACGAAAAGCACTTTATAGGACATCTTCAGACCAATAAAATAAAAGACATTTTGAAATACGGAGTTTCGTGTGTCGAATCGCTTGACAGAATAGATTTAGCCGAAAAATTACATCAAAGATTACTTTTTGAAAACAAAAAAATAGACGTTTTTATTCAGGTTAATACATCAGCAGAAGAAAGCAAATTCGGGATAAACCTCGAAAAAGCGGTTGAATTTACCAAGCAGGTTTCACAATTCGATAAGTTAAACATCAAAGGATTGATGACAATCGGTTTATTTAGTGCAGAAACCGAAAAAGTAAGGGAATGTTTCCGATTGCTGAAAAATATTCAGCAGAAAATCATTGAGGAAAATATTCCGAATGTTCAGATGAAAGAACTTTCAATGGGAATGAGTGGGGATTTGGAAACAGCTATTGAAGAGGGAGCAACGATTATCAGAGTCGGAACAGCCATTTTCGGGCAAAGAATTTATCCCGACAGCTATTATTGGAATGAAAATAAAAATGTATAAAAAAATCCTCTCAATTCGAGAGGATTTCGTTTGTCCGTAGAGACGCATAATTATGCGTCTCTACATTATAATATTCAAAAAATTAAAACACAAAAATTGGTCTTTCGCTCATCATATCTACGACTTTGTCTGCAATTTCTTCTAATTTTTCGTCATTATCGTGGTTTGTGATAACTTGGTCAATCAGTTCAACGATTGTTTTCATATCTTCTTCAACGAGTCCTCTTGTAGTGATTGCAGGAGTTCCGATTCGGATTCCCGAAGTTACAAACGGAGATTTGTCGTCAAACGGAACCATATTTTTGTTTACGGTAATTTCAGCTTTTCCAAGAGCTTTTTCAGCATCTTTTCCTGAAATTCCTTTGTTGCGAAGGTCAATCAGCATCATATGATTATCGGTTCCTCCCGAAATAATATGATAACCTTTTTCGACAAATGCAGCTGCCATTGCTTTTGCATTCTTCTGAACCTGAACTATATATCTGAAATATTCATCAGAAAGTGCTTCTCCAAAAGCAACCGCTTTCGCTCCGATAATGTGCATTAGTGGACCTCCTTGATTTCCCGGAAATACAGCACTATCAAGCAAGGCAGACATCATTCTAACTTCTCCTTTTGGAGTTTTTAGTCCGAATGGATTTTCGAAATCTTTACCCATCATAATGATTCCTCCTCTTGGTCCTCTCAAGGTTTTGTGAGTAGTAGAAGTTACGATATGACAATACGGAATCGGATCATTCAAAAGTCCTTTAGCGATTAGCCCGGCAGGATGCGAAATATCTCCGAAAAGAAGTGCTCCCACACTGTCTGCAATTTCTCTGAAACGCTTGAAATCCATATCTCTCGAATAAGCAGAAGCTCCGGCTATAATCATTTGTGGCTTCTCTCTTTCTGCGATTTCTTGAACTTTGTCGTAATTGATAAGTCCTGTTTCTTGGTCAACTCCGTAGAAAACAGGATTGTATAATTTTCCCGAAAAATTAACGGGAGAACCGTGAGTTAAATGTCCTCCGTGTGATAAATCGAAACCTAAAATTTTGTCTCCCGGTTTCAGACAAGCTGAAAAAACAGCTGTATTGGCTTGAGAACCCGAGTGAGGCTGAACATTTACGTATTCAGCTCCGAAAAGTGTTTTTGCTCTGTCGATGGCGATTTGCTCAATAATATCAACCACTTCGCACCCTCCGTAATATCTTCTGTTCGGGTAACCCTCTGCATATTTGTTGGTTAGAATAGAACCTGCAGCTTCCAAAACCTGTTCGCTTACATAATTTTCCGATGCGATAAGTTCTAATCCTTCGGTCTGTCTGTCTTGTTCGTCAAGAATCAAATCAAAAATTTCGTTATCTCTTTGCATAATATGAATTATTGTTAAAGTGAGCTCAAAAATACGAAATTACTTTGAGAAATTAGCAATTAGCAATATATTTGAGGCTGTAATTTTTTTATTTAAGATTGATGATTAACGATTGATGATTGCAGATTTAGAACGTGAAACTTTAAACCTTAAACAAATCAAACTTTAAACAAAAGAAATATGCTTATAACAGCCAATGACCCCAACCGAAAATCGTGGATAGAAGTACCTCAAAACAGCGATTTTCCTATACAGAATATTCCTTTCGGAGTTTTTTTGACCAAAGATGATATTGTAACTATCGGAACACGAATCGGAGATTCGGTTATTGATTTGAATGCTTTGTATCAGTTAGGATATTTTGAGGGAATCGAACTTACGGACGATATTTTTTTACAAGATACTCTGAATGTTTTTATTTCGTCAGGGAGAAAAATATGGAGGGAAGTCCGCAACCGGATTGCAGAAATTTTCGATGAAAACAATCCGAAATTGAGAGATAACGAAAAAGACAAATCACAAGTGATTTTTTCGATTGATGAAGTCGAAATGCAATTGCCTGTTCAGATTGGAGATTACACAGATTTTTATTCCAGCAGAGAACACGCAACCAATGTAGGAATGATGTTCCGAGATCCTAATAATGCCTTGTTGCCGAATTGGTTACATATTCCTGTTGGCTATCACGGACGAAGTTCTACGATTGTTCCTTCGGGAGTTGCAGTCAGAAGACCACTCGGACAAACACTTCCGAACGGAGAAACCAATCCTGTTTTCGGAGCATCGAAATTGGTTGATTTTGAGTTGGAAACCGCTTTTATTACAGCTGATGCTAACAAAATGGGAGAATACATTCCTGTTGAAGAGGCAGAAAATCATATTTTCGGAATGGTTTTGTTTAACGATTGGAGTGCAAGGGATATTCAGAAATGGGAATATGTTCCGTTAGGGCCATTTTTAGCAAAGAATTTTGCTTCTTCGATTTCCCCTTGGATTGTAACACTTGACGCACTTGAGCCTTTTCGGTGCGAAAGCCCGAAACAGGAAGACCCAAAACCGCTTCCGTATCTGCAACAAACAGGAAATCACGCTTTCGATATTAATTTAGAAGTGCTTATTCAACCCGAAAACGGAGAAGAAACTTCGGTTTCCAAATCGAATTTCAAATATATGTATTGGACAATGAGCCAACAATTAGCACATCATACCATAAACGGTTGTCAGGTAAATGCAGGAGATATGATGGGTTCGGGAACGATTTCAGGGCCAACTCCGGACAGTTTCGGTTCAATGCTGGAGCTTACTTGGGGAGGAAAAAACCCGATAACCCTAAAAGACGGAACAGAAAGAAAATTCATTGCAGATAACGATACGGTAATTATGAGAGGCTTCTGTCAGAAAAACGATTTGAGAATCGGATTCGGAGAGGTTTCATCTAAATTACTTCCTGCACTTGAATTTAAAAAATAAATGAACTGAACACTAATAACTGAACACTGTAAACTAACTTTATATGCTTAAAATTTTCAGACCTGTTGCTTTCCTTGAAGGAGTTTCTTATTTGGTTCTTTTAGCCAATATGATTTTCATCAAAAGAATGATAAGCCCCGAATTAGGACAATCTTTGGTTTTTCCGATAGGAATGGCTCACGGATTGCTGTTTATTACCTATATCATTCTAGCAATAATGCTCAAAGACCAAATGAAATGGAAAGGAAAAGATTTCTTTTTGATTTTAATTGCTTCGGTAATTCCGTTTGGGACTTTTTGGGTAGAGAAGAAGTATCTTTCGGGAAGATAAAAAATAAAAAACCTCACAGATTTCTGAAATCTGTGAGGTTTAAATTTGTTTAAAACAATCTCTGAATTAGTTCTCTAATCCTAAAAAGTTTCCTTCCGAATCGAAACGCAATTCGGTATTGTTAAGTAAATCAACATCAAATCCATACGATTTTTTATCAATGCTTTCTATTGAGGTTGTTGCATAATTTGTCGCTACATATTCCACAATCGAAGTATTGACAAATCCTGTCGGAATAGGTTGGTTGTTGCCATCGACCTCTGTCCATTCACAAGACTGATTTAAGTCAATCTGCATTCCTCCAACGAATTTTACTTCATAATATTCATCAACAGAATGAATATCTTTTTCAACTCTTAAAATTTCATATTCAGAAAAATACGTTTCTACAAATGTTTTGCAGTCAGCTGATAATTCCGAATAACCAATAATGGTTTCTCCTGAATTATTGTCGTCAGATGAACAGGAAATTCCCGTAAAAGCCAAAGTTAAAATGGCAACTGTCGATAAAAATAAATTTTTCATTTTGATTTCATTTTATAAATTTTTACTTGTTTAATTAGTCATCAATTCTCTTAAATTCCCCTTTGGAATTAAATTCCAGTTCCAATCCGTTTGAAAGTTTTACTTCCTGTTTTCCGAAACGTCCTTTTTCAATTTTTATGATTTGGGTATTAGGGAATTTTTCCTTCACGTAAGTAAGAATACTTTTTTGGATAAATCCTGTCGGAATTACTGTTTTGTTTCCGTCAATTTCGATCCATTCTCCTTTTGAATCAAACTCGATTTCCGAACCGTCCGTAAACTTTACTTTGTAATCTGTCGAAAAAGTTTCTTTGTCCATTTTCACATAATCAATCGTACTTTTCGCGAAATAATCTGAAACGAATTTTTGTGCTGTTTTAGGCAATTCATTTTTCGTAATGATTGATTCCTGTGCATTTGAGCTGATTCCGATAAAAAGGAAAAAAGCCGTTAAAAATTTGATTGCTGAACTTTTCATATTTATTTGTTTTAAAATTATAAGACAAAGTTCAGGAGTGATTTGGGAAAGAATTAGGAATTTTCGTCTTTTACGAAAAAAATATGAAAATTATTTTCAAAGAAATAATCAATGCTCAAATCCGAATGGTTTTCAACTATGGTTTTTACGATTGACAGTCCTAATCCTGTGGAAGTATTATCCTGATTTGATTTGTAAAAACGATTGAAAATCAAATCTTTGTTAAGCGGTTTGTTTTCAGAAGAAGAATTTTTGATTTTCAGTCTGTCATTAAATAGTTCTACAATTATTTTTCCGTTTGACAGGTTATATTTGATAGCATTTCGAACCAGATTTGAAATCAAAATATACCCTAAATCCAAATTGATATTGGTTTTGAAGTTTCCGTTTTCTATAATTTTCAACGAAATATTTTTGAATTCTATCATATCTGAAAAATCGTCCAGAACGGTTTTCGTGATTTCGTTCAGGCTTATTTGCTGTTTTTCTCCAAACTGATTATTTTCGATTCTCGAAAGCATCAGAAGTGATTTATTCAACTTAACCAATCGCATCAACCCTTCTTTGGTTTGGCTTAATTCCGATAGGTTTTTTTCGGAAAAATCTTCATTTTCGATGAGTAAATCAAGTTTGTTAATAGCAATGGCAAGTGGAGTCTGCAATTCGTGAGAAGCATTTTCTATAAATTGTTTTTGTTGGATAAATGTTCCTTCGTTCCGTTCAATCATCTTGTCAATTTTTTTGTTTAACAATTTGAATTCACGTATTTCGGTAGGATTATTTTCGGATTTGTTGCCTTTTCCGAATTCGTATTTTTCTAAATTATCCAAAGTTGTGTAGAACGGTTTCCAGACTTTTTTCAGAACGATATTATTAATGATTATAATGCTCACAACCAGAAAAATATACAGGAAAATAAGAGCAAAGAAAAGGTTTTCACGAAAATCATCTTCCTCTACGGTTGAAGTTCTTATTTCCAGTTTTTGATGATTTCCGCTTTTGTCAATAAAATACGTTTCCAAAACACGGTAAGGCTCCATTTCTTCGTCATATTCCATATAAAATTGTTCGTTCCTGAAAAAATTTCCTTCTTTGTATTCCGAAGCATTTATTTGTTTAATTCTGAATTGGTTGAAATCAAATTCGTTTATATTCAAAATATTCTCATCAATATATGCTTTTCTGATAATCTGGATTTTGAGGTCTTTAAGTCCGTCATCGGTATTATCATAAAGTTCATCAAGAATTACAGCATAAAACAATCCTGCCCAAATTGCTATGATAATAAGCAAAGCGGTTGCCAGATATTTTAACGTATAATTTTTAAGCGAAATACTCATACCAATTTATATCCGATTCCGTAAACTGCCTGAAAATCAATTTCTGCATTGCTGTCTTTCAGTTTTTTCCGTAAGTTCTTTATTTGTGAATAAATGAAATCCAAACTGTCTGACTGGTCAATATTATCTCCCCAAACCGATTCAGCCAACGAGGTTTTCTGTAAGGTTTTTTCGGGACGAATCATAAAATAATACAGCAAATCGAATTCTTTCCGATTTAATGAAAGTTCGGTTTCATCGACAAAAACCGTTCTTTCTTCGGGAAAAAGTTTTACGTTTTTGAACGAAATATTTTTTTCTCCGTCTTGATTGTTCCGTCTGATGGCGGATTTAATCCGGGAATGAAGCTCCATTAAATTGAAAGGTTTAGCCAGATAATCATCTGCTCCCAAATCCAAGCCTAAAACTTTATCCTCAACCGAATCTTTAGCAGAAAGAATAATCACAGAATCTTTTTTATTCAATTTTTTGATTTCTTTCAGTATGTCGATTCCGCTCCCATTTGGGAGCATAATGTCGAGTAAAATACAGTCATAATCATACGTTCCAATTTTTTCGATTCCCGAAATATAATCATTGGCTGTTTCAACGATGTATTTTTCGTCCTCAAGAAATTGTTTTACAGTTTCAAGCAAAGCAGGTTCGTCTTCTATAATCAGGATTTTCATATTCAAAAATAATAATTTACGGAACAATAATACAATTAGATTTAGGAATAAATTAGGAATCCCTTATCTTTGAAGTCTTTTAATAATTATTCCATTCGATGAAAAAACAACTTGAAGCAGTAACATTATTTCATACAACTTACGGATTGGGAGTAAGTGAAACTCCGAAAGCAGATTTAGGAAAAAGCAAAAACGAACTTCGTTTCAACCTGATGAAAGAAGAAAACGAAGAATATCTTGAAGCAGTTCAAAATAATGATATTGTTGAAGTAGCAGATGCTTTGGGAGATATGCTTTACATTTTGTGCGGAACAATTCTCGAACATGGATTACAACACAAAATCGAGGAGGTTTTTGACGAAATTCAAAAAAGCAATATGAGTAAATTAGGCGAAGACGGAAAACCGATTTATCGTGAAGACGGAAAAGTGATGAAAGGACCGAATTATTTTAAACCCGATTTCACAAAGATTATTGGATAATAATTCGTTAAATTCTCGTTTATATTTTAAATACTTTTTGATTTTACTAACAAATTTCAAATGAAAAACAACTTTATATCAATACTATTGCTCGTTTTTTGTTTTAATTCAAATGCCCAGCAGATTGAATTATACGAGCAGCTTTTTGGTAAATATGATTATATAGCTATCGGTAATACTTTGAATTTAGCGGAAAATAATTCATTAGGACCTTGTACTATTTTGACCGAATCTTCAGCTACCCTTAATCTTACTACTGACCAAACCGTAATTGCTGCTTATCTGTATTGGGCAGGTTCGGGTACAGGAGATTTTAATGTAAAACTCAACGGAACAGACCTTACTGCCGAACGTACTTTTGCGAATAGTATGTTCTTTAACAACTTTAATCATGTCTTTTTTGGGGCTTTTGTAGACGTAACCACTATTGTTCAGACTACAGGTAACGGTACATACACTTTTTCAGACATGGATTTAAATACCGTTATTCAACAGTATTGTGCCACGGGGCAAAACTTCGGAGGTTGGAGTATTGTTATCATTTATGAAGACCCTGTTTTTATAAATAACCTTGTGAATGTATATGATGGCTTTGAAATGGTGGGTCTTTCGCCCAATACTACGCTCGAAATCCAGCTACAAGGAATTAACGTGATTGACACCCAAGGAGGAAAAATCGGTTTTCTGGCTTGGGAAGGCGATGCAGGAACGGCTATAGGTGAAGAACTTTTTGTCAACGGGAATGTCTTAAGTAATCCTCCTTTGAACCCTTCTAACAATGTTTTTAACGGAACAAATAGTTTTACGGGTGATTCTAATCTGTATAATATGGATTTGGATTATTACGATATCAGTGCTTATGTAGATCCGGGAGATACTACACTTGACGTCATGCTTACCTCTAGTCAAGATGTGGTTTTTGTAAATAATATTGTAGTAGTGTTGAGTAGTGAATTGCCTGACGCAAGTATCACTGTAAATCCGAATGTACAAGGCGAAAACTCATGCGGAAACAGAGATTTAGATGTTAATTTCACCGTTTCTAATACTGCCGAAGGAACTGATGTGCTTCCTGCCGGTATTCCGATTGCTTTTTATGCGGACGGAGTTTTGGTGGCAACTACACAAACCACTCAAAGTTTAACAATAGGAGCAAGCGTTTCGCAATCTCATAGCTTTACTGTTCCCGATACGATTCCGAATACTTTTGTATTGACCATTGTTGTTGATGATATTGGAGACGGAACAGGAATACAACAGGAAGTAAACGAAAATAACAATACTGTTTTGTTGGATATCATCTTATTAGATGCTCTCGAAGAACCACAGATTACAGACCAGGAAGGGTGTAGCGATACTGCCCAAGGAATTTTTAATCTTAATAATTCTGTTGCTAATGCAAATCCGAATTATACTTTGAGTTATTTTACTTCTTTGGCTAATGCGGAAAATAACGTAAATCCGATTCCGAATCCGACAAATTATTTAGGTTCGGGAATAATTTATGTAAGGGTTTCTGACCCAGTAACTTCGTGTTATGTGATTTATGATTTTGAATTGATTGTAAACCAAAGACCTACGCTTAATAATATACAAGACTATAACATTTGTATTGATGGTACAAATCAGTCAACTATTTTTAACCTGACCTCTATACAAAACGAACTACTTAACGGAGAGACAGCAACGGTTACTTATCATAGTTCCCAACAAGATGCAGATAATAATGTAGGAGCTATTTTAAATCCTGCGAGCTATACAAACACATCGAATCCTCAAACGATTTATGTCAGAGCTCAATTCTACCCGAATTGTTACAATACGATTTCATTTGAATTAAATGTATATCAGAATCCCGAAATAATCACTCCGACAGACTATGTGATTTGCGATGATGACGGAAATGGGTCAGAAATATTTAATCTTTCTACTAAAGCTGATGAAATCCGAAATGGACAAAACGGAATTCAAATTACTTTTCATAACTCTCAAAATGATGCTTTGGTAGGAACTTCCGCTATTAGTAATCAAACGAATTATAATTCTTTGGGAGAAACCATTTGGGTAAGAGCTGAAAATGCTGACGGTTGCTTTGTGATTACTTCCCTCCAATTGATTGTGGTTAGTTTGCCTAATATCAATCAACCGAGTACTTACGAAGTTTGTTCTAATACCTCCACTACATCTGTTTTTAATCTGTATTCTAAAAATTATGAAATAGCACAAGGGCAACCTTATAATTTTTCGTATTACGAAACGTTGGCAGATGCTCAAAACGGAACAACTCCGATACTGAATCCGACTAATTATACCAATACTTCTAACCCTCAAACAATATATGTTAGGATAGCAAATCAGCAAGGTTGCTATGTGCTTTCGCAATTTGATTTGCTTGTAAGTGAATTTCCGGAGGCTTTCCAACCCAATGATTTTGAGGTTTGTGATGACAATAACGATGGATATGCGGTTTTTGATTTGACCTTATTAAATGATGAGGTTACGGGAGGAGTCCCAAATGCAGTGGTGTTTTTCTTCGAAACTTATGAAGACCTTCTTTTTGATGCCAATGTGATTTCCAATCCGCAACAATACTTTAATATAGCCTCTACAAATCAGACTATTTATATCGCAGTAGCTTCAACAGGAGGAGTTTGTAGAGCATTTACAAGTGTGAATTTGATTGTTAATCCTAAACCTCAAATTACTAAAACGATACCACCATTAGAAGAATGTGATGATGATTATGACGGAATTACTCAATTTGACCTTACGGATGCTCTTGCGGATATTATGAATAC